>JBEKLN010000030.1:0-49829 GCA_050010175.1 Rhizomicrobium sp.
GTAGGTACGATCGTTCATGTCGGGGATCGTGATTTGTTGGCCATGAACCACTCACCGGAGTCTTCCGACACCACCATCGCCGTCAACGGCGAGATGCTGACGCTCGATGCAGCCGGCGCGTTGTGGTGGGCGGCGGAGCGCACGCTCGTGTTTGCCGATCTGCATTTCGAGAAAGGTTCGTGGTTCGCGCGGCGCGGGCAGATGCTGCCCCCTTACGATACGCGCGCCACGCTGAAACGGGTCGAGGCGCTGGTGTCGCGTTACGCGCCCGCCCGCGTTATCGCTTTGGGCGATTCATTTCACGACCGCGATGCGGCCGACAGACTCGGTGACCATGAGCGCATCATGCTGCGTGCGCTGGGAAACCGTGCCGACTGGATCTGGATCGCCGGCAATCACGATCCCACGCCGCCGTCCTGGCTCGGGGGTACCGTGACGGACGAAGTCGCGATCGGCGGTCTCGTGTTTCGCCACGAACCCTTCGCGCGTCCGAGCGCCGGCGAGATTGCGGGCCATCTGCATCCGTGCGCCACCGTCACGCGCCGCGGCCGCTCTCTACGTCGCCGCTGTTTCGTGTCCGACGGCATGCGCATGGTGATGCCTGCATTCGGGGCTTATGCCGGCGGCCTCGACGTGCGCGAGAATCCCGTGAAATCGCTGTTCGCAGAGGATTTCTTCGCCTACCTGCTCGGGACGCGTCGGGTATATGCGGTGGCGGGGTGAGCGGATCGTATGCCTATCGAGCTTGCACGGCCTGCTTCGCCCATTCCATCGAGCGCGAAACGCCGTCGCGATATGACGTCTTCTGGATACTGCCGAGCAGTTTCGCCAGCGCCGTATCGTCGACGATCAGCGGATCGGTCAACAGATAGTTCATTTCCACCAACTCGCGCATCATCGGATTGAATAGGCCGAGCAATCGCAGCGCCATCTTGCCGGCGACCCTGAGCCGCGGCGGTTCATCACCGAAGGCCATCGTCGCGAGCTCGCGCTGCGTAATCGCGCCTGCGCCGCCGAGATTCCAGCACCGCCCGAAGGCTGCCTCCGTTCGCAGCATCTTCGCCACGACCGGCCCCACGTCGGGCACGAAGACGAATTCGTGCGGCGTGTCGAGCGGGCCGATCATGTTGGCGCGGCGTCCGCTCGCCGCCGCCAGAAACAAATCCCGCAGCAGACTTCCTTCGACGTCGGGACCGTAGAAATCCGGCAGGCGGAGCACGCTCGCCTTGAGCCTGCCTTTGGCATCGGCCGCCATCAGCAGATCTTCCTGGGACTTGCGCATGCGGCCCTTGAACGTATTCGGCTTGCGGGGATGCTCCTCTGTGATGCGTTTCGTGCGCGCGCGACCGAAAACATACAGCGTGCCGATCAGCAATATTCGTTCCACGCCCGCGCCGACCGCGCTTTCGATCACGCGTTTCATGAGGATGGGATGCAGCCGGAATTGGTTGTAGGGGACGCCAAGGAGATAAACGAGAGTCGACACGCCGGAGAAGGCACGGCGGATGGAAGCCGGATCGTCCGGATTCCAGCTCACACATTGCGCAAGAGAGTTGTCGCTATAGAGCTTCGCCAGCCCCGCTTCGTCCCGTCCGATGGCGCGAAACGGCGTACCCTCGGCACTCAGCGCCGCGGCCGCACTCTTGCCAATTGCGCCTGTTGCCCCGAGGAGCGCGATATTGCCCTGCAGCCGTTCGGTCATTGTCCGTCTCCGTGTGTGGGGAACACGCACAAAATGGCCGCTGCATTGTGCAGTTTGCGCCGTTCAGGAGAAGCATAATTCAGTGGCGGCGCGTGTTTGCGCAGGAAATTTCTTAGCCGCACCATAAGAGTGCGTGGGTGAGCCTGCCGGCTGGCAGCAGTTACCCGCCCAGCACCATCGACGGATCGGGCGGGATGTTGGCGGCGTGCTCCGGCGATTCCGCGCGGAAAGACTCGGCCGCCTTCTGCGCAGCGGTCTTGTCTTCAGGGCTGAGCTGCGTCGAGATCGCATCGATCCGCGCTTTGGATTCCGCATCGCCCTGCTGAGCGGCAACAGCGTACCATTTGTAGGCGTCGATCAGGCTCTGCTGCACACCCATGCCGCGTTCGTAGAGAACGGCGAGATTGAACTGCGAATCCGCTAGCCCGAGATTGGCCGCACGGGTGAACCATTGCGCCGCGACCACGAGGTCCTTCTGCACGCCGTTGCCGTCGGCATAAGCAACGGCGAGGTTGTGCATCGCCTTGCGGTTGCCGCCCTTGGCCGCGACTTCGTACCATTGCGCCGCTTTTGCAGGATCTGCCGGCACGCCGTGTCCGCGTTCGTAGAGCGTGCCGAGACGATAGGCCGCCACGGGTTCGCTTTGCCTGGCGGCGCGCTCGAGCCATTTTGCGGCTTCCGCTTCGTTCACGTTGACGCCTTCGCCGTCGAGAAGTTTCAGACCAAGAAGCAGTTCGGCCTTTGCGTTGCCGGAATTGGCGAGCGAGCTCAGCCGGTCGAGTGACGCCACGGCGGCCGTCTGCTGGGGCGGCGTTGCTTTCGGTGCAGCGACGTTGATGAGTGGCGCCTGGGTCGATTCAATCGCCGTGTGCGTCCGGCTTGCGGGCGGTTTCAGGCGATGCGCGATAACGGGCGAACCGGGCACCCCGGTCTCGTTCGAGACCACGTGCGTTGCCGCGGATGGTTGCGCGGCGAGCGGCGCAGGTTGCGGAACGTTCGCCGCAGACGCCGACGGTGATGCCGGCTTGACGGACAGTTGTGCGGCCGAAGGGGCCATCACGTTGCGGTTAAGCACGACGCCGGCGGCGACAGCCGCGATGATGAGAAATCCAAGCGTAGCCATCAGCGCGTAGCGCGCCACACCGCTCTTTTTTTCAGGTTCGGCTTCGCGCGCTGCGCCCCACGTAAATCCAAATGGGCCCGCGCCCTGATCGATTTCGCCCGCCGCAGCGGCGCGAGCCGAACGGCGCGCAGCTGCAAGAAACGATTCCGCGCCTGCTGCGCCTGCCTGATGGGCCGCAGTGCTTGCGAACGTGTCCGCGCCGAAGGCAGGGCCGCCGAACGCAGCATCCGGACCGAAGGCCGGCGGCGCATCGGGCATCGGCGGCGCATCCGCAAAAGGCGGTGGCGGCTGAAACGGGCCGCCATGCTC
Organism: Rhizomicrobium sp.; assembly: GCA_050010175.1. Classification (GTDB taxonomy): domain Bacteria; phylum Pseudomonadota; class Alphaproteobacteria; order Micropepsales; family Micropepsaceae; genus Rhizomicrobium. The sequence continues at coordinate 3,135 of JBEKLN010000030.1, forward strand.
GGGGAAGGGCGGCAGTTCGAAGTTGGGAACCGCAGCCTGTTGGGCTGCCGGTGGAGGCGCAGGCGGTGGAGGCGGAGGAGCAGGAGGCGTGGGATCCACGGCCTCAAGCCGGCCGCTCGCTTCTTTCACCGCGGCGCGCAGCTCCGCGACGGCTTCGCGATGGCGCCTGTCCGCCGCATCGACGCGCATGGCAAGATTGCGCAGACCTTCTTCGACCGTGCCGGCTGCGCCAAGATTGCTGCTCTCGGTTTTTTCCAGGCGGGTGACGAGATCGGTCAGCGCGTGTTCGATTCCCTGCAGGCGCCGTTCGGAGCCCGGGTCAGTGCCGCGGACTTCGAGCCGCGCGACCTGTTCTTCGAGCCGCGCCATGGCGCCGGACTGCTGTGCGTCGCCGGCGGTGAAACGGGAGGACAACTGGTCGAGTGTCTGGTTGAGTTGCGCGAGGCCCGATGCCTGGCGCTGCAGTTCGGCTTCGAGACCGCTTCTGAGATCGTGGGCGGCCTGGATGCTGCCCATCACCTTGTCGGCAGCGCGGGCATTCGATTGCGTTTCGCGCTCGGCGTTGGCCAATCTGGACTCAACTGAGGCGATGCGATCCTTGAACGACAGCGAGACGTGATCGACTTCGCCGCGCGCCTCCATCAGCTTGCCGGCAACCTGCTCCACATTGCCGGCCAGCGCCGCGATCTGGCTCGCAGACTGGTTGGCGGTCTGCGACATCTGATCGGCGAGACGCGAGAGGCCCTGATGCAATGCCTTCACGGCATCCTTCAGCCCGTCGGCCGCGGACTCGCGTTCGATGCGCGACAGGCGGTCGTTCAATCCCATCACATGCGCGCCGAGCTGGTCGAAGGCCTGGGCCTGTTCGCGCGCGGCGATGTTGATCTCTGCCGCGGCCTTGCTCATCGCGCGGTTGTTCTCGGCATGGCTGCGTTCGGACTGGTCGAGCCTGCGTGCCACGCTGCGCAACTGGTCCTCGATGCGCTTGGTGGCGTTCTGCGATTCGGATTCGCTGCGCGAGACACGCGCCAGCATGTCTTCGGTGTCGCGGGCCACGCTGGGCGACGGCGGTTCGGCGTGCGGTTTCGGGGTGGCGAATTCGGCGCCGTGCCAGGCGGGAGCTGGGTCGCTGATCGGAGTGCCCTCGGTCATGCTGCGCAGAATCCGCCGCGTCATCCATTCGCCGACCGACAGACCTTCGCGCCGCGCCGCGGCGCGCGCGGCTTCTCTGGCCTCGGGAGGGATGCCTGCGACGTTCCAGGGGAGATCAGGCTGCATGTCGTTTCGCCATTCGCCGCACCCGCGAGGGAGGGTAGTTCCGCCCAGATATTGTGTAAAGGAACGCCTGATTCGCCAATTGGGTCGGCCAAACCAGACGTCCCGCTCTGACGCATATAAAGAGCCAAGAGCGTTAATGTGCGGTTAGCGGGGGCAGGCCGGCTTCAACGCCGGGGGACCGTCGTGTTCGCGCATTTTTCCCTGCGTCCCGGGATGCGGGATCGCTGTCCTGCCTGTTTGCCGGATGTCGAATGAACGCGCTGCGACCGGACGGGAATTGCCATTCCTGCCGGCACATTTTTTTCGCGTGCCCTCCTCTATGGCTGCACGTGATAGACGACGCCGTTATTCGTGCCGCCGCCCACGCTGGCGACTCCGTAGAGTTCATTGTTGAGCAGGAGCAATCCGGCGACAGGGTTGTTGCCGTCTGCACAATTCAGCTCCGAGCAGAAATCATGAAGTACGGTGAGCTTGGCTTTGGTGGTAAGCCTGAACGCCGTTGCGGTGCCGTAAGCGGGTTCTCCGCCGCCAATCGTGGTGCCGTAGAGGTTGCCTTTCGAATCCAGGGTCAGCTGACCCAAAGGCCTGTCCCCCTTTTCCTGGCCGCGAAAGACATAGAAGGTTTTTTCCACTCCCGCCGCGGTGATTTCAAACACGATGCCGCAACCCGGTCCGGAGCAACCCGTGCCGCCGCCGGTATAGGTCGTCCCAAACATGTTGCCGGAGCTGTCGGCGACCAGACCGCCGAACGGATTGAATCCGTCTTTGCCGCCGGCGAAGAGATGTAGGGTCGTTTCCTTTCCGCCCGGCGTGAGCTTGAACACCGTTCCGCATCCATAACCGGGGGTGCATCCGCCGCCTTCTGCGCCGCCGCCGGCTGTCGTCCCATAGAGATTGCCGTTCGTGTCCATGATCAGATCGGAGTACGGGTAGGCGCCGTCCTTGCAGGCCTGCAGCTTGCAGAAGGAATAGAGCACTGTTTCCGTGCCGTTTGGCGCAACCTTGAAGACGATTCCACCGCCATATTTACCGCCGAGTTCTGTCGTGCCGTAGAAGTTGCCGTCCGCATCGCTGATCACGCCTGCCTGCGGATATGCCCCATCCGTGCAATTTGTCTGCTGGCAGAATGTGTAGAGAACGCTTTCCGTGCCGCTCGGCGTCAGCTTGAAGACCGTGCCGTATCCGGCCGCTCCTCCCGAACTGGCGGCGCCGTAGAGATTGCCGGCCCCATCCAGCAACAATTTGCCGGCGGGACCGGCTCCGTCCGAGCAGCCCTGGAAGGTGCAAAAGGCGTACAGGAGCGATTCCGTGCCGTCCGCCGCCACCTTGAAGATTGTACCGCAATTGCAGATCACCCCGCCGGCCTGCGACGTGCCGTAGAGATTGCCGCTCGAGTCGGCGATGAGCGTTCCGGTCGGAAATCCGGCATCCCCCGGGTCGCCGTTGAAGGAATAAATGACATTGAAGCTGCCCGCCGACGCGCCGGTCGTGGCAAATGCGACTGTCAGAATACCGAAGGCAAGCAGCCACCGGATGGCGAGACGTGTCTTGCTGCTCATGATGCGTTCCCTGCAAAATGTTTGCCGCTCATGCACCTGCACACTCGAACCCTGCGGCGATCAGTTCCTGCTGCGGTGCTGCCCCGCTGCATTGGCCGGCCCGAAGGCGTAAAGGCCGTTATCGCCGGGTACGACAAGAATGCCGTCGCCGGCGGCGAGCCCGGTCAATGGACCGTCACCATTGAAGTCGTTCGGAGCCGGAATGCCCGTGCCGATGTTCGTGGACCACAAGACCTGACCGTTCTTGCCCGACAGCATATAGAGATTGCCGGACGACGATCCCTCGATGACATCGCCGTTCACAACGATCGGGGCCGAAGCGAGAGTGCCGTCGCCGCTGAAGTTCCAGAGAGTGGTGAGAGTGCCGTTCGCGACTGTGTAACCATTCAGCACGAATGGATCGTTCGAGGCGAGATAGGCCATGTAATTTTTTCCCGCTGCGGTGAAGAAAGCAGGAATCGGATCTCTGTGATCCCCGTCCGTGGGAAATGAGCCGATGGTCGCGCCGGTCGACGCCGACAGGATCGAATTGTCCATGTTCGGATCGCGTACATAGAGGCTGCCTTCGAAATAGGCAGGCGTATAGCCTCCTCCCCCGCCACAATTGTTGTCGGGATGCCAGAGGAGCTTACCCTTCTTCAGAGCGAACTTGTAATATTGGCAATCGTAGGTGACATAGATGCCGTTGTCCCCGATCGCAGGCGAACTCAGCGGTGATCCATCGACCTTGCCGAACCACTTGATTTTACCGTTAGACTCGCTGATGGCGACAATCCCTCCATCGACATACAGCGTCCCGTTGGACGCGGTCGGTGGAGACTCGACGGTTCCGGGTGTCTGACCGCCGTCAAGTACGACTTGCCAGTTCAACTGACCGGTGTCCGCGTCGAAGGCCATCACGTACCCGAAGTAATCGGCCACGAACACCTGGCCGTTGTCGTAGGCGGCGTTGCCCGTCAGGTCCACAAAGTCCTCGAACTGGTTGTTGATATTGACGTTCCACAGGATCGCGCCCGTGGTCGCGTTGAGCGCATAGAGTTCGATGCCGTTGTAATTGCCGAATTGATCGAAGGCATTCGTCGTGACGAACACCTTGCCGTCCGCAATCAGCGGATAGGATGCCGGTCCGCTCTGCAAGCCGGTCTGGCTCCAGAGAAGCGTGAGAGGCGGTGCAAACCCTTTCATGGAAACGCCGCCCGAATGCGCGACGTTCATCTGGTAGGCGACTGCATCGGTGGGGCCGTTCGCGTTCGCGCCGTCCGCCGGGACAGCGATCAAGGCAAGCAAAGCGCTCGCCGCAACGTACCTGAATATCCGCATGACGCCCCCCATGACGCGCCCCCGCGTCAGCCCGGAAGTGATGTAGCAAAATCCCGAAATCCCCGCAACGCACGGAAAACGGCGTTCGCAAAACAGTCAAAGTCTCCGAACATCGCGACCGGACCAACATTCCCTCTCGTCGAAGGGATACGTCGCGAACGCCGGTCGTGTCGCCGGAACAGACGTGAATTAGACGTACCCGGATTGCGCAGCCTCGCTTCCGCTTCACGGCGGCCCACGCTACCCTGAAGAACCTGGGGGGAGTTTTTGTGCCATGGCGAAGCTCGTGTTCGGAATGAACCAGTCCCTCGACGGCTATGTCGACCACGAGGAATTGCCGGTGCCCGGCCCGGCACTCTTTCGTCACTGGATCGAGCACGTGCGCGGCCTCGCCGGCAGCGTATACGGCCGGCGCATGTACGAAGTCATGAGTTATTGGGACGACGATGTTCCTGACTGGGGTGCGGACGAACGCGAGTTCGCGGATGTGTGGCGCAGCCAACCCAAATGGGTCGTATCGCGCTCGTTGACGTCGGTCGGCCCCAACGCCACGCTTGTTTCCGATGACATCGAGGCGGCGATCCGCGGACTGAAGGCCCGGCTCGCCGGCGAGATTTCCGTGTCCGGACCGGAGCTGGCGCGAAGCCTGACCGGTCTTATCGACGAGTATCGACTCTACATCCACCCCGTCGTGCTCGGTCGCGGCAAACCGTTCTTCGCCGGCTCGCGCCCGCCGCTCCGCCTTGTGGCCAGCGATCTCATTGGCGAGGATACGATGCGGTTGACGTACGTTCCTGCCTGATCACGCAACCCGCTCGAAATTCGGGGACGTCTCATCCATTCGCAAAAGGTGCAGTTCAAGACGTCGACAATGAATGAGACGTCCCGGTATTGTAGCGAACATCAGAAACAAGTCGGCTGGTGTGGCCAAAAGTTCCAACTGCTTCGTGGTGTGTACTTCCTCGTTACCTTTGACCGACGTGCAACCGCACCTCTTGCTATTCGCGCCTGATCTGCGTCACGCACATGTTCCTGTTCCAATTGGGCTGAACGATGGCCGAATATGGCGACTGGACCAACTTTCCCTTTCGTCCGAAGAATGCGAGGTAAACGCTGGTCCCGTTACCGGAAAAGTGGGGAGCCCTTTCTTGAACCCGCACATCACCTCGGCTGAAGTCCAGTTGCCCTGTTCCGATCTGCAACCGGCGTTGGATTTTTTCGTCGGACGGCTGGGGTTCCGTATCGAGACAATTTTTCCCGCCGATGCGCCGCGCGTGTCGACGCTGTCCGGCTACGGCTTGCGGCTGAGACTTGCGCCGGGTCGCGGAGATGCGGGCTCGATCCGGCTCGCGTGCAGCAATCTCGATGCAAACGATGCGCGGCAGCTGATCGCGCCGAACGGCACGCGGGTTGAACTCATCGATGCCGATCCGCCCACCGAAATCCCGGAGCTCGTGCCGGAATTCGTGATCACGCGCGCGGACAATTCTGCAGGCACGGGACGCGCGGGCATGATCTATCGCGATCTCATTCCAAACCGCCTCGGCGGCTGCTTCATCGCGTCCCACATCACCATCGAGGCCGGCGGGCCGCTCGCCGACTGGGTGCACTATCACCGGATCCGGTTTCAGATGATTGTCTGCCGGCGGGGGGAAATCCGCGTCGTTTATGAAGATCAGGGTCCGCCCATCGTCATGCGCGCGGGCGATTGCGTGCTGCAGCCGCCACGTATCCGTCATCGGGTATTGGAATCATCCGCGGGCGCGGAAGTGATCGAGATCGGTTGCCCCGCGCTGCACGAGACTCTGTCGGACCACGATCTGGTTCTGCCGACGGACCGGCTGTGTCCCGAGCGCGATTTCGACGGGCAAACATTCCTCCATCATGTCGCGGCCGATGCGCCGTGGACGATGCGCTCCGGCTTCGCGCGCCAGGAAACCGGCATGGCGCGCGCAACGCGCGGTCTCGCCGACGCGTGCGTCATTCGCTGCGAAACCTCCGGCGCCAACCGCCTGGCTCACCCTGCGCATTGCGGCGAACTTCTCTTCGGCTTCCTGCTCGACGGTTCGGCGGTTCTTGAGTGCGAAGGGGTTCATCCGCTCGGTGCCTGCGATGCGTTTGTGATCCCTCCGCATACGGAGTGGAGCCTGAACGACTGCTCGCCGGACATGAGCCTCTTGCAGGTGACGGTTGCCGGGAATGACTACGAAATTTGATTTCAAGAGCGCAGGGAAGTGCATTGCATGTCCCCATGTGCACCCGCCACAATGCGTAAACCTTTTGTTCCGTATACAAATTATGTGGCGCGCGAACCCCGCATCGGGTAGAGTGTCCGATCGCTCTTTGACAGTGTGAATCGAATTGCCTGCGAATGTTCGCGCTACGGCGCGCGCAACGATGCTTGCGCCCTTCTCCGCGCGAATTCAACTCGCGAGCTTACGCCAGAGCAATCCTAATCCTTGAGCCTGAACACCGCGCCGCAGCCGAAGCCGTTGTTGCAGGTTCCACCGCCGCCGCCCGAATTTGTGCCGTAGAGATAGCCGTGCCGATCCATCGTCAATCCGCCCAGCGGCTGATCGCCATCGGTTCCGCCGGTGAAGGTATAGAGCAGCTTTTCCGTGCCAGTTGGGGCAAGTTTGAAGACGGCGCCGGGACTAAACCCGTACGTGGTGCCGTACAGGTTGCCCGCTCCATCCATGGTCAAGCCGGCCATGGGGTTGGCGTTCACGCCGGTGTCGGTAAATGTGTAGAGCGTTGTCTCCGTGCCGTCCGGCGCGACTTTGAAGACTGTACCGCAACCATCGCCATAATCGCAGTTGATGTCGCCGTCATAAGGCGTCGTGCCGTAGAGATTGCCGGCCGCATCGATGATGACGCCGGCGCAAGGGCCCCCGCCATCGCTTCCGCCCGTGAACGAGTAGAGCACTGTTTCGGCGCCGCCGGGGCTCAATTTGAAAACGGTGCCGTAGCCGTGCGCGCCGCCTCCCTGGGTCGTTCCGTAGAAATTACCCGCCTTGTCCCTGACGAGGGTGACCGCACCGATCTCGAAGCCATCCCCACCCGAGAAAAAATGAATCGGTTTTTCCTTGCCGGCCGGTGAAACGCTGAAGACCGTGTCGCCAGTCGTACCGTAGAGAGTGCCCTTCTTGTCGATGATGAGGCCACCCGAAGGGTTCTCGCCGTCATTTCCGCCCTTGAAGGCATGGAGCACCGTTTCGGAGCCGCCGGCCGCGACTTCGAACACCGTACCGCAGCCGGCATTATTGTAGCACCCGGTGCCGCCCCCGACCGTCGTCACCCCATAGAGATTGCCCGCGTCATCCACGACCATGCCGTGGGGAGCGGAGCCGTCGCTGCCCCCGGCGAAGGAATAGAGCGTCGTTTTGGTGCCGTCGGGCGCAAGCTTGAACACGGTGCCGCAGCCGCCTCCCGCGCAGACGCCGGTTCCGCCTTCCAGCGTCGTGCCATAGAGATTGCCCGCCTTGTCCACGATCACCCCACCTTCGGGGTAAGCGCCGTCGCTTAAGTCCGAGAAGTCGTAGAGCACCTGAACGCCGTTCGCGTGCGCGCCGGTTGCGAGCACCGCCAGCGTGGCCAACCCGGTCAGTATGGATCTATGGACATGGTGATGCATGTGCATTGGTCTTCCCCCTCTTACTCCGTTCAATGCACTGTCGGTTCGCGTAAGACTTAAATCGGGACTCCCCGAATGACTTTTGACTGGAGCAAGAAATAGCAGCTTGTGGAGGCCGGTTGAAGAACGCGATATCGCGCACGTCTTCGCGCGTTGCGATCCCGGCTCCGCGCCATCATGTCTTTTCCTTCAGGCGGGGAAACCGCAGGGAACGCAAAACCGGCCGCGAGGGCTGTGCCCTCGCTGTTATGGCGCGCTGTTATCGCGAATATCAGCGATGTTTTTTCGCTGTTCCTGGCGACGGTCAAAACTCGTAAGCAGCTGAAATTCATCGAGAATCGGCGAAAAGAATGCCTCGCATTCCGATTTTTCCGCTGTATTTCGCCCCTGTTAATTTTCCTGCGCCGAAAACGCGAGCACGAACAGCAGGTTGTGACGGAGCTGCTGCGTTATCCGTTCGCTGTTACGCCGGCTTTTTCGAGCTCTCTCGAAAGTCCGCCGGCGAGCCAGACGAAGGCCATTCTGTAGTCGGAGACGAGCGACCACAGCGGATAGCGAAACGTCGCAGGTCTGTTCTTCTCGATGAAGAAATGCCCGATCCACGCCGGCCCATAACCGGCGACCAAAGCGACGGGTACGAACCAGAGGTTTCCCGTGACGGTCGCCGCGATCAGCGCCAGCGTTGACAGCCCTGTTCCGATGAAGTGGATGCGGCGCGTTTCAGGCCGCGCATGTTCGCGCAGGTAATACGGCCAGAATTCGCGGTAGGTCTGGATGCGTTCGCTCATGGCGAAATATCCGTGGCTGGGCGAGGTTCGGGAACGACCGGGGGCGGTCCGGCTTCGGGGTGCTGCAGCTTCGTCACCATGCGTGCTTTGGGATCCGGCGAGTGTTTGGGCAAGCCGAGATCCGTCGCGAACAGTTGCGTGACGTAGACCGTATCGCCGCTCACCGCAGCACCGACGCCGCTTCTGTCGTACGGCGCATAGGACAGATTCTCCTTGTGGTCCGGACTGTCCAGCCAGGTCTTCACGAAGGCTTGCGCATAGGTCTCGACGTTCACGCCATAAGCAGGCGCGTAGTGTTCCGCGGCGATATTCTCGCCGAGCAATCCTTGAAAATCCTGATCCTGGTCCATGATCAGGCTGGCGCTGGTCTGACCGTCCGGACCTGCATGCGCCATGTAGTTCTTCGCCGCCATGTCTTCGCTGCGCTTGCGCGCCACGCCCGTCAATTCAGTGTCGAGCGCCAGCACTTTCGCCTTCGGATCGATCTTGTGCCGCTCGTTCTGGATCAGGTCGAAAATGCGCGTCTCGAGCGCGGCCATCTGCGTCCTCGGATCGGGCGGCGGCGCGCTCATCTCCGGCGCAGCCGTCTCGTCCGCGCACGCAACGCAGAGAAGCAACGCCAACAGGACGATGCCTGCCTGCGCTGCCGTTTGGCGAACAACTCTCAAGGGATGATTTCGAACAGGCCTGCCGCACCCATGCCGCCACCGATGCACATCGTGACGACACCGAGCTTGGCGCCGCGCCGCCGGCCCTCGAGCAGAATGTGGCCCGTCATGCGGGCGCCCGACATGCCGTAGGGATGGCCGATGGAGATCGCGCCGCCGTTGACGTTCAGCTTGTCGTGCGGAATGCCGATTCGTTCGGCGCAATAGAGTACCTGGCTGGCAAACGCTTCGTTCAATTCCCAGAGGTCGATGTCGCTTGCTTTCAAACCGTGCCGTTCGAGAAGCCGCGGCACGGCGAAGACCGGGCCGATGCCCATCTCGTCCGGCTCGCAGCCGCAGGTGGCAAAGCCCTTGAAGATGCCGAGCGGCTTCAACCCTTTTTGCTCCGCGACTTTCGAATCCATCACCACGCAGGCCGATGCGCCGTCGGAGAACTGCGACGCGTTGCCGGCCGTGATGTATTTGCCTGACTTGATTTCGCGGCCGCCTGAGAACACGGGCTTCAACGCCTGCAGGCCTTCCAGCGTCGTATCGGGACGGTTGCATTCGTCGCGATCGACAACGGCGTCGACGATGGAGTCCGTGCCCGTCGCCTTGTCGGTCTTCTTCATCTTCGTGCGTAAGGGCACGATCTCGTCCTTGAACTTGTTGGCCTGTTGCGCTGCGGCAGTGCGGCGCTGGCTTTCGAGCGCGTATTCGTCCTGGCGTTCGCGGCTCACTTTATAGCGCTCGGCCACGACTTCCGCGGTTTCGATCATGCTCATCCACAGCGCGGGCTTGATCTCCATCAGGTGTTCTTCTGTAATGTTCTTCGTGTTCATCCCGCCCATCTGCACAAGGCTGATGGATTCCACGCCGCCGCCGATGGCGATCGGCGTTCCTTGAGTCATCACCTGCTGCGCCGCCATCGCGATTGCCTGCAGGCCCGACGAACAGAAGCGATTGATCGTCACACCGCCGGTCGATACCGGACAGCCGGCCCAGATCGCGGACAGCCGCGCGATGTTGAACCCGGTTGCTCCTTCCGGATTGGCACAGCCGAGATAGACGTCTTCGATTTCTTTCGGATCGAGGTTTGCGTTGGTGATCGCGTGCTTGACGGCGTGGCCCGCCATGACGGCGCCGTGCGTCATGTTGAACCCGCCGCGGACGGATTTGGCGAGACCGGTCCTGGCGGTCGAAACGATGACGGCTTCCTTCATGGCAGTCCTCCGGTTGTGTTTGCCGGACCCTATAGCGGTGCGGGCCGAAGGGGAAGAATCAACAATGGGGTTGCATGCGGCCGTCCGTCACCGGAAAGTGCAGATATCGGCTGCGATTTTCGCAGCGTGGGGAGTGGGAAATGTCGCATCGAAGCAGCCTTCGAGTCGCATGTCGGGCGTCCGTCGCAGGGCTGATCGCGGTCCTGGGATGGAGCATTGGTGACGCCTCTGCGTCCGGTTCGGGAGGCTTTTCTGTCGCATCCGTGCTGCATTATCCCTACACGGACGGGCTGGTGGCGGCCGGGCACGGCGACGCCATCGCCTGGGTGCGCAATGTGAACGGGGCGCGCAACATCTGGCTCGCGCGCGGTCCCGCCTTCGCGCCGCGGCCCGTCACTCAGTATACGGACGATGACGGCCAGGAAATCACCCAGCTGACATTCTCGCCCGACGGCGCGCGGCTCGTTTACGTCCGCGGCGGCGATCACGACGAGAACTGGCCGGCCGACGGCAATCTCGCGCCGGACCCCGATTCATCGACGGATCAGCCGGTCGTCACGCTATGGAGCGCACAGGCTTCCGGTGCGCCGGTGAAGATCGCCGAAGGCGATGCGCCGGCGATCTCGTCGAAAGGCACGCTCGCCTACATCAGGGACGCGCAGGTGTGGACCGCGTCGCTCGACGGCAAGGGAAAACCCGAGCGCCTGTTCTTCGACCGCGGCAAGGACAGCGATCTGAAATGGTCGCCGGACGGAACGCGACTGGCTTTCGTGTCGGCGCGCGGCGATCATTCGTTCATCGGAATTTTCGACGGCAAGAGCAAACCGCTTGCCTATCTCGCGCCATCGACCAATTTCGACACCTCGCCGAAATGGTCGCCGGACGGAAAACGCATCGCCTTCGTGCGCCGCCCGGGCGAAGGCGGCCCGCCGGAGCCGCTCTTGAAACAGCTGCCGCATCCCTGGTCGATCTGGGTGGCGGATGTTGCCGACGGTTCCGCGCATCAAGCCTGGCGAAGCCCCGATACGCTCGCGGGCTCGTATCCCGATGTCGAAGGCGAAGCGAACCTGCATTGGGCGGCCGGCGACCGGCTTGTCTTCTTGGCCGAACTCGACAACTGGCCGCATCTGTATTCCGTGCCGAGCGCGGGCGGTGTTGCGCTGCTGCTGACGCCCGGCGCGTATATGGTCGAGCACATCGCCGAAAGCCGCGATCTGGAGTCGATGATTTTCGACGCCAACACCGGCAGGACGAAAGACGACGAAGACCGCCGTCATCTCTTCCGTGTCGCCGTCGATCGCGCCGGTCCCGTCGAATTGACATCCGGAACCGGCATCGAATGGACGCCGGTGGCGGCCAGCGCCTCGCAAATTGCCTACGTGCAGACCGGCGTGCAGCATCCGCCGGAGGCCGCGCTGATGCACATGGACGGCTCGCATGAGGGCGTCCTGAACGCCGGCGCGCTGGCGGCCGATTTCCCGGTGAACGACCTCATCGCGCCGCAATACGTCTCGTTCAAGGCGGCGGATGGATTGACTGTACACGGACAGTTATTCGCCCGGCCGGGCGGCGGCGCAAAACCCGGCATCGTCTTCGTCCATGGCGGCCCGCCGCGCCAGATGCTGTTGGGCTGGCACTACATGGATTATTATTCCAATGCCTATGCGGTGAACCAATATCTCGCCGCCCACGGCTTTGTCGTGCTGTCGGTCAATTACCGTCTCGGCATCGGTTATGGCCGCGCCTTCCAGCAGCCGGAGCATTGGGGGCCGACGGGTGCATCGGAATACCAGGACGTCGTGGCCGGCGCGAAGTTCCTGCAATCGACACCGGGCGTCGATGCGAAACGCATCGGTATCTGGGGTGGTTCGTACGGCGGCTATCTCACGGGACTGGCGCTCGCGCGCAACTCCGACATCTTCAAGGCCGGCGTCGACCTTCACGGCGTGCATGACTGGTCTCAGGAATTGGGCGACTGGTTCGGCAAACCGGCGCAGCGCTACGAACAGGGCGATCGCGCCGACGCGATGAAGCTTGCATTCGAGTCGTCGCCGGACGCCAGCGTCGACACCTGGAAATCGCCCGTGCTGCTCATTCAGGGCGACGACGACCGCAACGTGCATTTCCACGAGACCGTCGATCTCGCGCGCCGGCTCGATGCGCATCATGTTTCATACGACGAACTCGTTCTCCCCAACGAGATCCACGGCTTCCTGCGCCACGAGTCGTGGCTGCGCGCCGACGAAGCGACCGCTGCGTATCTGGCAATGAAGCTGGGGGTAAAGCAGGCGTCGTGATGTTAAGCGTCACGTACACAAACTAGTTTGGACAACCTGACAAGAGACAGGCACCCTTTTCCAATCACAACGCTCGCAGCTGTCTTGAAGTACACCACGCCATGCGCAGCAAAATAATCATCTATACTCGCGTTGATGGATTTCGCTGATTGCATATCTTTCTTTGCCAGCTGAATATCGTTATCTGCTTTCTGGATATCCGTCCTTGCCTTTAGAAGACCGAGATGAAGTTCGGCCACGCCGCGTCCAAACAACGACGCGGCGAGTTGGGCATTTAGCTGCAGAGCAGTATCATAGCTAACGATGGCATCATGCCAGTTCTTGAGGCGCAGCAGGAGAAATCCCTGACTGTCGCGACTGTGATTGTCCATAGGCAACAAACTAACGGCGATCTTGCAGTCGACCAACGCGTCATGCAACCGCTTTCCCTGCAATGCCCGAGTATAACATCGATCATTGAACACGGTGGCGTCCGACCTGTCCTCGGCCACGAGGGAATCAAATTCCTTGAGTGCAAGTTCGTACAGGCCAAGGCGCTGATACGCTCGTCCCAGTCCATCGCGGGCTGCGCGATCAGATGGATCGACCGCCAACGCCCTCAGGTACTCAATAATTGCCTCCGCGCGATAATTGTCGTTTGTTAAATAAATATCAGCCAATCCGGTAAGAGCCGAAACGTTCAATGGATCAATTCTCAGTATTTCATAATAACTATCTTTAATAAGACTATTTAACCACGCCTCAAACAATGGATCACTATGCTTTGTCAGGTCGTATTCCTGTTCCATTTCTTCAGAGGCCAAAATCTTTCCAATTTTGGCATGAACGTCAGTATGATCTGCCGCCAAAACCTGCTCATATCTGCTGAAAGCAAGTCGCGCGTTTGCCAAGTTTTGTTCCGTACCATAATTAGATTGCGCCAGCAACGAATCACCAAGGTCATCCAAAATAGAAAAGTTTTTTGGGCTTAAAGTTAACGCCTTTTTGAATACGGAAACCGCTTTATCGAACACGTGCGCATTTTCAAACACATGTCCAATTCCAGAATATGCAAGAATATTATCATTATCCAGCTTTATCGCTTCATTATATTCGAATAGCGCGTCGCCGTACTTCCCATCAAGGTTTAACGTGTCACCATTCTCTACCAACGCAAGGGTTGGAGAAAATTCCTTTACAGCATAATATTCCGCTCGCATTCCATAGATATTTCCCGCTCTGCGCAGCTCATCATACAGGAGACGATGGGCCTCGAAGTTGTGCGGGTCGATCTGCAAGACCCTGCGATACTCTGCTATGGCCGCTTCGGAGTCGCCAATGTCCCCATACGCAGCAACGATAATGTGAGCCCCCGCATCCTCTGGCGTCCATCGGACAGCGTTGCGAAACTGCTTAACAGCATTTTCATATTGTCCGTGCTCGTAAAGCGCTCGCCCCAGTAATATATAGCCGTCAGTAAAAAGATTGCTGTGATAAAGAGAATATTGTGGCTTCACACCTACGACGGTCAGGGCGGATTTGATCGCGTCATCATAGTCTCCGTTATTTTCATATACCCAGCCTTGAATGAGACGGGCTTGAATTACATTTTCGTCTTGGCTGTCATGACATGAAAGAATGATGTAGTTGGCTTTTCTGAAGGCAGCATCGTCATGACCTGAGAGCCATCGCGCCATGGCGACGGACGCCGAGAGGTGTCCAGCGTCAAGCACCTTTTCTGCTGCCGGTTCCAGCAAGCTATCCGGATCGTACGGTGTAGGAGCCGGTGGCGTGGAACCCGCGCGTGAGGAAGTCAAAGGCGTAGCACTTGGCGCATCTGCTTTTTGGGATTCTTGATAGATGAGCCCGTCTCTGTTGCTGCGGAGGGTCAGTATCAGCTGATTGTTCTCTTCGACAAACTCACCGGAAATTTCGACTCGACGACTGAGGCCAAAAAAATCCAACACGGAAGAGACAATCGTATCGAGTGAAACCTGTACCTCGGGGATCACAATTTGCGGCCGGTCCGCAGCCAGCAGAATCTTTGATGTTCTGAATTCAGTGCTGACGGATATAGTTTCCTTCGCCGCTGAGGGTGGTATATACGCCTTCAGGAGCGGAAGTGGCAGCGCCGTAGTTCGCGATTCTCGAAACGACACTGGCACGACGTGTGTCGGATTGTGAGGAGATCCTCCGTAAAGCAAATTGATGTCATCTCTTAGTCTTTGGGCGGCAACGCTCTCCGTGAATCCTTTTTCGGCGAGATCCTTCGGGACTGTTATGGGTTGAATTACAATCGTCGGACCCGAGTACTCCTGATAAATAATTATCCCAACCGCAAGCACTCCCACAATAATTGCTGTGGTCAAGCTAGAGTGCGGGAGTCCGGACCAAGTCAGCTTGACCAAGGCACGAAGGCGCCGCAGCAAAGCATTGAACGACCTTCGAACATCGATTGACAGGTCCGTTGGAGTATCGACCTCTTCCAACTGTGGCCTTTTTTCGTACCTGGGCATTCGTCAAGTCTTTCATACATGAGATGAGTCGAACGACCGCTGATTGGAGATAGATTAGGCTTTTTTTCGTGATCGACAAAGTGGGCTGTAGGTATGCTAGTGCGTTGATTGTATTGGAAAAGCGCGACTCGAATTCTGTAGTGGTGGAATGGGTGCTTCAACCTTGCTCCCGATGGTCGGCAGGGGGCGCCGATCTTTTTTTGCCGCGTGCTCGGGCCAAGCCTACATGACATGCCGCTTGCGAATTTCGGCGACCGACGCTTGGCGCGATCTCAACGCGGCTGGGAAGACAGCCTGGTTTCCTCTTGGGACGCCAGCGTCGACACCTGGAAATCGCCCGTGCTGCTCATTCAGGGCGACGACGACCGCAACGTGCATTTCCACGAGACCGTCGATCTCGCGCGCAGGCTCGATGCGCATCATGTTTCATACGACGAACTCGTTCTGCCCAACGATATCCACGGCTTCCTGCGCCACGAGTCGTGGCTGCGCGCCGACGAAGCGACTGCGGCGTATCTGGCAATGAAGCTGGGGGTGAGGTAAGCGCGACCAAGATTCAATTGACAGCGGAAGACTATCTTTCCGCCAACCGACTGCATTTGCTGTCTCGTTGGCGATATGTCGCCGTAATTCTTGTCGCCTGTGTTGTCGTCATCGGCGTTTTTCCCAATGTCCATGCACGGATGAGTGTGTCCGAACTGCTTTCGGCTTCCGGTAATGAGCTTGCCATTTTCGCGGTGATATTGGCGGTGGCTTATTTGGCCGTGAACTTCGTTACCTTGCCGAGAACCACTCGCGGAATATTCGACCGGCAGAAATCCCTGCAACGTCCATATGAAATGTCCTGGGATGATTCCGGTATGACCGCCGTCGGGGAGAACGGTACCAACTCGGCGCCGTGGAGCGATTTTCTCAAATGGCGAGAGCACAAGAGGGTGTTCGTAATCTATATGTCGGACGCAATGTTCTGGATGGTACCCAAACGGTGCTTTGCCGATTCAGCGCAAGCCGAAGCCTTCGGAAGACTGCTGAGGGAGAACATCGCACCGAGACTGGGACAAAGGCGCAAGTGAATTTTGGTTTTCAGCCGCAGCGAGGGTGCAATGCGCTGCTTTGCGGCACGGCTGCGTTTCCGTCACGCGTTCGTCGTGAGTGTGCTTCCTGTGCGCATGCAGAAGTCGCCCACGGTTACGCGGCCAATTCTTGCGGGCCATTTGCGGTACTGATAGGTTGATCGCGGGCGAAGCGTTGGGGGCGACCGTGAAAATTGCCGGTGTTGTGGCAGGCATCGTACTTGCCTGTTCGCTGAGTCTGGCGGAACGGGTTGCTGCGGCGGAGCCGGCTGCCGTCGCCTATCAGATCGACGCGGCCCATTCGGGACAGACGACGCAGAAAGGCTTCAAGGGCAAACTCAAGCCGCTGTGGACCCAGACTCTGGGCGGCTCTCCGTCCTATCCCCTCATCGCAGGTGGATATGTGTACGTCACCGCTGCGGCGTCGGATGGCAGCGGCACCGTGCTCTTCGCGCTGAAAAAGAAGAAGGGACAGATCGCGTGGCAACAGCCGATCGGCGATACGTATCATTGGTCGGCCATCGCCTATGACGGCGGGCAGGTGTTTGCCGTCAATTCGACAGGCCTGCTTGCTGCCTACAACTCGGTAACGGGCGCCCAGAACTGGAGCGCGCAAATGCCCGACATCTATTCCGGTGCGTCGCCTCCCACGGCCATCGACGGCGTCGTCTATGTCGGCGGCTACGAGAATTTCATCTACGCGGTCGACGAGACGACCGGCAGCGTGCTGTGGCAGGCCAATGTGAGCTATGGCGGCGGCCAGATCAGTTCGCCTGCCACCGACGGTACAAGCGTGTTCGTCAGCTATCCGTGCCAGTATTACGCGTTTTCCGCCTCGAACGGCCAGCAGCTCTGGGAAGACAATGAAGGCTGCAACGGCGGCGGCGGCGCGACTCCGGCCCTTTACAACGGCCAGGTCTTCATCCGCGATCAGAGCAGCAAAAACCGGATCGCCAGTGCCGGGACGGGCCAGATCTCGGGTACATTTCCCGGCGTCAACGCACCGGCGTTCGTGACGGAAAACAGCGACGCCGACGTCGTGTCGCTGAACGGTTCGACGCTGACGAGCACCGATGCGTCGACGCAAGCTACGCTGTGGACGTTTGCGGGTGACGGAACCCTGTCGAGCGCACCGATCGTCGTCAGCGGTTATGTGATCGAAGGTTCGGGGTCGGGGGATCTCTACGTGGTGAACGCGGCGACGGGCAAACTGGTGTCGAGCCGCAATATCGGCGTTGCGGTACCATCGCCCGAAGAAGGCTATTACGGCGCTCCGCTGACGGGCCTCGCGGCCGGAATGGGAATGCTCGTCGTTCCCGCGGGCAACGAGGTCTTTGCCTTCACGCTCAAGTGAAAGCTCCGGGCCTGCGGGCAAGGCTCTAACCCTGCCGTAGACGGCCTATCCATTCGACGATTTCACCGTTTCTTCGCCCCGCACACATGGCGAAAACCCGCCGCGATGAACGGCGCCAGACGTTCCTTCACCGCGTCGTAGTCTGCCGAACGGCAGACGCCTGACGACAAGAGTTCGATGCGGCCGGTTTCTGCGAAGGTGAGCGTGAGCGCGCCGGAGAGAAATTCGTAGCTCCAGTAGAGATCGGCATCCTGCGCGCCGGGCATGATGCCGCGAAGCGCATCGATCAACCGGTGGATGACAGGATCGAAATACCGCGCCATGGTTTCGCCGCCCCATCTGGGCGTGTTGTTCACCTGCGCCACGATCGCGAGATAATTCTTCCAGCCTGCGCCGCCTTTCGCCCAATAGTCCATCACCGGATCGAGAAACGCCTGGATGAATCCCTCAATGGTCGCTCCCGAAGGTCCGGGTCCGACCTGGTACTCGTCGATGGATTTCAGCCGGGCCTCGTTCAGGATCGCCGCACGGCGCAGAAAGACGGAATCGAACAGGCCGCGTTTGGTGCCGAAGTAATAGTGGGCGAGCGCGACGTCCACATTCGCCTTGCGCGTCACCTGCCGAATGGTCACGCCGTCGAAGCCGTGCTGCGCGAAGAGTTCTTCCGCGGCGTCGAGAATGCGTTCGCGGGTTGCTTCGCCGCCATTCTCCTTCGACGGCCGGCCGCGGGCGCGGCGCGGCGCGGGCCTGGCCTTCGTCCTGGTTTTGGCGTGGGCGCGTTTGACCGGGTTCTGGGCCCGCGATTTCGGCATGCGTGAATCTCCCCCAACCAATCTTCGACGGATCGGCCGGTTGTGCAATCCGGAGGCGGCCGGCCACCCTGCAGGCTTAACCGAAGGTTGCAGCCTGCGGCATCGCGAAAGGAAGCCGAAAGAAGTTGTGCTTTTTCAGGCACAGTGCGTGAATTTCAACATTTGAGGAATTTCCATTCAACAAACGCTGAATTACCTTTCACCGATTCGCAAACACCCGCATGTGTCGAAGGGCCGGCAGACACGGCTCGCGCGCGGCGAGGCCAGGAGGGCAGACATGACCAGGACGAACGCACCGTATTTGACGCTGAAGGCGGCGCTGGGCTGCAGCGTGGCTTGGATCGCCATGGCGGCGGGTTCGGGCAGTGCCATGGCGCAGACGGCGCAGGCCCAGGGCAGCACCGCCATCGAGACGGTCGTCGTCACGGCCTCGCGCCGCTCCGAAGCGCTGCAGAACGTCGCAAGCCAGGTGACCGCGCTGTCGGCCGACGAGCTCCAGAAGATCCACGCCAACAGTTTCGGCGATTTTGCCGGCCTTGTTCCGGGCGTGAGCTACGAGTCGGGCGGGCCGGCCTTCAATCTCATCGCCATTCGCGGCGTCACCACCGGCGGAACGCAGCTCGGCAGCGCGATTGCGATGTATGTGGACGATGTGCCGGTCGGCGCCAGCACGCAATTCGGTCTTGGCTTCCAGTCGCTCAATGTCGGCGTCTTCGACATGAACCGGGTGGAAATCCTCAACGGCCCGCAGGGCACGCTCTATGGCGCCAATGCGCTGGGCGGCACCATCAAATACATCACGCAGGCGCCCGACCTCGACCAGTTCGATGCGCGTCTTGAGCTCGAAGGCTCCGACACGGCGCATGGCGGCTATAACGACGGCGTGCGGGCCGAGGCCAACATGCCGTTCGACGACGGTCAGATGGCCCTTCGGCTGGACGGCATCCAGGAATACGACACGGGCTACACCAGCGATCCGGTGTATGGCGGCGATCACATCGGCTCGGCGTTGACACTCGGCGGCCGCGCCTCGTTTCTCTGGCAGGCGTCTCCGGACGTCAGCGTGCGGTTGAGCGCGATGACGCAGAACATCACCGCCAATGGCGGCGACGTGATCCAGGAAAACTTCGTCACCCATCAGCCGGTCTATGGCTCCTACGGTCAGGTCTTCCCGCTGGGGCAGCCGGACGACAATTCGCTGCAGCTCTATTCGGGCGTGGTGAACTGGAATCTGCACTGGGCCAATCTCACATCCGTGACCGGCTGGCAGTACAATCACGGACAGTCCGAAGAAGATCTGAGTACGCTTTACGATTTCCTGCTCGGCGCGCCGGGCGTTCCGTTTGGTCTGCCGGTCGATACGAACACCCAGAAATTCACGCAGGAAGTCCGCCTGACCTCTGCGGACAGCAAAATATTCGAATGGGTCGTGGGCGGTTATTTCACGCACGAAATCACCGACGAGACCGTCGATCTGGTCGATGGCGCGGCGCCGGGCGGCCTTCTGCCACCCTATGGCGTGCAGCCATTCACGGGCTATCTGCCCAGCACCTATCGCGAATTTGCCGGTTTCGTCGACGGCACCTATTTCGTGACCGACAAGTTCGACATCACGGGGGGCGTGCGCTACAGCGAACAGCATCAGGATTATCAATCGTTCATTTCCAGCATCCTGTTCGGACCGCCGTTCGGCCATATCTATCACTACGGTGCGACGTCGGATCAGGGCGTGGCGACCTACCTGATCAATCCGCGCTACCACTTGACCGACGACACGATGCTCTATGCGCGCGTGGCGAGCGGCTACCGCCCTGGCGGGCCGAACTTCGTGCTGCCAGGCGACACCGTTCCGGCGACCTTCCAGTCCGACCAGTTGTGGAACTACGAAGTCGGCGAGAAGTCCACGCTGTTCGGCGGACGCGGTACGTTAAACGCCGACATCTACGATGTGGAGTGGAGCGCCATCCAGACCACCGTCAACGTCGACGGAATCAACCAGCTGGAGAATGCGGGCGATGCGCGCGTCGAAGGCGCCGAAATGGCGTTCAATTATCGCCTGCTCGACAATCTGACCGTGGGCGGCTCCGGGGCTTATACGGATGCTTTTCTCACCAAGCCGTCTCCCGTCATCGGCGTGCACGAAACGGGCGCACGGATTCCGCTGTCGCCGCGCTACAATTTCGCGCTCTCCGGGGATTATGCCTTCGAGCTCGGCGACGGATTCAGCGGTGCGCTGAATATCGACGACGTCTATGTCGGCGAGCGCACCGCCGGCTACAACGTTCCCGACACCGGCCTGCAGTCGCAGGAAACCGGCACCGGCAATCCGCTGTTCAAGCTGCCGGCCTACAACACGGTCAATTTGAATCTTGCGCTGTTCCTGACCGACAATGTGGAGCTCGACTGGTACGTGAAGAACGTCTTCGACGTGCGTGGCGAAGTCTCCGCGTCCACGGTGACGGACCAGTATGTCAACCCGAACTTCCTGGGCCTTGGCGTGCCCTATGCGCCGGTGCCGGTGCTCCTGTCGCAGCCGCGCACCTTCGGTCTCGTGTTCAAGATCGGCCTGGACAAGTAGAGCCGACCAGTGGATTTCGCATGAGTTCGAGCACCGGGCTCAGCTCACGCGAAAGGTTCCTGCAGCAAGTCCGTCACGAATGCGCGCGGCAAGCGTGGTTGCGTCCGCGGAATCGTCTTCGATCGCAAAGCGGCCCATGTCCAGGAAGAGATCGTAGAAGCTGCGATACGATATGTAGTCGGCGATCTTGCCTTCCGCCCGCGCGCCGGCGCGCGCTTCGCAGACCGCAAGGCCCGGTTTCAGGATCACGAAATCGATCGGCGTCTCCTTGAGGATGACGCGCGCCGTGTTGAGGAATTCCGGCGGGATCGAGAAGTCGAGCAGGACGTCAAAGCCCGAGCGGACGAAGGGAATGCAGGCCGACGTCATCGAGCGCATCGCAATGCGGAAGAGTTCGCCGCGGCCCTTCTTGCTTGCGGCCGGCATGAAGGCCCAGAACGCATCGCCTTCGATCACCGCGACTTCGCCGTCCAGCAGAGGAAGCAATGCTTTGGCCGTTGTGGTCTTGCCGGCGCCGACCGGGCCGGAAAGCATGATGACGCGCGGCATGATGGGATGTCCGGGACATGTTTGCCGCCGCACCATGCGGGCAATTGATGCGGGCCTCAAGGCCACCTGAGCGCGCACCGGCCTCGGGCTGGAAGCGCGGCGGCGCAATGAGTAGGTTCGCGCCCATGCGCGAGTCGGATGTCGTCATCGTCGGCGGGGGGCACAACGGGCTCGTATGCGCGTTTTATCTCGCGCGCGCCGGCCTTTCCGTCACCATCCTGGAGCGGCGCGGTGTCGTTGGCGGTGCCGCCGTTACCGAGGAGTTCGCGCCGGGTTTCCGCAATTCGGTGGCGAGCTACACGGTATCGCTTCTGTCTCCGAAAGTCATCGCCGATATGGCGCTCGCGGAGCATGGGCTTCGCATCCTGCCCCGGCGCGTGCAGAATTTCCTGCCGCTGAACGAGCGCGAGTATCTGCTCACCGGCGAAGGCCGCACGAAGAACGAAGTGGCAAAGTTCTCTCCTGCCGACGCGGAGAAGCTCGATGCGTTTTCGGAACGTCTGACGCGGCTCGCCGATCTGGTGCGCGAGACATTGCACGGAGCGCCGCCAAACGTGACCGACACGGGCTGGTGGGATGCGCTGGGCGAGTTGTTGCGCGCTACTCCGCTGGCGCGGTTGCTGTCGCGGCTCGACATGGAAGGCAAACGCGATCTGCTGGCGCTGTTCGGGCAATCGGCCGGCGACTGGCTGGATGGCTGGTTCGAAAGCGATCCCATCAAGGCCGTGATCGGCTTCGACGCCATCGTGGGAAATTACGCCAGTCCCTATGCCGCGGGCACGGCCTACGTGCTCTTGCATCATGCCATCGGCGAGGTGAACGGCAAGAAGGGAACCTGGGGTCATGCCGTGGGCGGCATGGGCGCCATCACCCAGGCCATGGCGAAAGCCTGCGCAGCACGTGGCGTCGATATGCACACCGATTCAGGCGTGCGCGAGATCCTGGTCGAGAACGGACGCGCGGTGGGGGCGGTGACGCAGGCGGGCGATACGGTTCGCGGCCGTGCCGTCATCTCAAACCTCAACCCGAAGCTGCTGTTCCAGTCGCTGGTCGATCCTGCGCTGCTTCCGTCCGATTTCCGCGAACGTATCGCGCATTACCGCAATGCGTCCGGAACATTTCGCATGAACGTCGCGCTGTCGGAGTTGCCGCAATTCACCTGCCTGCCCGAAGCAGGCGATCACATGACGG
Source organism: Rhizomicrobium sp. (assembly GCA_050010175.1). Taxonomy (GTDB): domain Bacteria; phylum Pseudomonadota; class Alphaproteobacteria; order Micropepsales; family Micropepsaceae; genus Rhizomicrobium. The sequence continues at coordinate 25,933 of JBEKLN010000030.1, forward strand.
CCGGCATCATCATGGCGCCCAGCCTCAAATATATGGAGCGCGCCTATACCGATGCACGCGCGTTCGGCTGGTCGAAGGAACCCATCGTGGAGATGCTGATACCGTCCTTCGTCGACGACACGCTCGCGCCGGCCGGGAAACACGTCGCAAGTCTCTTTTGTCAGCACGTCGCTCCGGAATTGCCCGACGGACAATCGTGGGATACGCATCGCGATGCGGTTGCCGATCTGATGATCGACACGGTGGAGCGTTACGCGTCGGGCTTCACGGCGAGTATCATCGCGTGCACGGCGCTGGCGCCGCCCGATCTCGAGCGCGTGTTCGGTCTGGTGGGCGGCGACATTATGCACGGCAGCCTGAGCCTCGATCAGCTGTTTTCCGCGCGTCCGATTCTGGGGCACGGCAATTACCGCGCGCCGATTGCCGGCCTTTACATGTGCGGCTCGGGCACCCATCCCGGCGGCGGGGTCAGCGGCATGCCAGGACACAATGCGGCACAGGCGGTGCTGGAGGACTGGCGCAGGCGCCGCTGAACCATGCGCGATGCCCTGGCCGCGATCCTTTATCGGATTGCCGAATTCCTCACACGTGCAATATCACGGGGAGCGCATCGCGGGTACGGCCGCAGGGTGTTGCGACAATGCGATCGCCCATCCTCTGAAATTCGATGTCGATGCATGAGTCTGCGATGGCGATTCCCCGAACCAGCAATGTGTCGATGCCCGGGGGAAGGCGCGGCTGGTCGATGCGTATCTCTTTCCGGAAGCCGTCCACCTGCAGACCGAGGCACGCCTGCAGCAGCATAAACACGGCGCCCGACGACCATGCCTGGGGCAGGCAAGCGACAGGATAGGGAACGGGTGGATCGCCGGCCGAGCGCCCGAAGCCGCAGAAGAGCTCCGGCATGCGCATGTCGAAGCGTGCAGCCGCTTCAAAGGTTTCTGCCATGATGCGGATGATGCCTGCACGATCGCCGTAGCGCGCCATGCCTGCGGCACAGAGTGCGGTGTCGTGGGGCCAGACCGATCCGTTGTGATAGGACATCGGGTTGAAGCGCGGTTCGCCGTGGGCCAGCGTGCGAATACCCCAACCGGTGTTGAAGGCGGGCGAGAGAAGCTGCGCAATGACCTTCTGCGCTCGCTCGCGGGACGGCAATCCGCAAAATAGGAGATGTCCGGGGTTGGAACCGCGCACCTTGCACGGCCCGGATTCGTCCCGAGCAATCGCATAAAAGCTGCGGTCGTCCATCCAGAATTTCGCTTCGACGAGTTCGCGCAGCTCTTCTGCGCGCGACAGCCAATGATCGGCAAATGCTTGGTCGCCCCGCCTTTGCGACATGACCGCCATCGCACGGCGCGCGGCATAGACATAGCCCTGTACCTCCACGACGGCGACAGGTCCGCGCGCGAGGCTTCCGTCCGCATGAAAGATCGAGTCGTTACTGTCCTTCCATGCCTGGTTGATGAGGCCGTTGGCCTTGCTTGCCGTGTAGTCGAGAAAACCATCCTTGTCGGAATCGCCATCACTGTCGATCCATTCCATGGCTGCGATGAGAGACGGCCACAACGATTCAATGAACTCCATGTCGCCGGTGCGATCGGCATAGGCGCCGGCCAGCATGACGAACAACGGCGTGGTGTCGACGCCGCCATAATATTCCCCGAACGGCAGTTCATGCAGCGCGGTCATCTCGCCCTTGCGCGTCTCATGCATGATCTTGCCGGGCTCAGCCGCATGAAACGTCGATCGCTTGCGTGCCTGATGCTGGGCGAGAAACCGCAAAACGCCCCGTGCAAGTGCCGGCTCGAGCCAGAGCAGCTGCATCGAGGTAATGATGGCATCCCGGCCGAACGGCGTCGAAAACCAGGGAATGCCGGCATAGGGGAAAGGCCCCGTCGGCAACTGCGTCGTCAGCAGCGCGAGATCGGCTCGCGAGCGCTCCAGCCAGTCGTTGAAGAGAAAGCCCGAACTGCGCAGCGACGCACCCAGGCGCCGCGCGCTGCGCATCGCCCAGCGCGCCCGGGCGGCACCGGCCCGGAAGCGCTCCTTGCAGGGCGACGCTTCGTCGGTGCGGCCGATCTCGATGAAGATTTCGCGGCGAGCCTGCGGCTGCAGGTCAATTTCGAATTCGGCGCGGTCGTCGGTCAGTCGTTCGGGCCGATCGGAGAATTGGATTACCGTCAGGCGTTCGACGTCGTCCAGCCCTTCATAACTGAGCTGGACGCTTGTCCGGCCAAGTTTGGGCGGTCGCACATGTCCGCGATGCTCTCTGCGTTTGCCGCGCACTTCAAACATGTCGCGGAAATCGGCTCCGAACAGGAACGACACGGTGAGCCGCCCGTCCTGCTCGGAAAAATTCTTCAGGGATACCCATTCATAGAGCCGTGAATTCCACAGGAGCCGGGTGCGCTCGATATGAATCACGCCTTCGGGAAGGGACTCGCGGCCGAGCAGCGGCAATGGATGATTGGTCAGATGAGCCGTGAAACGGACATTGTCCTGGCTGACAGAACCGCTCAAAAACGATGGCCGGTCCCCGGATAGGAGAAGCTTCCAGCGCGACAGCAACCTGGTGTCGTCGAAGAAAAGCCCGTCGCCCTGGCCGCAAATGTCGCCGTAACGATCTGCAACGACGAACGTATCTGCATGCTTGAGCGCAAAGAACCCAGCCGGCCCCGGCGGGGAGTCCATGGGGACGCTTGTTTCTCCGCCATGCGCGGTTGCGGGTCCGGATGGTTCCGCCATGGGGACTTCACACCGCGTCCTTCAACCGCTCGGTCATCTCGCGCTGTGCATAAACGGAAAGATAGCGCCGCGCCATGGCCGTGGCCGAGAAGCGTCGTTCGAACACGTGCCTGATGCGAAGCCGGCTCAGTGTTCCGATTTTATCCAGCGCCGCCATGGCTCCGTCTTCGCTCTGCACGATAAAGCCGGTGACGCCGTCATCGATGACCTCCGGAACCGAGCCGCAGTTCCAGGCGATGACCGGTGTCCCGCATGCCATGGCTTCGATCATCACGAGGCCGAAAGGTTCCGGCCAGTCGATGGGAAACAGAAGTGCAGACGCTCCTCCGAGATAGTCGGATTTCTCGTTGTCCCCGATCTCGCCGATGAATTCGACGAGGGGATGGTCGAGCAGGGGCTCAATCTCGTCGTGAAAATAGGGGCGATCGACGGCATCCACCTTTGCCGCGATCTTCAAAGGCCGCCCGGCGCGGATGGCCAGGGCAATCGCCCGGTCGACGCGTTTCTCGGGCGAAATGCGGCCAAGAAACGCAAGGTATCCGTCCTTCGCGCCCGGTGAAAATCGATAGAGGGTATCGGGAACGCCATGTTGGACGGTGGAGACCCAGTTGGCTTCGGGGAGCGGCATCCGCTGCCGGTCGGAGATCGAGACCATCCTGTAGCGCGGCCAGCGCGTATACGCCTGGGAGAGATCCTTCAGGTCGAGCCGGCCATGCACGGTCGTGAGCGTGCGCTGTGCGACGTCTTCGAAGAAGGGAAAGTGCAGCAGATCGATATGGAAATGCAGGATGTCGAATTGATCCTGTCTTTGCCGTACCTCGTCGAGCAGGCCAAGATGGGCGGCCAGGTCGGATTTCAGCGGATGCGAATCCAGCCGTATCGCCTGGTCGCGAACCGGGACAAGGCTCGCCTTGGTGCGCGCGTCGGCGCTGGCAAACAGGGTGACGTTATGTCCGAGCTCGACCAACGCATCCGAGAGATAAGCGACGATGCGCTCCGTTCCGCCATAGAGCAGCGGAGGAACGGCCTCGTATAAGGGGGCGACCTGGGCGATCTTCATATGTCGAACCTCGGGGCGAGTTTACCTCTGCGACCCGCGGCGCGGAGGGTCACTATGGGAAACCTCCGAAAGTGGATTTGGTGCCAAGGGCCTATGCATCAGCCGTGAATTTTGATCGCCAGCGGCCAGGAATGGACACGCAAACCGCATCACGCCCCCATGGGACGCGATGCGGCAGCCAAGCATTCACAGCTTGCGTTTCTTGTTCGGCGTCAGTTCTTTTTTGCGGCTCCCGAGTGCATCAGAAAGACGGCCGCGGCACCCTGCCTGAGACTGGACCATGCTGCGAGCTGGGTTTGCAGGCTTTTGTGCATGTCGGAGTAGGTCTCAAGCTCCTGTTTTGTAGGTGCGCTGTCCGAGTCGTCGAGCAGGCCGGCGAAGGCGTATATCTGCTCGTTGAGCATTCCGGGAAAGTTCAGATTTGCCTCTGAACCCTTGATGTTGACCTGCATCAACGTGCCTTCGATGGGCGCGACGCTTTTGAGCACGGCATTGCCCTCGGCAATGATCGCAGCACTCCCCGGTTTGCCAACCAGAGTCTTTTGCTCGCTTGCTATGATGGATTTCACGGTGCGGATGTCATTGACCGCGCGGTGCAGCGCGTCCTGATCGTGGTAGGCCTCCATGGCGAGTTCGAATTTCTGCTCAAGCGCTCCTACCGAGCCGCGTGAGCGCGGGTCGAGCTTCATGGTCAGCGTCTGCGTCATGACTTTTCCGCCGGCTGTCAGCTTCAACGTGTACTTGCCGGGCATGGCCAGCGGTCCGCGCGGCGCTTCGCCTTCATAGAACGCGCCGGGTATCTGGACCGGGTCGTTGTAGCGCAGATCCCACACGAAGCGGTTCATGCCGCGCTGCGCCGGCAACTTCACCATGGGCTCGACCTGGTCGGGCCATTCCGGCGGCTGCTGCTCGCGTGTCGATTTCGTACTCGAAATGTGGCGCACCAGTTTCCCGTTCGAGTCCAGGACATCGAGGGTGATCTCCCCTTTCGGCGCCGCCAGATAGTAGTCGACGACCGCACCCGCCGGCGGGTTGGCGCCGATGGGCGGATGCGCATCCACGGAATCGGGATAAAAAAGCCGATACGTCACCTCGGGCGCATAGAGGATTGCCGTCTGCTGCGCCGAAGCCGGATTGACCTGACGCAGCGGAGTGAGGTCGTCGAGAACCCAGAACGACCGTCCATGCGTTGCCACGACGAGGTCGTCGCCTTTCACCAGCAGATCATGGATTGGCGATTGCGGCAGGTTGAGCTGCAGCGACTGCCAGTGTGCGCCATCGTCGAACGAGACGAAGACACCCGTTTCCGTGCCGGCATAAAGAAGTCCGCGCTTGGCGGGATCTTCGCGCACCGCGTGCACGACGGCGCCATTGGGCAAGCCGGCATCGATGTGCGTCCACGTCTTTCCGCCGTCGTTCGTCTTGTAGGCATGAGGCGCGATATCATCGAGCTTGTGCCGGTCCACCGCGACATAGGCCGTGCCCGTATCGAAGTGCGATGGCTCGATCATGCTGACCGTGCCCCATTGCGGCATGTCGCGCGGCGTCACGTCCGACCAGCTTGCCCCATCGTTCGCGGTGATATGGACGAGGCCATCGTCGCTGCCTACCCAGAGCAGTCCCGCCTTGAGCGGCGATTCCGCAATGGCAAACACCGTATCGTAATATTCGACGCTGGTGATGTCGTGCGTGATCGGCCCGCCGGACGGACCCTGCTTGGATTTGTCGTTACGAGTCAAATCTGGGCTGATCGGCGTCCAGCTCTGTCCGTCATTCGACGTCTTGTACACGCGTTCCATGCCGACATAGAGCGTGTCGGGATTGTGTGGCGACATGATCAGCGGCGAGGTCCAGTTGAAGCGGTGTAGCAGGTCTTTGGCCGCATGGCCCGATGCGTCTATCGGCCAGACCGAAATAATGCGCAGCTGCTGGGATTTCTTGTCGAAGCGGCCGATCTCGTTTTCGGAATCGGAATAGATGACGTTGGGGTCGCGCGGATCCACGACGATGAAGCCGCATTCGCCGCCGCCGACATCGTACCAGTCCTTGATGGTGATCGCGCCTTCGTCGTTATAGCTCGCAATGCCGATGCTCGAATTGTCCTGCTGCGCGCCGTAGATGTTGTAGGGAAACTGGTTGTCGACGGAGACGTGATAGAATTGCGCCGTGGGCTGGTTGTTCTGGCTTGACCAGCTCTTGCCGCCGTCGAGCGACACCGTCGCCCCGCCGTCGCTCACGTCGATCAGGCGATTGGTGTCTTCTGGATCGATCCACAGCCCGTGATGATCGCCGTGCCGCGCGGGCAGAAGCTGAAAACTTTTTCCGCCGTCCGTCGAACGGAACAGTCCCGTGTTCAGTGCGTAGACCGTATTGGCGGCCTTGGGATCGGCGTAGATCTTGGAGAAGTACCACGCGCGCTGCGTCAGTCGTCCGTCACTGCTGATGCGCGACCAGTGATTGCCTGCGTCGTCCGAGCGGAAAAGTCCGCCGTCCTTGGCTTCGATCATCGCATAGATGCGATTGGAATCGGCGCCCGAAACGGACACGTCGATGCGCCCCAGAATGCCGCCCGGAATGCCGTTGCCCTTCAGCTGCGTCCATGTCGTCCCACCGTCGGTGGAACGATAAAGCCCGCTGCCCGGGCCCCCGCTCGAGAAATTCCACGGCTGGCGCAGGGCCTGCCATAGGCTCGCATACACGATCTGCGAATTGTGCGGATCGAAGGTGACGTCGATGGCGCCGGTGCGATCGTCGCGATAGAGAACTTTCGTCCAGCTCTTGCCGCCGTCCGTCGAACGGTAAACGCCGCGATTGGGATTGGGGCCGAACGCGTGGCCCAGCGCTGCGACGAGCACGATGTCGGGGTTGGCGGGATCCACGATCACGGCGCCGATCTGGCGGGTATCCTGGAGGCCGAGGTTTTTCCACGTCTTGCCGCCGTCGGTCGATTTGAACACGCCGTTGCCCCACGTCATGTCGCCGCGCGGCGCGGCTTCGCCCGTGCCGGCATAGATGGTGTTCGGATCGGACGGCGCCACGGCGATCGCACCGATCGCGTCGAATTTCTCGTGGTCGGTCAGCGGCGACCAGGTTTGGCCTGCATCCGTTGTTTTCCACACGCCGCCCGCGACGGCGCCAAAATAGAATGTGTAGGGCTGTCCGGGCACGCCCGTCGCGGCCAGCGCGCGGCCGCCGCGATAGGGGCCGATGCCGCGCCAGTGAAGCCCTTGGTAGAGGCTTGCATCCACTGTGGCAGTGGTGCCGGGCGCCTGGGCGTGCAGTGCAGGCTGCGATGCGGAAACAAGTATCGCTGCCGACGCGGCGGCCAGCCAGAATGACCTCGACTTCATGGATATTCTCCCCCTCGGCACGCGGCCTTACCCGCGTCAATCGCGACTAAACCATGGATGTGTGTGCGGTGGAAATCCGGCGCGCACTTACTTGAAGATAAGGCCGATGGTTTCGGCGATCAGGGCAGGCCGCTCCTGTCCCTCGATCTCCACCGTGAACTCGCTGATGAGTTGCATACCGCCGGACTTCGGTTCGGCCGACAGCAGCTTCTGGCGGCCCCGTACCTTGGAGCCCACCGGCACCATGTTGGTGAAACGCACCTTGTTGGAGCCGTAATTGATGCCGCGGCTGACGCCCGTCACGCGCATGATGCCGGCGCCCAGCATGGGCAGGAGCGAGAGCGTCAGATAGCCATGCGCGATGGTCTTGCCGCCGGGCAATTCCTTCTTCGCGCGCTCGACATCGATATGAATCCACTGATGGTCGCCGGTGGCGTCGGCGAATTTGTTGATGCGGTCCTGGTCGATCGTGATCCACTCGGTCACACCGAGCTCCTGGCCGACCAGAGAGGGCAAGTCATCGAATGATACGGTGCGCATGGCGGCATTCTCCATTGGTTGAGGTATTCCTGGAATTCACCACAGAGACACGGAGGGCACGGAGAGAAGAAAGTTCTCACCACAAAGATCACCAAGAACACGAAGGCCCAGCGAGACGAGTTTCGCGCGGTCACGGCATGTCGGCGCGCAAGGCGCGCCAAGCAAGATTCCATTCGGGTCGAGAAGATGCGTCGTGTTCTTTGTGTGCTGTGTGGTGAAATACGTCTCCGTGTCTTCCGTGTCTCCGTGGTGGTCCTTCATTTTTACACGATCCTCGATTCGCGTTTGCCCCAATAGCGGTCGCGGATGAGTCGCTTGTAGAGCTTGCCGGTAGGATGGCGCGGCAGCTCGCGCTCGAAGTCGACCGACCGCGGGCACTTAAGCGGCGACAGGCGCTCGCGGCAATAAGCGATGAGGTCTTCGGCGAGCGCGGGGCCGGCGTCGTTCCAGTCCGCGGGCTGCACCACCGCTTTCACTTCCTCGCCGAACTCTTCATTGGGCACGCCGATCACCGCGACGTCGGCGACTTTGGGATGACCGACGAGGATGTTCTCGGTTTCCTGCGGATAGATGTTCACGCCGCCGGAAATGATCATGAACGCCTTGCGGTCGGTGAGATAGAGGAAACCGTCCGCATCGAGTTTGCCGACATCGCCCAGCGTCGACCAGTCCGCATGATCGGGATGACGCGAGTCGGCGGTTTTCTTCGGATCGTTGTGATATTCGAAGGCTGTGGCGCTGGCGAAGTAGATCGTGCCTTCCTCGCCCACGGGAACTTCCTGGCCGTTCTCGCCGCAGATATGGATTTCGCCGAGCAGCGAACGCCCCACCGTGCCGGGATGGGCGAGCCAGTCGGTGCTGCTGGCGTAGCAAAAGCCGTTGCCTTCCGTGCCGGCGTAGTATTCGTGGATCACCGGCCCCCACCATTCGATCATGCGCCGCTTCACGTCGATGGGGCAGGGCGCCGCCGCGTGAATGGCCGACTTCATCGAGGAGACATCGTATGTCAGACGCACCGCGTCGGGCAGCTTCAGCATGCGGATGAACATGGTGGGCACCCCCTGGCTGCCGCTCGCGCGATACCGCTCGATGTATTGCAGCGCCAGCTCCGCATCGAAATGCTCCATGATCACGGCCGTGCCGCCGAGCCGGTTGACAGTCATGCAGTAGCGCAGGGGTGCCGCATGATAAAGCGGTGCGGGCGAGAGGTAGACCGTGTTCTCGCTCAGGCCGAACAGCATGGTGACCAACGCAAGCAGCGGGCTCGGTGCATCGATAGGCAAATTCTGCAATGCGTGACGCACGCCCTTGGGACGGCCCGTCGTGCCCGATGAGTAGAGCATGTCGGCGCCGGCGATTTCGTCGGCGATGCGCACGGCGGGCATCTCCGCCGTCGCGCTTTCCCAACTGTCGTATCCGTCGATCGACCCGCCGATGCTGAAGCGCTTCACGTCGGAGAGAACCGGCACGAGTTCGGCGGCAATCTTCGAAAGTCCGTGCGATGCGACCAGCACCTTCGCGCCGCAATCGCGTACGATGTATTCGATTTCACCCGCCGTCAGCCGCGACGAAACGCACGTGTAATAAAGACCCGCGCGCTGCGCGGCCCAGCAGATCTCCAGATAGCGGACGGTGTTCTCCATGAAGACGGCGATGCCGTCACCCACCTTCAAGCCAACCTTGCGGAAAAGCTGGGCGCCCCGGTTGGTTCGGTCGTCGAGTTCGCGGTAGGTGAGTGTTTCGCCGGTCGCCGCCATGATGATGGCGGGCTTGCCGGGCGTTTTTTCGGCAATGAGACTGGGGTGCAAGGCTGTTTCCTCGGATAGCGGTTGCGCCGACTCTACGGGATGGCCGCGCGGCTGCAAATCGCTTCATTGACAGCGCCGGGCACGCTCGCCACAACCGGCTGTCTGCGAAATGGTTGGCCACCGCGCTCATGCCGGAACCCGTGAGAAGACGTGTCCCTTTGGGCGACGGCGCCATGTCGTGTCTGGAGTGGCAGGGCAGGGGGCTTCCGCTCAACTTCGCCCATGCCAATGGGTTCAACGCGCAGACCTACGCGAGCATTCTCGCTCCCCTGGCCGGGGAGTTTCATCTCTTCGCCTGCGACCAGCGCGGGCAGGGATTTTCGACGCTGCCGACCGCACCGGGAATGTCGAAGGGATGGACGATCTTCCGCGACGATCTGATCGCGTATCTGAAAAAGCTCGGCGACGAACCGGTGATCCTGTCGGGACATTCGATGGGTGCCACTGCGAGCTTCATGGCGGCTGCCGCAGCACCTGAGGCTGTGCGGGCGCTCGTGCTGTTCGAGCCGGTCTTCGTGGCGCCGCTGGCACAGGCAAATCCCGGCCCGAACCTCGCCGGCAAGGCGCTGAAACGCCGCGATACGTTTCCATCGTTCGAGGCCGCTTACGAGGGTTATCGCGGTCGCGGTATCTTCGCGGCATGGAGCGACCGGATGCTGGAAGATTATCTGCGCGGCGGGTTGAAACAGGGCGAAGACGGCACATGGACACTTACCTGTTCGCCGGCCTGGGAATCGGAATGCTTTCGCGAGACACCCATGCATGTCTCGCGCATCGCGCCCGATGTGCGGTGTCCCGTCACGATCGTGCACGGCACGGTCGCGAGCACTGCATTCGATGGCGAGATTGCCGCCATCGTTGCGGCCCGGCCGGATATGCGGGTCGTGAAAGTCGAAGGCGGAACGCATTTTCTGCCGATGCAGCATCCCGAAGTCGTGCAAGCGGAAATCGCGCGAATGCGCGAGCGACTATAAATGTCGGGAGGAACATCATGAAGCCAATCACGTTTCTTACGCTCGGCGCGGCGTTGATAGCCGCCTCACCGGCGCTCGCGCAATCGCCGGCCGACGCGTGCCAATCACAAATGCATTTCGCCGTCGTCGCGCATGGCGGCGAAATCAGCCAACCGGTCGATAACCCACGGCGATTGAAGGTTATGAAAGATGTGCTCGCCGTCGCGCGCCAGAAACTGGCCGATGGAGGCGCGAGTCTCGACGTCGTGGAATTCATCGTGCGCAGTTTCGAGGATTCGGGCGCGTTCAATGCGGGCAAGGGCGCCATTGCGGACCGCGCAGGGATCGTGGAGACGGACGCATCGATCATGGACGGGCGCGATCAGTCGGCCGGCGCCGTCGCCTCCATGACCGCGATCAAAAACCCCGTGCACGCCGCGCGTCTGGTGATGGAAAAGTCGCCGCATGTTCTCATGGTCGGCGATCGCGGGCAGGCGTTCGTGGAGAGCATCGGCGCCGAAAGTGTGCCGCCGGAGTATTTCAGCAACACGCGTAAACCAGGAAAGGTCGTCGATCACGGGACGGTGGGTGCCGTGGCGCTCGACCGCTGCGGAAACATCGCGGCGGCGACATCGACCGGCGGCTACGATGCGAAGATCCCCGGCCGCGTCGGCGATTCACCCATTGTCGGCGCCGGCGTCTATGCCGACGACAAAACGGCCGGATTTTCCGCAACCGGACACGGTGAATATTTCATCCGCTTTTCCATCGCCAAGGATGTCGCCGATCGCATGGAATATGGCGGGCAGACGATGAAGGCGGCGATGACCGCAGACCTTCACGACAAGCTTGGGACATTCAAGGACCGCGACGGTGCGCTCATCGGCATCGACCGCGCCGGACACATCGTCACGATGTGGAACAGCGTGGGCCTGTTCCGCGGCTTTGCCACGGACGAGGAGGCGCCCGTGACCGCCGAATATGCCGGTCCGACAGAGAGTCGAAAGTGATTACGGAGCAAACCGCCTCTCAAGCCGCTGCAGCAATTCCTCCTGCGTAAAGCCGAGCGCCGCGAGACGGCCCGAGCGCGAAAGAACGGCAAGACCGGTCAACGTAGCGGCCAGAAGCACGACGTCGCACTGTGCCTCGCGGTCCTTCGCGTTCATCCCGCCGGCATCGGACAGCGCATTCAGCGTCGCGATCAGCCGGCCGTTGAACTGGCGTTCGGACTCGCCAGAGCCGGGCACGGCCGACAATGCAGATGCCGCGGCCGCCATCGTTTCCATACCCGTCAGTTGCGAAAGTGCGGCTCCCGCTGCTGCCGCCAGGTTGCGCGTGCAGCCATTGCGCGCGGAGGAATTGCGCATGGTGCGGGCAAGCGACGCCAGATCGTCGGCGGCCAGCGCCAGCAGCAATTCGTTCTTGCCCGCGAAATACCCGTAGAGAGCGGCCGGCGCGAAGCCGGCTTCCGCCGCCACGCCACGCAGCGAGAGATTGCGCGCGCCATCGCGCAGGGCGACCCGTCTGGCCGCTGCCAGAATGGAAACGCGCGTCGTACTATGCGCTTTTGCGCGCCGTTCGCTGCGCTGATGTTCGCGTGTGCTCATGGTGCGCGACCATACGTGATTCGCGCCGCTGGTCAGTCTGTCGTCGTCATTCCGGCTCGGGCCGCGGCACCCAGCTCAAGTCTTCGGGCAGGCGGAACGGTCGACATCCGGGCGCACACAATAGGCCACCAGCGCGGCGTGGAAATCGTTGACGATTCTTTCTTCTTCGTCGACGGAGCTGTCGTAGGCCGCGCCGAGCGCCGTAAGGTCCTGTTGAACCCCAGCGATCTTGTCCTTGTCCGGCTTGTCCGAACGCTGGATTTCGCCGATCTTGCGCTTGTCGGCGGTCTGCGCAGCGCCAAGGCAATTTCGGTAGGATTGCAGGTCGCTTTGCCACTTCTTCACCTCGAGAAATGCCGTGTGGCGCGAGGTCGCGGCTTCGGTCGGCGTCTTCAGCTTCATCTCGGAAACGGTTGGAATGAGGGGAGCGATCGGCTCGTCGCCGCACATGTTGTCCGCCCAGGCGCTGCCGGCGGTCGCGGCCAACACGAACAAACCCAATCCAAACGCCTTTAACATGTCAAACCCCTGTCCGTGCCGGTGTGATCCGGCCCGATAAGAGCATATCCGGCACGGCGGAATAAAGGCTCTTAAACCTCCGCGGCGTAAGGCGGCGCCGGATCGTATTCCATCGCCCGCTGGACGGCTCTCGCGGTATCCGCGCCGTGCATCTGGCCGACCAGCCACAGCGCCATGTCGATGCCGGCCGAAACGCCTGCCGCCGTCACGACATTCCCGTCTCGCACGTAACGGACATTCTCCATGACCTCGGACGCTTCATTGCGGGCGCGTAATTGTTCGACGAAACCCCAATGCGTGGTGACGCGCTTGCCCTTCGCCGGACCTGCGGCGGTCAGAAGCAGGGCGCCGGTGCACACACTCGTGATCCAGGTGCAGGTCGCGGCGACCGTGGCGATCCAGCGCAGCAGCGCCTCGTTCTTCACTTCGCGTCGCGTGCCCTGACCGCCGGGCACGAGGAGGACATCCAGGGTAGGGTGTTGGGCGATGGTCGCGTGCGGCACGATCGTCATGCCCTTCGCGCACGTCACGGTGCGATCGCTTTCGCCGAGCAACAGCACCTCGTGCGGGCGCGGCTTGCCTGCGCGGCCAAAGACTTCGTTCGTCATCGTGAACACTTCATAGGGACCCACGAAGTCGAGTTCCTCCGCGTCGTCGAAAACAAGAATGCCGATTGTGCTCATGGTTGCTCCGCGGATTGCATTGAACGATGTTAGCCGTGCCGCTGCGGCACCGTGTCATGCGAATTATGCCGGCCTGCCGAGCGCCACCGCCAGCCCCTCGACCGGAACGCCGGCTTCGCTGCGGGGATGGCAGGCGAGAAGTCCGGTCACGTCGAGGCCTGCGCATGCCGTTTCGTCGCGCACATACGCTTCGGAGTGGCGCCAGCGCCGCTTGGGGCCAAGCTCGAAGGATACGGTCTCCGATTTTTCGAGCGTGAAGAGAAACGTTCCGCCCGGCGACAGCGTTCGCGCCGCGCCTGCAAACACACCTCTGAGATCGCCGAGATAGACCAGCGTGTCGGCGGCAAGGATGAGATCGAACGACGGTCCGTCGATCGACAGCGCCGCTTCGAGGTCGCACACAAGGAGTTCAGTATAGATACTGCGCGCGCGGGCCTTCTCGATCATGGCAGGGCTGAGATCGATTCCCACGAGCGTCGATGCGATATCCCCGAACGCGAGACCCGCGAGACCCGTGCCGCATCCGAGATCGAGAATGGACCGCGGCTCGACCACGCCGAGCATCGCGGCCATCTCGCGCAGGACTTGGGGCGCGTTGTATCCGAGCTGCTGCAGCATGCGCGAATCGTAATCGCCGGAAAATTCGTCGAACAGATGGCGCACATAGCGGGGATCGGCGCGCGGTCTCGCGCACATGTCCCGCGCCTCGACAACGGCTGCGGCCAGCTCGGGCGTTTCGTCGCTGACGGCCTCGAATGCTTCAAGGGCTTTTTCGGATTCGCCGGCTTCGAGCCAGGCGCGGCCGAGGAGAAAGCGTGCGCGCGCGCTGTCCGAATCGAGACGCAGCGCGCGCTGGAATTCGCCGATGGCCGTTGCGAGCGATCCAGCCGCGAGGAGTGCCTCGCCAAGCGATACCGCTGCGATCGCGGCCTGCGGATTTGTGAGCGCTGTTTCCCGAGCAATCGCGACCGCCTCGCCGGTCTGATCCGACGCGACCAGCGCGCTGACCAGCATCGTGCGCGACAGAAGCCCGCCGCGTCCCGCATCGAGCAGCGCGCGCAATGCGGTGGCCGCTTCTGCGGGTCGCCCTTCCTCCATCAGCGATTGCGCCGCCGCGAGCGGGTCGCCGTCAGGAGCCAAGCGTGCACTTGCCGTTGTTGATGACGACGAGATCGCGTTCCTTCACCTTGGACCGGAAGGACACGACGGGGCCGTCGATCCACATTTCAGTGGAGATCGTCTCGCCTGGAAACACGGGTGCGGAGAAGCGCACATCGAAGCCGGTGATCTTCGCCGCATCGTATTTGCACACGGTGGAGACGATCGCGCGGCAGGCCGTGCCGTAGGTGCAGAGCCCGTGCAGGATCGGGCGGGGGAATCCCGCCATCTTCGCCACCTTGGGATCGCGGTGCAGCGGATTGCGGTCGCCGGAGAGCGCATAGAGAAACGCCTGGTCGGGACGTGTGTCGCAGTCGTGCACGAGATCGGGCTTGCGGTCGGGAATGGCGTGCGGTTCGGGTGCGCCTTCCTTCGGTCCGCCGAAGCCGCCGTCGCCGCGCGCGAAGGTCGTATTGACCAGCGTGCAGAGTTTCTCGCCGGTGCTCTTCAGGCGGATGATCTTTTCCGTCACCAGCAACGCGCCTTTTTCCTTGCCCTTGTCGAAGGCGCCGACCACGCGCTCGTCGGAGACAATGTCGGCGGATGTCGGCAGGGTTTTGTGGATCGTCAACCGCTGCTCGCCATGCACCACCATCAGGTAATTGATGCCCGTCTTGCCCATGACGGAGCTTCCCCAGGCGATGACGGTCGCCATGGTGGGAATGGCCTTGAGCCCGTTTTCGTAGACAAACGGCAGCTCCGCCTCGTTCAGCGGATCGCGCCCGAAGCCGATGCCCAGCGCATAGAGCATGCTGTCTCGCTCGGTGTAGCTGAACGCATCGCCTGAAGCCTTCAGCTGCATGATCTCGTCGTAGATGATGGGCATTTGGCCGTTCTCCGGGGATGTTTCCTTGGGCGCAGTAGAGCCGCCGCGAGGGGACGAGGCAAGCCCGAGGGCGCAGGGTACATGGGCGTTACGAAATTCGTTTTGCCACCGAATGCAGGTTGAAGTATTTGGCTTTGGCATTAGTATGACACTGTCATAGAGGAAGAAATCATGACCCGGTCGAGCCGTCCCATCACCGTTACCCTGGGCGAACTTCAGGATCGCGTGGAAGCGCGCGTGAATGCGGGGACTTATGCATCGGCGAGCGAAGTTCTGCGCGCCGCTGTCCGCGCTCTCGATCGCGAAGAGGCTGCGTTGAACGACTGGCTCAAGGAGAAAATTGACGAATCCCTTTCTGATGCGCGGCCCAGCATTCCGGCTAAGGAGGTCTTTAAGCGGCTGAAGGCCCATCATGCTGCGCGGGCCAGGAACCGGAAGTGAAGAGGTATCTCGTCTCCTTTCGCCCGGCAGCGGAACGGGACCTGCGAGAGCTTTACAATTACATCGCGGATGAAGCGGGCCACACGGTCGCGGCCGGCTACATCGACCGGATCGAGCCGCTGTGCCTCTCGCTCGAAACCCTTCCGCTGCGGGGAAGGCCGCGCGACGAGATCAGGCCGGGCATTCGCACTTTCGCATTCGAGCGCCGCGCTACCATCGTCTATCGCGTATCGAAGTCCGAGGTCCTCATCATCCGTACCTTTTACGGCGGCAGGGATTTCGAGCGGCTGTTGGGAAGCGAGGCGGACGAGTAGACCGCGGCGAACAGTTTGGCCGATGTGTTGCTGCCGGCGTGATTGGCTTAGACGACTCTTACGCCGCAGCGCCTGCTCCCCGCGCGGCGCGCTCGCGCACCGCGAGCATATAACGCCGCGTCCACATGATGAGCAGCACCAGCGCGCCGAAACCCATGATGGGTGACAGCGAAATGACTTCGGCCGGGGGCAGCTTGAGTGCTAGGACGACGCGCGCGGAGGCCTCCGCGATATAGACGACTCCCCAGACCACGGTGACGAGGCGCATGCCGCGGCGGAAATGGGGGAAGTCCCACAATCCGTTCCACCAGGCGATGCGCGCCGCATCGTCGCCCGCCACGAATTGCCGGACGACATAGAACAGCAGCGGCCGTTTCGCGAACAGCGAGACGAGACAGATCGCCCCGAAGGTTCCCGTCAGGAACGAATCCTTGATCAGCGCGAAGAACACATTTCCAGAAATGAACGATGCCGCCGCGCCGATGGCGATCAGGCTGACGACGATGATGCCGAGCGGTTCCAAGCGGCGCGAACGAATCCACGTGCGCAGGTTGTTGAGCGCCGGCGAAAGCCCGCTCGCCACCACCGCCCACAGGACAGACACACCGTAGTGGGTGAGTCCGTCGAAGACGATGATCGGCATCGCAACATCGAAGATGAGGGTGGGAAGCAATTGCACCGGGTGGAAACGAGGTTCCGTCTCGGCCACGGCGGCCGGATGGTTTGACATGGGATGTCCTATTTCGCGGCTGTGGGGGCGGGCGCGCTGTTCGCGTCATTCCCCGCCGAGGGATCGCGTGCGTCGAGGGGAAGGCAATCGTAGATCGTTGCAGGTGTGATATTGAGCCGGCGTCGCGCGGCATCGAGCGGCTCGCCCATCAATTGCACGTAATCCTCGCCGGGCAACCACTTCGCGGCGAGCCCGCGACGGTAGCCCTGCCAGATCGCGCGGGCTTGCGTGACATGGCCTCCGGCCAAAGCGCGCCACGTGGCGCCGAGAGCGATCAGCGCCCAGCCCAGCCCGCGGGTCTGCGCATACGAAAACGCGACCAGGCACGCTTCGCCGAGACCGTCGCGATGATAGCCGGAGAGAATGTGCCAGAGGTCGTGGCTGTCGCGCATTCGCCGTCCGAACCAGGCGTAGGGATGGCTCTCCTCGACCCGGGCTTGGCAGTGACGGCTGATTTCCGCCAGACCCTCTGCCGACAGATTCTCGCGGCGCACGAAATCGCGATAGGCCGCGCCCACCGTGCCTGCGGCGAAACTGTCGAGCCACGCGGAATCCATGAGCTTCGGCGCCAGTTCGATATGCTCATAGGCGATGCGTCCGCCGCCCTGCGTCTCCAGAAGGCGACGGTAATTCTTCGCGTTCGCATTGCCGTTCAGCGCCCGCATGATCTCGAAGACCTGGCCGGTGTCGTCCTTGTCCGATAGCAGCCGGCGCAATGCTTTCAGTGCCGCGCCCCATTGCCGCGTCGAACTGGAGAATGGCGCCGACTCCGGCTCGCGCGCGGAGGGCAGGGTCTCTGTCATGGTCATGAATGCGGCTCCTGTGACGGTGCAGAATTTTTCGGATGCGAGACGTTCGCCGCATCGGTAAAGAGCGCGCCGCGGATCATGTCCTCGATCAGCGGTCCGACGTCGGGCAGGTCGACAGGTCCGTCGAGAGTCGCCTCCAGCATCAGGCCGCGGAAAAGCGCGATCAGCGCCCGCGCCACCGCGCCCGGCGCTACGCCCGGTTTGATCAGTCCGGTGCGTTGTCCGCGCTCGATCAGGCGAACGATCTCCGCGCTCACCAGCGACGTGCCTTCGGCGATGCTGGCGTGGATCGTCGGATTGCGCAGCGCTTCCGCCCAGCCCTGGATTCCGACGCGGCGCAGATCGGCGCGCTTGGGATCGTCGAGCGATCGGCCGTGCAGTTCGAGCAGCAGGCCCAGACCTGCGAGGGGATCCTGTTCGCTCTGCGCCATGGCGTTGATGAACGCTTCGCCCTCGTGCCGGTCGTCGGCCAGCGCCACGATCATGTCGTCCTTGGTGGCGAAGTAGAGATAAAGCGTGCCCTGGCTGACGCCCGATTCCCGCGCGATGTCGGCCGTGGTCGTGTTGTGGAATCCGTCCCGCGAGAAGCAGCGCAGGGCCGCGTCCAGGATCTGCCGGCGGCGTGTCTCGCGCTTCAGGGTGCTGATCTTGGGCATGCGGTCCAATAAAAACTGATTGATCACTCATTTTTAGGGACGGATATGGCCAAAGTCAACCCCCCGGGGACCGCGGGACGGCGCATCACTGCGTCTCAAGAGAGTCTTGTTTCGGACAGCCTTGCGTCTTGAACCGCGCCTTCCATGCCGTACGAGCCCGCCTCGATGACGACGCCCGAAGCCATCCGCCTTGACTCCTCATCCGTGTCATCCGATCCGCGCCGCCGCCTGGCGGACCAGGCGAGCAGGATCGCGGGCGCGACAATGATGCCGGCCATCAGGAACGGCGCGTTCACCGTCACATTCGAGAAGGCGAGGCCGGCGAAGAACGGTCCCGTCACGCGCGCGAGCGCGCCCGTCGCGTTGTTGAGCCCGAGATACTGGCCCTGATGATTCATGTCGACGTTGCGCGAGATCAGCGCGGCAACATTGGGCCAGGCGATCGATTGTCCGAAGGCGGCGAACGTCATCAGCACGATCGTGCTTGCGCCGCCCGTGGACAGCGGCTGCAGCAGCGCGCAACTCGCCGTCAGCGCCATGCCCGCGGCCAGCACGCGCGCTTCGCCGAAGCGGCGCGACAGCCTTCCGACGAGGAATATCTGGCACGTCGCCGCCACGATGCCGACGACGGCGAAGGCGAGGCCCACCTGCCGCGGCTCCCAGTCGAAGCGCGCATGCGCCCACAATCCGAAGCAGGCTTCGATTCCGGTGAAGGCGCAGCCGGCGAGGAACGTGACGCCCATCAGTCTGCGGATGATCGGATGACCGAGCGCGGTGCCCAGCACATCCCAGCGGCTCGGCTGATGGGTGAAGCGATGCGCGCGATGCCGGCTCTCGGCGACGAACAGCGTGATCGACAATGCCGAGACGGCGGAGAACGCGGCGCAGACGAGAAGGGGAGTGCGGAAGCCCGCGGGGCCGGCCGCAGGATGCGCCAGCAATCCGCCCAGCGCGGGGCCGACGATGAAACCCATATTGTTGGCGGCGCCGAGCAGCGCCATGCGGCCCGCGCGCCGCTCGCCCGGCGTCACATCGGCGATGTAGCCCTGCACCACCGCGCCGTTGCCGCTCGCCATGCCGCCCATCAGCCGGACGAGGAAGGCGACGTAAATATTGGGCGCGAAGGCCAGCGCCAGATAGCACAGGCAATTGCCGCACACCGTGGAGATGAGGATGGGCTTGCGGCCGATGCGGTCGGAGAGCCGTCCCCAGAACGGCTCGCCGAAGAAGGCGCCGATGGCGTAGGCCGAGAACACGAGCATGACCTGCCAGGCGCTCGCGTTGAACGACTTGCCGTAAAACGGCAGCAGCGGCACGACGATGCCGAAGCCCACCAGATTGATGAACAGAATGAACAGAAGCGTCGGCAGGGCGGCGGCCGAGCCCGATGGCTTGGTGGAAGAGGGGGCGTCGGCGCGCATGGGATGGGATCGGTTATAAATGCTGCGGCGCACACGGCAAGGAGGAAGTGGGGGCGGCTGACCTCACTTCGAGACCTGTCACCTATTTATGATGTCTCACGTTTGGGGTCCACTCCAATACACAAATACGACTGCACAATGCCTGCGTTTTGTGAATCCTGTCGCCAAATTTCCCGCGCATTCTTGAAGGGGTTCGCAGACGATCTCAGTGCTTCAAATACTTCTCCATCCATGCAACTGTGCGTTCCAGCGCATCGATCTGGTCTTCGCGCTTGAAAAAGCCGTGGCCTTCGCCCGGATAGAAATGCGCGTCGACCGTGCGGCCGTTCGCCTTCATCACCGCGACGACCTTCTCCGCCTGGTCCTTCGTGACGCGCGCGTCGTCGTCGCCCTGCAGCACCAGGAGCGGTGCCGTCGCGTTCCTCATATAGGTCAGCGGGCTCGACGCCGTGTAGACGCCCTTGTCCTTCACGGGATCGCCGAGCAGGCTCTTTTCATATTGCTGATCTGGCGCATCCTCGTGGAGCAGCATCTCCTGCCAGTCGATGATGCCATACTCGTCAACGCCGGCCGCCCACAAGCCCGGCGTCCTGGCGAGCGCCATGAGGGTCATGTAGCCGCCATAGGAGCCACCGGTCATGCCGATTTTCTTGGAATCCACATAGCCGGTCGCCTCCATGAATTCCGCGCCGGCAATTTCGTCTTTGAGGTCGCCGCCCCCCAAATCCTTGTGGTCCGCTTCCTGGAAGGCGCGGCCGTAGCCGGTCGATCCCCTGACATTCGGGGCGATACAAACAAAGCCGCGCGAAGCAAGTGCCGCCGCGGTAGGATTGAAGCGGTCAAGCATCTGTGAGTCGGGCCCGCCATGCGGCAACACAACGCCCGGTGCGTTGCCGCTGCGCGCGAGGTTGAACGGCATCCAGAGAAACGCGCTGATCACCGTTCCGTCATAGCTCTTGTAGTGCACGATCTGTGCTTGCGGCAGCCGCGCGGGATCGATGCTGGCGAGGCCAAGCCGCGTCAGCTGTGTGGCGGCACCGGTTTTTACATCCACGATCCAATAGTCGAACGGTGTGTTGCTGGCCTGGTGCGCGACAAGGATGCGTGAGCCGTCCCATGAGAAGCTCGCGCGGAGGTTCTGCTCGCCCGGAGGTTCGTCGTTGAACCCGTCAGGCAGCGGCAGGGGTTCCGATTTTCCCGTGTCGACATCGTACTCAGTGAGAGTCGTCCTCCCATCGACAAAGGTTTCGAACACAAGCGTGCGCCCGTCCGGAGAAAAATATCCCCATCCTTGAGGCCATACATCTGGCTTCAAGATACGAACCGATTTGTCGCGGAGATCGAGCAGCGCCACTTGATGTATGCCGGACACCGTTTCCGTCATCAGCGCGGCATGACGGCCATCGGGCGAGATATCGGTGACTCTGATATATTTCTGCGGAGGCATGAGGCGTGCCTGTCTCCCGGACGCGATGTCGACGATCCAGGCTTCCGCTTCCGTACCCTTCGCGTCGGTGCGTTCGGCGAGAATGGATTTGCCGTCATGCGAAAATGCCACCACCTCCCACGTGTGGTCTTTCGCCGCCTCGTGCGTGAGCTGCCGTGCACGGTGTGTGGCGAAATCCATGACGGTAATGTTGTCGGAGGACTCGGCCTTAGGCCTGCGCGTGAACGCAAGCAGCGAACCGTCCGGCGAGAAGAGCGCGCCCTCTTCGTCGACATTAGGCGTGTTGGTCAGATCGATGACCGCGCCGCCGGAGATGGGCGTCGCATAAAGGTCGTAGATTTCGGCGCCGCCCTGATCGGATTGGAAGACGACCCATTTGCCGTCGGGCGAGGCGGTCAATCCGAATTGACGGTCGTCGGATTGCGTGAGCTGGAGAGGAAAGCCGCCATTCGCAGGTACGGTCCAGAGATTGTACCGCCCTGTAAGGTTGGTGGAGATGATGACGGTGTCCGCATGTGGAACCCACATGGCATCATATCCGCCGCGCGTGAAGAAGAGATCGGCCAGCGGAACGGGCGCGGCTCCGGCGAGCGGCTGCGACACGACGGATTTGGGATCGGTCAGTTCGCGCGGTGGCATGCCTTCGACGACGGGTGCGGCGAGCGCTTGCGCCGGCGAGACCAGCAAAAATGCAGCGCAACAGAAAATGGACCAATCGCACTTCAAGGCCACGTCTCCATTCTTGTCAGGTGCCCTCTTCCGTCTCGCCAGAACACTTGCGGATGACAAGAGCGCAGATCGGTCGATTGACGATACAGGACATACCCAACAACACTCACCCACTTATGCGATGGTGTCTGACATTCAAGCTGTTATGGGCCGATCTCCGCGCCGGTTTCCGCTTCTTTTCATCCATCACAGGGGTTATTTTCGCGGAATCCTGAGAATAAGAGGCAAAAAATGGAGAAATCCACCAAACGAATTTCAGACGCGGACTGCCGCATCCTGCGCGTACTGCAGACGGAAGGGCGCGCGTCCGCGTCAGAGCTTGCTCGCCGAATAGGGATGTCCGAGACGTCATGTTTGCGGCGGATGAAGTCGCTGGAAGAAACGGGGGTCATATTGGGTTACCGGGCAGTGATCGATCAGCGCAAGGTCGGCCTGTCGACCACAGTGGTGATAATGGTTTCCACCAACCAAAGAACCGAGACCGATCGCAAGGTTTTCCTTCGCGCGATCATGCGCAATCCGCAAATCACGTCCTGTGCCGCGGTTACGGGCAGCCATGATTACGTTCTTGAGGCTGTCGTTCGGGACATCGACGAATTGTCTGATTTGACGCTGCGAAGGCTCCTTGAGCTACCCAGCGTGATTTCGATTTCCTCGTCGATTGTTGTCAAATGGATCAAGCGAAATACGCCGCTCCCAGTTTGACCGGCCCGTCTGGAACGGAGATGATCTAGATGTTGGGATACTTACCGCATTTCCCGATCCGTCGTGCCGAGAGTGAAGGAACGTAGCGGCCGCTGTGCTTCTGGCCTACGCACATAAATCGACAACGATTCCGATCAGCATGATAGAGGTCCAGCATGCGGGTGTTTCTGACGGGCGCCACCGGATTTATCGGGTCCTATCTCGTGCCCGAACTCATCGGCGCGGGCCATGATGTCGTCGGACTGAGCCGGTCTGACTCCGGCGCCGAGACGCTCGCGCGCGCCGGGGCCGACGTTGTTCGCGGGGACGTGAACGACCTTGACCGCCTGCGCGACGTCGCAGCGAGGGCCGACGGCGTCATCCATGCCGCCTTCAACCACGACTTCTCGAATGTGACGCAGCACAGCGAGGCGGACCGCAAAATCATCGCAGCGCTCGGCGAGGTTCTGCTGGGTTCGAACCGGCCGCTCATCGTGTCATCCGGCACCGGGCTCATCGGTCCATCGAAGACGAGCGGTCCGACGATCCTCCCAGTTCGGCCATCGTCCCGCGCGCGGCTACAGAGGAGGCGGCGCAAGCTCTCATCGCACAGGGCGGGCGCGTGATCGTGATGCGGCTGTCGCAGGTGCATGACATACGCCGTCAGGGCCGGATCGCTGTGCACATCGCGCTGGCGCGGCAGAAGGGCTGGGTGGCCTATGTTTGCGAAGGCGAGAACCGGTTGCCGGCCGTGCATGTCTGCGACGCCGTGCGGCTGTTCCGGCTGGCGCTCGAAAAAGGCCAGGCGGGCGCACGCTATCACGCCGTCGCCGAAGACGGCATTGCCATGCGCGACATCGCCCGCGCGATCGGTCAAGGGCTGAAGCTGCCGGTGACGTCGATCGCGCATGCGGAGGCGCCGGATTACTTTGGCGCCATCGCCGGTCTCGCCGCGCTCGATCTTGCGGCCTCCGGCGCGCTGACGCGCCGGCAGCTCAACTGGACTCCCACCGGCCCGGATCTTCTGACGGACCTTTGCAACATGGACTACGGCGCGGCGTAACTGTCCCACCTCCCCGGAGGTCGAAAAATTCGTCGTAGCGAAGCGGAGAGAATTTTTCGGGTGGGGGGAATGTCGACACATCGTCGGCATTCGAGATGCGTTACGTTTCGCCCCACCCGAAAAAATTCTTCGCGTCCGTTCGCTGTCGCTCCCGGACCTCAGAATTTTTTGCGACCTCCCCTCCGGGGAGGTGGGCGATAGAGTCGGTCGCAGGAGACAGAGCGGATGGCGAATGAGCGCGCGAGGCAATTGCGAAGGGACGCGACGCACGAATGCGACATTCACGCACACGTTCCGGACAAGAGTGCGTCCCGTACCCGACAGTGCACGACACGCGAGCCCGACACGCACGGG
>JBEKLN010000031.1:0-50405 GCA_050010175.1 Rhizomicrobium sp.
CGCAAGCGTTTCGTGTGCCGTTTGAATGTCGGTCAGGAAGCCGAAAGCCGCATAGGCGATTCCGCCCGCCAGCAGGAGGAGGAAGACGATGATCGTCACCGGCCCTGTCTTGGTATCAAGCTTGGGCCGTCCGTTAGATCCGTGCGCGGTCGTGGCCGCGGCTGCGTCCGTCATGATGCTTCCCCTGAGTCCCCGTCGGCCGGGACGCTAGAGGGGCTTTTCAAAATAAATGTGACAGTGGTGGGTGTCCCTCACGGATTGGTCGTCACGCTGGTCACCCGGATTGACGCATCCTCAGCGTCCCGGCTGCGCCGTCGCCCTGAGGGTTCGCAAAATGCGCAGGCGCGGGCTGGGGTCGGCGGGTTCCAGGTGCTATGGTTACCGCGGGTGTATTAGACCAGTCCGTCATGAACGCCGCCATAAAGGCGACCGCTACCGTCATCGCGGGCATCGCGCTGGGACTTGGCGCGACATGGTTCACGGTTGTCCGGCACATCCCGGAGACCATTGGCGACGGCCCCTGGCGGACAAACCTGCAGATCGGCAGCGAGTCCAGCGACCTCTACACCCGCGCGTCCGTGGCGTTGAACGGCCTGTTCGCGATCGATCGTTCCGGGGTGGTTTATTATGTTGCAACGACCGACAGCGCGGGCGACGCGCTGCGCGGCGATTGTCAATATGAAGTGTCGGGCCATGACCCGGACTCACGCTGGTGGAGCCTGACCGCGTACGGAGCGGACGATTATCTCATCGCCAACCCCGCCAACCGGTATTTCGTCGACAAGACGAGCATTTGGCGGCCCGCGGGCAGAAGCTTTTCCGTTGCCGTCGGTTCGACGCCTCAGCCATCGAACTGGGTTCCGGTGACGGGCAGCTCATTTAATCTCGTACTGCGCTTGTTCGAACCTGCTGCGCCGATTGCCGCAACACCGCAGCGCGCCGATCTGCCGGCGATCCGGCGCACGGGATGCACGTGAAAAAGGTAATACCCTGGCTTGCTGCGACCGCGTTCATCGCCATTGCCGTGCATATTGCGTCGCTGTACGCAATACCGCCACTGGCGATGATGCGTGTGCTGGAACGCGCCGGACCGGCGAATACCATGACCTATGTCAAACGGCCCGATGCATCTTGGCATTTTGTGAAGCGACCCAGCGCAGATTTGCTCTACGCCGAATGTCCCTATGATCTTTCGGGAGGCTCGGTGGTTGTGACCTCACCCGTACCGGTCGGCACTTGGTGGAGCGTGGCGGTCTATGATGCCTCTGCACGAAGTGTGTTTGCGGCAGATGAACGCCAAGCGCGCAGCCGATTTCGTCTGGTGATTGCCCCCGGCGGCTCCGTGCCGGGCGCCGGTGCGGGCAATGTTGCGATCTCGCCGACGAACAGGGGCATCGTGATCATCCGCACCTTCATCGACAGCGAAGCGCATCTGGCCGCTCTGGATGCGCTGCGCCGCCAATCGCGGTGCTCCTCGCAGCGGTTGAATCGATCCCTCTGGTGAAAATACTCGTGTCGATTCAATGACAATTGCAGAGTTTCGCCGATCGGTAACCCTCTTGCCGCAGATGGTCCAACATCAGGATGGACGCCGTAGCACCAGTGGGTCATGATCGGATTCGGCCTTTGAAAGGGGAATCCTCATGTCGGATACGTCGCGTAAGCCGCGTCTGGCGGCTCTGTATGCTTTGGTCATGACCGGAGTCTCGTTCGTCGCCGTGGGTGCGGCGTCGGCGTCAGTCAGCGTCACCACCTATCACAACGACAATACGCGTAGCGGCTGGAACCAGCAGGAGACAACGCTGACGCCGTCGTCTGTGAGCACCGGCGGCTTCGGTCTGATCGCCTCAGACGCCCTCGACGATCAGGTGGATACGCAACCGCTCGTCGTTCCGGGGCTCACCATCAACGGCAGCACGCATGACGTGGTCTATGTGGCGACCGAAAGCGACAGCATCTATGCGATCGACGCCAACAGCGGGCAAGTGCTCATTCACGCCAACTTCGGCGCGCCGGTTCCCCAGGGCGATCTTCCCGGCGGATGCGGCAACAACGGCCCGAATATCGGCATCGACGGAACGCCGGTGATCGATACCAACGCCGGCGTGATGTATGTGATTACATACACATTGGAGAACAACAATCAGACCTACCGCATTCATGAGTTGAGCCTGACGACCCTGCAGGACGCGATCCCGTCCGTCGTCGTCAGCGGGTCGGCCAAACTCAATAACGGCACCACGTTCAACTTCCCTGCGTCGCAAAATCGCCAGCGTCCGGGTTTGCTGCTGTCGAACGGCAACATCTATGCCGGCTTCGGAAGCTTTTGCGATATCGATGCGAATGTGTCGCGCGGCTGGGTGTTCGGCTGGCAGAAGGGAACGTTGACGCCGCTAGCTGCCAATCACCTCAACAATACGCTGGCCAGTTCGCAGGACGACTTCTTCCTGACGTCCATCTGGATGTCGGGCTATGGACTCGCTGCGGATACCGGCGGTGACATCTATTTCGTCACCGGTAATTCCGACTACAGCGGCAACAGCTACAACAAGAAGACCAACCTCGCCGAAAGCGCAACCTCGACCGCGGCGATACGGATTTCGGTTCGGGCGGCGTCACGCTCCTGCCGCCGCAGTCGGGCGGAAAAGTCTCCAACTTCGCTGTCGCGGCAGGCAAGGACGGCAACCTCTACCTTCTCAACGCCGACAAGCTCGGCAAGGACAAGAAGTATCTGGGGAGCTACAACGTCGGCGGCTGCTGGTGTGGCCAATCCTATTATGTCAACGCGAGCAACGACGTTCAGGTCGTCACCAGCGGCGGCGGCAACATCAATTATTACAGTCTCAATGTTTCCGGAAAATCGCTCAGCCGTCGCGCGACCTCGAGCGGCGTGCCGGGCGGGCAGGATCCCGGGTTCTTCACGTCGGTCTCGTCAAATGGAACCAATGACAGCACGGCAGTCGTCTGGGCGGTCAGCCGTCCGACCGACGGCGATCCCGCGGACATCTACCTCTATGCCTTCGACGAGAACGGCAACAACCTCTATTCGGGGCTGACGGGAACCTGGCCCAATACCGGCGGCAATTCGAACACGGTGCCGACGGTCGCCAACGGCAAGGTGTACGTGGCGAGCTACCAGTCGGTAGCGATATTCGGTCTGGGTGCCGACGCGAAACGCGCCCAGCTTCCGCAGACCAGCTTCAAGAGCACGCTCATTGCCCTTGCCCCCGGGGAACACGAGATTCACGGCACAGTTCGCAGCATGAACGGCAATCTCATCACCATCGCGACGCGGACCGGCGAGCTCGTGACCATCGATTCGACCCAGGCCGAGTCGAAATCGCGGATGGCACAACCCTCCGTGGGCCATGCCCTTGTCGCGCGCGGAGCGATGACGGGCGCGGGTGTATTCAAGGCCGATACGATCATGCACGCCAAGAACAACCCGGCGATCTGGCAGCCCGACCGCTAGCCGCGACGCCCTACAAAATGAGGATCCGGAGTCTCGAAGGGGCTCCGGATTTTCTTTATTCGGCAACTCCATCAGGTATCGGGCCCTGAACCGCGCGTGACAGCGACTCGCCAATCCGCATAATCGATGATTCGCGAATCAGAGGCGCGCAGGCTGCATGGCAGGAGCGAAAGCCACGTCGGGGCTTTTGGACGCTGCGACCATCGCGATGCCGCGCAGGTTCGGCGGCTTTCTCGGACATGTGCGGGTAATTGTCATAGGCTCGCTCGTACTGATCTCCGGCAGCTTCGCATGTGCTGCCCTGATTCAGATGCGGCTCGACCGCGAGCATGCGGTGTCCCAGGCCGCTGCGTTCGAACAGCAGAGAGCACGGACATTGTCGACGGAGATTGTCTCCCTGCTGGGACGTTACCAGGCGATCGGACGGGGCTTTGGCGACACCGAGCTCGATGCGGAATCCTCGGCGGCGCTGGCGGAAGCCGGCGGAAGGGGCTTGCGCAATGTTGCCGTGCTTGACGCGACCGGGCATCTGGTTTCGGAACTGAAAAGTGCACCCCATGAGTTCCTGCCTCTCAGCGAAGCCGCGCTTGAGGCAGCGCGGAGCTCCAGCTTCATCGGACCGGCGGCAGACGGGCGCCATATAGTCCTGGCGTCTTCCTCAGACGGCCGGATCGTAGCCATCGAGATTGATCCCGATGCGCTCATCGCGTCGATGCCCGATGGGCTGCTGGCGACGCAATCAGGCCGGTTGCTCGCATCGGGCCAGGAATGGAAAAGCGCGCCTGACACGAGCGCGCTTGCCTTGTCGGGAACGGCAAGCGCGACGCGCATTGTCGAATCGGCGGCTGGCGGCCGGCTCGTCTCGCTCGCGAACATACCGGGATGGCCACTGGTCGCGGGCGCATCCGCCGACGTGGGACAGACTCTCGGTGACTGGTACGGCACGCTTCCACTTTACCTGTTCCTGATCCTGGGACCGGCGCTTGCCGGTGCCGGGCTCGCTGCCGTATTTGTACGCGAGTTCGAGCGGCGGGTCCGCACCGCCGAAGCGGTGCGTCAGCTGCGTTCGACCCGGCCTGAGGATGCGCGGCTTCTCGTGCGGCTTGCCGATGCCGAACGCCGCGCCATTCATGCAGAGCGCGCCAAGGGCGAATTCATGTCGCATATGAGCCATGAATTGCGCACGCCGCTCAACGCCATCATCGGATTCGCTGAAATCATCGAGCAAAGCGGCTCGCTCACAGCGGAAAATCCCCGGCATCTCGAATATGCCCGCGACATCGCGCGCGCGGGGCAGCAGCTGCATTCGCGCCTGAGCGAGATTCTCGAATTCGTCGATCTCGACGCACGGCGCACGCCGCTGGTGCAGGAGGCTGTTGATGTCTCGGTAATCGCACGCGAAAGCCTGCAGGCGTTTCAGACGCCGGCGCGCGAGCGCGGCATCAAGCTTCTGGTTTCGCTGCGGGCCGATCTCGTCGCGCGCGCCGATCCGACGGCCGTCAGACGCATCTTCGCAAGCCTGTTCGGCAACGCGGTACAGTTCACGCCGGATGGTGGAGAGGTACGTGTCGCGATCAGGAGAGAAAAAGACATCGTCCTTGCGGTCGTGAAGGACACGGGCACGGGTTTCACGGACGACGAAAAAGCGAGGGCCGGCGAAGCGTTCCGCCGTTTCGATCGCCCGGGGCACGAGACCGGTGTTGGATTGGGTCTGGCCATCGCGACGACGCTGGCGCGCCGTATGGGCGGAAGCCTGCGCATCACGGGCGCTCACGGCCATGGAACAACCGTCGAGCTTCGCCTGCCCGCGGCGCCAGAATAGGCGTTACAGATACCAGTCGTATTCGGCGGCGGTGATGATGCGGCGCAGGCGGCAAGATTCGATGCGCTTGGTTTCGCGATAGAACGACAGAGGTTGTTCGCCAAAATAAGAATTCAGAGTCGCGGCTTGTGCGAGCTTCGACAGCGCGTCGTCCAGCGTGAAGGGGAGCGTCATGTCCGGCTCGCGTGACACATTGCCGGTCGCGGCCGGCCCCGGATCGAGCTTCGCCGTAAGTCCATGATGAATGCCCGCCAGCACGCATGCCAATGCGAGATACGGATTGGCATCGGCGCCCGCCACGCGATGCTCGACACGGCGCGCATCGCCGGGACCTGCTGGAATGCGCAGGCCCGTCGAACGGTTGTTGTAACCCCAGCGCCGGTTGACCGGAGCGAACATATCCGGCTGGAAGCGGCGGTAGGAATTCACATTGGGCGCGAACAGGGCCATCGATTCCGGCATCAGGGCCTGCAGGCCCGCCACTGCCTGGTGCAACTGCTCGGAGCCATCGTTGCGTCCGTTGTCGAAGATGTTCTGCCCGTTTTCGTCGAGAAGGCTCAGATGAATGTGCAGGCCGCTTCCTGGGCGATCTGCGTAAGGTTTGGCCATGAATGTGGCCTGGAAACCCTGAGCATGTGCGGCAGTCTTGATGATCTGCTTCAGAAATATCGCGTGATCGGCTGCGCTCACGGTGCGCTTCTGGTGCTTGAGGTTGGCCTCGAACTGCCCTGGCGCATACTCCTTGCTGGCCGCGCTCAACGGCACGCCCTGGATTTTAGCCGCCGATGCCAGAGCGTTGAGAAATTCGTCATAACGGTCGAGATCGTCGATTCCGTAGACCGAAATGCCACGGTCGCGCAGACCGCTGCGTGGACAGAGCGGCGGCTGGGGCGATCCGTCCGGATCGCGGGCAACGTCGAGAAGATAGAATTCAAGTTCGAGCGCGGCTACCGGCGTGAGTTTGGATGCCGCAAACAGATCGATCATGTGTTCGAGCATGGCGCGCGGCTCCGCCGGATCGGCCGATCCGTCATCGTCGCGCAGTGTCATCAGTACCTGCGCGCGCCCGGCGCCGTCTCCGCCCAGACGCGCAAGCGTTCCGGGAATGGGCCACGATGTTCCGTCCGGGTCACCGTCGCTCACCCCGCGTCCGAACGGATTGGCCATCTCGCCATGCGCATCCATCAGGTAGATGGATTTCGGAATCTGCATTCCGGATTCGAACAGTCTTCCGGCTTCCGCAATGGGCAGCCGCTTGCCGCGCAACGCGCCGCAGATATCGGCGAGCACCGCATCGATGTACTGGAGATCGGGTTGGGTGCGCAGCAGCGCATCGAACTCCGCACGCGCGGCCGCCACGAAGGCAGGCGGCGCAAAGTGCGGAACGGTTGTGGGTTTGTTCATGCCACGGCTCTGAATTCGCAGGTCGGATTGTCGCCGACATCATAGGTCGGCCGACGCCAAAAGGAAATTCGGCCTACTCGACCAGAGAGTCGTTAACAAGCTTCAGAAGCGCCGTCTGCTCGACCTTGGACGTCGCGGGAAACCGTTCGAAATCGCCACCGGTACGCAGGTCCGCATATAGCTCCGCACCGTGCTCATGAAAATGCAGGCAGGACCGGCCCGCGCGGTAGAAAACACCCCGCGACTTCTCCTTCAAAGCCGCAATCTTGCGTAGCTTGTCCAGGAGCGCCTCCAGGCGATCCAGCGCCTCGGGTCCGGCATGCTTCATGGAGTTATGGAATCAGGCTGCGCCAAAAAGGGCAAGTCTACGATTCGAGCCTCAACCATACGGAGTTCCGGGGCGTCCAGAGACGGCGGCAGCATGAGCGACAATCGCGCGCCTGCGGTTGCAGCCGAGGGGGAGATCTGTGCCAGCGCAATTGCGCGCCTGAGCGAAGGCGAATAGAGCGAGCTCAGTGTGCGGCCGACAATTTGCCCCGAAAGGCTGAGCGGCGTGTGGGGTGCAGGACATTGGGATTCGATTTCGATGCCCATCAACCTCCATGAGGGCGCAACGTTGTCTCGCGTGCGCTTCGCTTGGCCGTTGAACGTCGTCAACTCTTTGTCGATCAGCGACAGCATGCCGTAGTCTTCCGGACATGGCTCGCGCGCATCGCCAGCCGTCGCGGGAACGTAATCGAGAAATGGACGCGGGATGCCGGCTTCAAGATCGAGCGTATCCATCGCCGCTGTGCCGACGGGAATGAGACCGAATGTGGCGCCCGCTCGCAGAATCCGATCCCATACCAACGTCGCATCGGCTTCCGTGCACCAGATTTCGTAACCGCCGTGTTCGCCGAAACGCGACACGACAACGTCGCTGGTTCGCCAGGTGAAACGTCGGAACGACAGCGCTTCGAGATTGACCTGCAGACCCATCGCTTCGACTGTCGCGCGGGCATAGGGACCAATAACGGCGAGGCCGGCGCGTTCGGCGGATATGTCGCGCACCTTGACGTCATAGAGTTGCGCGGCACGGGAAAGCCACACGTCGTCACGGGCTGCGGAGACGAGCCAGAATGACTCCCGGCCAAAACGCGCGATGACGGCGGCCCCGCGCACACCGCCGCCGTCGGCGAGCCACAGTGATCTGGTCGCGCCGCCCGGAGCGAGGCGAGCGACGTCGCGCGTGACGAACCGCTGCAGATATTCGACGACGCGCGGGCCTTCCAGCGTCACCTGCCAGCGTGCGCCGAGATCGGTGACCACGACGCGGCTGCGGGCAGTAATAATTTCCTCGTTCACATCTCCATAGGTCGCCGGCAGCGTCACGCCGTTGCGCGTAGTCCACGCGTTCAGCCGGTTCGCAGCCGCCGTGCGCGGATGGCATGGTGTCGCGCGAGTCGTATCGCTCATGTTTCGCTCCGCGATGTGATGGCCAAGGACGCAGCAATCCGGCCCGCGCGCCCGGACACGGCAGGCACAGGCTCGGCCTCCGCGCCGCAGAGGAAAAGACCGTCGATGGGTGTGCGGATGCGTGACGGCCAGCCCGACAGCAGACGCGCGGCATCGACGCGGCCGAACGCTGTTCCGTACCGCACCGCCAGCACGTCGGGTGTCAGCACGTCGATACCCGTCGTCCGGTCCAGCAAGCCGGGGATGCGCTTGTTCAGGGTCGCAAGTACCCCCACGGCGAACGCCGCTTTCGCAGCCGGCCATCCACCTTCCACGTCCTGCGGCAGAGGCTGGACAAGAATGCTCGCCAAATGACCGCCCGTCGGCGTGAGCGACGGGTCGGCGATCGACGGAAAAACGATCTCCATCAGCGGCTCGTCCGGAATGCGCCCGGCTCGAGCCGTGGCATGTGCAACGATGAGATTTTCCACGCTTTGCACCACCATCAGCCGACTTTTCAATACTCCTGCGATCTCGGGTTCGTCAGGGAGACTGTCGAGTGCCAGCAGAATTTTGGCGGCGGCGAGCGGAGGCAATTGGCGCTCCATTTCGCATCGTTCGTCAAAGCCGAGCCCGCTTCCATGCGCAAGTGTCAGCAGCGTTTGTCGCCGCGACAGGCTCGAGAGTACGGTCGGTGCGAAGATTTCTTCGCTCGATTGCACACGTACGCCGGTCAGCCGGCCGCCGCTCACGAGCAAATCCGTCACGCCTGTATTGGTTCTGATTTCGACCCCGGCCTTCTCACAGGCGTTTCGGACGGCGTTCACAATTGCCATCGGGCCGCCGGCGGGCCAGGCGCTTGCAGCCTGCAGTCCGCACATCTCCTGCGCGGCGCGCCACACGAGCGTTAGCGACGAACCGGCATCGAGCGGAGAGAGGCACGCGGAGTCGCATGCCAGAAGCGCTTTCAATGCGTCCGATTCGAACCAGGAATCGAGCCAGGGCCCGGTTCCCGTGCGCGCGAGGCGTTGCCCCAGCTCGCTCGGTTCGAATTTGGCGTTGGCGTTCCACCACAACGTCCGCATCGATCTGGCCAGCGCAAACAGCTCGCGGCGGAAACGCGGCCAGGCCTCCGCGTCCGCTTTCGAATGAACCGCGATGTTCCGTGCGCTGTCGCGCACATCGCGCTTCAACGTCAGTTGCTCGCCGCCGGCGGCGAGCAGCGTCAGCGGCGCGTCCCGCAGGGCAAATTTCAGGCCGTTCGAAGTGAGCTTGAGGTCACTCGTGACGCGCGGATCGAGCGCGTAAACCGCGTGGGCGACGTCAGGCACGAAATGCCCCTTGCCGAGCTCGCTTGTCTTGCACAGGCCGCCGATTGTGGGTCGCGCCTCGATCACGACCGTTCGCAAACCGGCCTTGGCAAGATAGGCAGCCGCGGTCAGTCCGTTGATCCCGGCACCGATGACGATCGCGTCGAATGTCGGCCGGTCCGTCATCGGCCGGTTCCTGCATCCGACAAGACGGCTTTTGCTGCCAGAAATCCCGCCGCGCAGGTCGCAACAGGTCCAAGCGGTGATGACGGCCCTGCGAGATAGAGCCCGCGGACGGGTGTGCGGGGCGCTGGCGGGTCGGACCAGGGACGCAAGTCGAACATCTGATCGGCGGCAATCTCTCCGCCCCATAAATCGCCATCGGTTGCACCGAGCGCGTTGTCCATATCGACCGGTGCGATGACGTCGGTGGCAATGATAAGCTCGGCTATGCCCGGAAACACGGATTCGGCCGCGACAAGCGCACGATTGCGCAAACCATCTCGTCTGTCCTTTGTCCAGGCGCCGTCGAACAGCCGGAAGGGGACGGAACCCAGCGTCGCCGTCATCACCGCACATCCCGGCGGCGCGAGCGACGGATCCAGCACGGAAACGATGCGCAGGCACGTCGGCAACTCCGATGCTAAGTTGCCCGATCGCCAGGCGAGGTTGGCTTCGGCGAAGCGGGAAAGTCGGGGCGCGACGAAGATCGGCCCACGCAGTAGTTCGGGCGGCAACGAACCCGGCCGTGCCTTCAAGGCGAACAGGACGCGCGCTGAAGCACCTGCCACGCGAAATGTTCCCGCCTGCGCCACGACGGCCTTCGGCAGCGCTTTCCACGAAAACAGCGACAAAAAGGTGCGCTTCAAATCGAAGGTCGAGATGACGGCGCGCGTTTCAAATTCGGTGCCGTCTGCCAGCGTCGCGTAAGCGATGCGGCCGTTGTCAAGTTTGAGATCGCTGACATCGAGACCGCAGCGGATGTCGGCTCCCGCTTCGCGGGCGGCAGCGGCAAGTGCATCGGCCAGTCGCTCAAGGCCGCCGGTTATCATTCCGGATCCGCCACTGGCAGGAGCGAGGGCGTGGAGTGCGCTGCCCTTCAGAAAGGGATCCGCTGTGCGTCCCGCGAGCGCGTGCGCGGCCAAGTGCGCGACGGATCCTGCATCGTCCGAGAGGCTGCGCTGGAGCAGGCCTGACAGCGTTTCGGCGCTCCATGTGCGGCCCGGCCAGGGCGCAGCGCGGTCGTACCGCAAGAACAGAGGCCAGCGCCGTTGCTTTGGTACGTCCATCTCGGCGCGTGAGATGGTCTGCGTGCGAATCTGTTGCACTTCGGCGAGGAACAGGTTTGTCGCCGAAGCATCGTACGACATCAGCAGGTGCTGACGATCGGGCCAGTGCGCCAACGAGCAGGGTGCCGGCAGAAAGTCGGTGCCCCGGCGCGAAAGATCGAGCTCCCAGTGGATAGTGGGCGGGACCGGCGCAATCTCGTCGGCGAAAGGCGAGGCGCGGAAACCCGGGTGAAATTCGCGCGTCTGCAAGAGGCCGCCCGGCCGGTCGCCGCGCTCGATCACAACGGTCTTGAGACCCTTTCGGGCAAGCAATACCGCCGCGGCGAGTCCGTCCGCGCTTGCGCCGATGATTACCGCGTCGTAGCGCACCCGTCAGTCCTGATCCCGGCCCGAGCCCAACATCCAGCCTTACCCCCGCTTGGACGGATGATCGCCAAGTTTCACTGCGAATGGATAACGCTCAAAAGAAAAAGGGCGGAAACGGCAAGCCGTCTCCGCCCAAACTCGAGCGAGGTGAAGCGACGGCCCTAGAGCACGCCGCGCTTGTGTTCGCCGATGACGATGCGGCCCGGATTGAAGGCCGCCTTGAGTACTGAAAGCGCTTTCCTCGGCTCGGCGTCGCCACACATGAAGACGTCGAAAGCCGCATAGCCCTTTTCCGGCCATGTATGCACGCTGATATGGCTTTCGGCGAGCACGGCCACTCCTGAAATGCCGCCTCCTTCCGAAAACGTATGGAGGTGAATATGCAGGAGCGTCGCTCCTGCTTCATTCACCGCGTCGACCAGCGCCTGTTCAATCCGATCGCGGTCGTCGAGTCTCTCGGCGTCCCATAGATCGATGATCAGGTGACTGCCCGCATAGGTCAGCCCATTACGTGTGATGAAGTGATCCTTGCGGTCCTCATCCCCAGGGGGAATAGGAACCGGGACGGTCCTCGCCGGAGCGCGGGCCTTGACGGGCTTTGCTCCATTGATCGCCGCCACGAGTTCGAGTCGAGCCATCCTGGCACCTACCCTCTCAGAGCGTTGACACCTGTAGTGCCCCTCACCTCGCGGATCCGGGCACCGCTAAGAAGAAAGCGGCGGGCGGAAGGGGTAACCCTCCGCCACGCCGCCCTGCTCCGTCACCGGAACAGAGCGGAATATAGGGCTGCTTTCCCCCTACGCAAGAAAATATTGTCACCCAACTGTAATTTTTTCCCTGCTCCAACACAGCGGACACAGTTTGTGACAACCGTCGCGCGCGCGCGTGACGCGACGTGTCATGCGTCCAACACAAGCACGTGTGGACAGCGTTGCCTCGTGGCCCTATATCGGCGCGCCTTTTCTTAACGCCGAGGAAATGCCCGCAATGTCGAACAGCTTTACCGAGCGCCTTCACAAAGGCTACGCCCAGCAGATTGAACCCGCCGGCAAACTGCTTGCCGACGAGAAGAGCCAGTTTCAGCACATCAAGATCTTCGACTCCGTCGCCAACGGGCGCGTGCTGGTGCTCGACGACATCGTCCAGATCACCACGCGCGACGAGTCGGCCTACGCAGAAATGCTTACCCACCTGCCGCTCCTCGAGCACGGCCGCGCCGAGCGCGTCATGATCGTGGGTGGCGGCGATCTGTCCATCGCCGACGAAGCGCTGAAGCACAAATCGGTGAAGGAGGTCGTGCTCGTCGACATCGACGGCCGCGTGGTGGAGCTGTGCCGCGAGCATTTCCCCGACATCAACGCCAAGGCATTCAAGGATAAACGCCTGAAGGTCGAAATCGCCGACGCGTTCGAATATCTCGGCCGGCCCGCCAGCAAGGCGCGCTTCGACCTGATCGTCGCTGATCGCCCGGACCCAGTTGGACCCGGCAAGGCCCTGTTCGGCGAAACCTTCTACGACCGCGTAAAGGCAGCGCTGAAGCCGGGTGGCTTCGCCACGTTCCAGACGGGCGTGCCGTTCTATCAACCCGGCGAGATCACTGACGCGCTGAACGAACTCGACGAATTCTTCCCGCAGTCGGGCCTCTATCTGACAGTGGTGCCGACCTACATCGGCGGTTTCATGGCGCTGTCGTGGGCAGGCAGGGGAAAACGTCTCGGCACGCCACAAGGCATCACACGCGCCCGCGCCGCATTCCGGCGGCTGAAGTTGAAGACGGACTACTACAATCCGGCCGTGCACGCCGCGGCGTTCGCGCTGCCGGAATGGATCAAGCGGCTGGTGCCGTAGAGCGGTTCACTATTTCGCCGCTTCCTTTGTATCTTCCGTCTGCCAGCCGCCGCCCAGCGCCTTGAAGAGCGCGACAAGATCCGTCGAGACAGCTTCAGTGCTGTCTGCAAGCGAAAGTTCTGTGGCCAGCTGCGCGCGCTGCGCGTCCAGAACGTCGAGGAACGTGGTGATGCCGTTGCGGTAGCGCTGCCGCGCCAGCGCCACGGCGCGCTGGTTCTCCGCAACGGTCGCCTGAAGCGCGCTGCGATGCTGCTGCTCCGTCGCATAGGTGACGAGTGCATTTTCTACGTCGTGGACGGCGCCCAGCACGGTCTTGGCGTAGTCGACGGCGGCCTGCTTCTGTTGGGCTTCCTGCAGCTTGACGGTTGCGTGCAGCTTGCCACCCTGGAAGATCGGTATCGTGACCGTGGGGCCGATTTCATAGAAGGCCGCGGCCCACGACGCGAGATTGACGGGCCGCTCCGCCTGTAATCCGAACGGTGCGGAGAAGGTGATGCTGGGATAGAGGTTGGCGACCGCGATGCCGACCTGCGCCGTCGCGGCGTGCAACTGCGCTTCCGCAGCGCGGATGTCCGGGCGCCGCCGTGCGAGGTCGCCCGGCAGCCCGATAGGGATATCCTGCGGCACAGGCGGCACCACATTCGTCGTCTCGAGTTCGGCCTTCAATGCGCCCGGCTCCTGCGCCAGCAACAGGCTCAGCTGGTTGATGTCGGTGTCGATTTCCCGCTGCAACAACGGTAGCTGTGATTCGGTCGAAGTGACCTGCGCTGCTGCGTTAGCGACGTCGAGGTCGTTGCCCAACAATGCCTTGAATCTGTCGCGCGTCAGCGCCAGCGTCTCCCGCTGTGTCTCGAGATTGTTGTTGGTGATCGCGAGTTTCAGCTGCGTCCCGCGCAAATCCATGTAGGCGTGCGCCACTTCGCCCTGGAGCGAGACGAGCGCATCGCGCCGCTGCTCGACGGCGGTTTCCGTATTGGCGGCTGCTGCTTCCTCCGAACGCTTCACGCCACCATACAGATCCGGCTCCCACGACGCATCGAATCCGAGCTGGTACTGATCGTAAGGATTGGGATAGGCGGGGATCGAGAAGCCGGGCGGCCCCTTGATGTTTCCCAACGCGCCGAATATCTGGCCCTGCGCGGTCTTGTCGCTGAATCGTGTGGAGGCATACGATGCATTTCCGCTCACCGTCGGAAGTTCGCCCGCCGCCGTGATGCGTTCCTGGATGCGGGACTCCGCGATGCGCAAAGCCGCGTCCTTCAGATCGAGATTGGCGGCGGCGGCGCGTGCGATGAGCGAAGTGAGCTCCGAGTCGTGAAAACTCTGCCACCATTCGTCGTTGGCAGGGGGGATGGCGAGCGCCTTGCTCGCGGTTTTGGAGTTTATCGCCGTATCGGTCCAGCCCGAAGGCGTGTCCGCTTTCGGCGAGAAGAAGTCCGGACCGACCGTGCAGGCGCAAAGCAACGACGAAATCACCACGGAGACACTGAGAACATGGAGAAAGGCGTTTCTCGCAGAAGATATCTCCGTGACCTTTGTGTCTCTGTGGTGCACTTTTTCTGCATTCATCTCACTGCACCTTGTTGCGGAACATCCATGTCGCAGCCGTAAGGGAGAAAACCGCAATCAGCGCCATGGGCCAGAGATCGGGGATAAGGCGGTCCATGCCGACCCCTTCGAGATAGACGCGCTGCGCGATCGTGATCGCGTAGCGCAGCGGGTTGATCAGCGTGAAATATTGGAACGCGACCGGCATGTTGCTGATTGGCGTCGTCAGGCCCGACAGGAGCGCGAAGGGCATGATCAGGACGAAGGCGTACAGCATCGCCTGCTGCATCGTCGACGCGATGGAGGAAACAAACAGACCCATTCCTACAGCAGCCAGCACGAAGAGGATCAACCCCGGATAGAGGGTCAGAAGCGACCCCTGAAACGGGATGCGGAACCAGAATTCGGCGACCATCAGGATGGTGGTGGCCTGGACAAGCCCGATGAACATGGCCGGCAACGCCTTGCCGATCATGATCTCATAGGGCCTCAACGGAGTGACAAGCAGCTGGTCGAAAGTCCCGATCTCGCGCTCGCGGGCAACGGACATGGCTGCGAACATCAATGTCTGTATCAGAGTGATCGTGCCGATGAGGCTTGGGATCATGGTCCAGCGGGTTTCAAGCGACGGGTTGTACCAGGCACGCATAGTCACCTGCACGGGTGGCCCCGCAAGCCCATGGTCGCTTCGCCAATCTGTGTTGAAGCCGTCGACAATGGCGCCGACGTAGCCGGATGCAACGCCTGCGGTATTCGAGTTTCGTCCGTCGGCGATGAGTTCGATCTCGGCTCCCATGCCCAGTTGCAGATTGCGATCGAAATCCTGGCCGATCTGGATCACCAGCAGGGCCGTCTTGTTGTTAATGACGGTGGCGATGTCCGCCTGGCGAACGAGATTGGCCGTCCGATGGAACACGCGCGTACCGTCGAGCCGCGACAGGAGCTCTCGCGACGCCGCGCCATGGTCCTGGTCGAGAACGGCGTACGGCACGTCGTTCAGATCGTATGACGCGGCGTAACCGAAGATCAGGCACTGCAGGATCGGCGGGAGAATGAAGCTGTAGCGGCTGCGCGGATCTTTCAGGATGCCGAGCAGTTCCTTGCGGACGAGAGCACCGATGCGAAGAAGAGCTGCCCACATATCGGCCTCACGCCAGCTTCTTGCGCGTGGCGATTACGCTCAGCGCCAGGAGGACCAGGACCATTCCCATAAGTACGGCGGCATTGGGCAGAATGACGCTCCAGATGTCGCCGGCGAGAAACACCGTCTGCATGATCGACACGAAATAACGGGCAGGGAAGGCGGACGCGATGACATTGACGGCGGTGGGGACGCTCCTCAGATCGAAGATGAATCCCGACAACATGAGTGCAGGAAGATAGGTGATCAACATGGTGAACTGGCTGGCGACGAGCTGAT
This sequence comes from Rhizomicrobium sp., assembly GCA_050010175.1. Taxonomy (GTDB): domain Bacteria; phylum Pseudomonadota; class Alphaproteobacteria; order Micropepsales; family Micropepsaceae; genus Rhizomicrobium. The sequence continues at coordinate 15,914 of JBEKLN010000031.1, forward strand.
TCTTGAATACGGAGGAAATGAGAAGTCCGATGCCGAGCGCGACCAAAAGGTAAAGCATCGACGCTCCGATCAGGACGATCAAAGAGCCGCGTAACGGTACGCCGAACAGAAAGCGGGCGGCCAGAATGACCAGCGCCAGCCCCAGCATGCCCAGCATGAAATAGGGGATCGTTTTGCCGAGCAGGATCTCGCCGGAGCGAACTGGCGTCACGAACAGAGCCTCGAGCGTGCCGCGTTCCCATTCTCGCGCCATCACCATGGTAGTAAGAAAGGCGCCGATCAGTGTCATTACCATCACGATGAGCCCGGGCACGAGGTAGTAGTGACTGTCCACGGCTTCGTTGAACCACAGCCGGCTGATTACGGAGACCGGACCTGCGGCGACGCTTTTGCCTGCGGACAGGCGATGCGCCGTCCACTCTCCCACTGCGCCTTGAGCATAGGCTTCGATCGCCCGGCCGCGATTGGCGTCGCCGCCATAGACCAGCACCTGCACCTGGGCATTGCCCGCGGCGAGCTGGCGCGCAAAATCCGGGCGCAGACGCACGATGCCGTCGACTTTGCGCTCCAGCATCAGCTCCTCGGCTTCCCGCATCGAGGTGATGACGTTCGCATTGAAGTATGGTGACAGGCGGAAGCCTGCGGCGAGTTCCGATGCCTCGGGTGAGGGGGCTTCCAGGACGACGGCGACCGCAAGGTTCTTAACGTCGAGCGACAAAGCATAGCCGAACAGCAGAATGAGCATCAGCGGCATCACCACGCCGATGATGATGCTCGAAGGGTCGCGGACGATCTGGTAGCTCTCCTTGCGGACCAGCGCGACCACACGCCATGCGCTTGCCAGCAGCGCGCCCATCACGCGGCTCCCTGCGCGGTGTGGCCGTCCTTGGCGCGAGACTCCTTCACGATGGCAATGAAGGCGTCCTCCATCGTCGGTTCGCGTCCGTGGCGGCCGCGCCCCAGCTTGCGGATATCCGACGGCCTTCCCTGCGCGAGAATACGTCCCTGATCGAGAATGGCGACCCGGTCGCAATACTCCGCTTCTTCCATGAAATGCGTGGTGACGATAACGGTCGAGCCCGCCTCGCCGAGCGCGGTGATGCGCTTCCAGAACTCGCGTCGGGCGAGAGGGTCGGCGCCGCTGGTGGGCTCGTCGAGAAACAGGGTTTCCGGTTCGTGCAGCAGCGCCGCTGCCATGGACAGGCGTTGCTTGAATCCGCCCGGCAGCTGCGCGCTCGGCAGTTCGCGCAAGGACGCAAGCTCGAACCGTTCGAGCGCCCAGCGGATGCGCTCACGTTTGTGCCGGCCGGACAGACCGTAAGCGCTGGCGAAGAACTCCAGGTTTTCCACGACCGACAATTCGCCGTAGAGCGAGAATTTCTGCGCCACATAACCGATATGCTGGCGGGCGGACGCCCGCGCCTTGCGCAGGTCGAGCCCCGCCACTCGCAATGTTCCGCTGGTGACCGGCAAGAGACCGCACAGCATGCGGAACGTCGTCGTCTTGCCGGCGCCGTTGGGGCCGAGCAGTCCGAACAGTTCGCCGCGCTTGACGTCGAAAGTGACGTGATCGACCGCCGTGAAACTGCCGAACATGCGTACGAGGTCGCGTACCTCCACGACAGACTCGCTGCCGGTACGTTCCATACGCTCGAAATCCGGCGTGGCCGCAGCCTTTGAACGGTCATGCTCGCGCAGGATCATCATGAAACCGTCTTCGAAGCGCGGTGGCACGGCGCGGGCATCCTTCGCGTAGGGCGTGGCGACCGAGTCGTCGCGGCGCACGAAACGCACCTGTCCGCCGTCGGGCACGGCATCGATGATGCCCTCATCGTCAAGCAGACGCGACTGCAGGCCGCGTGGCGTTTGTCCTTCCGGCGGATCGACGGTGAACACGTGGCCGCGTGCCAGTGCGCTCACCTCTTCAGGCGGCCCCTGCGCCAGCACCCTCCCGAGATGCATGACGACGACGTGGCCACAGCGCTCAGCTTCGTCGAGATAGGATGTCGCGACCAGCACGGTCGTATCCTCTTCGCGCACCAGCTGGAAGATGATCTCCCACAATTCGTGACGTGACAGCGGATCGACCCCCGCAGTAGGTTCGTCGAGCAGCAGGAGCTGCGGGGCTCGCACGAGCGCGCAGGCCAGACCGAGTTTCTGCTTCATGCCGCCCGAAAGGTTGCCCGCGAGCCGTTTCGTGAATGGTCCAAGCTGCGTCATCTGCATGAGGCGGGGATAGCGCTCTGCGCGAGTGGGCCGGTCGACCCCGTGCAGATCGGCATAGAGGTCGAGGTTTTCCTGAACCGTGAGGTCTTCATAGAGGCCGAAGCGCTGCGGCATATAGCCGACGCAGTCCTGTATTTTCTGAGTTTCGCGGACCACGTCAAAGCCGAGAACCGACAGCGTGCCTGCCTGAGGCGAGATTAAACCGCAGGCGACGCGGATGAGCGTGGTTTTTCCCGCGCCATCAGGACCGACCAGGGCGGTGAGCGTTCCGCGCTCGGCCTTGAACGACACATCGCCTAGCGCCTGCACCAGTTCGCCGGTGTTGCGCTTGAAGCTGCGCTTCAAGCCGCGTCCGTCGAGAACGAGTGTCTTGGTGCCATTTCTCATAAATGCCTGCGTGGTTCGCCAGATGGCGGCAGCGCGATAGCGACAGTCGCCGGCATGCCGAGTCGGAGATCATCGTTGGGATCGTGGACGAACACGCGCACTTCGTAGACAAGGCTGGTGCGCAGATCTTCCGTCTCGATGTTCTTCGGCGTGAACTCCGCGACCGAGGAAACGAACCCAACCCAGCCGGGAAAGCCGCGGTTCGGATAGGCGTCGACGCGCACATCCGTGCGCATACCCGGATGAATCTTCGCCAGATCGGTCTCGGCGACGTAGACGCGCACCCATTTCGGGTCGGTGACCGCGAGAGTGTAAATCGCGCGCGTGGGAGAAGCCATGTCGCCGGGTTCCATGACGCGGCTGCGGATGGTGGCGTCCACCGGCGCGTAGAGCGCCGCATCCTTGAGTTGCTGCTGCAGGAAAACGAGCTGTGCCTCGTCGGCGTCCACCTTCGCGGCGGCGGCGTCGAGTGTTGCTTTCGCGTTGTCGAAGTCCTGGCGGCTGACGGCGCGACCGCCAGAACCGTTCCACAACGCGGACATGCGATTGAATTGAATCTTCGCATTGGCCAGGTTGACCCTATCCATCTCCACGTTTGCGGCGGCTTGCGCCACCTGCGGCGTGAGACGGCTTGTATCCACGCGCGCCAGCAGCTGGCCCTTGTGGACATGGTCGCCCTCTTCGACGAGTTCCTGCGCAACCCTCTCGTTGTTGTTGAAGGCGAGATCGACTTCGCGAAGGTCCACATTACCGTAGAGCGTAAGCGCGGTGGACGGCGCTTGGCGATGGAGCAACCACCACCCAAGACCGGCGGCGAGGCCTGCGACGATCACGATCAGCAATATGAGTGGCGCCCGCTTCATGCCCAACCTCTCGCTCCACAGGGAACGCGCACTGGCGTCCAATTGTTCAAATTATAATTTCAAATTTAAATTTGAGCCAACGGCTTTTTCTGCTAGTTTCGATTGCTGATGTCACATGCCGCATCCATCAGGCGCCACCGCATTCGCGGCGGTCAGCCGCTCAAGGAAGACGACGTCCGGTCCACGCGTGAGCGCGTGCTGGAGACGGCGGGCGAGATTTTCGCCGAGAAGGGCTTCGACCGCACGACGAGCAAGGAGATTTGCGGGCGCGCGGGCGCCAATGTCGCCGCCGTCAACTACTACTTCGGCAGCATCGACGGATTGTACGCCTGCGTCCTTGACGAAGCGCAACGACGCTTCATCACTTATGACGCGATTGTCGCAGCCGTCGCAGCTCAAGCAGGCGCAAAAGAAAAGTTGCGGGCGCTCATCGGGCTTGCTGTCGCGCGCTTGACATCGACGGGTAAGTCGGGATGGGCCATGCGCGTAATTGCCCGCGAAATGGCCGCGCCATCGGAGGCCTTCATGGCGCTGCGCCGGCGCGAAATATTGCCCCGCGCCCTGTTGATGAAATCGCTGGTTTCGGAGATTGTCGGCCTGCCGCCCGATCATCCCGCCGTGGCCCGGGCGTCGCTCACCATCATCGCGCCGTTTGCCATGCTCTCCATCGCCGACCACTCGATTCTCGAAACTGCGTTTCCGGCACTTTCGTTCAATGAAATTGGCGCCGAGGCGCTCGCCGACCACTTGTACCGGTATGCGATGGCGGGTCTCGCGGATGTTCGCAAAAGGTCGGCGCGGCGGCGTTAAGCAGGATGGTGTCTCGGTGTCCACGGTCGGTCATGAGGGAGAATTCGATGCGACGATTGCTTGTCGTTCTGGCCTGTCTGGCCGTTGCGACGCCGGTTTGCGCGCTTGGCGGTTCGCCACCGCACATCAAATGCAGCACGGGCCCGCTGACGAAGACTTACGGGGGCACGAAATGGCTGGTGTACAGCTGCGGCGATCACACCTCGCTCGCGCTGATCGCGGCGCCCGGCAACCCGGGAGCGCCGTTCACCTTCACCTTCGTTCACGGCAGCACAGGCTATGATCTCTATGGCGAGGGAAAGGGCAACAGACAGGCGACGGACGCAGCGTACGCGCAGCTCACCAAGCTCTCGGGTGACGATGTCCGGGCGCTCATCGCAGCGACCCAAAGACACTGAGCCTGCCCGCGTCGTGGCCCGGGCGATTTGTGTCCGGCTTGCACGGCCCGGACTGCTGGTCTAAACCGTGCGCCCGCCGTTGGGGGATCGTCTAACGGTAGGACAGCGGACTCTGACTCCGCCAGTCTAGGTTCGAATCCTAGTCCCCCAGCCAGTCGCTGCTCCAAACGCGCACATCGCCCGGCGTCGGCAATGCTGCAGATCGTCGGTTTAACTGCGCGGCTCAAGCTGCTGCTTGAGCTGGGGCAGTGATTTCGTACGTGTGAATGGATTTACCCGGTTCTGCAGAATTGCCATCCATGACGTCGCCCCCAAATGCGGTATGCGAAAGTATTGGCGCGCCTGCGCCGGATCCGTGTCCAACGTGAATCCGGTGGCAAGTTGTTTGACACTGGCCGCATAGTAGCTGCCGTCCGACGTACGCATTGCTCGTAGAGCCACGAGAATTCTGTTGGATTCAGCCTCTCGCCCGGACAAGGCGGCAAAGAGTGCGAATTGCGCCGATCCTTCGGTCCAAAGCCCTCCTTTCAAACCGCTATAAGAAAAGCCGCCACCATCGCGGAGTTTTTGTTCAAGTGTTGTGACGGCGGAGTGGTAGTGCTGCGCCATGCCCGGGATGCCCAGGAGCGGGAACAATTGGGCATCTAATGCGAGGAGGGGATTGGGCGTCACGCCGTCCTCACCGGTTCCGGCGGCAAAGCATTGGCATTGCTCACTCCACATCGTTTGCACAAACGCCCGAGCTGCTTGGGCATGAACAAGCCATTTCTTGTCGCCCGTGACCTGTGCCAGGCCGATGAAGGCCGCCGTGATGTCACTGTTGTGCTCGGTTGATTTCCAGGGCTCGACGTCCGGATGAGGCTCGTGGGCGTATGTCCCTCCGGTATACCCTCCCGGACCCTTGTCGTTTTCCAATCGCGTTACCCACGCGCCGATACGCAGTGCCCCATCGCGAAATCGTCGATTGTCAGAAACTTTGTCCAAGACCAACAGCGCGAGCATGGCCCAGGCCATGTTTCCGCTGTCGCTCCCAACCTGATATTTGTCCTCCACCCATTTGTTTCCGTTCCCGTCCCACCAACCGGCAAGTTTGACTCGACCGTCACCGACGGCTCCTGCCGCATAGGCATTGCGCAGGCGTCCGTCGTGCCAGAACCGGTCGTGGTCAAGCGCTGCCAGAATCGCGTCTCCGATCCTTTGAGCCCGTCGCGGCTCTCCGCAGTCGACGAGTGCGATCGCGGCGAGTGCATTGTCATAGAGAAACGCGGTGTCGTGCAGCGGGCCAGGTCCTGCCGTCGGATAGCTTGCCAGGAACAGGGGCCCATCGTCTTGGGAATCTATCGCGCCGCTCAGATACGAGCAGGCATCCGGGGGCTTGTGCGAGCACTCCGTGAGCAGCGCGCAACAAAGGCCCAATCCAATCGCGCTGGCCAGGGCCCTGTACGCCAGACCGGCATGCCATCGAACGGGAGTATTTGCCGTCACAGAACTCGCGTCTCACGGCATGAATGATTTCGCGCATAGCGGTCCGCGGGGCGGCTGAAACCGCCGGTTGGGCCGACCGTCATGCCGTTGTTGACGCACATGAGCGAGTCAAATGCGGCGTTCGCGTCCTGGAGTCGACCGAGTTGTTGCAACGCTTCTCCGCTCAGCCAACGCGCGGCGGCGACGTCGTTCAATGGCCCGCGGGCGAACGCATCCTGGTCATCTGCCGGGATTTCACCGTCATAGGCCTTATTTCTGCGCTCCGCGGTCCCGCCGCTGTCGTTGTCGATTTCGTTCGCCAGTTCAATGACCTTATCGAACATACGATGATTGTATGCGGTCCACATCAGCCAGACCTTCATCGCATTGCCCCGCGGTGGGCAAACCTGAGTGCAATTTAGTCCCAAGACGTCCGAGTAGACTTCCGTGAGCCATGTGAATCGTTCGAAGTACCGTCCCTCGGATTCGACCGCTGGCTTGCGCAAATCGCGGCAGCGTTGCCAGAGCACGGCCCTCCAGCGGTTCGGCTCGTCCAGCGCTTGAGCCCCCGGCGGCGGCGCGAAGCGGTCGACCTCGTTCTTCAGCGCGGACAAAAGCGCGTCATACGACGCAATGCTACCCCAAAATGCGGCGGCATCGTCTCCTCCCTGCTGCGGTAACCAGGGTGCATCCCGAGCCAACGTCCGGAAGAAGCCTTCGCAGTCGCGGCTCGGATCCGGCGAATCTGGTTGCGGATCATGCACGGCTGTAACCACCGGTGATGGGGTAGTTGGATGCTGCGCTATGAAGGCTGCCGAGAGATTACTCGAATTCACCACAGAGAACGCGAAAGTCATGAGGGTAAAAAGCAGCGCTCCGATGAAAAAAGGCATTGGCACGGAAATGCGCACACGCTTGAGTGCGAATGTGACTGCAACGATGAGGATAACAACAAGAGCCAGTATCAAATAGCGCAAAACTACCTTGGGCCAGCCGAAGGCGTCACAGCAAATCTCAAGTGCGTTTGCAGAATTTATGGCAACCAACGCGTAGGCGATGCCCCACCGGAAATATGGGTGGTCTGAAAAACGCGTCCAAAGATCCCAGAAAGGATCATTCTGCGGCATGGTCCCCACAACCCCCTCACGTTGTGGCCAATTTACCCGTGTTTGAGAGCCAAGTACAACGTAAGGTTAACAGCGCCCGCAAGCCGACCCGCCCAGATTGGCCGACACTTTGCAGTCCCCGATTTCTATGACGATGAAGAAGGCCCGATTGATCGCGCGCAGCCAATATCCATTCCGGCAGCCTGTCTTGGGACTCATCGACGGCGTCGCGGCGTGCGCCGACGCCGTTCAATCCTCGTCCGGCTCGTCCAGCGGGACGAGATAGACGATGAAGTCCTCCGCATCCGCGTGCGGCTCTTCTTCCCAATCCTCGCCGCGTTCCTCTTCGAACAGGTCGGTTTCGTCCTGGGTTGCGGCTCGCACGCTGATGTCGTCCTTGCCGTTCCACAGTGGTGCGCCGTTCGACGTGAGTTCCGTCAGGTCTTCCAGCTCGTCGGTGTCCTCCGCGAAGGCGCGGGCATCGTCCATATCGTCGGCTTCGAATGCGAGGGCGGCCGTCCCCTTGATTTCCAGAACAAAGATCATGGTCGTCCTCCGTCAGCGCGGGGGGGACGCTATATGCTCACATACCTCGCGTCCATCTCTTCAGCGGCCGCGGCGGCGGCACGGAGCGGATATAGTTCCACTTCGCTTCGTCGTCTGCGTTGATTTCAGCAAGGGAGTCACGAATGCTCTCGGCGGCTTCCATATGACGTTCATTCGACGTGTCGAACGTGTCCTGCGCAGCGGTTAGCAGAATGCCTCCATTATCAGTGTGCTCGACGAGCACGTCGCCGGGCGGCGCATAACCTTCAGCAAGTTCTGGCGACAGGTACGTCATCCAGGCAAGATCAAGAAAGAGTTTGTATGGCTGCTGCCAGTGCGTTCTCAATTCGTCTGAATACGCTTGCGCCTGGTGTACATCCCAAGCCGAAACTACCGACAGCAAAGCAGCTTTGAAAACGGGATACGTCACGATCGCCGGATCCGGGAACTCGCGATAAGCCGTTTCGAATTCCGCAAATCGCAATCCCGCGCGCGGGTCAACGAGTCCGGCACCCCAGGCCATCAGCGACACCGAGCGCGAAATATCGGTTTCGTTGTTGTTGGCCGAGACAGAATATCCGCCCACCGGATCGGGATCGCCGTCATCGTCGCGCCGCACGCCGAGCTCCACGATTTTCGTCATACGGTCGCGCGCTTCGGCCAACGGAAATTGCGCCGCCCGCGCATCATCGGGTTCTGTTTCGAGCGGATCGAGCGTGAAGTTAGAGAATTGCCAGTTTCGGAAGTACGGGCTGATGCTGGACAAGGTGTCAAGGTTTTGCAGCATACGCCGGCCGAGTATCTCCGGTGTTTCGGCTCTCGGGTCCCAGTTTGAGAATATCTTGAATTGGTTTCCTTCCATCAGTCACTCCACGGTGGTGGGACATACAGAGCCTGAACCTTGCTCAGGTAGCGATGTTCTGCAAATAAACTACGCGCGAATTCCATTGCCGGCTTTTCTGCGAAGATCCAGATTACCGGCCGGCCGCGGCTGGCCTCGACTTGTCTGGTTGCCTGACCGGCCCACTGTCGTCCTATATTGCCGCTATTGCTTTTGTAGTTCAGCTGGCGTGCATAGCCCTCCCCCTTGAACTCTATCATGCTGCCAGTCATGCGCTGGCAGTCGTCGTATTTCACCTGTTTCCCGCTGTCGTAGGGATTGCTGAGGCGATAGCCAAACTTCGAAGGCGTGGGTGGTTCATTGATCAACGACTTCACATAGTCCGAATACGCCCAGCTGCGCGCGCTCCCCTGCGGCGCATCGGGAAGTGGTTTGGGGCAGAGGTCCGGCTCTTCGTCGTGCTCGTCGGGCATTGGGGCGACAGGCAGTTCCGGTTCACTTTGAGAGTGCTCGTTCAATAACCGATGATACGCAGGCGAATAGATGACACGAACCTTACCATCGGCGCCACGCCGCGCCTGCAGCACCGTTTCGCCGGCCTCATCGGTGATGGTGAGCAGACCTTCATCTTCCTCCCAGGCGAGGTCTGGCCTTCCCGGAACCAATCCTTTGCGGCGTTCGCCGCCCGCAGGTGTCGAGTACAGAAGCGCGCTCAGGAACGCGAGCGGGCCCGCCAATCGAGGCGCGAGTTCGAGAAGCGGCTTCCACCAATTGTCCCCGGCAGCCTCTTCCCCGACTGCGGCATAACTATCTGCGCCTGAAGCTGACTCCGTGATTTCCTCCCCTGTGACGGGTCGTCTGAGGAATGCACCCGACACTTCCGCTTGCCCGGTCGAATCGCCACTCGTCCACTGGCCACTGGTTCGTCCACTTCCAGCTGGCACGCGCGGCTGATCCGGATCGAATTTGTCGAGCGCATCGAGCGGCGCGGAGTTGAAATCCAGCGCCGTCCAAATGTCGCGCGGCGCCACGCCCTCGTTCATCAGGCTGTCGGCAATGAAAAGCCGGCGTGCTGCGTCGGAGGGATTTTGCAGTCTCGGAAGCCCCGCGAGCGCAACATGCATCGCTGCCATGCACTCGTCGCCTGCGCGTGCGTGCTTCGAGGCGCGGCCGATTGCTTCGAGGACGGATAGATCCACGGGTCGGCTGTACGCGACGGCGAGCAGCGTCAGAAGGCGGGCTTCTTCGCCGTCGAGCGCAAGCGCGCCGTCATGGTTGCGCTTTGCAAGAAGGGTACTTGCTCCCAGTACGAGTCCGTCCTTATCGAGGATCGGTACGGCGTGCAGCCCGCGAAATTGAACGCTGTCCCGCCAGCGCTTCTGCAACTCATTGAGTTGTTTCATTGCTTTCTGCTTGTCTTTTCCGGCGGGAGAATGGCAAATCATAAAGAACAAATCAAGTACAATATAAGAACATAATTCGTACTACGTTTGCACACTCGAGAAACCAACCCATGGGTGCGCCAAGAAGAATCGTTTCAACATCGCGCGTCTTCGCAATGCCGGGGTTCCCATGTCCGACACAGTTTCCATCGCATCGCCGCTTCGCCTGCCTTGCGGCGCGGTTCTGAAGAACCGCCTCGTCAAGGCTGCGATGACGGAAGGACTCGCCGATCCGCAAAATCGCGCCACCGAAAAGCATGTGCGGCTCTATCGCCGCTGGGCGGACGGCGGCGCGGCGATGCTGCTGACCGGCAATGTACAGGTCGTCCGGCGATGTCTCGAACGCCCGGGCAATGTCGCGATCGATGGGCCGCAATCCGCAGAAGCGCTGGCGGCGCTCAAAGCGTTTGCGCAAGCCGGCACGGCGAACGGCACGCATCTGTGGATGCAGATCAGTCATGCCGGCCGCCAGACGCCGAAATCAGTGAACCCCGAACCGCTGGCACCCTCCGCCAACGCACTTGCCATGCCTGGCGCGCAATTCGGCAAGCCGCGTGCGCTCAGCGAACCGGAGATTCTCGACGTAATCCAACGGTTTGCATTCGTGGCGTGTATCGCGCGAGAGACCGGATTCACCGGCGTGCAGGTTCATGGTGCACACGGCTATCTGGTTTCCGAGTTTCTTTCGCCGGACGTGAACACCCGCACCGATGCGTGGGGTGGCAGTCTCGAGAACCGTGCGCGGCTGCTGCTCGAGATCGTGCGGGCCGCGCGTAAAGCCGTCGGCAGTGACTTTCCCATCTCGGTGAAACTGAATTCCGCCGATTTCCAGCGCGGCGGCTTCACGCATGAGGAAGCCATCAGGGTTGCGATGTGGCTCAATGCCGAAACGGTCGATCTCCTTGAGATTTCCGGCGGCACATACGAGCGCCCGATCCTGACCGGACTGGACGATCTGTCGATAAAACCCGAGCGATCCGAAAAGCGCCGCGAAAGCACCATCGCACGCGAAGCGTACTTTCTCGATTATGCGCGCGATATCCGCCAAGTCGTGACCATGCCGCTGATGGTCACGGGTGGGTTTCGCACAGCGATGGGCATGAACGCGGCTTTGAATTCCAGAACGATGGATGTCATCGGCCTGGCGCGGCCGCTCTGCGTGGAGACCGACGGGCCGGCGAAGCTATTGTCCGGCAGAAGCATCTCGTTACCCGCATACGAGAAGATTCTTCGCATCGGCCCCGGTATCCTTAGTCCGCACAGTCCGTTCCTTGTCATGAAGGCATTGAACGCGTGGGGCCAGCAGGGGTGGTTCTGCCTTCAATTGCTGCGTATGGGCGACGGCAGGGATCCCGATCTGAAGCTGGGCGCATACCGCGCGTTCCGCAATTATGCCAAGAACGAGGCCGCTGCAGCGGCTGCGCTCACACGATGAGGAACGATTCCAGGTGGGTCAGCGCCGGACGCATTGTTCGTTCAGCAGCGTCGCCAGATCGACATCGCCGATCTTCGAGCCGGGAAGAAACGCGGCCTTCTGGGAGATCGTGACGTCTCCCACAGTGATGGCACGCAACGGAGACCATGAGCCGTCCGGATTGAGCTTGAAATCTGAGCATTGCGGCGCATAGGCGGAAGGCGATGGCGGTGTGGGCTGCGGCATTTGAACGGTATTGGTCTGCGCGAGCGCAACATTGGCAATCAGCGTCATGGCCAGAGCAAGAACGGAGGCTGAATTCACGGACCTGGGTCTCCTTGCTGCCAACCCTCACAAGTGAAGCTGGCGACAAGCCACTCACCGTGTATACGACAATTCGCGGCGAGCGCTCTTGGTTCCACACGACGGCGGGGGAACTGGCGCTGGCGGTGCCAGAGCTATGTCACTTCGGCCCGGCGGCAGTTCCGTCGCAGACGGACGCTGTGATGACGCAGTAGGGCGCCCTGTCCGCGCCCGCGCTTTGCCGGCACATCGTCAGCGCCTGATCGTCGGCGTCATTTCCGTTGTTGGCAATCGACCAGCCCCATCCCGGCGTTCCGGCTTTCGGGTCGAGTGCCGTCGAAAGGCAGCGGTTGTCGAAGTGATCGACAATCTTGCACAGGGCATGCACGTCGTCGGTCGAATCCTTGTTTGTCTGGCACTCCGTCAACGCGCGCGCTTCGGCGGTTTCCCGGGAGTCGTAATTGTGCGCTTCTCCCAGCGCGACTCCCTTGGCTGCCACGTCGTCTGGCACGCCCGACGCGAACGCCGCCATCGCTTGCACAGATCGGGGAAATAGCACCGCAACCACCAGGATTAGCGCCAATACGGCGCCGACACTTGTGCCGCAGAACCGTGCGCGACCACCAGAAGTCTCATCGTTCATCGGACGCTCCTCCAATCGAATATGACGCGTCATAGCAGAAATGTCGCGGAAAGGAGACAGGCGCGGCCGGGGCAGGACCTGTCCGGGAAAAGTCCAAGCCGCGCCGCATATTGACTGCGGCCGCCTTCCTGTTGCACCGAAGGAGCAACAGGGGAAATTTCGATGCAAAGGCCACAGAAGCTGTTCTTTAGCGCGTCCAAAATCACGCTTGCCATTCTTGGCCTGGCGGCGCTGTTGGCCGCCACCGTGGCCTATGCTGCGGCGAGCGACCGCGTCGTGCACCGGTTCATCTCGGTAGCCATGTCTCCCGACGGGAAAAACGTCGCGTCTGTGGAGGGCGATTCCTCGCCATCGGGCGGCGAGCCGGTCATCCGTTCGCTGGTGATACGCTCTGTCGATGGCAAGAGCACCGTCAACGTCACACTGCCCTGCGGCGTGGTGCGCGAATGCTGGCCGTCGTCGCCGACATGGGACCGTGACGGCAAGACTCTCGTTTTCGCGCTGCGCAGACCCGGAACGCACGCGCGCTCGCTCTACACGGTTGCAGCCGACGGGAACGGCCTGAAGGAGATACTGAGCTTCGACGGTACGATCGTCGATCTGCGCTACGGCGCACATGGCTCGCTTGCGATGCTGGCGGTTGCCGGCGCCACGAAGGAAGTGGGCGCGACCCAGCCAGGGGCACCAATCACAGGGGATCTGTCCGGCCCGGTGCCGGAGCAGCGCATCGCCATCCTCGAACATGGAGAACTGCGCTGGGCCTCGCCGCCGGACTTGTTCGTCTATCAATATGACTGGCTACCTGACGAGACCGGCTTTGCCGGCACGGCGGCGCCCGGAGACGGCGACGACAACTGGTGGGTGGCGAAGCTCTATCGCTTCGACGCGAAGAGCGCCGGCGCACAAGTGATCTTCACGCCGCCGGACGGCAGGCATCAGATCGCCGATCCGGCCGTGTCGCCCGATGGCAAAACCGTCGCCTTCATCAGCGGCATCATGAGTGATTTCGGTTCGACGGGCGGCGATGTTTACGCAGTGCCCGTCGCGGGCGGTGCCGCATCGGACGCGACGCCGGGAATTCATGCCTCCGCCCGCAGCCTTGCGTGGGATTGCGAAAACAATTCTCTGCGTGCCGAGCTGCTGGCGGGTGCCGAATCCCGTCTCGTTTCCTTTGGCGATACTGCTCATGAAGCGCCGCCACACCTCATCTGGAGAACGAACGATACGGTCAGGGGCGAGAATGCGGGTCTCTCGCAACCGTGCGGTTCTCCCGTAGCGGCAACCGTTCACGAGAGCTTCACAAGCCCGCCGGAGATCGAGGTCGGAACGCCGGGGCATTGGCATGATCTGACGCACTCCAACGCCGGTCTCACCATGCCGATGACCGTGAAAAGTATTGCCTGGAAGAGCGACGGCTTTGACGTGCAGGGCTGGCTCCTATTGCCGCTGAACGCGAAGGGAAAACTGCCGCTGATCGTCAACGTGCATGGCGGGCCTGCGTCCGCGGTCGTGCCAGGGTTCAGCGGACCGGGGCTTCTGCACAAGGAGCTCGAGAAAGACTACGCAATCTTCCTGCCCAATGCGCGCGGCAGCTTCGGGCAGGGCGAAGCGTTCGCGGCCGCCAACGTGCGCGACCTGGGGCATGGGCCGCTTCGCGATATTCTCGCCGGTATCGATGCAGCAGAGCGCGTGGCGCCGATCGACGATTCGCGTCTCGCCATCACCGGCGGTTCCTATGGCGGCTATATGACGATGTTCGCGGTGACGCAGTCGGACCGCTTCAAGGCGGCCGTTGCCGCGGCGGGTATCAGCAATATGCTCTCATACTATGGCGAAAACGGAATCGACGAGTGGATGATCCCATATTACGGCGTGACCGTGTATGACGATCCGCAGCCCTACGCCAACGATTCGCCGATCACCTTCATTCGCAACGTGAAGACTCCGACCTTCGCCTACGTCGGCGCGCAGGATATCGAATGCCCGGCGCCGCAGACGCAGGAGTTCTGGCACGCGCTGCACGATCTGGGCGTGCCGGCATCCTACGCCATCTATCCGGGCGAAGGGCATGGGTTGCGCGATCCGGCCCACATCGCGGACGCCCAGGCGCGCGCGCTGGCGTGGTTCGGGAAGTATCTGAAGTAAGCCAGATTGCTTGCCGCCTATTTGTCCTCGAGCGTAGAATGGAACTTATGATGTGAACTGCCGTTCGGGTTGAACGGACAAGGTGAGACACCCGCCCATGAAACGCACCCTCATGCTCGCAATGATGCTCGGCGGCATTGCCGTCCCCGGCTGCGCCTGGGCCTGCGGTGGGCCGGCAGGCGCGGCCGTTGCGCTCTCGTATAACGGGTCCACCTACACGGTCACCAATATCTCCAAGGTGCCGCTGCAGGTCACGTTCGCTGCGTTCGGGACGACCTATTCGATGTCGCTCGCGCCGGGCCAGTCCGGCGTGCCGCAGGGCGGTGGATTGTTCAATTTGCCCATGCACGGATATCAGAGCTGCACGGCCGTCGTGGTTCCCACGCGCTGAGACATTTCCTCCGGCCCGACGATTGCTCGCGATCGTTCGGCGGTTGCACCGACGCCGCCCGCGTGAAAAAACCTTCGCAAGCGACGCGCGAGCAAGGTACCTCCATGCCCAATGCAAAACTGTTCACGCCGTTCACGGTCGGCGGTCTCGAACTCGCCAACCGCATCGTCATCGCACCCATGTGTCAGTATTCGGCGCAGGACGGCTGCATGACGGATTGGCACATCATCCATCTCGGACATCTCGCGCTGTCGGGTGCGGCCCTTCTTACGATCGAAGCGACTGCCGTGGTGCCGGAAGGCCGCATCACTTATGGCGATACCGGCCTCTACGACGACGCGACGGAAGCCGCGATGGCAAAGGTTCTGGAAAGCGTGCGCCGCTGGTCCGACATGCCGATCGCCCTTCAGCTTGCCCATGCCGGCCGCAAGGCGTCGACCGAAGTGCCGTGGAAAGGCGGTGCGCAGCTGGCGCCCGGCGACGCGAACGGTTGGCAAACTGTGTCGTCGTCGAACATTCCGTTTCAGGACCATGAAAACCCGCCGCATTCGCTGGACCGCGACGGGGTGGCGCGCGTGCGCGACGGTTTTGCCGCGGCTGCAAAACGCGCGGCACGGCTCGGCCTCGATGCCGTGCAGATACACGGCGCGCACGGGTATCTGCTGCATCAGTTTCTCTCGCCGCTGTCGAACAAGAGAACCGACGAATATGGCGGAAGCCTCGAGAACCGGCTGCGCTTTCCGCTGGAGGTCTTCGATGCCGTGCGCGCGGCATTTCCGCCCGAGCGGCCCGTCACCATGCGCGTATCGGGGACCGACTGGGTCGACGGCGGCTGGGACATCGAGCAGACGGTGGAATTTGCCAAGGCGCTCGAAGCGCGCGGCTGCGGCGCTATTCATGTGTCGAGCGGCGGCCTGCATCCGTCGCAGAAGATTCCGCTGGGACCCAATTATCAGGTGCCGCTGGCGCGCCGCGTGAAGGCCGCGACCAAGATGCCGGTCGTCGCTGTCGGGATGATCACGGATTTCGAACAGGCCGAAGCGATCATCGGCACAGGCGACGCCGATCTCGCAGCACTCGCCCGCGCAATGCTTTACGACCCGCGCTGGCCCTGGCACGCCGCTGCGTATTTCGGCGCGCAGGTAAGAGCGCCGAACCAGTATCTGCGCTCGCAGCCGCGGCAGAAGCGGGAATTGTTTGTGAAGCAGTGACACGCGGCAGACTCTCCGGCGCGCACTATTATGGCCCGGTTTTGGCGCGGCTGTGGATCGATCCGCGAACGATCTTCGGATCGCCGATGCACCATCGGCTGATGTCGTAAGCGATAGGGAACACATCATCGATGTCCAGTCCCAATGCTTCCGCGAACGACTTTGCCTGTCTGCCCGCGTCCCCAAAATCGAGCATCGGTGCAAACACAATCCGTTCTCCGTTCCGGAACAGCGATAGCCCGTCGAGATCCTTGGCTCCGTCCGAGTGCTTCAAATCGATACCTCCAAGAATGGCCCAGTGTGCATCCCCGTTCGCCAACGTCACGGTTGTTCCGACGATCCGGCCGTCGAGACTGCGCACGGGCAGTGCTTCGACAGGCTGGACGGCTGTTTCGTCCAGTTCCCCTTCGTACTCGAGATTGAATTCCCAGACGGGATAGCGTTCGAGATCGGCGATGGTCAGCTGGTCGATCGTCTTGACGATCCGGGTCATGAGTCTCTCCTCCGGCATGGATATCTCCAGGAACGTGGCGAAAGATACGCGCAATGACGTGAGGCGCATGTCAGTTGTATCCCGCTAACCCGTTCGAAGACACTTCGCGACAAGTTTTGTCATCCTCTAAACCAGTCCGACGTCCTCCGATCCAGCCTGCAATGCCATTGGGGCCTCTACTCCTGCGCTTCAGTGACGTAAGGTCGGTCGGCACAGGACAATCGCGCAACACCATGGCCTACTTCCACAACCGCACCATCAACCTTATCAATTTGCATTACATCATCGGCTCCATCGCGCTGGGCGGCGGCGGAGCGTTCTATGGGGTGTGGCTGCTCGAATCCGGTATGAGCGTGCCGCGCGTGCTCCTGTCGGTCGCCGGCATCTTCGCGCTGCGCATCGTGATGCGCACGGCCATGCTGCCGCTCGCGACCAGGACCGGCCTGCGGACGCTGGTGATCGCGGGCTCGCTGTTGATGGGCATCGCCTTCGCAGCACTCGCGCATGTGCACGGGCCGGGCTGGAGCCTCTTCTGGTATGTGTTCTCCTCCGCGCTGGCCGACACTGTTTACTGGCCAAGCTATCACGCGTTTTTCGCGAGCCTCGGCGATGAGGAGCATCGCGGCCAGCAGGTAGGCTTGCGCGAGGGCGTAGTTGCAACCGTCGGCATCGTCAGTCCGCTGGTCACGGGCTGGCTGCTCGTCACCTTCGGGCCGTTCGCGGCTTTTTATGCAACGGGCGCCGTCTGGCTGTTCGCCGCGATTCCCATTCTTTTCACGCCAGATGTGCGAATCGCGCGCATTGTGACGGGCGGATTCCGTGCAGCGTTGCCGGGCATTCTCATGTTCGTTGGCGACGGCATCACCGGGTCGGGCTTTTATATCATCTGGCAGCTGGCACTCTTCGTTGCGCTCGGCCGCAACGTCATGGCCTATGGCGGCACGCTCGCCATCTCCGCACTCGTCGGAGCGGCCGGCGGATTGTTTCTCGGCCGTATCATCGACTCCGGCAAGGGAACACGCGCAGTGTGGATTGCTGTTGCAGCGATGTCGTTCGTCATCCTCCTGCGCGCAAGCGTCCACAATGAGCCGGTGCTGGCGGTTGCCGCCAGCGCGCTGGGCTCGCTCGCCGTCTGTCTCTATGTGCCCACACTGATGACGGCGGTCTACAATCTCGCCAAGCGCAGCCCTTGCGCGATGCGCTTTCACATTGCCGCGGAAGGTGGCTGGGACGCAGGCGTGACGACGGGGCTGGTCACTGCTGCGATTCTCGTCCGGCTCGGCAGTGCGGTGGCCCCGACCATTCTCGTATCACTCGTCGGCACTTCATTGGGCTTCGTGTTGCTGCGCCGGTATTATTTGGCGCACCCGTCGGAAACGGTGGATGCATCGCAGACCCGCGGCGAGGAAGCCGCGAAAGTGTGAGCAATAGTCGTCGACTCCATCACGCGGAACCGTTTGAGTGAAGGCCTGCCACTAAGACACGAAGGACGCAAAGAAAAAGGGCTGGCGCGCGAAGGCGCGCAAAAAGTCTCTTTGTGCTCTTCGTGACTTTGTGGTGAGATTTTCTTCGTTATTTCAGTGTCGCCGGTCCGAGCTTCCAAAGTCCGAGGACGAATTTGAGCAAAACAAGAGAGCGCCAGGGCGCACGCGACGGTACGCGCGAGACCGTACGCGGACACTGCCTGTGTGGCGCTGTGGAGTTCGAGATCGATTATCCTGCCTTCTGGGCCTGGCACGATCATTCCCCGGCCAGCCGTCGCGCGCATGGTGCCGCCTACGCGACCTACGTTGGCTGCTGGCGCAAACATGTCCGCTTAGTCAAAGGCGAGAATGCCGTCGCGCGCTTCGAGGACGAAGCGACAGGTTCGGCGCGCAGTTTCTGCGCACGATGCGGCACACCGCTGATGTATGAGCGCAAGCGCTCGCCGCACATGGTCAACCTTCCCCGCGCCTTGTTCGACACGCGCACCGGCCGCGAACCGCGCTATCACCTGGGAATCAAAACCATGGCGGACTGGGCCTACAGGGGCGAAACGCTGGTACCGCTCAAGGGCTATCCGGGGGTCGTGTGGGAGCGGCCGAAGACGAAGAAGCGCGTTCGCGGATCGACGTTCGACCGGCCGGACTGAGGTCAACGGTCGGCTGTCGCCAGTGGCGTAGTCCGCTGCTAAAGTGAACCCCGAACAATTCGCGGGAGAGCGACATGAGCAATGCGACCCATCACGGCAAATGTTTCTGCGGGGCCATCGAGATCGAAGCGACGGGTGCGCCGGCCGGCATGGGATATTGCCATTGCGCCTCCTGCCGCGAATGGTCGGCGTCGCCGTTGAATGCCTTCACGCTGTGGCCGCCGGCATCGGTGAAGGTGACAAAGGGCGAGAAGAACCTGGCGAGCCATGCCAAAACGCCCGGCAGCGTGCGGAAGTTCTGCACGGCTTGTGGCGGCCACGTGATGACGGATCATCCCGGACTGAAGCTGGTGGATGTCTTCGCCGCGATCCTGCCGTCGCTCAAATTCGAGCCCGGCCTTCACGTGAATTACCAGGAGACGGTTCTGCGCATGAAGGACGGTCTGCCCAAGATGAAGGATTTCCCCAAGGAGTTCGGCGGTTCGGGCGAGCAGATCACGGAATGAGTCCCGCGACTTCCATCCTGTTCCGCAATGCGCGCCTGTTCGACGGCGAGAGCGATCGTCTGCGCGACAATATTAGCGTGTTCATCGAAGGCGATCGGATCCGCGAAGTCTCGGATCGCGCGATTTCGAGTGACTCGGCTGAGAACATTGATCTTGGCGGGCGTACACTCATGCCCGGGCTGATCGATGCGCACTTCCACGCCTACGCAACGCAGCTCGATCTCGGCAAGGCCGAGCAGACGCCGCGCTCGCTGCACGCGCTCGAAGCGCATGTCCTGCTTGAAAACGCACTGCAACGCGGTTTCACCACCGTGCGCGATGCCGCCGGCGCAGACTATGGACTCGCGCGCGCCATCGAGCGGGGGCTGATCAAAGGCCCGCGTCTTTTTTATGCAGGTCGCGCGATCACGCAGACAGGCGGTCACGGCGATACCCGCGGACCGGCGATGGAACCTTGCGCCTGCGCGTCCAATGCCATGTCTCATGTCGCCGACGGTCCCGAAGAAGTGCGCAAGGCTGCGCGCGAGGAACTCCGCAAAGGCGCGGACCAGATCAAGATCTTCGTCTCGGGTGGCATTTCCTCGCCCTCGGATCCCGTGTGGATGCCGCAATTCACCGATGAGGAAATCCGGGCCGCTGTGGCAGAGGCAGCGTCGCGCCGCACTTATGTCATGGCGCATGCCTACACCGCCGAGTCGATCGTGCGATCCGTGAAGTGCGGCGTGCGCTCCATCGAGCACGGCAATCTGATCGACCGTGCGGCTGCCGAAGTCGTGAAGAAGCACGAGGCCTTCGTCGTGCCCACGCTGGTCACTTACGACGCATTCCATAAATTCGGCGCCGAAGGCGGCGCGCCGGATTACCTGCTTCAGAAGCTGGAAGACGTGCGCACGGCGGGATTGGAGGCGCTGTCCATCCTGCAGGATGTGGGCGTGCAGACCGGATTCGGTACCGATCTTCTGGGCGAGTTGCACGTGCACCAGTCGGAGGAATTCATCATCCGCCGCGAAGTGGTGAAGCCGGCCGACATTCTGCGATCCGCCACGTCGGTGAATGCACGGCTCCTGAACCGCGCGGGAGAGCTGGGCGTTGTGAAATCCGGCGCGCTCGCCGACCTGATCGTGGTCGACGGCGATCCGCTCAAGGATCTGTCGCTGCTCACACATCAGGGTGCGCATCTGCCGCTCATCATGAAGGGCGGCGTGCTGATGAAGATGGAGCTGTGACAGCCGGCCTTAAATAAGATGCAATCGGCGCCATCTATCTCCGAAAGCCGGAGGCGCGCGGACCATGTGGAGGATTTTGAATCGGGTTGGTATCGCCGTTCTGTCTGCTTTTGCGGCATGGCTGCTCGCTGCGGCGCCGTCACTCGCAGATACTGCGCGTACGGATGCCGGTCTGGTCCGCGGCGTGCGGGATGGCGCGATCACCGTCTACAAGACCATTCCCTACGCTGCACCGCCCATAGCCAGCCTTCGCTGGCGTGAACCGCAACCTGTCACGCCCTGGAGGGGTGTCCGCGCGGCGACGACCTTCGCGCCCGCCTGCATGCAAACGGGCGTGTCCATGCCGGGCGAAACGCCGCCGAAGGTGAGCGAAGATTGCCTCTATCTCAACGTCTGGACGCCGGCGCACACTTCGTCCGCGCGCCTGCCGGTGATCGTGTGGATCTATGGCGGCGGGTTCTTCAACGGCTCGGCGTCCATGCCGCTTTACTGGGGCGATCGGTTCGCGCGCAAGGGCGTGGTCTTCGTCACGGTTGGTTATCGCGTCGGCCCGTTCGGGTTTCTCGCGCTCCCTGAACTGACTGCTGAGTCTCCACATCATTCCTCCGGTAACTACGCATTCCTCGATCAGATTGCGGCGCTGAACTGGGTGCAGAGAAATATCGCGGCATTCGGCGGCGATCCCGCCCGCGTGACGATCGCGGGGCAATCGGCCGGTGCGGCATCGGTCAGCGTATTGATGGCGTCCCCTCTGGCGGCGGGGCTGTTTCAGCGCGCGATCGGCGAAAGCGGCGGCATGTTCGAACCGATGCAGCTCGCGCCAAACTATCAGCTGTCGAACGCCGAACATGACGGCGAAGGCTACGCCGCGTCGCTCGGCGTGCATTCCCTCGTGGAGTTGCGCGCGCTACCGGCCGACATGCTGCTCAAGGGCAAGGCCGGCCCGATCTCGCATCCGGTGATGGATCCCTACGTTCTGCCGCAGTCGCCCTATGACGCTTTCGTTGCCGGCAAGCAGAACGATGTGCCCATTCTCGTGGGCTCCAATGCCGACGAGGCGCGCTCGCTCGTTGCGCATCTGGACGCCGTCAAGGCATCCAGCTTCGCTGCCGATATCGCCAAGGCCTGGGGCCCATTGCCGCCGCAGCTTCTCGCCGCGTATCCGTATGTGACCGATGAAGAGGCGAAGAAGGCGCGTCTCGCCTTCGAGCGCGATCTCAGGTTCGGCTGGGACGATTGGGCCTGGGCGCGGCTGGAGGCCATGACGGGCCATAACAACGTTTTTTACTATCGCTTCGCGCACACGCCGCCCTTTCCGAGAGGCTCTGTCTATGAAGGCTGGGGACCCAGCCATTTTTCGGAGCTTTGGTACACGTTCGATCACCTCGATCAGGAAAAGTGGGCGTGGACAAAATCTGACCGAAAGCTCGCCGATGTCATGTCGACCTACTGGGCGAACTTCGCCAGCACGGGCAACCCCAACGGTGCGGGCCTTCCGGACTGGCCGCAATTCACATCAGCGGACCCTCGCGTTCTCAACCTCGACGATACGATCACGACGAGCGGAGTCGCCAACCTCCCATCACTGCAGGTGTTTGACACGGTCTACGACCAGGTACGCGGCGCGAAATTCGGTGAAGCGCCGTCGCGCTAGCGGACACAAACTTCGATCAATCCATGAGACCAATCGCTCCGACTGACTTTGTCGTTTCGACCTCTTACCCGTTTGCGGTCGCGGCGCGGACATATGCCGGCCGTGCGATCAGGCCGTCGAGATAGGCCGCCAGGTTGTCGGGCAGTTCGCCCCGCAATACACCGCGCCAAAGCGCGAGTGATCCCGCGATGGACATGTCGGCGATTGTGAACGACGGCCCGGCGACGAACTTGTTTTCGCCAAGGCGGATCGCGACATAGCCAATCGCCTGTTCCACGCGCGACCGAACCGTGCGCTGCAGCACGCCACCCTGTTCGTTCTCTGAAAGCGCGAAGCGATCCGTAAGCAGAACATTCAACGCCGCTCCGAGCGTCGCCTCGCTGAACACCGTCATCTGCAACACACGAGAAAATCGCGGGTCGCCCTGTGGCGGCAGAAGCGGCGTCGGGCCATGTGCCTGCGCGATGTAGAACAGCATGGCCACTGATTCCGTCATCGCCAGGCCGTGTTCGTCTTCGAGGAACGGCACCTGGCCAAGCGGATTGCGCGCCCTGTACGAATCAGGCACGGGGTATCCGATCAGTTGGACGCGGTAAGGAACACCCAACTCTTCGCATAGCCATGCCACACGAATGCCGCGCGCGCCGCGGGAAAAATTGGTGATCGTGAGCATCGGATGGTTCGTCCTTCTCCAGGCGATTTATCGAACCGCGGCAATCCGGGTGAGATGGGTTCCCGCTCGGACCAGATCGTGGTTCAGCGCTTGAACCACAGTTGCCGTCCCTGCGCCAGCGGCGCGGTCCGGGTCGAAAAACAGAACTCCAGAGGCGAAAGCCAGAGGAAAATTCTGTTATGATCCCATCGGCTTCCGGGGTCACCAACATGCGAAGAGCGTTACTCATCTCCGGCGTTGTTCTGCATTTGGCAATTGCCAGCACGCCCGCCTCGTTGGCGCAGACGAGCGTTGCAGACAAAGAGCACGCCGCAGATCTCCGGTACGATGCCTGCAAGGCGCATCTTCAACAAGCGAAGCAGGACGGTGTTCTTCTCGATCTCAAATGGGGCGAGCGCAAAGGCGATGCGCGCGTGACCGTGAGCGCCGCGTTCGCGAAATGGACGGATGACGCGAAGCAGGCCTTTGCCCGCGACGTCAACTGCTTCATGACGGCCGCTGAGGACGGCAAGACTATCACGTTCGACGTCGTCGACCCGCAAACCGACCGGCGACTGGGTCAATGGGACGGCACGGAGTTGATTGTGTACTAGCGGCCACGCCGGCGCTGCTGCGCCTCAGATATAGGCGCCGATATCCGCAAGTTCGGTTGCGATGAGCGCGCGGCGGCGGTTGACGACCATCGTGTCGTGCAGAGAACGTACGGTCGTGCTGCCCGTCTTCACGAACAGGAACGGAAAGATGCCGTGCAGCAGGCACGCGACGCCCGCCACGATCATGCGTGACCCGAAACCCGTGGCGCTCGCCAAGTGCTCGAAATAGGTCTCGCCCACGGAACGCGGGTGGTCGATGAACAGCCGGTTGAACATGAGAGCTTTCCCTGAAGCGTGCCAGACGATTGCAGGCGATTCCCCGTAGCCGTGCCTTCTATCGCGTCACTGCAGTGGCTCGTCAAGACACCTGAGGAACGCCGAATCGAGCGCCGGGGTTGCGACGTCGTAACCTCGCCGAGCCTCCCTGCCCGTTGTCATTTTCGTGCTAGGCTCGCTTGGGATGTGAGGGGAAATTACCATGCGGCGCGTCTTGCTATTTCTGGTCGGTCTGGTTGTTGTCGTCGTGGCGGCCGGAGCCGTCGTTTTCTTCACGGGCAGTACGCTGCCGGTGCTCGGCTTCGTTTTCCAGCCCCGCGACGGCTGGGACATGTCGAAGAAGGCGGCGGCGCCTGATTATGCCAATCCGGTCAATTGGGCCGCTCTGCCGGCCAATCCGGGATTAACCGCTTACGTACCGCAGGGCGTGGCCGCTGCGACAAGGGATTCCGGCGTCGACGTCTTTTTCGTGCATCCCACCGGCGAGATGGACGGCGGCGACTGGAATTCTCCCATGAATCCAAACAGTCAGACGGAAGAGAACACGCATTGGATGATGGCAAACCAGGCCAGCGTATTCAACGGTTGCTGCGCCATCTATGCACCGCGTTATCGCGAGGCGACGATCATTACCTACATCTCGGCAACGCCCGACATCCGCAAGAAAACCATGGATCTCGCCTATGGCGACGTCGACCGGGCCTTCACGTATTTTCTCGAGCACTATTCGCGCGGCCGGCCGTTCATCATCGCCAGCCACAGCCAGGGCACGTTTCATGCGTTCCGTCTGCTGCGCGAGCGGATCGACGGTACGCCGCTCGCGCAACGTCTCGTGGCGGCATATCTCATCGGCGGCGATATCCGCGACCATGAAGCCGACGCGATGAAGACGATCCACGTCTGCAACAGCGCGACCGACATCCACTGCGTGATCCACTGGGCCACATGGGGAGAGAACCCCAAGCCGCGTTACGAGGACCGCGGCAAGCTCGTGTGCGTCAATCCGCTGAACTGGATGCGCGACGGAAGGTTAGCACCCGCCAGCGCACACCGGGGTGGCGTGCCGGCGAGCGGACGCTTCCAGATCAGGTTGTGGATCAGTGAGGTTCCGGCGAGCGGCGTTGTCTTCGCGCCGCTGGCGGCACCGGTGCCGAATTGGACCTGGGCGGAGTGTCGCGGCGGCCTGCTGACGGTTGCCGATCAGGATGCAGGACCTTTCTCCCACATGGATCTCGGCGGAAGGAATTATCACGGGCTCGATTACCCGCTGTTCGCCATGGATCTGCGCGACAATGCGATCGCGCGCGTGACCGCGTACAAAGCCGCCAATCCGTGATGGGGGTGCGCCTCAACGGCGTCGTGTCCGAACACCGATTCTGAGATTCGGCCACCGCGAGATCTGCTGTGGCGTCTCGGCCGACGAGGCATCGATGGAGTCCGATGGTGCGGGCGGAACGATCTCGCAGCGCGGGAACGCTATTCGGCTGCGCAGCTGCTCGGGTTGCGCCACCTTCCCGATACCTGCAGCATTTGGCCGTGCAGAGGAGGGACTCATGGGGCAGGCGAGAAACATCGTGAACATGAAAAAATTCGTCCAGGGTCTCGTTTACCCCTCGATCCTGGGTGCCATACTCTACAATGCGCTCCCCATGTTTTTTCAAACCTCCACCATTCGAATTCATCCATGGTTTGCGGCAAGCGAGCTGCTTATTCTCCTGTATTTCTCCATCGACTACTACAACACGCTGACGTTCCGGCATTATTCCATCATTGCCGGCATCTGCGACGTGATTGCCCTCGTAGCGCTCTATAGAGTCGAGTTTCTCATAAACCCGCTGTCCCCTGGCGCTGTCATGGACGTCAAGACAGCGGCGGCCCTCATGTCGCTGATTCACGCCGCGTGGATCATTTGGGTCTTCGCGGAAGGCTATCGCAGCATGATAGCGACAAAGTGCATAATGGCCGCTGCGTTCGGACTCCAGTCGTTGATCTTGCCGCGAATTGAAGTGTTCGTGGTCCTCCAGATACTGGCGGCCGGGTTATATTTGCACTCAATGACGCAGCCGCCAACGCCTCATCCGGCAAAGGACAAACAGTCGGCGCGCGCGAACGCTCGTTGATTGAAGCGATAAGCTTACCGCTCTGGCAGTCGGTGCCGGGATTGATTGTCTAGCGGCGCCACGGCCAAATCGCCGATCTGACACTGTTGGATCGAGCGCACGGCTCCCGCTGCAGGTCTTCACGCTCATCGATGGATCGAGTTGAAGACGAAGGAATGATCTCGCGGCGCAGGAATGCGACCCGACTGCGGAGGGATTCGGCGTTCTCGGGCGTTTCAGGTGCATCGACGGGAAATACGGTGCGGATGTCGTGGGACGCCGTCCCCGCATTGATCCACTCGTCCATCAGCCCGCAATAGGCCTCGAATGCTTCCTTCGGATTATCTATGTCAACAACCAAGTAGGCGCTGGGCAGGTCACCGACGACGACCCAGCACCTGTCGCCCAGTGCGCCGATCGATCTTTCGAACTCGAAAAGGAACAGCGCAACGATCCCGCCGACACCGTCGGCGAGATACGCCCCCGTGATCGGCGGGCACCAGTTGAACGCCGTGATATAATTCCACGCCTTGACCGCCAACTCGCGGAGCCTCTGTGTCTCCTCTACGCAGTCACCTTCCATGTCGTCTATTCGTGTCAGCATGTGCCCTTCCTCCGAACGCGAGCGGGAGGTTGCGTGACATCTGCGATAATGCTTGCCGAAGCTGTCTTCACGCTGCACGCTGACACACGGCGGGACAGATCCCGTACACTTCTGAGAGGATCGGATGCGCATTGCGATCGTAGGCGCGGGAGCAATCGGCGGCTGGCTGGCGGCGCGGCTCGCAGCGGCAGGTCAATACGTCAGCGTGCTTGCGCGCGGGCCTACTCTGGCGGCGATCCGCGCAAACGGTCTTATGCTGTGCGAAGCCGGTAGGACAGTCACCCTGAAAATGCCGGCCAGTGACGAGCCGCGCGAACTGGGGCCGCAGGATCTTGTCATCGTCGCGGTAAAGGGACAGGCGCTGCCCGAAGCCGCCCTGTCCATCGCCCCCATGGTAGGTCTGGAAACGGTCGTGCTGCCGGCGATGAATGGCGTGACATGGTGGTTCACGCACGGATTGGGCGGCACATTCGAGAGCCTGAAACTGACATCCATCGATCCGGACGGCACCATCGCGGAAGCCATTCCGCCTTCGCGCGTCATCGGTTGCGTCGTGCATGCGTCGTCGTCCGTCACAGCACCCGGCGTGATCTCGCACACGGCGGGAAACAGATTGATCGTCGGCGAACCGAACGGACGGGAGAGCCCGCGCCTTGCGCGCGTGGCCGATGTGCTGCACGGCGCAGGCTTTGGCATCGAGGTCAGCGACCGCATCCAGCAGGACGTCTGGTACAAGCTCTGGGGCAACATGACGATGAACCCCATTTCCGCGTTGACGCGGGCGACAACCGACAAAATTCTCGACGATGCGCTGGTCAGGACCTTCGCGCTCACCGTGATGGCGGAAGCGAAGGAGGTCGGCGCCGCGGTAGGTTGCGCCATCGGCGAGTCGGGCGAAGACCGGATGGCCGTCACCCGTAAACTCGGTGCCATCCGCACCTCGATGCTGCAGGATGTCGAAGCGGGGCGTTCGCTCGAGATCGACGCGCTGCTCTCGGCCCCGCGCGAGATTGCGCGCGCCGCCGGACTCGCTACGCCGCACATGGACGCGCTGCATGGGCTCGTGCGGCTCTTCGACGCGATGCGGCAGGATGCGTTTCCCTGAATTCTCTGCCCCACGAAGGGGAAGAACGCGTTTCGCGACCGGCCCGAAGCGCCTTGCCGAAATCCCGCGGAAATCGGCTAGACTGGTTCCCAGTATCCGAGGGGCATTGTCATGAAACTTCATCGCGGCGCCGCAGGCGCCATCGTTCTCGCGTTGGTGTCGGCATCAGCGCTCGCTCCGAATTCCACGTCAGCCGGGCAAACCGTGTCCATCCGCGATCTTACCCGCATTACGCGCTTTTCCGGTCCGCAGTTCTCGCCCGACGGCAAGTCCATTGCCGTCATCGAGATGAGGCCCGATCTGGAGTCCGACAAATACCGGTCAGAACTCGTGCTCGTGGACGTGGCACATAAAACGATGCGCGCGCTCACGCATGACCGCCATGCAGTCGATTCGCCACGCTGGTCTCCCGACGGCGAGCGCATCGCCTTCATTGCGCCGGACGTGAACAAGAAAGGCCAGATATTCATTTTCCCGATGAACGGCGGCGATGCCGTGCAGATCACCAAATTCAAGGAAGATGTCCAGCAATTCGCCTGGAGCCCTGACGGAAAGAGCATTGCGTTCGCCGCCACCGATCCCAAGCCCGAGCTCAAAGGCGAGGACAAATACCGCACAGCCTTCAAGGTCGGCGACGACGATTTCACCACCGACGAAGCGGTAAGGCCGACACATCTTTGGCTCGTTCCGGCCGATGGTGGCGACGCGAAGCGATTGACCGGCGGAACCTGGTCGCTGCCGTCGAGCCTGCCGCCCGGCTCGCCACCTTCGCCTGTCAAATGGTCGAAGGATGGGAAATCCATCGTCATCGTGCGCCAGGAAACGCCATCCACCGGCGATCAGCTGCAAACGCGTGTCGAGGTGCTCGATGTCGCGAGTGGGTCGATCCGCAATCTGACCGGCGCGACGACCCTCGAAGGCTATCCCGAAGTGTCGCCGGACGGAAAAACCATTGCGTACTGGCGCAATCGTGATGCGCAGCCCTACCAATTCCAGGATGTGTGGCTGGCGCCGTTTGCGGGCGGCGCAGGGCGAGACATTTCCCTGAAGCTCGACAGGAACGTATTCCTCACCGCGTGGATGCCGGATGGCAAGTCGCTCATCGTCGGCGGCAACACGAACACGACGGTGGGATTGTGGCGGCTCGGAACTGACGGAAGCGTCGCGGCCATCAACCTCGGCGGCATCGTGCCGAACAATGGTTATTGGATCGACGCCGATGTCTCGCACAACGGCACGGCCATCGCCGTCACTGCGCAAACGGCGACCGATCCGAATGAGCTTTATCTTGTGCCGGTTAATGGCGGGGCGCCGGTCGCGCTGACGCACGAGAATGCAGGGCTATCCAATCTTTCGCTCGCGAGACAGGAGACGATCGTATGGAAGGGTCCGCAGGGCCGGATGATCGACGGAGTCGTCACCTATCCGAAGGATTATCAGCCGGGCGCGCGCTATCCGATGGTGCTCTTCATCCATGGCGGGCCCAATTCCGCATCGCGCCAGCGCTTCGGGTTGATGGAGCAGGTGCTTGCCTCGCACGGCTGGCTCGTGTTCGAACCGAATTATCGCGGCAGCGACAACATGGGCAACGCGTTTTACGCGTCGATCTTCAAGGATGCCGGCCAGGGTCCCGGCGAGGACGTGATGGCGGGCGTCGCCTTTCTGAAATCGAAGGGTCTCGTCGACCCTTCGCGCATGGCGGTGACGGGTTGGTCCTACGGCGGTTACATGACGACGTGGATCGCCGCACATTATCCGGTGTGGAAGGCGGCGGTGGCGGGCGCGTCGGTCACCGACTGGGTCGACATGTACGATTTGTCGGACGGCAATACCGCCGTTGGACTTCAACAGGTTGGGCCAGCCTCGCCCTATGTCGGCAATGCGATGGCGACGTATCGCGCCGAGTCTCCCGCGAGCACGGAAACGAAAATCACGGCGCCGACACTCGTCATGTCGGATACGGGCGATTTCCGTGTGCCGATGACGCAATCCTTCGGTCTCTATCGCGCGCTGAAGGACAATCACGTAACGACGGAGTTCTATCTCTATCCCGTTCACGGACATTTCCCCGGCGACCCGATCCGCCAGATGGACGTCTATCAGCGCTGGGTGGACTGGCTCGTGAAGTATTTGAAATGAAGGTAGCGTCCATGCCGCGCTTGGTGTCGCGGGGGGTGGAAAGAAATTCGGCGGCGCGATGCACCGACACCGGACGCCAACGATCAAGAGAACGATTTCATGAACGTCCACGGGCAGAATTCAACTGTCGAGTCTCAACCGCTCATAGCGGTGCGGAATGTCAGGGCGAGCAGTCGCTGGTACGCGGAATTGTTGGGAGCAGTTTCGCTTCCGGAACACGGCCATCGCGACGTGTACGACCGAATCTCGTGCTCCGGCCGGTTGCTTCTGCAACTTCACGCCTGGGACGAAGAAAACCATCCCGATCTCGTCGACGCGAACGCGGCACCGCCCGGCCATGGCGTTGTGCTGTGGTTCCAAGTCGACGATTTTGATTCGGCTCTGGAGCGGGCTCGCGGCCTTGGCGCCGAGATCATCGAAGAACCTCACCTCAACCCCGGACCCGATCACTGGGAGTGTTGGCTGCGCGATTGCGACAGGTATGTCGTGGTTGTTTCCGGTCCGGACGGTGACAGCGATTCGTGACGCTTGCGCGTTTGTCCTTCGACGGCAAAGCCGATAGGTTTCGCGGCTTCCGGGAGACGGAATTTGGGAAAGGCGATCGATCATCGCACCACGCGCGCGCGCTTTGCGGTGCTGCTCGCCCTGTCGGTCATCGGCGGGTGCAACCTGCATCGCGACGAGGGGGGAGCGCCCGGTATCGCCGAGACCATGCCGGACGCTGCGGATCGGGAAGCCGTGATCGCGCAAGGCGACGGTGTGACCGACGCAGACGGTGCACGGCGGTTCGTGATGCTGAGGCTGGCGCGTGATTGCCTTGCGAAAGGATTTCAATCCTTCGCGTTCACGGCCGTGTCGGAACCCAAACCGCGCCTGCCCAACCGTGAGTTCGGCGCGCGGGTGGAATATGATCCGCCGCACCTGTTCGATCCACCGACGACCACCATCCCCGATATCGTGCCGGGAACCGAAGTTGCGGTGAAGTTCTACAAGGCCGGCGACCCGACGGCGCAGGACGCGATGGATGCCGGTATGATCAAAGCGCTCGTCGAAGACATGCAGCAGCGCAAGTAGACGCGCGCCTCCCGTCCGCGCCGGACAAAAATGCCGCCGTCTGCGCAAGCGTTGGGCCAACCGGAACGAAGAAGTCCGGGACGCCGGACCAGGGCATCTTGAAAAAAGGTGCGGCTCCGGCTGCACCTCGCCGGAGCCGCCTGTCACTTCACGGTGCGGGCGCGAGCGCGTCGATGAGCGCCTGCCCTTTCGGAGAGCCGAAACCCGTCATCAGGTCATAACCAGGAACGGCAGAATATTTGTTGTGGCACTGCGGCGTTGTTTCGTCGTGCAGAATGGTGGGATCGTACAGCAACGCAGCTTCGCCTTCGATGCCGTAAAGCGTGGGATTAAGGAAGCCCACCGCCTCATCGCCGTTGGCGGTGGCTTGCTGGTTCACGAGTGCGATGAAGCCGGTCCACATCGGCGACGCAAAACTCGTTCCCGCATTTCCGCCGTTGCAGACGAGATTCTCCGATCCGTCTTCCGGGCTGTTGTAGCATTCATACATGTTGTAGTCGGCATTCGCCGCGACGTCGGGCACATTGCGCAAGGTGGTGGAACCGTCGTTGGCGTCGTTGATGAAGGGCGTTTGATAGGACGGTATGGCTTCGCCGTTCGGCGACGGGCCGCCCATGCTCCCCCCGTAGCCGGCGGTGTACCAGCCCACTTCCGAGGACCATGACCCGCCATGGAGGCCTGTCGTCGTGAGCGTGGTCCCGCCCACGCCGGTGACGTTTGCGCTGTCGGCAGGCCAGACCTGCCCATCATTGATGTTGCAGCTGTCGCCGCTGGCCGAGAGGAACGATTGCCCCTGCGCCGCCATTTCCGCGAAAATGCTGTCTTCCGACGACGAATAGGCCCAGCCGAACGAAGTGCTGATTTCCTGGCTTGTATCCTGGTATGCGATCTCGTTCAGCAGTTCGTCGACGTTCGCGTGATTGGCAACGTAAACCTGCACTTGGTTCAGCCCCGGAGCCATGGAGATCGAATATTCGATATCGAGCGCCTGTTCGTCGTCGTTGCAGTTGGTACAGTTGACCGGCGTCGTATCGACGGAAACGCCATAGATCGGAACGCTGTTGGTTTGGCCGACGCAGGAGAAATAGGTGGAGATGCTGTTGGGGTCCCAACCATGGTTAAGGGCAACGAGCGCCAGCGACTGGCCGGAGCCCGTCAGCGTCGAACCGCCGTAATAGGCTGCGCGCATGTCGCTGCCGATGTAGTTGTATGGAAGCGTACCGCTGTCGCAGACATCCGTCCCGCTTCTGCCGGCGGTGGCGGCATTGCGGTGAATCAGATGCGATTGGGGAAGGATGTAGTCGTCCAGTCCCGATACGTGCAGCACCGGCACGTTGAAGTCCAGCGTTGGTTCCCGATCGGGCGCCATGAAATTACGATTCTCGGTTGGATGCTTGTAGAGGTTGAGCTTGACGTGAAAGACGCGCTCGACGTCGGCCACGCGCCCCTGCCCGAGGATCATGTGGCGGTTGGCGCTCGTGCGTTTGACCTCAATGCCCGACGAGCTGAAAAATTTCACGGCCGCGTCATAGTCGGACTTGGTCGGCCCGAAGCGCTCCGTGAACTGGGCGACCGAGAGGTAGTGGCGGTATTGGGGACTCTTCGGATTGTAAAGCTGCTTGATGAGATCATGCAGCTGGCCCTGGTTTCGCATGGGCAGCGCGATATCGACGAACATCGGCGTGTTCGGATTGGGCCGGCCGGCCATGCGCACCTCGTGCTGCGCGACTACTTTGGGCACATGCGTTGTCAATAAGCCTTCCGAAAACGCCGGAGTGGCTGCAGTCATAATCGACACGGCAACAGACGCAACGAACAAGGGAAGCACGCGTCGCGCGCACCCGATGAAGTTCTCAGACATATGTTGCTCCCTCATCAACCCCAAAAGCGGGGTGAGTCGAAGCGTGCTCTACAACTATGTGTTGATCAATACTTTTACACCCGTCTCGATTGCATACGCATCCTACTCGGGCACAGTCTGCTCAAGGGTTCGGGCCGAACTTATGACTTGAAGTCCAATGAGATGCCGCCCGTGGTTCCGCAAGGTTCCAGCAGGACTGCGGGCGCCGTCATCAATTATTCGCAATTATTTGCAGGGTCGAGACTGGATTGAACGCCACTTGGAGGTGCCGTGCAGTCGCGCGCAATCGCGCCTGCGTCTTCGCGCAAGAAAAAGCGCGGGCCCATTGGACCCGCGCGTTTTTCGATATCCCAAGGTAACGGCTTAGCGGTAGTGCCAGCCGCCGTGGCCCCACACGCGGTGGGCATACCAACCGTGTCCGTCCCAGTAGCCGCGGCCGGCGACATAGGTTCCAATTCCGACATTGACGCCGACGGGTCCGACGCCAACGCCGACCCCGACGCCCGGGCGGCCATAGCCGCCGCAGCCATGCCAGCGGCAACCCCTGTGGCCACCGACGCCGACGCCCACGCCGACTGGTCCGACGCCGACGCCCACGCTCACACCCGCCTGCGCCGGCGCGGCGATGGGCGCCGCAAGCCCGGCCGCGATGACGGCTCCCATGGCAAACCTCGTAATCAGATTCATGATGATGTTCCTTCGCTTGTCGGCGCAGTCGCGCGTTTCATGCGAGGTACACTAACAGCCAGACGATGAACACCGCCCATGAGCGCCGTTCATCCGGGGTTCATCGGGAGGCCGCGGAACCCGTCCGCCCGGCGCCCGAGGATGTCAGGAAACCTGGGAGTCCGTCTTCTGGGCGCAGCGGTCGGGATGTTTGTGATGCCGGCATTTGTGGGCGGCGGCCAACGCAGTCATCCCCGGTTTGCTGACGTTTGCCGAGGATATCGTCCCCGCCACGGATGTGGGAACGCCTGCAGCCGCGACCAGAACAAGGCCCGCCATCACCGCGATACGAATTCGCCCGATCATCGAATGCCTCCACCACTGCACGGAGAGAGTCTAGGCCGGGATTTGCTGACACGGCGCTAAACCAATCCTGCGCATTCGAACAAGATTGTACGGGGCCCGTCTTGCGCTTCGGTGCGGTCCGCCTGCTGCTGTATCTGCCGCGGGGTCTGGCGGAAACATATCCCCGGCCCCATATGGCGGCGCGGGGCGCCAACCCATATTATCCGCCCGGAGGACCGCATATGCCGACATACGCTAAATCTCAGGACGCCATCTCCAAATTGTCGCCGGAGCAGTACAGCGTGACCCAGGAGGGCGCGACCGAGCGCCCCGGCACGGGCGCGCTGCTGCACAACAAGAAGCCAGGCATCTATGTCGACATCGTGTCGGGCGAACCGCTATTCGCCTCGTCGGACAAATTCGACTCGGGTTGCGGCTGGCCGAGCTTCACCAAGCCCATCGAGCCCGCGCATGTCAGCGAGCTCACCGACACCTCGCACGGCATGATGCGCATCGAAGTGCGCTCCAAACACGGCGACAGCCATCTCGGTCACGTCTTCAACGACGGCCCGCGCGATCGCGGCGGATTGCGCTACTGCATCAATTCGGCCTCGCTCCGCTTCGTTCCGCGCGAAGAGATGGAAGCGCAGGGTTACGGCGATTATCTCGATCAGGTGGAGGACATTCGATGACGACGGAACGTGCGGTGCTGGCAGGCGGCTGCTTCTGGGGCGTGCAGGATCTCATCCGCAGGCAGGACGGCGTGATCTCCACGCGCGTCGGCTACTCGGGCGGCGACGTACCCAATGCGACCTATCGCAATCACGGCACGCATGCCGAAGCGCTCGAGATCATCT
>JBEKLN010000032.1:0-55012 GCA_050010175.1 Rhizomicrobium sp.
TGTTCATCAAGCGTGATCTGATGGCATTGCTGACAAACCAACATCCCCCGCCACAACCCCCATCCCGCCAATGGGCCTTACAGCTTTGATCCGATTCATCTATCCGCTATGGGACAGCAGTGACTCTGACCCCATTTCTTCGCCGCGATCTCGAACGCCGCTCCGCAGACACCGGGATTGACGACGATCCGGTTCGCCGCTCTCAACCGAGCCATCGGGGCGGCGTCAATCCGAAATGGCGCTGCAGCATCGTTTCGGCGCGCTCGACCGCGCCTTCCGCCCAGGACTGTTCGTACGGGCTGTAGGCTT
Source organism: Rhizomicrobium sp. (assembly GCA_050010175.1). GTDB lineage: Bacteria > Pseudomonadota > Alphaproteobacteria > Micropepsales > Micropepsaceae > Rhizomicrobium. Next base: position 310 of record JBEKLN010000032.1, read on the forward strand.
CGCCGCAGATGTGAAGCGCGTGACCGGGAACGGGGCTCATCACGGACTCGGCCACTGCCAAGCCGTCGACCCCCTGGCGCCACAGATGCCAGCCGCCGCCATACGGATCGACGCTCCAGTCCTGAAAACAGGCGCCGAGCGGCGCCGGCGGTTGGGTCGCATAGGCCAGCCCCGCTTCGCGATGAAGTTCGGAAGCGAGTGCGGAATGGCCGGGCAGCCATTGAAAGCCCGCCGCGTCGCGCGGCGCTTCGGGTGCAAGCTGCTGCCAATACTCGACATCGGCTCCGCAGCAATAGGCCATCAGCAGCCCAAATCCGTTCGCGGGTTCGCTCGCGAGCCGCTCCGTCTCGGCGCCCAGTGCGTAGAACATGCGCGCCGGCATGTCGGTGACGGAGCGTCCGCCGTCGATGCCGAGATCGCGCCACCACGCCCGCGGATAGAGCAGAAAGGCTTTGGCCGCGGGATCGCCCACGACGGATGCGATCAGTGCGGCCATGCGGGGATCGCGCCGCGCGGGGAAGTCCGCGATCAGTTCCAGAGCGCGGCGCGGCAGCGCAAGCACCACGCGTCTCGCGGACAGCGCGGTCGTACGGTCCGCGCGGTCGACGAGGCCCAGCCTGAAGGCCTGCCCGGGCAAATCCGGCACGGAAACGCTCGCGAGCCGGGTCTCCGTCAGAACGCGCACGCCGAGGCGCCGCGATTCGGCCGCGAGCGCGAGCGGCAATTTCTGATAGCCGCCCGCGATCGTGAGATACTGTTTCGTCCGATCGGGTCCGAGCAGCGCTTCGTCGAAGTCGCCAAGCGCGCTGCCGAGAGGCGCGATGTCATAGCCGCCCACATCCTGGAAAAAGCGGTTTTCCTCGGCCGTGAAGATATCCGCCATCAGCGCCCATGCCGGCCAGTCCTTGAGCAGCCGGCCTTTGTAGCGGATGGCCGACCGGATGCGCAGCCACCGCGCGGGCGTCATGTGGCCGAAGCCGGGAATGATTGTCTCGATGCCCTCGACATAGCGACGGCTGTCCGGCGCCTGGTCCGACGGCGGAATATCGTAGTCAAAGAGCTTTGCGGGCTGTCCGGCTTGCGCATACGTCAAGCTGCGGCCGCGCAGGGCGAGATGATCCTCGGGTTCGATGACGGGAAAGCCGCGCGCGGGCAGCCCGAGGTGCCGGACAAGGTTGAACACGTGCCTGTGCGCCGGCAGGAAGCGCATGCCGCCGGCTTCACCGACCAGATGCGGCGCCTGCGGGAACGCGATGGAGCGCAACCGCCCGCCGATCCGGTCGCTCATCTCGAAGAGGACGACGCGGAGGCCGGGCCGTTGGCTTGCGAGGCGCCAGGCCGCGTAGGTGCCGGCGACGCCGCCGCCCACGATCGCCACATCGATTTCGGTAGTCGCGTCCGTACGTGCCGCCGGCGGCAGCATCGAGAACGCCGCCGCGCCGGCAAGCACGTGTCTCCGCGTGACGTTCATTGCCGCCCCGTCGCCCGCCGGGCAGCTTAAGCCCGTCATTACTATTGAATGATTACCATCCGGGCTTCCGATCCGTCTCTCGCGCGGATCCAAGCCGAGCCGACGCGCCATGAGCCAAGCACTGTCCGTCCGGCGGACACTGGAAGCCATCACGGGCGCCATGGCGCTTGTGCTGGTGGTGACGTCCGCCATTTCGGCAAACGACGCCTATGACGAGATGCGCGTGGCAGGGCGCATCGTGACGGCATCTGGCATCGCGCGCGACCTCTTCACATCCATGCAGTATCGCAGGGTCGAACTGGGCACCGTGAACACGGTGCTTGTATCGCCGCACGCAGTGGACGCAGAGACCTGGCGCGACATCGTGCAATTGCGGGCGCATTCCATCGCCACGTTGAACGCCGCCCTGTCCGGGCTCGCGACGAACGATATGGGCTCCGCGTCCGGGCGCGCCGCCATCGTCAACGCGCAAGCCGCCATCGACGCGCAGCGGCCGAAGATCGATGCCGCATTGCGCCGGCCCGAGCTGCGATCGGCGGCATTGATCGAGAAATGGATTCCGACCGTCGGCAATCCGTTTGCCGCGGAAGACAGCATGTCGGCGGAGCTCACCAACGAGATCGACCGCAGCGACCCCTTTACCGCCGAGATGATGAAGATCAAGCAGCTGAGCTGGACGGTTCGCGAATACGCAGGCAACGACAGGCTGGTGGTCGGCGCCGGCATCGCCAGCGGCAGAGGATACGACAAGGCCGGGCTCGAAGGCATGATCGACCGCGCGGCGCGGGCCGACGCGCTGTGGCGCGTGATCCTGAACGACGCGAGCGTGGGACGCGTGCCGCCGGCGCTCCGCGCCGCGATCGCCACCGCAAGCGAACTTTATTTCAAGCGCCTGTGCGCACTTCGCAAGACGCTGATCGGTTCGTTCGCGTCGGGAAAGCGGCCATCGATCTCGGGCCGCGACTGGATCGCCGCATCCAATCCGGCATTGAAGAGCCTCGCGGACGTGGCGAACACCGCCGTCAATCTCTCCGACGCCCACGCGCGCGAAGAGCTGGATGCTGCCCGCCGCAACCTCGCCATCCATCTGTGCATCATGGTCCTGTCGCTCGCCGGTGCACTGTTTGCGACGGTATTCATCAGCCGCAGGATCGCGCGCCCGATGTCGAGGATCGCCGAGACCATGCGGCTCGTGGCGGACGGGGACATGGCCTGCGAGGTACCCTTCGGCGACCGCGCGGACGAGATCGGAGAACTTTCGCGCGCGCTGGTCGTGTTCCGCCGCAACGCGCTCGAAAAACAGCGCGTCGAGGACGAGCTGGTTCGCAGCCGCGTCGCCGAGCACTCCGCCCAAGCCGCCAGCCGCGTCAAATCCGAGTTCCTGGCGCATATGAGCCACGAGCTGCGCACGCCGCTCAACGCCATCATCGGATTTTCCGACATGATGCTGCAGGGAATTTTCGGTCCGGTGGAGAAGCGGTACGGCGAATATCTCGGGCTCATCAACACATCGGGCGTGCACCTGCTCGAGGTGATCTCCGACTTGCTGGACATGTCCAAGATCGAGGCGGGCAAATTCGTGCTTCACAGGGAGTCCGTGGATCTTGCCGGGTTGATCGCCGATTGCAGCGCAGTGATGCGGTTCGCCGTGGAGGAACGCGGGATTTTGCTGTCGACGGATGTGCCGGCGGACGGAACACGCCTTGTGGCCGACCGGCGCGCGCTGAAACAGATTCTGATCAATCTGCTGTCCAACGCCGTCAAGTTCACCCCGACAGGCGGCGAAGTCCTCATCTCCGTCAGAACGGGCGCGGACAGTCTGGAGATTGCCGTCCGCGACACCGGAACAGGGATTCCCGAAACCGCGCTCGAACGCCTCGGGCGCCCGTTCGAGCGGGTCACCAACAATCCCCACCTCGCGTGCGAAGGAACGGGACTCGGTCTTGCGCTCGTTTACGGTCTGACCCACCTGCACGGAGGTGCGGTGCGCATCGACAGCACCGAAGGCGTCGGAACCGTGGTGACGCTGACGCTTCCCACATCGGCGCAAGCCGCCGCGGCGGCGTGATTCCTATTTCCGCCTCAAGCCGGTCTCGCTCTGCGATCCCTTCCTGCGGAAGAGACTTGAGCCGCCAAAATCGAAGACTGTTCCGCAAACAAAGTTCGCAACGGATATTCTGACAGCGTCTTTCGCTCCGACTGTGCGCGGCGAACATTGCGGTTTTCACGGTGGTCCGGCGCGCGGAGAGATGCGGGAAAGACTCATGCGCGCCATCGCGCCTCGCGGCGCGACGGACCGGAAATGCAATGCGTGTCGCGGTATTGTCTTTTCCGGCCCCGGGCCGACTCGCGCGCCGTGCTTTCGGCAGCGCGCGAGCAGAGCTTCAGATTCGACGAGCCTTCGCTCCGGGGCGAGTGTTTTTGCCCAACGTTACTTCTTCGCCGCCAGGACCCTGATCTTCGCCATCATGCCTCCATCCTCATGATCGAGGATGTGGCAGTGATAGACAAAGTCGCCCACCACCGCGCCGCGGAAGTCCATCAGCACGGTAATGCTGGGATAGGGAGTCTTCTTCGGGTTTGTGCCCGTCCAGTAAGCGACCTGATACGTGTCGTAGAATTGTTGTTGCTGCGGCGAGACGGGAACGCCGTCCACCTTCTCCAGAAGGAAATGAATCTGGTGAATGTGGAACTCGTGGAGTTCCTGGGTATGGTTTTCGATCGTCCATTCCTCGACGGCACCCTGATTGGTCGTGATGGCCGGAGGAAGGTTTGCGTTGAACTGGACTTCGTTCTGGCCTTTCACCGTGATGAAGAACAGCGTTTGCCCGCCGCCGGCGAAATTGCGCTCGTCGAAATAGAGCGAGCGTTTCGCCGTAACCTTCTGAAGCAGGAGGTTCGCGAAGCGTTGCTTCGCAGGCGGCCCGGTCGGACCCGGCGTGACAGGAAGGTTCAGGGCCTGCTGTGTGGTCTGAATGGTCACCAGGGGCCGATACGGATCGGAATCGCCTGCCGGCCCCGTGTCGATACGGTCTTCGATCAACTGTGCGGAATGCACGTTCGTGCCCGGGCCCGTGACGATGAATTCCGCGCGGCTGGCGGGAGGAATGTAAACGTAATTCTGCGTGATCGTGTAGCCCTGCTGCGTGCCGTCCTGCGATCCGATCGGCACGCCGTCCAGCGCCACGAGCGTCAGCGGCTGGGCCACGCCGTCATACATCAGTTGAAGATGCATGATCGTGTCGGCGGCGTTGTTGGCGACCCGCCAGAACTCCTGCGCTCCGGGATTCATCTGGAAGATGGCCGGCGTATAGGTCGGCCACGAAACGGGAACGTAATCGACCGACAGATCCCAGAAGGGTTTCTGTTGTCCGGTTGCGCCGAGGGCATCGGGGTTGAGCAAACCCTGATCGCGGATCGTGATGAACCGCTCGGGCAGGCCGGCAACGATCGGCTGAAGGTTGGCGATACCCTCGACTTCGATGACGCCGCTCGCGCCGCCCTGAACCGTCGGACTTGCGATGCCGTGGATGTGCGTGTGGTACCAGTAGAGTCCCGGCGGCTCGTTCGCCGGGAACTGCAGCGAATATTTGAACGTCGTCCCGGAATTGATGACCGTCCTGATCACCTCGTCGCTGCCGCAGGTCGGCGACGTGTTCGTGCCGTGGAAATGCATATTGACGGAGGTGGACGTCATGGTGGGGCTGGCGCAGGGATAATCGATCGTGACGGAGCCGCCGGCCGGGTTTCCCGGCACCATGTTCGTCAGCGTGATGTTGAGCGTGTCGCCCGGATTGATGTGCAACGTCGGCGCCTCGTTTCCGTTGGCCGCGTCGACGAAGCACCACAGCGTGATCGGGCCTTCAACGCTGGTGTAGTAGTTCAGGTTGACGTTGAGCACGCCGTTCTGGCTGTAGAGATCTTCGGGAGGCGTCGCGAGGACGCCCGGGCCTGGACGCGGGCACGGCGGTCCGACTTGCGCCCATGCCTGAGAGGGGACAAGCAAAGCCAGCAACACCGCCAGGATGAACCCGCGACAGACGCTCATGATGATCCCCTATCCTAGAGACAAAACACTATAGGTTTTGCAACTTAGTTGCAACCGCAACGTCGAACCCCGACCGTCGACGTTGCCTGTTATTTTTCTTTCTTGGCTCTGGAGCACATCCCCCGAAGGTTCCCGGTTTGGGCCGAGCACCGTCGAACTCGCAGACGCCATGGCATCACCGTATACCCTCGAAGACCGCTGGACAGTAAGGCGCTGTCCGACTTTTTTCTGAATCATGTTAAATGGGTCGTGCGGTCTCGAGGCGGAAGCGCGCGCAGGCCGCGTATGCGTGATCCGCGCGACGCTCGACGCACGAGGGAGTTGGGATGCGAAATCGATATGCGGTCCGGGCGGCACTGGCTCTCGCATTGATGCTGGTCCCGGGCATCGCCACCGCGAAAAATATTGCGGACGGCGGCCTCACGATCGGCGACGTCGTCACCTGGTTGCAGGCGAAAGGCTACAAGGCGGACATCGTCACCGGCGACGACGGCAAGCAGCATGTGAGCAGCACGTCGAACGGGGCAAAGTTCGGCGTCTACATGTTCGACTGCAAGGCCGAGCGCTGCGGCTCGTTTCAGTTCAGCGCCGGGTTCGCGACGCACGGCAAGTTCGACACGTCCGAGATGAACAAGTGGAATCGGGACAAGCGCTGGTGCCGCGGGTATTTCGATTCGGTCAACGATCCGTGGGTCGAGGAGGACGTGGACCTCACGCCCGGCGGCACGTATGAGCTGCTCGACGACCAGTTCACGATCTTCAGGAACTGCCTCGACGGCTTCGAAACGATGTACTCGCTGCTGAAATAGGGCTTCCGGCGCGCCCGGGTGGCGTGAGCCGCCATACCGGCCCATTCGTTCGCGTCCGGATGTATCAAATGTTAATCTGGACTTGCGCGCAGGCCCGGATTCTCTCAAGTTTGGGGCGGTTGGGCGCACTCTGAGCAGGGAGAATATTCAGGTGAGAACATTCGTAAAACTTGCGTTCGCGGCAGCGGTCGCCGGCGGCACGCTGGCGATTTCCGCAACGAGCGCTTCAGCCTTGATCGCGTGCAACGGCGAAGGCGAGTGCTGGCATGTCCACCACCGCTATGCGTACCGGCCGGAGCTGGGGATCGTGGTCCACCCCGACGGCTGGCGCTGGGGTCCGGGCGAGCATTACGTCTGGCACGAACCTGCCGGCGGCGAGCGCGGCTACTGGCACGGCGGCGTGTGGATTCGCCTCTGAGGTCATCCGAACGCGTCATGGGAACGGCGGGCGCCGCGATGCTCCCGCCGTTTTTCTTTCGCAGCGCCGGAACCCTATTTCTGGGGCGTTTGCCACTGCTGAATTGACTCGATGCAGTTGGGCGGCAGCGTCCAGTCCTGCTTGTCGGCATTCTTGGGCATTCCCGCGAAGCCGGGATTGAGCATCGCTTGCGTGGCGCGCAGCCCGATCGACCAGCCACGCTTGATATCGGCCATCACCGCAACGATCTCGCCATCCTTCAGCATGCCGTCGAATTTGGGCATTGAGACCGTGGTCTGCCGGGACGCGTCCGCTGTCCGGCCATACTTGATCAATGCGAACAGGTCGTCATCGGAGAGTTGCCAGGCAGGTCCGGTTGCGTCGAGCGCCGGAGCGCGCCGGCCTGCAAACTGATCCTTCAACTGCCAGAGTGCCTGTCCCTGCATCCTGCGGCCATGACAGGAGCCGCAGGAGTATTGGTAGATTTTCTGTCCCTTGCCGGCGAGCTTCGCGTCGTCGGCATTTGCGAAGTGCTGCGGCAGCGCCGAAGCGCCGGCAGCACTCATGCCTGCCGCCGCGCCGATCAGAAGACCGGCGAGGAACGGCAGCGCTCGCGGGACACTGCCCATAAGGTCGACCTTAATCGTGGAGCTTGCGCAAGGCATCGGCCATCGAATGGCCCGGAGTGTCGGGAGAGAGCAACTGCACGAACTTGCCCTGCGGATCGATCACGTAAACATACGAGCTGTGATCGATCGCGTACTCGCCGTTGCCCAGGCTCTGCATGCGATAGTAGACGTGAAAGCGATGCGCCGTTTCGGCGATGGTGGCGCCGTCGGCGCGCAGGCCCACAAATCTCGGACTGAACGCCTTGAGATAATCCGTCATCACCTTTACCGAATCGCGCGCCGGATCGAGCGTGATGAAGACGGGTTGGAACTTGTCCGCGGCGTTGCCCAGCGAAGCGAGCGCCGCGCCGACGTCGGTCAGGGTCGTGGGGCAGATGTCGGGACAAAACGTGTAGCCGAAATAAACGAGCAGCCATTTGCCGCGATAGTCCGCGTCGGTGACGTCGCGTCCGTCGAGCGTCGTCAGTTCGAAGTGCGTATCGATGAGCGGTGGCGCGGGCGCCGTTGCGCCCGCCGCGGGCGTTTGCAAACCGACCGATCCAGCTATCGCCGCAACGATGAGAGCAGCGATCCGGCCGGGAAGGCGCGCCCGAAAGCCTTTGGTTTTCGATTGAACGCCGTCGCACGGAAGTCCGGCCCCAGATCGATGAAGAGACACTGCGGATCAACCTCTTGCTCAGCGTAACGCAGCATAGAAGTAATGCGAATGAGTTGCAACATCGCGCAGTCGCACCAATCGCATCATCGCACGAAACTCTCGCGGGTTCGAGTTCACCGATTCCTCCGTAAACAGACGAACACGACGCGTTCGCGACATGGCGCCGCACATTGCAGAGTTTGATTCGGATCAAGGTTCGGCGGCGTCATTTCGGAGACAACCGACCCCGGCAGTGCGCAACGCGCGTCACTCAATTCGCAATCGGGGTTTATCATGAAACGGACACTTCTCTCTCTGCTCGCGGGCACCGCGCTCGCTTGCGCGCTGGCTGCGCCGGCGCTCGCCGATTCCGCAGATGATTCATTCAACCCATGGCAGATACGCGTTCGTGCGCTTGGCGTGCTGCCGGACTCCTCGGGAAGTTCGGTCAATGTCGCCGGAGCGGCGGTGCCTGCGTCGCTGTCGATCGGCAATTCGATCGTACCGGAGGCGGACGTCACATACTACTTCACGCAGAACTGGTCGGTCGAAGCGATTGCCGGCATCACGCCTCATCGCATTACCGCAACAGGCGTGTTGTCGCCGCTTGCCGTAGGCAGGGCGTGGCTTCTGCCGCCCACAGTCACTGCTCAATATCATTTCACGAGTTTCGGCGCGCTCAAACCGTATATCGGTGCTGGCGTGAACTATACGGTATTCTTTGACCAGAAGGCTGCCGATGCGCCGTTGGGCGGCCTCGAAGTTACCGGCCTGCATGTGAAGAATACTTTTGGCGCCGCCCTGCAGGCGGGATTCGACTACATGCTGGATTCGCACTGGGGCCTGAACTTCGATGCGAAGAAGCTGCTGCTGGAACCAGACTACACCGCGACGGTGGACGGTACGGTTCCCGTGAACGGAACCGCACACATCAATCCTTGGCTGGTTGGCACGGGTATCACGTACAAATTCTGAAACGCGACGGATCTCAAATACAATTCTAAAATACAATCGCCGCCCCGTTCGCATTGAGCGGGGCGGCGATTGCATGTCCGGCGGCACCGATGCAGACCGCATCGGCGCGATGGTTCAGTGACCGTAGAACGGATACGGCGATCCCGGCATCGGCTGGTAGAATTCGGAGTTGGGCTGCTTGGCCTGGTCATAGGCCGACGCATTCGAGGTCGAGGTCGAGCCGCCGTAGCCCTGCGAGCCGCTCACCGTGAAATGGAACGGGTTATTCTGCGTGTTCTGGTCGCCGTCCGTACCGGGCTTCTGCCAATGATCGCCGACGGATTTATCGAACAGCCCATCCGGCGGGCCGTCGCCTTGCGCCGGAGCATTCGGATCGGGCATCGGCACCACCTGCATGACGGCGGAAGCCGGGGCGGCGCACATCACAACGCCCAGAAGAGCCGCCGCGGCGGCAAGCGAATAGCGGATCGACATGCGAATGTTTTCCTCAATTGCAGGACGGCGCCAAACGGGACGATACCGCAGACAGCGGCTCGCCGGAAGGGGTTTTCGATCCGTTATCAGGTCCGGACCCGTCAATTTCAGCCCGTTCTGTAGGGCTTGGCCCTAACTGCCGGCGCTGGCATAACGCCGCATGACATTCGCGCCGACGCTTGAATCGCTGCACACGCACACGGTGCCCCAGTGGTACGAGGACGCCAAATTCGGCATTTTCATTCACTGGGGCTTGTTCTCGATTCCCGCATTTGCGTCGCGCTCGGGATCGATTTCCGACGCGTTCCGCGACCATTACGATACGGCCGTCGCGCGCACGCCCTACACGGAATGGTACTGGAATGCGATCAGGGTGGCGGAGAGCGAAAGCGCACGCCATCACCGCGACGTCTGGGGCGATCGTCCGTATCAGGATTTTCGCGAACCCTTCCTCGGCGGCCTCGCGCGATGGGATCCGGCCGCCTGGGCCGACGTGTTCAGGAAAGCCGGCGCCCGATACGTCGTGCTCGTCGCCAAGCATCATGACGGCTTCTGCCTGTGGCCGAGCCGGATCGGGAATTGCCATGAAGAGCGATGGACAAGCCCGCGCGACATTGTGGGCGAACTGGCGTCGGCGGTGCGCGCGACGGGGTTGAAATTCGGTGTCTACTACTCCGGCGGCATCGACTGGACATTCAACCGCGCGCCGTTGCGCACGCTGGCGGACTTCATCGGCTCCACGCCGGGCGGCGACTATCCGGCATATGCGGACGCGCAGACGCGCGAACTCATCGAACGCTACAATCCGTCGGTGCTGTGGAATGACATTTCCTGGCCGGCATCGCAGACCGCAATGCTGAGGTTGTTTGCGGACTATTACAACGCAATCGAAGACGGCGTCGTGAACGACCGCTGGATGCCGGCAAGCCGGCGCACGAAGCTTTTGCGCATCGGATTCTTCCGCAGGCAACTCGATGCGAAGCTCAAGGCGGCGATGAAACGTGCAGGCCCGCAACGCGGAATCGTTCCTCCCGAACCGCCACACTATGATTTCCGAACGCCGGAATATACGGCCTTCGACGCCATCGTCGCGCGCAAATGGGAAGCGACGCGCGGCATGAGTCATTCCTTCGGCTTCAATCGCCGCGATACGGACGCCGATTATGAAAGCGCAGATGCGCTGGTCCACAGCTTCATCGATACGGTGTCGAAGAACGGCAATCTCCTGCTGAATGTCGGGCCGCGCGGGGAAGACGCGCAAATTCCGGCTGAACAGCTCGCGCGCCTGAAGGGATTCGGCGACTGGCTTACAAAGAACGGCGAAGGCATCTACGGCACACGGCCATGGCACCGCTTCGACGCGAAAACCGACGGTGGGCTCGATGTCCGTTTCGTGCAGAAGGCGGAGGCGATTTACGCGCACATTCTTGGGACGCCGCCGCAGCACTTCACGATACGGGACGGCGATTTTCCGCGCGTGACGTCGGCGGACATGCCCGGCGACGCAACGGTCATCGCGACGGTGACGCCCGATCCGGGCCGGGGGATCCGCGTGGCGTTGTCGAAGCCGCTTGCCGCGGCATCTGCCTGGTGCCTTCGATTGAATTGATCGCCGCTGCGTCATGCGCATATCGCACGATCCGTGCCATACTCCCGCGGGAACCGGGGGTGTTACAAGACGATGGAACGGCGCACATTTCTGAAATCGTCCGCGGCCATTGCCGCCATGGGAATGATGGGAGAACCGCACGTGTCAGCCGCCGCAAACAGTCCGGCCCTATCGTCGCTGCTGTTGCCCTGGACGGGGCCGCATGGAGGCGTGCCGGCGTTCGACAAGGTCAACGTCGCCGAACTCAAACCGGCGCTGCTGGCCGGCATGGAGCAGAACCGCGCGGACATCGCAGCGATCGTTTCGAATCCGAATGCACCCAACTTCGAGAACACAATTGCGGCGCTGGAAGATGCGGGCCGCCCGCTCGATCGTGTCCGCGCCATCTATCACATCTACACCTCGACGATGAACGACAAGACCGTGCAGGCCGTCGAAACGGAGATGGCGCCGGTGCTCGCTGCCTTCTCGGACGAAGTGATCCAGAACGCGGCGCTGTTCGCCCGCGTCAAGGCGGTCTACGATTCCCGCGAGACGAGCGGCCTTTCGCCCGAACAGCAACGCGTCACCTGGGTGATCTATCGCCGTTTCGCCCGCCATGGTGCGGCACTCGATGATGCGGCCAAGAAGCGGCTGGCCGACATCAATCAGATGCTGGCCGGCCTTTATACCCGCTTCAGCCAGAACGAGCTCGCCGATGAAGAGGATCACTGGATCGTCCTCGACAATGAGTCCGATCTCGCGGGCCTGTCCCAGTCGTTTCGCGCATCCGCCGCAGCGGCGGCTTCCGAAAAAGGCCTGAACGGCAAATGGCTGATCGCCAATACGCGCTCCGCGATGGAGCCCTTCCTGACCTATGCCGACCGGCGCGAGCTGCGCGAAAAGGCCTTCCGCATGTGGGCCTCGCGCGGCGACAATCGGGACACGCACGACAACAACGCCATCATCACCGAAATTCTCGCGCTGCGCGCGGAGAAAGCCGATCTGCTGGGCTTTCCGACCTTCGCCCACTGGATCACGGACGACCAGATGGCGAAGACTCCCGACGCGGCGATGGGCCTGATGATGAAGGTCTGGGCGCCCGCGGTGGCGCGCGTCCGCGAAGAAGTGGCAGACATGCAGAAGATCGCGGATGCCGATAAAGGCGGCTTCAGGATCGCCGCATGGGACTATCGCTATTACGCGGAGAAGGTACGCAAGGCGAAATACGATCTCGACGAGACGGCGATCAAACCGTATCTGCAGCTGGAGAAAATACGCGCGGGAGCATTTTGGGCCTCGGGCCGGCTTTATGGATTCGAATTCGTCGAAGTCGACGACGTGCCGGTTTACGCGCCCGATGTGCGTGCCTTCGAGGTCCGCAGAGACGGCAAGCGCATCGGCTTCTATTACCTCGATCCCTATGCGCGCGCAGGCAAGCAGTCCGGCGCGTGGATGAACGAATACCGCACGCAGGAACGATTCCGCGGCGACGTAACGCCGATCGTGTCGAACAACACAAATTTCATGAAGGCTGCGCCCGGTGAGCCGATCCTCATCTCATGGGACGACGCGACGACCATCTTCCACGAATTCGGCCATGCGCTGCACGGCCTGAATTCGAACGTCACCTATCCGACGCTGAGCGGCACCAATGTGGTGCGCGATTTCGTGGAATTTCCCAGCCAGCTGAACGAACGCTGGCTTCCCACCCATGAAGTGCTGTCGCGATTTGCGCTGCACTACAAGACGGGCGAGCCGATGCCCGATGTGCTGGTTGCCAGAATCAAGACGGCGCACACGTTCAATCAGGGATTCTCGACGGTCGAGTATCTTGCCTCCGCGATCGTCGACATGAAGGCCCATCTCGCGGGCGCAACGAAAATCGATCCGCGCACGTTTGAATCCGGGACGCTTAAGGAGATCGGCATGCCCGAGGAGATTGTCATGCGCCACCGCATGCCGCATTTCGGGCATATCTTCGCCGGAGAGGGCTATGCCGCGGGCTATTACGATTACATCTGGGCCGACACGCTGGTGGCCGACGCTGCCGAAGCGTTTCGGGATTCGCCGGGCGGGTTCTACGATCGAGAGACGGCGAAGCGCCTGCATGACGATATCGTCAGCGTGGGCAATACGGTCGACGCGGCCGAGGCCTTCCGCCGCTTCCGCGGCCGCGATGTCACGGTGGATGCGCTGATGCGCGACCGGGGCTTTCCGGCACAAGCCTGACGCTTTGATGCCACGATCTCGCTATAGGGTTCGTTCTGGCATCCAATGGGGGAGGAACATATGGGCTGGATTTGGTGGGTAGCGCCGCTCGTCGTGGCGATTTCCGGCGGCGGGCTGCTTCTCGCCGGCGCCGGCCATCTGTTTCAGGGCCGGCCCGCCCGCGCCAGCGGCCATGTGCTGATCGGCGCGCCCCTTGCGATCATCGGCATTGCCACCGGATTGCTCGGCTTCAACATCCAGACTTATGCACGGCTGACGCATGAAGGTCCGGTTGCAGACGTCAGCGTCCGCGCGATCGACCCGGCAGGGCAGCGCTATGAGGTAACGGTCCATCGTCTCGACGGGACAAACAGCACCGCCACCTGCGAGATTCAGGGAGACGAGTGGCTCATCAGCGGGCGGGTGCAGAAGTGGAAACCGTGGGCCAACGTGCTGGGGCTGGATTCGACCTATTCACTGGACCAGCTCTCCAACAAATACTTCACCGCGGATCGCGCCAACGGCAAGATGATCACGGCATGCGATCTCAACGGCCCGCCACCGGCGGTCAATCGATATGTCCCGGACAGCTGGCTCGCGTGGCTTACCAATCAGGCATACACCGTCGATCGCCGCTTCGGTGACGCCAACTACATGCCGCTCGCCGACGGCGCAGTATACAGAGTCGTAATCACGCAGTCGGGCTTCAACTCCGAACCGGCCAATGACATCGCGCGCAAGGTCAACGAGCAGCGATCCTGACTGCATTACCCGGCTGTAAAGTTTCGCACAAAATCGCGAGGGCGGGTTTGCGGAAGGATGCTTTGCGCGGACTCGCCTTGCGGCCGGCCCGCGCTTCGCGTTCTTATCCGAATCGCGCCATGGCCCTGATCGGGCTCAAGGACGGCGTCATTCTGAGGGGAATCCGATGAGACCAGTTTATTTTGCCGCCGCTGCGGTTGCACTTGTCATCGCGGCAGCGGCCGCGGTCGCCGCCAGCGAATCCACGCCTGACACCAGCGCGGACAAGAGCGAGCCCGCGGTCAAATCCAAGTTCTTCAAGCCCGTCGAACGGGTCACGCAGGGTTCGGTGGCGGTGGAAGGATCGACCATCAACTACCAGGCCGTGGCCGGCACGCTCGTCGTTCACCCCCGCGACTGGGACGACGTCACTCAATCCGCGGACAGCGACGACAAAAACGCGAAGGACGCCAAAGAGGCGCCCGCCGAAGCGTCGATGTACTTCACCTATTATGCCAAACGTGGAGTGGATGCGAAGGACCGGCCCATCACCTTCCTCTACAACGGCGGCCCGGGCTCATCGACTGTCTGGCTGCACATGGGTGCGTTCGGCCCGAAGCGCGTCGTTACCGCCGACGATACGCACACGCCCGCAGCGCCGTACAATCTCATCAACAACGACTACAGCCTGCTGGACGCGAGCGATCTCGTGTTCATCGATGCGCCGGGCACGGGCTTTTCGCGCATCGCGGGCAAGGACAAGGAAAAAGCTTTCTACGGTGTCGATGAAGATGCCTATGCCTTTTCGCAATTCATCAGCGAATTCCTCGCCAAATACGGGCGCTGGAATTCGCCGAAATATCTTTTCGGCGAAAGCTACGGCACGCCGCGTTCGGCTGTCCTCATCAACATGCTCGAGACCGAGCGCGACATCGACTTCAACGGGGTAATGCTGCTGTCGCAAATCCTGAATTTCGACATGAGCGCCGATGGTCCGGAAGAGAATCCGGGCGTCGATCTGCCCTATCAGCTCGCGTTGCCGACCTATGCGGCGTCGGCCTGGTATCATCACAAGCTTCCTGGCAGCTGGAAGGATCTGCAGTCGCTTCTGACCCAGGTCGAGCATTTCGCGATGACCGATTATGCGCTCGCGCTGGCGCAAGGCTCTTCGCTGCCGGCGGCACAGCGCGACGCGATTGCTGCGAAGCTGCACCAGTTCACCGGCCTGCCCGACTGGTACATCAAGAAGGCGGATCTGCGCATCAATGGCGGTGAATTCGAAAAGACGCTGCAGGATTCAAACGACCTGACGACCGGCCGTCTCGATACGCGGTTCTCCGGACCGACCATGGATCCCCTCAGCAAACAATCCGATTACGATCCGCAGTCAGCCTCGATCAGTTCGGCCTATGTCAGCGCCTTCAACGATTATGTGCGCAAGACCCTCAACTACGGACAGAACGACGAATATCATCCCGAAATCGACGTCTTCAAATGGTGGTCGTTCAAGCACAAGCCGCCCGGCGTCAACTTCGCGCTCCAGCAATCCACCAACACGATGCCGGATCTCGCGAGCGCAATGAAATACAATCCCAATCTCAAGGTGCTGCTGAATGGCGGATACTACGATCTCGCAACGCCCTACTTCGAAGGCATCTACGAAATGCACCATCTGCAGATCCCGGCGAAGATGCAGGCGAACATCGAGTATCAGTATTATCAGTCGGGGCACATGGTGTACGCCCACGAGGACTCGCTGAAGCAGTTGCACGATCGCGCGGCGGCCTTTGTGCACGAAACACAGAACACGAGCCGCTGAAAGCAGAACCGGCCGGTGATCGGAGATCGCCGGCCGGCCTTCT
The DNA here is from genome assembly GCA_050010175.1 of Rhizomicrobium sp. Taxonomy (GTDB): domain Bacteria; phylum Pseudomonadota; class Alphaproteobacteria; order Micropepsales; family Micropepsaceae; genus Rhizomicrobium. Next base: position 16,173 of record JBEKLN010000032.1, read on the forward strand.
ATTCGCTGCCTGAATGCATCAGGCTTTCGTCGCGCGCTTCCGCTTGGCAGGGGCTTTTTTGGGCGCCGGCGCCGGCTGATTGAGCGCCGCCTCGCGCTCTTCGGCTTCCTTGGCCAGCCGCAGGGCTCGCAATTTTGCCGTTTTGTTCACGGTCGCGTTGCGTTCTTTTTCAAGCTCTTCCTTGACGAGTGCGTCCCGCTTCTCGGTCTGGGTAAAATAGCTTTGGGCTCGCTGCCGCTGGGCAGTCCGCTGATCCGTGGAATTCGACATTTCGACCACTTTCGCGAAGGTCGGACGGAACTGTCCGGCTGATTGGCCGCCTTATCGCTTGGGCGCGGCGGCCAATTCGGGCGCAGACGAGTTCGTCTGCACACCGACTGTACACGATATGGGGGCAAAGAACCTCTTTTGCAAGAAACCGGGTTTTTGGCGAGGGGCGATGGCCGAAAGCCGCCATTCCGCGTTTCATGTCCGACACCCGCTTTTGGGATTTGGGAGACGTTTATGAGCAAGGCGAACGATACAATAGGGCACGACCTCCGGGGTGAGGGCAACTACACGGCCGCTCGCCGCTTCCGCCAGTCGGAGGAGAAATTCGTCGCCCGCAACAGGCGGAAGATTCCTGGAATGGGGAAGGACGCCGAAGAAGCGCTCGATGGCCCGGAAGGCGACGAACTTCGCGCCGCGGAGGATCGCGCCCGCTCGCATTCCCGCGGCAAAGCCAGCGACGGGTAAGGTTGCGCGACGGCTACTGCTTCACGCCGTGGCCATGGTCGATTGCACTTCGCAGCGTCTCGGACAACCTGCCTTTGCTGCCCTGATCGCCGTTCGCTCCGAATTCGATGTCGTTGACGCGCCAGCCGTCAGCCATGCGCACGAGCCAGACGGTGTCGGTCCAGGTGCGGGCCTTGTCCCTGCCGCTCTGAAACGACAGCGAAACCGAACAATGCGCGCCGCGCGCATCCGTCCCGCAGACATCGATGGAATAGGACGTCGCGCCTTCATAGTTCGGCGTGAAGGGATCGCCGTCGATCAGCGGGGGAAACTGGCCCTTGGTGGTTTCCTCGTAGTTGCTCTGTGCGTCGCTGACGTCGCTCAGGAGACGGTCCAGCTGGGGCGTGATGAACGGTTCGAATCGCTTGCGGGTGTTCGCATCCGGCACTCCGTCCGGCGGTCGAAACGACTGATACGCGCGATAAAAACCATCGACGGTCTTCGTCATGTCCGCGATCGACGGATCTCCGAGCGCTGCGGAACCCGCAAGAACGGCAGCTATTCCGGGCAGTGAAATCAAAGCGGCTTTCATGGACGTCTCTTCAGTTCATCGCGAATTTCGCGCAGCAGCAGAACGTCTTCCGGCGTGGCCGGCGCGGCCGGCGCGGCCGCCTGTTTCGGCTGTTCGAGCTTGTTGATCTGACGCACAAGCGAAAACAGCACGAACGCCACGATCAGGAAATTGAAGATCGTGTTGATGAAGATGCCGTAATTGATCGTGATGGCGCCTGCATCCTGCGCCGCCTTGAGAGTGGCGAGGCCCGGCTTTGCCCCCTTCAGAATGAAGAAGAAGTTCGAAAAATCTATGCCGCCGAGGATCAGGCCGATCGGCGGGGTAATGATGTCCTTCACCAGCGAGTTCACGATTCCCGTGAATGCCGCGCCCACCACGACACCGACCGCAAGGTCGATGACGCTGCCGCGCATGGCAAATTTTCTGAACTCCTCGAGCATGCTGTTCGCCCAAAATCGATTGCGGGCCGAACGCTAAGGCAGTTCGCCATTCCCCGGCAACGGTCTGCGGGCCGCACGATTCAGATCGCGGTCAGGGAACCTTGTGCGCCGGTGGCGGCTGGAGATTGATGATGTATTCCTGCGGCTTCGGCCGCCCGGCAATCTCGGCCTTGTTGGTGATGTAAAGCCCGCCAAACTCCGCGAACACGATCACCGCTGCCGTGATGACCAACGCCGCGCCTAAGGCCACAATCCGGGTCACGAGCGACTCCATGGGCTCAGACCATCACCGGTCGCTTTCCGGGTCAACCACATGAGGCGTCCGCGCTTGCAACCGGGGCGGATTTCCGTATAAGTCCGGCCCCTTCGGGCCGCCCGGCTGGGCATGCCGTGGCGACCCTGAAAGCGACCATGGCCGGATTTAGTCCGGCCAGCCTTAGCCCGGCTTAGCCGGGTCCATCCGAGAGGAGACCGCAAAATGCCCAAGTTGAAGACCAAATCGGGAGCAAAAAAGCGCTTCCGGTTTACTGCCAACGGCAAAATCAAGCACGGCCAGGCCGGCAAACGGCACGGCATGATCAAGCGTTCCAATGAGCAGATCAGGGAGCTGCGTGGCACATCCACCCTGTCGGCATCCGAAACCCAGCGCGTGAAGCGCTGGATGCCCTATTCGTTCTAGGAGGCTGATCCATGTCCCGCGCACCCCGCGCAGTCGCGTCGCACAAGCGGCGCAAGCGCGTCTTCAAGCAGGCCAAAGGTTTTTATGGCCGCCGCAAGAACACGATCACGTCGGCCAACGCCGCCGTCGACCGCTCGCTGCAATACGCCTATGTCGGCCGCAAGCTCCGGAAGCGGAATTTCCGCGCCCTCTGGATTCAGCGGATCAATGCGGCGTGCAGACTTTACGGCCTCACCTACAGTCGATTTATCAGCGGGCTTTCCAAGGCCGGGATCGAGATGGATCGCAAGATTCTCGCCGATCTCGCCGTCAAGGAGCCCGATGCCTTCAAGGCCCTGGTGGATCAGGCCAGCGCATAGCGGCGCGCATCATTACCCTGCATTGTCATGGCCCGCGACTGCGGGCCACCCGGGTTGTGAGCGCTAACTGCGAGAAGTGACCTTCCTCCATCTGTGCCTTCGCGGAGCACGAACCAGGTGGCCCGTCGTCACGGGCCATGACAGATAGGGGAAGCGACCATTTCCATGAGCGACATTAACGACCTCCAACGCCGGATTCTCGATGCCATCGCACAGGCGCCCGACGAAGCGGCGCTTGAAGCCGAACGCGTGGCCGCTCTGGGCAAGAAGGGGGCCATCAGCGAGCTCCTGAAGTCGCTGGGCGCGATGACCCCCGACGAGCGCCGCGAAAAGGGGCCGTTGTTCAACGGCCTGCGCGATTGCGTGACCGAGGCGGTCGCCGCCCGCAAGGCGCAACTCGCCGGAGAACTCCTCAACGCGCGGCTCGCATTCGAGCGCATCGATGTGACGCTGCCGGCGCGTCCAGAACCACAGGGAAGCATCCATCCCGTCAGCCAGGTGCTCGACGAGATCACCGCGATTTTCGCCGATCTGGGATTTTCGATTGCGGAAGGGCCCGATGTCGAATTCGACGACTACAACTTCACCAAGCTGAACATTCCCCCGGACCATCCCGCGCGGCAGATGCACGACACGTTTTATGTCGCGCCCCAGGCCGACGGCACGCGCCCCGTTCTGCGCACCCATACGAGCCCGGTGCAGGTGCGCACCATGCTGTCGCAGAAGCCGCCCATCCGCGTGATCGTGCCGGGACGGACCTACCGCCACGATTCCGACGCCACGCACACCCCGATGTTTCATCAGCTGGAAGCACTGGTGATCGACGAGGAAACGCACCTCGGCAATCTGCGCTGGGTGGTCGAGCAGTTCTGTTCGGCGTTTTTCGAAGTCGAGAAGGTGGAGCTGCGCGCGCGGCCGTCTTTCTTTCCGTTCACAGAGCCGAGCGTGGAATGGGACATGCGCTGCGATCGCTCCGGCGGCACGATCAAATTCGGCACGGGCAACGACTGGCTGGAACTGGGCGGCTCGGGCATGGTGCATCCGCGCGTGCTCGACATGTGCGGGCTCGATCCGCAGCGTTATCAGGGCTTCGCATTCGGCTTCGGCCTCGACCGTATGGCGATGCTGAAATACGGTGCGCCGGACTTGAGGCCGTTCTTCGATTCCGATCTGCGCTGGCTCAGGCATTTCGGATTCGCGGCGCTGGACATTCCATCACTGGATGGTGGGTTGAGCCGATGAGAAGGACAATATTTCACCCGGAGAGCCGGGAGCGCAGGCGGGTCTTCGCGCGAAGCGCACAAAAAAATCTCACCACAAAGCCACGAAGGTCACAAAGAACGTCATCAGCGCTTCGCGCCAGAGATTGGCCTTTGTGTTCTTTGCGCCTTTGTGGTGAGTCTTCTTTCCGCGCCTCCGCGTCTTTTCGCGCAAAATTTTTCCTCGGGAGCGCGCTATGAAGTTCACGCTGTCCTGGCTGAAGGACCATCTGGAAACCGACGCCGACGCGCAGACGATTGCCGATACACTGACGAGCATCGGCCTCGAAGTTGAATCCGTCGAGGACAAGTCCGCGGCGTTGAAGGATTTCATCGTCGCCCATGTCGTGTCGGCGGAGAAACATCCCAACGCCGACAAGCTCAAGCTCTGCATGGTCGATACCGGCGCGGAAACCGTGCAGGTCGTGTGCGGCGCACCCAATGCGCATGCGGGCATGAAAGGCGTGTTCGCGCGTCCGGGACTCGTTATTCCCGTATCGGGCGAAGCCTTGAAAATCTCGGCCATTCGCGGCGTGGAATCGCGCGGCATGCTGTGTTCGGAGCGCGAATTGCTGATCTCCGACGAACACGACGGAATCATCGAGCTGCCGGCCGATGCCAATGTCGGCGCCCCGGCTGCCGCAGCGCTTGGGTTGAACGATCCGGTGATCGACATTTCGCTGACTCCGAACCGCGGCGATTGCACGGCGGTCTACGGCATTGCGCGCGATCTGGCGGCTGCCGGTGTGGGCAAACTGAAAAGCGGCACGGTCGAACCTGTCGCCGGCACATTTCCTTCGCCGATCAACATCCATCTGAATTTTCCCGGCGGCGTGAAGAGGCCCTGCCCGATGTTCGCCGGCCGGCTGGTGCGCAATGTGAAGAACGGGCCGAGCCCGCACTGGGTGCAGGAGCGCCTGCGCGCCATCGGCCTGAGACCGATTTCGGCGCTGGTCGATGTCACCAATCTGATTTCCTACGACCGCGGCAGGCCGTTGCATGTCTACGATGCCGACAAGCTGAAAGGCGATATCCAGGCGCGCTTCGCGAACTCCGGCGAAATCATTCGCGCCCTGGACGGCAAGATCTACACGCTCGAGTCCGACATGTGCGTCATTGCCGACGATGCGACGGTGCACGACATCGGCGGCATCATGGGCGGCGAAGACTCGGGCTGCACGGAGACCACGCGTAACGTCTTCATCGAAGCCGCTTACTTCGAGCCCTCCAGCATCGCATCGGCAGGTCGGCGGCTGGGAATTCTGTCGGATGCACGCTACCGCTTCGAGCGCGGCATCGATCCGGAATTCGTCGTGCCCGGTCTCGAGCTGGCGACGCGGTTGATTCTCGAATTCTGCGGCGGCGAGCCGTCTCATGTAGTCGTCGCCGGTGCAGCGCCCGACTGGCATCGCGAGATCGCGTTCACCCCCGCCGCGGTGAAGAAGCTTGCGGGACTCGACGTCGCCAAAGATGAGGTCTCGCGGATTTTGAACAGCCTCGGCTTTTCCGTCGGAGGCGGCGAAACGATGCAGGTTGCACCGCCCTCTTGGCGCAGCGACATCGACGGTAGCGCCGATCTGGTCGAGGAAGTCGTCCGCATTCACGGCATCGACACGGTGCCGGCGACACCGCTGTCGCGGCCGCACGCCGTGTCGCGCGCGGTATTGACGCCGGCGCAGAGGCGCGTGCGGCTCGTACGCCGCAGGCTGGCTGCGCGGGGCTTCAACGAAGCGGTGACGACGTCCTTCATCGCGCGGGCGCAGGCAAGGCTGTTCGGCGGCGGTGACGATGCCCGCCAGATCGAAAACCCCATCGCGGCCGATCTCGATGCGCTGAGGCCGAGCGTTCTGCCGTCGCTGCTGGCAGCGGCGCAACGCAACAGTGCACGCGGCTTCTCCGACATCCTGCTCTTTGAGATCGGTCCGCAATTCGACGGCGGCATGCCGGGCGAACAGACGCTGGTCGCAGCCGGCATCCGGATCGGATCCGGCGTGCGCAGCTGGTCGAAGTCGACTCATCAAGCCGACGCCTACGACGCCAAGGCCGACATGCTGGCCGCAATCGAGACGGCGACGGGCGGCCCGATGACGGCCCCCATCAAAAGCGGCGCGGCGGCGTGGTATCACCCGGGCCGCTCCGGCACCCTGGCGCTGGGGCCGAAAACCCTGGCGCAGTTCGGCGAGCTTCATCCGTCCATTCTTGGAGCGTTCGATCTGAAGGGACCCGGCGCGGCGTTCGAAATTTTCATGGACGCGATCCCCGAGTCCAAGGCGAAGGGCAAGGCGCGCAGCATGTTTGCCCCGTCGCCGTTCCCTGCCGTCGAGCGCGATTTTGCCTTCGTGGTGGATGCAAAGGTCGTAGCCGACGATGTCGTCAAGGCGGCGCGCGGCGCCGAGCGCCAGCTGATGGAACGCATCGACGTGTTCGATGTCTACGAAGGCAAGGGGATTCCCGAAGGCAAGAAATCGCTCGCCATCGCGGTGCGCCTGCAGCCGAAGGACAAGACATTGACCGATGCCGAGATCGACGCGGTGGCGCAGAAGATCGTGGCGGCGGTAACGAAGGCCACCGGCGCGGCGTTGAGGGCGTAGCTGTCTCTGGGACCGCGCGCATCTTGCGCGCTTCTGGAGGTGCCGCACCACGATGCGGCAAAGATGGCCGCGGTCCCGGATTGAATCTCGCGCGATCCCCGTCACAATCCCGCCATGGCGCTCCGGGACAGTTCCGGTGCGCGGGAGGGCGTGATGGTCCGGAAATTCGATCTCGTCATTGTCGGCGGAAGTTTTGCAGGCTTGGCCTGCGCGCGGACAGCTGCGTTGAAGGGCATGAAAATCGCCGTCGTCGATGCGAAGCCGGAACCCGGTGCGCGCGTCGCCACCACCGGCATCGTGGTGAAAGAGGCAAGCGACGATTTCGACCTTCCCGCGCGCCACATGCGCAAGGTCCGGGGCGTTCGGCTCTACAGTCCCGACCGGCGCTCGGTCGACTTGCATGCACCGGGTTATTTCTTTCACGCTACCGACACGGCGGAAATTCTGCGCTGGATGGCGGGCGAGGCGGAGCGCGCCGGCGCGACGCTGATGTATGGAAGCAAATTCGACAGCGCCATCGAATATGAGCGCGGCGTGGCTTTACCCGCACTCGGACTGCACGCTCAGTTTCTGATCGGCGCCGATGGCGCGCGGTCCCGCGTGGCGGAATATTTTTCGCTGCCGCGGAACCGTCACTTCCTTGCTGGCCTGGAACTCGAGTGTGAGCCGCTGAACGGAGTCGATGGGCGCTTTCTGCACTGCTTCGCCGACAGCAAGATCGCTCCCGGCTATATCGCCTGGATGGTGCCGGGCGCGGGTGTAACGCAAATCGGCGTCGCGGCCCGCCGGCCCGCGCGGCCGGATCTGCGGGCATTGCTGGAGATGCTGAAAGGGGTCTGCGAGCTCAGCAGGATCCGCATCATTTCGCGCCGCAGCGGATTGATTCCCGTCGGCGGCACATTAAACACGCTCGGCACCAATCGCGTGCTGCTGGTGGGCGATGCGGCGGGGATGGTGTCACCGGTCACGGGCGGCGGCATCCACACCGCGCTGCATTTCGGCCGCCGCGCGGCGCAGCTTGTGTCGGATTATCTCGTCGACCGCGGACCGCATCCGGCGCGCGCACTGAAACGCGAGGCACCGAAGTACCGCGCCAAACTGATGCTGCGCGCGTTGCTCGACCTCTCTCCGCCGAACATGCTGATCAATGCGATGCTGATGACGGAGCCTGTGCGCGCGCTCGCGCAGCGCATCTACTTCCACAGCCGCGCCGGCGATGCCGCGTCGTTTGAGGCCTGGACCAAAGCCTTCGAAAAGGGCGAACTGGAGCCTTCGCCGCCGGATTCGCCGACGATGACGTTGCGGCTGATTTGAATCCCGCGTTGCAGGCCCTTCTCGCCAGTCTTTTTCACCATGGCCGGCCTCCGAGCCGGCCACCCAGCCGCGAGCGTCAGTGAGCGATGACTCGTGTTCGAGCGTTCATCATTATCCGGCGCGCAGACGCGCGCTGACCGGGTGGCCGGATTAAATCCGGCCATGGTGATATTTTGGATATGGGTTCATCGCGCACTATCATTCCTATATGGATGTTTCATCCATGACTGACGACTCACGCGACTTCGACAAGAAATCCGGCCTCGCGTTCATCGTGGCGTTCGGCATCGTCAGCCTGTTCGCCGACATGGCGTATGAAGGCATGCGCGGCATCTCCGGGCCGTTCCTCGAATCGCTCGGCGCAACGGGCGCGGCGGTGGGCATCATTGCGGGTACCGGCGAACTGTTCGGCTATCTGCTGCGGCTGGGATCCGGACGGCTGGTGGAGCGCACCGGACTCTATTGGCTCGTTGCGATTCTCGGCTACGCGATCCAGATGGTTGCGGTGCCTGCGCTGGCGCTGGCCGGGAACTGGTGGAGCGCCGCGATCTTCATCGTGCTTGAGCGCACGGGAAAGGCGGTGCGCAACCCCGCCGCCAACACCATGATGTCGCGTGCAGGCGAGCACATCGGACAGGGCTGGGCCTTCGGCCTGCACGAAGCGATGGACCAGACCGGGGCGCTGTCGGGCCCGTTGATCGCAGCGCTGGTGCTGGCGTTGCATCACGACTATCGCCTCGCGTTTTTATGGCTGGGCGTTCCGGCTGCGCTGACGATCCTGAGCGTACTCACGGTGCGTCTGCAGTTTCCCTATGCCAGCCATGTCTCTTCAAAGCCTGCAGACCACGACGCCCCGGATTTGTCGCGCGCCTTCTGGTTCTACGCAGCAGCGGCGATGCTGGTGGCATTCGGCTTCGCGGATTTTTCCCTGATCGCATTTCACTTCACGCAGAGCGCGCTCTTTTCGCAGGCCGTCGTGCCGATCCTGTATGCCGGCGCCATGGCGACATCGGGGTTGGGATCGCTTGTCTTCGGACGCTGGTTCGATGCGCGCGGCATGAGCGTGCTCGTGCCCGCCGTTCTGATCGGCGCAACGGCCGCGCCGCTGGCGTTCCTGGGCGCGGCGCCGTTTGCGCTCGTGGGCGCGCTGGCGTGGGGGCTCTCCATCGGCATCCAGGACGCGATCATGAACGCAGGCGTGGCGCGCATGGTACCCCAGCATGCACGCGCGCGCGCCTACGGCATCTTCACCGCGCTCTATGGTGTCGCATGGTTCCTCGGCAGCGCAGCGATGGGATTGCTGTATGACCGTTCGCTGATCGCGCTCGTTGTGGTTTCGAGCGTCGCGGAGTTGGCCGCGCTTGTGCCGCTTTTCGCCTCGATGCGGGCGATGCAGTCCAGGACGTGAAGCTCGCCCAGAAAGATATCACCGGTGAGACGATGAGGCGGTGAGAGTCCGGGAATGTCGGTGTCTCATCGACTCGCTGGTAGAATCTGATTGGCGCGCCTTCGCGCGCCGCTCTTCTGCTCGGCTCGGCACGACGGAGCGCAGCGTCACAATAACGCTGGCATAGTCCGGGTCGATAAGCTGCCGACGAACCTGTCACGATTCGTCTCACGCTTCGGATTTGCGGCGATTCCGGCAAACATTTCGGAACGTTCTGCCACGACACTATTGAGCAGCGAGGTAATTAGAGGACCAAGGCGATACATCCGTCGGAAAATGACCTTCTCACCGAGCAGATCATTGGCCTGGCCATAGAAGTCCATCGCCAGCTCGGCCCGGGATTGCTCGAATCCGCTTACGAAGAATGTCTTTGCTTCGAGCTCGCGACCGCGAGCGTCGCGTTCAAACGGCAGGTTTCGCTTCCGATCGTTTACAAGTCCGTGCGACTGGATTGCGGTTATCGGCTGGATGTTGTCGTCGAAATCCGGGTGATCGCAGAGCTGAAGACGGTCGAACGACTTCAGCCCATCCATGAAGCACAGATGCTCGCTTACATGAAGCTGAGCGGCCTGTCTGTTGGACTCTTGCTCAATTTCAACACGCCCGTGCGGAAAGACGGGCTTCGAAGAATGCGGCTGGGGCCGGGTTTCCCCGCACAGACGCCATCCTGACATCCGCGCGAACCGATAGTCAGTTTCTGCGCCGCTTGCGCGAACCGCGCTAAAATCTCATCGCCTCACCGTCTCATCGGTGAAAAACCTTCGCGGGGCCCATTCCCCGCTCCGCGGGCGAGGATCTGATTGCAGCGCAATATCCCGGGTTGGAACCCGCCCTTCGGGGTGCTAACACCCGGCCCGACATGACCGACCTCGCCAAAATCCGCAATTTTTCGATCATCGCCCATATCGACCATGGGAAATCGACCCTGGCCGACCGGCTGATCCAGTTCTGCGGCGGGCTGACTGCGCGCGAAATGAAGGAGCAGGTGCTCGATTCCATGGACATCGAGCGCGAGCGCGGCATCACCATCAAGGCCCAGACTGTCCGCCTCGAATACAAGGCCCATGACGGCGAGACCTATACCCTGAACCTGATGGATACGCCGGGGCATGTGGACTTCGCCTATGAGGTCTCGCGCTGTCTCGCCGCCTGCGAAGGCGCGCTGCTGGTCGTGGACGCGAGCCAGGGGGTGGAGGCGCAGACGCTCGCCAACGTCTATCAGGCCATCGACGCCAATCTCGACATCGTGCCGGTGCTCAACAAGATCGACCTGCCCGCGGCCGAACCCGACCGCGTGAGGAAACAGATCGAGGACGTGATCGGCATCGACGCGTCCGATGCGATTCCGATTTCCGCCAAGACCGGCCTCAACATCGAAGCGGTGCTGGAGGCTGTGGTGACCCGCCTTCCCGCGCCGAAGGGCGATGTGACTGCGCCGCTGAAGGCGCTGCTGATCGACAGCTGGTACGATTCCTATCTGGGCGTCATCGTGCTGGTGCGCGTGGTCGACGGCGAGCTCAAGCGCGGCCAGAAGATTCGCATGATGGCGGCCGATGCCGTCTATCAGGTAGAGCGCGCCGGCGTGTTTACGCCGAAACAGGTGACCGTCGATTCGCTCAAGCCCGGCGAAGTGGGCTTCATCACCGCCGCCATAAAGCAGGTGGCCGACACGCAGGTGGGCGACACCATCACCGACGAAAGGCGCGGCGCAGATACGCCGCTGCCGGGATTCAAGCCGGCGCAACAGGTCGTGTTCTGCGGCCTGTTTCCCGTCGACGCCGCGCTGTTCGAAGATCTTCGCGATGCGTTAGGCAAGCTGCATCTGAACGATGCGAGCTTCACGTATGAAATGGAAACGTCAGCCGCGCTGGGCTTTGGCTTCCGCTGCGGCTTTCTGGGGCTGCTGCATCTGGAGATCGTGCGCGAGCGGCTCGAGCGCGAATTCAATCTCGAACTGATCGCCACCGCGCCATCGGTGATCTATCACATCCATCTGACCGACGGCACGATGAAGGATCTGCACAATCCGGCCGACATGCCCGATCCCGTGCGCATTGCCTTCATCGAGGAGCCCTGGATCAAGGCCACGATTCTGGTGCCCGACGAGCATCTCGGCGCGGTACTCAAGCTCTGCGAGGACCGGCGCGGCCGGCAGATCGAACTCACCTATGCGGGCAGCCGCGCCATGGTGATCTACATGCTGCCGCTCAACGAAGTCGTGTTCGATTTCTACGACCGGCTGAAGAGCGTGAGCCGCGGTTACGCGAGCTTCGACTATCACATCGAAGGCTATGAGGAAGGCGATCTGGTGAAGATGTCCATCCTCGTCAACGGCGATCCGGTCGATGCGCTCTCCATGGTCGTCAATCGCCAGCGCGCCGAAGCGCGCGGACGCTCCATGTGCGAGAAGCTGAAGGATCTGATCCCGCGCCACCTGTTCCAGATCCCGGTGCAGGCAGCCATCGGCGGCAAGGTCATCGCGCGCGAAACGATCAAGGCGCTGCGCAAGGACGTGACGGCGAAATGCTACGGCGGCGACATTTCCCGCAAGCGGAAGCTCCTCGACAAGCAGAAAGAGGGCAAGAAGAAGATGCGCCAGTTCGGCAAGGTGGACATCCCCCAGGAAGCGTTCATCGCCGCCCTGAAAATGGACGCCGACTGAGCACAGAAGATCGTCTCCGAAGCAAAGAACGGGGAAAAATCGCCTCTTTCCTGACCGCGGCACGTCGAACGCGCGAAAATTCAGCAACCAGAATGGCTTAAGCGATTTCTTTTTCCCCGCAACCGGGCATTATTCGGCGAATAAAACAGGCCGGATCAACGAAACCGCCGGCTTTTCGGGGAGAAGCCGCAGTCAATGGCGCAGACCAGCCGCAGCCCGCTTGTTTTCATTTTCATCACGCGTCTGCTCGACGCCATGGGCTTCGGCATCATCATGCCGGTCATTCCCGGGCTCCTGATCCATCTGGGTGAGTCGAACGTCGCGGTTGCGGGCAAAGTCGCGGGCTACCTGCTTGTCACCTATTCCGTGCTGCAGTTCATTTGCGGTCCGATCGTGGGAAGCGTGAGCGATCGTTTCGGCCGGAGGCCGGTGATTCTCGTCTCCCTGTTCGCCTATGCATGCGACTTCACCATCATGGGTATCGCGCCGACGGTTGCGTGGCTCTTCGTCGGCCGCGCGGCAGCCGGCATCGCCGGCGCAGTGTATGTTCCCGCCAATGCCTATGTCGCCGATATCACGACACCTGAAAATCGCGCCAAAGCCTTCGGCATGGTCGGCTCGGCCTTCGGCATCGGGTTCATTCTCGGTCCCATCATCGGCGGGCTCCTCGGACATTTCGGGCTCCGTGCGCCGTTCTTCGCAGCGGCAGCTTTGGCGGCGGCGAATTTAGCCTTCGGCTATTTCGTGTTGCCGGAATCGCTTCCCAAAGAACGCCGCCGCGCCTTCGACTGGTCGCGAGCGAACGTATTCGGCACGATCTTTCAAATCGCGCGAAAACCGCATGTCCTGGGCTACGCCATCGCCACGATGATCTATTTCGTCGCCAACACCGTTTACCCGTCCACCTGGGCGTTCGTCATGACGGCGAAGTTCAACTGGTCGTCCTTGTTGATCGGCGTTTCGCTTGGAGCCACCGGTATCGCGATGGCGGCCGTGCAGATGTTTCTCGTCGGGCGCTTTGTGAACCGCCTCGGCGAATTGCGCGCGGCGCTGACGGGATTGATGTGGGCTGCCTGCTCGATGTTCGCCTTCGCACTGGCGAACCAGACGTGGCTCGTCTTCGCGATCACCATTGTCGGCGGGTTGCAGGCGCTCTCCTATCCCGCACTCAATGCACTCATGTCGCGAGCCATGCCGCCCGACGAACAGGGAGAATTGCAGGGTGGCGTCGCTTCCTTGACAAGCCTGGCAACCATCATCGGCACGTTCACCATGACGCAGACTTTCGCGTATTTCGCCAGACCGGGCGCCGCCATTTATTTTCCGGGCGGAGCGTTCGTGCTGGCAGCACTGCTGATGCTGATCGCCGCAGGCGTGTTGCTGACCCAGCGTACGCGCACAATTCCCGCGCCGGCACGGGTCGTGGCGGATTGATCGACTGCGCTGCTTCTCTTGCGGAATTTTCCGGCTCGCCCTTTCCTACAGCTTCACGCCGTAGATCGCATAGACATCCGCAATCCGATCGGTCAGCGCATTCGCGGCCGCGAGATCGGCGTTACCGCCTGTGGCGTCACCGCTTTTCAGTTTGGCCGCGCCGCGGATGAACATGGCGCTGCCATCCTTCGGCTGGAGCTTGAGCGCAGCATCCGTGTCGGCAATGGCGGCAGCGTAATTCCCCATTCGAAACTCGGCGAATCCCCGCGCGGTCAGCGCATTGACGCTGTCGGGTTCCTTGCCGAGCGCCTGCGTGCAGTCCTGAACCGCCAGTGGCAGCGGATAGCCGCGCAACGCCCTGACCCAGCAGCGCTCGGTCAACCGTGCGGGCAGATCGGCGGCATTGGCGGCCGCGAGCGCGTAGTCCTTCTGCGCTGCGTCATGCTTACCTGTCGCGTCCTCGGCGTCGGCGCGCGCCGCGTAAGCATCGCCGTACGTCTCCATCCAGCCGATGGCGTGATCGAAATCCGCGATGGCCTTCGCCGTGTCGCCCTGGAACTGATAGAGAAGCCCGCGGCCGTAATATTTGCAGGCGAGATCCTCGGCGCGCCGCTGCCAGGCGATCGACCTGTCCAAGATCGCGATCAGGCTCGGGATGCTTTGCTGGACCGATGGCGCGACGAAACAGCCTGGCGGGCCGTACGCGCTGGCCACCGGCGCCGACGCGACCAGCGCTGCTGCCGACATGCCGGCCACGGCCAAAAATTTCAACTTCACGCCTGCCTCCCACATTCTCGAACCGCGCCACTGCGCAGCGCAGTCCATCCCTGCCTATGAAGGACTTTATCATGGCACGCATTCGCGCGTGACCACAGTTTCGTGAATCCGGCGCATGACGGCCTCGGTGCGCGAGGAATGGCACCAAGCCAATATCGCTATGGCTTCAAACCGTAGATTGCGAACGTCTCCTCCACCCGGTTGCCCGCAGCCTTCGCCGAGGCAAGGTCGGCCTTGCCGCCCGGGAGATCGCCAGTGCGAAGCCTGGCCAGCGCGCGGATGAACAGGGCGCTGCCGTTGCGCGGCATCTGCGCCAGCGCGGCATCGCAATCCGCGATCGCGGCCACGAAATTTCCCATCCGCAGAGAGACAAGACCGCGCGAGGTGAGCGCGTTGAAGTCGCCCGGCTGCAGACCGAGCGCTTTGTTGCAGTCGGCAAGAGCCGGCTGCAGCGGCCGTCCGCGCAGGGCCCTGAGCCAGCAGCGTTCGGTGAGTTCGTCCGGCGTGTCGTTGGAATATTGCGCTGCAGCCGCATAATCCTGTGCCGCCTTATCGTGTTGTCCCATGGCATCATAAGCATCGCCCCGTGCGGCATAGGCGTCGCCATACATTGTCATCCAGCCGATGGCGCTCGTGTAATCTGCGACGGCGCGATCGTAATCGCCCTGCAGATGATAGAGCTGCCCCCTGGCATAGAGGTAGCAGGCGCGCGTTTCCGCCGGCAGATGATAGCCCAGGCTCATTTGAAGCTGGGACATCATGGCGGAGATCGGCCGCGATGCGGTCGGCGCCGGAAAACATCCGGCGCGCGAAAACGCATCCGCGGGCGATGCCCAGTGCAGAGTCGCGAGGCTGACCGATGCCAGAACAAGACGGATGCGCATGGTCCTCAAGCCTGTTGGGGCGGTTCTTGCGACCGCGCCGCTCCCGTCAACGTCACGTCATCATAACACCCGGAGAACTGTCCGAATACGCCGTGCGGACGTGGACGGCGCGTGGCAGTATGACGAGTCTGTGCCGGGGACCGGAAATGCATTTCTTCAACCCTGACAAATGAATTCGTCGACTGACGATCTGTTGGCCCGCGCCCGCGCCCTGTATGCGCGGGGAGACGATGCCGGCGCGCGGAGCGCGTATCTCGAGTTGCTGCGCCGGGAGCCGACGCATTTCTCCGCACTGAACGAACTGGCGGCGATTGCCTACGCCGGCGGTCACCGCTCGGCCGCGCGCACGGCCTACGAGCAGGCGGTGCGTTGCCACCCGGGCAATCCGCTGGGACACGTCAATCTCGGCAACCTTCTTTTCGAGGACGAAGACTTTGCGGCGGCGCGAGAGCAGTTCGAGGCGGCTTTGTCCCGAGATGACGGGTTCGCAGACGCGCATCGAGGTCTGGCGCGAACGCTGATTGCGCAAGGTTGCGAGACCGAGGCTGCGCCGCATCTGCTCAAAGGTTATGGCGGCGATGCCTGCGTGGTTCACCGGCCCTGTCGCGGAACGGGCGCCGGCGTGCCCGTGCTGCTGCTGGTGTCGGCGAAGGGCGGCAACATTCCTGCGCAGCGATTTCTCGTCGACACGGTGTTTTCGGTGACGGTGGTCTATGTGGAGTATTTCGACGCAACCCGCCCGTTGCCGGACCACGCGGTCGTCTTCAATGCGATCGGCGATGCCGATTTCTGCCCCGGCGCGCTTGGCTGTGCCGAGGCGATCCTGGCGCGCACGTCCGCGCCCGTGATCAATCCGCCGGCGCGCATTCGGCCGACGACACGCGCCGAAGTCGCCCGGCGGCTGGCGCATCTTCCGCACGTGAGAGCGCCTTTCGTTGTCGAGCTGTCGCGCGCGGAGATTCTTGAACGGAGCGATCTCGCCTTCCCGCTCCTTCTGCGCGCGCCGGGATTTCATACCGGCCGTCACTTCGAGCGCCTGGAGCGCCGCGAGGATCTGTTGGGCGCGGTGGAACGAATGCCCGGCGACGCCGTGCTCGCCATCGAATATCTCGATGCACGCGGCGCCGATGGCGGCGCACGGAAGTATCGCGTGATGTTCATCGGCGGCCGTCTCTATCCGCTGCATCTGGCGATCTCGGAAGACTGGAAGGTGCATTATTTCACCGCGGGCATGGCGACACATCCCGAGCATCGCGCCGAGGAGCAACGCTTTCTCGAGGACATGGACAACGCACTCGGCGCAAAAGCCATGGCCGCGTTGTCGGCGATCGAGACGACGCTGGGCCTCGATTATGGCGGCATCGATTTTGCGCTCGACGCGGACGGCAACGTGCTGCTGTTCGAAGCCAATGCGACGATGGTGATCAACCTGCCCGACTCCAACCCGATGTGGGATTATCGCCGCACCCCGATCTCCCGCGCACTGGATGCGGCGAAGGCGTTGGTCCGGGCGCGGGTTGGTGGTCCCCACAGTGCGTTTTGATCCGGCACCCGTCGATTGACGTCTGCGGCCACTGCGCTAAAGACGGGTCATGGCGCGGACACTCGTCATCATCGATTACGGCTCGGGGAATTTGCGTTCCGCGCAGAAGGCGCTCGCCCGTGTCGCCGACGAGAGCGGCGCCGATGTCGACATTGTCGTGACCGGCGACGCGGAACGGCTGCGAAATGCCGACAGGATCGTGCTTCCCGGCGTAGGCGCGTTCGCCGATTGCGTGGAGGGCCTCACGGCCGTGCCGGGCATGGTGGAGGCGCTGACGGATGCGGCGATGCATCGGGGTGTCCCGTTTCTGGGAATTTGCGTCGGCATGCAACTTCTGGCGAGCGTCGGGCGCGAGTTCGGCGATCACGACGGTCTGGGCTGGATCGAGGGAGAGGTGGTTCGCCTTGCTCCGTGCGGTGCATCGCTCAAGATTCCGCATATGGGCTGGAACGACCTGCACATCGTCGCACCGCATGCGCTGCTGGCGGGAATCGATGACGGCGCGAATGTCTACTTCGTCCACTCGTTCGAGTTCAAAACCCGGGACTCGAAGGACATCGTCGCGACGGCCGATTATGGCGGCCCGTTCGCGGCGTTGGTTGCGCGAAATAATATCGCGGGCGTGCAGTTCCACCCCGAGAAGAGTCAGGCGGTGGGGCTGCGGCTGCTGGCGAATTTTCTTGCGTGGTCGCCGTGATCATTTACCCCGCCATCGATCTCAAGGACGGTCGCTGCGTCCGCCTCGTCAAAGGCGAAATGGACTCGGCCATCGTCTTCAACAACGCGCCGGCGGCGCAGGCGCGGGCATTCGCGGCTCAGGGATTCCAGTGGCTTCATTGCGTGGACCTCAACGGTGCCTTCGAGGGCCGGCCGGTCAATGCGGATGCTGTGCGGGCCATCCGTTCGGCGGTCGAGCTTCCCATGCAGCTGGGCGGCGGCATTCGCGACAGGGGCATGATCGACGACTGGCTGGACGCCGGTATCACACGCGTGATCCTGGGCACTGCGGCTCTGCGTGACCCGGCGCTGGTGAAGGACGCCTCCCGGGCATACCCGGGGCGCATCGCCGTAGGGATCGATGCGCGCGAGGGTCGGGTCGCGGTCGAGGGCTGGGCCGAGACATCCGATGTCCTGGCCGTCGATCTTGCGAAGCGTTTCGAGGATGCGGGGGTGGCGGCAATTGTCTTCACCGACATCGGACGTGATGGAACGGGCACGGGCGTTAACCTCGGCTCGACTGCTGCGCTCGCCAACGCAGTTTCGATCCCCGTGATCGCGTCCGGCGGGGTGGGGTCGCTGGCCGATCTCGAGGCGTTGAGGACTATCCACAACATCGCCGGGGTTATCGTGGGCCGCGCGCTCTATGACGGACGGGTCGACGCCAGAGAGGCGCTGGCCGTCGCCCTGCGTCGTTAACTATCTGAATGCTCGTACTTAATTCAATTCAGTTCCAAGGCATTAGCGACGAGTATTGAGTCGCTGGATGAGTTCATCGAGCTGCTCCAGTGTTTTGTAGGCGATACGCAATTCACCGCCTGTGGAGCCTTTATGTAATATCTCAACTTTCAATCCTAACATATTGGATAAACGTGTTTCTAATGCCTTCGTGTCCGCATCTTTGCGGGCTGGAGCGGGCTTCGCGCCCGTCTTGGCCTGCGAACGGTGTTCGGCCTCGCGAACGTTGAGTTCGCGTTTGAGAATCTCCTTTGCCAGCGCCTCGGGATTGGCGGCGCCGATCAGCGTGCGCGCATGTCCGGCGCTCAGCTTGCCGTCCCGGATCATCGCCTGGACGGATTCGGGCAAGCGGATCAGGCGCAGCGTGTTGGCGACATGACTGCGGCTTTTCCCGATCTCTTCCGCCAGGCGCTCCTGGGTATAGCCGAAGCGGTCCATCAGCTCGCGATAGGCCGCACCCTCCTCCACGGCATTGAGATCGCTGCGCTGGACGTTTTCGATGATGGCGATCTCGAGCGCCTCGCCGTCGCCGAGCTCGCGCACCACAACCGGCACGTCATGAAACTTGGCCTGCTGCGCGGCCCGCCAGCGGCGCTCGCCGGCGACGATCTCATAGCTGTCCGCAGCTCCTGCGACCGGTCGCACCAGGATCGGCTGCAGCATGCCCTTCTCCCGGATGGACGCGGCAAGTTCGTCCAGCTCCTTCTGGTCGAAGTGTTTGCGGGGTTGCAGCAGATTGGGTTTCAGGAACGCGACCGGCAAGGTGCGGAGATTCCGGTTCGGCGTTTCCGCCGCCGCGGCGTGGGGCGACACCGGGGCTTCTTCGCCGATCAGCGCCGACAGCCCGCGCCCCAGGCCGCGATGGCGCCCCTCGTCTGCACGCTTTGGCTCGGTCATGCCGCGTCCTTTACCCGCTCGCGCTGGATCAGTTCGCCGGCGAGCTTGATGTAGGCCTGGCTGCCGGGACATTTGAGGTCGTAGACCAGCGCGGGCAAGCCATGGCTCGGCGCTTCGGAAATGCGCACGTTTCTGGGAATGATCGTCTTGTAGACCATGTCGCCCATGTGTTTGCGCACATCGGCTTCGACCTGTTCCGACAGACGATTGCGCTTGTCGAACATGGTCAGCACGATGCCCTGGATCTCGAGCGACGGGTTTATGTTGGCGCGCACGAGCTCGATGGTCTTGAGCAGCTGGCTCAAACCTTCCAGCGCGAAGAACTCGCACTGCAACGGCACCATCACGGCATCGGCTGCAACCATCGCGTTGATCGTCAGCAGCGTGAGCGACGGCGGGCAATCGATCAGCACATACGAAAATTTCTGCGCGCCCGTCCGTGCATAGTCGGCGAGCGCGTCCTTGAGGCGATAGTTTCGCCGCGCCACGCCGACGAGTTCGAGTTCGGCGCCCGAGAGATCGACGGTCGCGGGAACGATGGCGAGACCCGGAATCTTTGTCGGGGTGATGGCGTGGGCGATATCGGCTTCTCCCATCAGCACATCGTAGATCGTCACCTTGCGCTGCGCGCGATCGATGCCGAGTCCCGTCGATGCGTTGCCCTGCGGGTCGATATCGACGACGAGTGTCGGCTGGCCGACGGCGGCCAGTGCCGTGCCGAGATTAATGGCAGTGGTTGTCTTGCCCACACCGCCCTTCTGATTGGCGACGACGAGGACGCGGGGAGCGGGCCGGTCAGGCGACATGGCGTAGTTCCCGGATGGCGAGGATGACGCCGGACCGGTCCGAGCGGCTGGAGTGCTGCACGACCTTCATCTTCCAAGATTTATGGGCGAGCGCCAGTTCAGCCACTACAGATTGACCCTTGAGGAACAGATTCAGGGTTTTTGGTCCCTGGAAACTATGTGCGTAGCGGAGCAGTTTGTCGAGCGGCGCAAGTGCCCGCGCGGTCACGACGTCGAAAGGTTCCGGTTTCGCATCCTCGATGCGGGTATTGCGGATCTCGACGTGAACCCCCGTGCGCGCCGCGGCGGCCGCCAGGAACTCGCACTTCTTGCGCGTGGCTTCACAGAGCACGGTGCGGAAGCCGGTGCGGGCCTCGAACAGAATGGCGAGGATCAGGCCGGGAAATCCGGCGCCGCTCCCCAGGTCGACCAGGCTCCGGGCGGTGTCCGGAATGAGCGCGCCGAGCTGGATCGAGTCGAGGATATGGCGGCGCCAGACGTCGGCGAGCGAGCTTGCGGAAACCAGATTGTGCCGCGCGTTCCAGTCCGTCAGGAGGTCCACATAAGCCTTCAGCCGCGCCAATGTTTCACGTGAAACATTCTCCGTATGCTGAAGATCGGAAGGTCCGAAGGCAGCAAATTCAGGGGTTTTCATGGGGAAGCGTCGCGCAGCATACGCGCGCATGCCCATGTCTTTCCTCCCCCGTGCGCAGCATGGGGGAGGGGGACCGCGAAGCGGTAGAGGGGGAAGCCACGCGCGCGATGGTCGGGTTTGCCTCCTCCGTCTCGCGCGGACTGATGTCCGCGCGATTCACCTCCCCCATTCGCTGTCGCGAACGGGGTAGGAAAGAGTGGGCCGGCACCCCTCACGCCGCAGCACCCGTCCGGGCGCGGGCACGGACATGAGCCAGCATCAGCGTGAGCGCCGCGGCCGTGACCCCATCGATACGCGCGGCCTGGCCGAGCGTGGCGGGCCGGATAGCCGAGAGCTTCTGGATGGCTTCCGTCGAAAGCCCATGCACCGACGCATAGTCAAGATCGGTGGGCAGGGCGAGCGCCTCGTCCTTGCGGAACGCCACGATGTCGGCCTCCTGGCGGTCCAGGTAAGACGCATAGTGGGCGTCGATCTCCAGCTGTTCGACCACCCCGGGAGCCAGCTCTCCCAGCTCCGGCCAAATGGCCGCCAACTGCCTGAATTCCACCTGGGGCAGGCCGAGCAGGTCCATCGCGCTGCGCCGTACTCCGTCCTGGCGGATGTCGATGCCGTGGTGCTTCGCCGCGTTGGGGGTGAGCGATAGCCCCCGCATGGCCCGGCGCGCGTCCTCCAGCGCAGCGCGCTTTCGGGAATAGGCGTCCGCCCGGTCGGTGCCGATTAGTCCGGCTCCATCGCCGAGGTCGGTCAGTCGCTGGTCGGCGTTGTCGGCCCGGAGCGACAGCCGGTATTCGGCCCGCGACGTGAACATGCGATACGGCTCGCTGACGCCCTTGGTCACGAGGTCGTCGATCAGCACGCCGATGTAGGCGGACGCCCGATCGATCGCGACCGGCTCATTTCCGGCGCACCCGCGCGCAGCATTGAGCCCCGCCATGATGCCTTGCGCCGCAGCTTCCTCGTATCCCGTCGTGCCGTTGATCTGTCCGGCCAGGTAGAGCCCCAGAACCCGCTTGACCTCCAGCGATGGAGCGAGTTCGCGCGGGTCTACATAATCATACTCGATGGCGTAGCCGGGGCGGCGCATGGCGACGCGCTCCAGGCCCGGAATGGTGGCCAGGAGGGCAAGCTGGACCTCTTCCGGCAGCGACGTCGAGATGCCGTTGGGATAAACCGTGTCGTCATCGATGCCTTCCGGCTCGAGGAAAATCTGGTGCCCGTCGCGGCCCGCAAACCGCACCACCTTGTCCTCGATGGACGGACAATAGCGCGGGCCCGTGCTCTCGATCTGGCCGGAATACATCGGCGAACGATGCAGATTGGCCGCGATGATGGCGTGGGTCGCCCGCGTCGTGCGGGTGATGTGGCAGACGATCTGGGCAGTCGTGATCCGCTCCGTGAGGAACGAGAACGGCACGGGAGGGTCGTCGCCCGGTTGCACCTCCAGCGCTGCCCAGTCGATGGTCCGGCCATCGAGCCGAGGCGGGGTGCCGGTCTTGAGCCGCCCCATGCCGAGTCCCAGTCCATAGAGCGTCTTGGACAGTCCTATGGAGGGCTCTTCGCCCACCCGGCCTGCGGGGATTTTCCGCTCGCCCAGGTGAATAAGCCCGCGCAGGAAGGTGCCCGTCGTCAGCACCACCGCGCCGCAGGCGATGTCCTGACCCGAAGCCGTGCGCACGCCAACCACCCGGCCGTCCCTGAACAGCAGGTCCTCGGCGGCGGCTTCGCGGATATCGAGATTGGCGGTCTGGCCAAGGGCAGCCTGCATGGCCTGGCGGTAGCGCTTGCGGTCGGCCTGCGCCCGGGGACCACGCACGGCGGGTCCTTTCCGCCGGTTGAGCATGCGAAACTGAATGCCGGCCGCATCAGCCACCCGGCCCATCAGCCCATCCAGCGCATCGATCTCGCGGACGAGATGGCCCTTGCCGAGCCCGCCGATGGCGGGATTGCAGGACATTTCACCGATCGTAGCGAGCTTGTGGGTGAGCAGGAGCGTGCGCGCGCCGACGCGGGCGGCCGCTGCCGCGGCCTCACAGCCGGCATGCCCCCCACCGATGACGATGACGTCGTATCCGCTCATGGGCGAGCCTTTAGGCGCATCCCCGGCGAGGGGCAAGAAAATGTTTCACGTGAAACAATATCCGTATACTGATTATTTTGTTGTATTATTGTCAGTCACTTACAGATAACACGGTCCGAAACCACTCCGCCAGCCGTGCCGCCGCATCGGCGCGACCACAACAATCGGAGCTGCGCCCGCAACAGGCCGCGCGTCTGCTTCCCGAAGCCAGTCGATCTGGTTAACATCAAGTCTTCGAACGGGGCGATGAAATAATGACACCACCTGCTGCAACGACTGTAACCGGAGCCGACGCGCTGGTCGCGCTCTTGATTTGTGGCCTTCTTGGCATGTTGGGCCAGGGAATACGGGCCATCGTCGGCCTCAAGAATGCGAACGCGCTCAATACGACGACACCAGGCCGGCAATCCGTTTTCAGTGCGGCATACCTGCTGGTCAGCCTGATGATCGGATTTATTGCCGGCATTCTTGCAGGCTTCGTCGTCGGATTGAACAATTTCATCAAACTCGATCCTTCGAACATCAAACTGTTCGCCGCTATCGCGGCCTCCGGCTATGCCGGCGCGGACTTCATCGAAAACTCGATGTCGCTCATCATCACAAACCCGGCCACGAAAACGACGCCGCCGGCCGCCGCGGACCAGCCCAGGGCGGCAATGATCGCCGTCGCACCGAGTGTCGAGCCGCCGCTCACCGCCGCGCTCTCCGTCGTCGCACCGCACGTCTCGCGCACCACCTGGGTGCCCGCGCTCACCGCCGCGTTCGCGAAATTCGACGTCAACGACAACAGGCGGGAGGCGGCGGCCGTCGGACAGTTTCTCGTCGAAGCCGGCAGTGCATTTCAGGAAACCGTCGAGAACCTCATCTACACCAGCGCGCAGCATATCGCAGATGTTTTCCCCGACGAGTTTGCAACCGCCGCCGACGCCGAACCCTATGTTCGCAATCCTGTCGGCCTCGGCAATCGCGCCTATGCGAACAAACTCGGCAATGGCGACGAAGCCTCCGGCGACGGTTATCGCTATCGGGGCAGGGGACTCATTCAGCTGACCGGCCGCGACGAATATGCCGAATACGCCGCGACGATCGGAAAATCCGTGGAAGACGCCGCCGCCTATTGCGAGACGCCGGAAGGCGCCGCGATGTCGGGCTGCTGGTATCTGTCGTCGCGCGGCTGCCTGCCGCTTGCCGACGCCTGGCAGATCGATACCATCACGCTGAAGGTCAACGGCCACAAGATGGAAGGCGCCGCGCAGCGCCGCGCGTACTCCGCCGCGATGCTGAAGCAGCTGGGGGGATGATCCAAACCCTGCGCCGACCGACTTTTCGCAATCGTACGGCGATGAAATGAATATCGCTTCCTGCACCGTCGCAAGCCGAGCGCGACGACTCCGACAGTGCCCTCACGAAAGGCGAACGCCATGGACAAGATCGTCGCATTCTTCTCGAAGGCGCGTTATCCCGCCGTGTTTCTCGTAATCGGCGCATTTCTTTTGCTGGCCGCGTGCGCGCGTACGATCAAGATTTTCGAACTCGACGTCACGCTCTACGGACCCGCAGCGCAAATTCCTCTCGGCATCGTCGCGCTGGCGATGCTGGGTCTCGGCGCTTTCCTCGCGCTCAAGGACCGCGGCATGGTGAAGGTCGCGCCCGAATATGACGTCTTCCTGGCCGCTCCGATGGCGGGGATAGACACGGAAGAAGAATACCAGGCCATCCGCAGTCTGTGCCTCGAAGTCATGGCTCTCATGCGCACATATGCAGGGGTCAAGGACATCTACTTCGTCGGCGAAAAGCTCCAGACGCAAAAGGACTTCGAAAGCTACGACGTAGCGGCCGAAAAAGACTTCGACGCAATCGCTGCGTCGCGCAATTTCGTCCTCATCTATCCGCGAAAGGTATTGTCCAGCGTCATCGCCGAAACCGGCTTCGCGCTCGCCCGCGGCATTCCGGTCACGCTCTTCACGGCCTCGGCAGCCGATTTGCCCTATCTGCTGAAACAGGCGGGTTCGCTGCCGCATGACCGCTATCCGCCCGTCCACATCCGTGAGTACGGCACGCCCGAAAAACTGAAAAAACTCATCATGAACGACGGCGCGGCTGCGTTCGAACACAAGGCTGCTGCCAAAAAGGCGAAGGATGATGCAGACGACGGCGCAGACGGATGAGCGTCGCCGGGCAGAACAGGGTGCCGGACCAGGGTGCCGGACAAAGCTGACGGAACCAACGTCTCCTTTCGCCGAACGCGAGCGCAGCGAACGCGCGTCCCGTCGCCGGAATGAGCGGGCGCGCCGTTCCTAGTTCGGTGTCACGACTTCGAAGTGCACGACGTGCTTCTCGATGACGACCTTGCCGAACGCCGGATTCTTCGCTCTCAGGACGGCCACGTCTCGATCGAATTTGTCGAAAAAGTGGGAAACGATTCGCTCATGGCGTGTCGTGAGAGACGCGCAGGAAAAATCGATGAAGTATTCCCCGATGTAGACGATCTTTCCGGCACCGATCGTGACGAAGGCGTGCGGGATATTGTTCATGTTCAGCCCCGGTTGGGCATCGGGAAATATGTCGTACCGCCCGGGCTTCAGGGTGAGCGCGTTGACGTAGCCGAAGTGGTCCGCAAAGTCGCTCTTGAGGATCGGATTGTTCACCTGGGCGAATGTCGATGTCCCGTTGTTCGACCAGAAATGCAGATTCACATACGGACCGAAATTGCACTGTTCCGGAAGTCCGGTCGAAAACACCACCATGCCGTCCGATTGCAGCGCCGACGGATCCGTCTTCTCTGGCGCGTACACGGTTGCGCACCCGCAAACCAGCAAGCAGAACACCAAGACACCGAGCCGCCCGGCTCGGCTGCTTCGGATTTCCCCCATGAGATCCTGCCCAGCGCCGCGAAGCCCATCCTACACAGCCTGATGAAATGTCGCCAGCCGCGCTTCGGATACTCCCGCCTTTGAAACCGGCTTCGGAAACACATGGACACCTTCCGCACTCCCATCGGGTCGCGCCGGAAAGAGCAGACACAGCAGCTGTGCCTGCATCGGTACCCTGTCCGCTAGGGATCGATGCCGAAATTGAAGCTTTCCGGATTGGTCGTCGTGTTGAGCGAGTACTCGCCGGGCGGAAGCGGTTGAGTCGCGACGATTTTGTAGAACGTTCCGCCAAAAGTCTCCGCGCTGAAAAGCACCCTTTGTTCGTCCGTTACACTGGTCGTGGTCGAGGAGAGCATTCCCGATCCCGCGTGCCCGGTATGCAGACTGCGCTTCCCGTCCTTTGGTAAGAGGCGCCAGAATTGAATGCTCTCCTGCGGATCGGTGTCCTGGTGCTGAACCGCCACAACAAACTCCAGCGGCGTCCCGCTCTTGAACCGGACGGGTGACCTCTCACCGACAAATTCGAGAAAATCGTCGTAACTACCCCAGCCAAGCGCTTCGACGCTGTGACTTTGCACAGGCGTCTGCCGCTCGAGTTCGGTGTAGTTTCCATTGGATGGATCGCGCTCTTCTATCACGCCGACAAATTGCGGCGCACTGGCCGCAGATGCCGCTGAAATCATCGTACCTGCCGCCAAAGCGGTGACAACGAGAACTGCGCATTTCATGACGGGCTCCTTCGCTTTCCCTCGAGGGCGGAATTCGAATGTCGGGACGCGATACGTAATGCGCTCACTGGCGTCGCGCGAGACGGGTTTACGGCCGGCGTCCCGGTATTCGGCGCTACCCACAGTCTCACGGTTCCGCGCGCCCTGGTTGCCGGCCCGCGAGCAGGACGATCAGAACTGCGGCGTTCAGAAGAAAAATCCGGGCGGCGGCATCGGAACCGCCCCACGACTTCGATTGCCACATCAGGAACCATTCGCCGCCGACAGCGATGAAGCCCGCGCCGTAAAGGAGCATCGCGAGCGTGAGCCCCGCGACAGGCAGCGCAAGGGCCCGATCGAAGCCGTTCCCGCTGCGCGCCTGGCGGAACAGGGCCGCAGCACCGAGCGTGAGCAGCCCGCCGCTCAGCGCCTCGGTTGCGATGATTGCCAGATAGAAGAGCTGCTGCACCGGCGCCGAATGGATCGCCCGCCACCGCTGGGTCGAGTCGGGGAAGACGGTGTCCATCGCCATGACGTGCTGCACGAAGCTCCAGTTGTCGCGATAGTCGACGATGTTGCCGAATGCGACGAGCCCCAGGAGCAGCGCCATAGCCGCTACCAGGCCCGCCTTGCAAAGCCGTATCACCCTCTCCGGATCGATTTTGTCCACCCCACCCGTGCCCCATCTTGCCGACGGCGAGGTTAGAGCAGTCGGTGCAATGGGTCACGAACGAAGAAACCGGTGACCGGACCGGCAATCCCTTCCGCGCGAAGCGCGGTCGGTGAACCCTGGTCCCGTCAGCGGATTTGCGGCCCGGACAGCCGCCGGCAACGCGTCACATCAAGCTGAACTGTTCCGAATCACGTCGCCAGCCGCCGGATGCGCGCATAAGCAGCCCCCGAATTCGAATCCATCAGGCGCGGCTTGCCGGTTCTCAGGATCCCAGCAAAGACATGATGCCGGACCCGAGCTGGCTCATCGCCTCGGTGTGGGTGAACAAAAAGACACTGAACACCATGGTCGCGACGATGAAGAACGGCGTCCATCCGTGCGGATGCGCCGGCTCGGGTCTGGTTTCCGGAAACACGATATTCAGCCTGTTCATTTCCTCAGCCTCGGGTGGAAGCGCCTCATGACGCACACACGCTGGCATGAAACATCTAAACGATGATTAAGGAATCGTTTCGAATTGTCAGACCTGGGATACAGGGACGCGATACGTAAATCGCTCGATCAGCCCACAAGGGTGCGCCATGCGGCTGAGCGTTCCAACGCTCTCGCTCCGTACGCAACTTCAGGCATGGCCCTGGTCCATGCCGCGCATCGTCCGCGACGTCGCACCGAACTGCCCGCATCACATCACGCAGCGTGACAACAGGCGCGAGCCGATCGTCTGCGGAGACGGCGATCAATACCGGCACATAATTTCCGGGACGCGACAGGTGACGCGCTGGCTTGCCCGGTGCGAGACGGATTTAGGTATGGCGACCTGGTTTTTGGTCCGGTCACCGGAATGTGAACCAGAATATCGAGTTCGGAAAACGAATTTGCGCCGCGCCAGGTATTTCATATCCATGCGCAAGGCGCTGATCTGCCTCGCGCGGGATGAATTTACGCACGAAGTCCCGACATTCGTTCTTACCGTCAGTCCGTCATAACGACAAAGGGGTGTCATGCGTTCTGCGGACGTGAGTGCGCTGAATCTCTCCGACCTCGAGCGCGGCGTGGCTGCGCGCGACGCCGCGGCCATGACGGAGCTGGGCAAGCGTGCCATTGCCGGGCGCGCGGCAGGCCGTTCGACGCACGACGGCGCGTCGTTGCTGGCCGCGGCCGCCGACGCCGGCGATGGCGAAGCCGACGCGCTTATTGCCGTCATGATCGGCGTCGACGCCGCAACGAGCGGGAATTGGACTCTGGCGCTCGGCTATCTCGAGCGCGCCGCTTTCCGCGGCTGGCAGCCCGCGCGCGACCAGTTCGCGCTTCTTGCGTCCGATCAGAGTCTCGTTGCGCTCGCCTCGTCGCCCGCGGCCCCGCGCGATATATGGCGGCGGTTGAAGGACACGATCGATATGGGAGCGCTCACGCGACCTCCCGGCGCCCGCGTTGTCTTCGAGACGCCCCATGTTGCGGTTCTCGAAAATTTTGCGTCACGCGCGGAATGCGAATGGATGATCGGCCGCGCCCGGCCGCGCATGACCCGGGCATCGAGACAGGGTTCGTATAGCGGCACGCAGCAGCCCGTCGACGCGCATACGAACAGCGTGACGTCCTTCGATATTCTCGCGGCCGATGTCGTGCTCGCTGTCCTGCACGCGCGCATCGCCGCTGCCGCAGGGTTTTCCACCCGGTGCCTCGAGGAAACGACGGTGCTGCATTACACGCGCGGACAGAAGTTCGGCCCGCATTACGATTATTTCGATTCGACGAGTCCCACGTTCCGCGACGAGCTGGCACGCGGGGGACAGCGCGCCGCAACGTTCCTCGTCTATCTCAACGACGAATTCGAAGGCGGCGAAACGGCGCTGCTGGAGCTCAAATGGCAATATAAGGGCCGGGCGGGCGATGCGCTTTTTTTCCGCAGCTCCGATTCGTCGGGCGTGCCCGACCCGCGCACGCTGCACGCAGGCCTCGCTCCGACGTCCGGCGAAAAATGGTTGCTGACGCAATTGATCCGCCAACATCCGCCCCGGAAGCCGGGATTAACCTGACAGCGCCATCCTGGTGAGGATGGCGCGCGCGGCGAACACGGCGGTCGAGAAACACGCCTGCAGCAGATAGCCGCCGGTCGGCGCTTCCCAGTCGAGCATTTCGCCGATGGCGTAAGCGCCGGGGATCGCCTTCAGCATCAGCGACTTGTCGAGCGCGGCGAGTGAAACTCCACCGGCGGTGGAGATGGCGCGGGCGAGCGGTTGCACACCGCTCAGCGTGAGCGCGATGGATTTGAGGCGCTCGGGCGGCGTGCTCGTCTCGCGCAGGAGATGAATCTCCATGGGCGAGAGGCGCATGGTCTTGCGCAAAAAATTGGCGCGCGAGTCCTTGCCCCGCGGGCGGGCGAGGCGGCGCGCGATCTCCTCTTGCGAAAGATCGGGGCGCAGGTCGATGGTGAGCGCGACCCGGCGATGTGCGGCAAGTGCATCGCGCAGGACCGCAGAGAGCGCATAAACGGCGGCGCCCTCGATGCCATAGCGCGCGATCATCGCGTCGCCGCGCGCGGTGTGCGCGCCGAAACGCAGCACGACGTTCTTGAGCGGAACGCCGGCGAAGCGGGTGCGGAAGAGATCGCTCCACGAAACGTCGAAGCCCATGTTGGCGGGGCTGAGCGGCGCGATCGCAACGCCCCTCTCCCGCAACAGCGCCGTCCAGCCGCCGTCGGCGCCGAGGCGCGGCCAGCTCGCGCCGCCGAGTGCCAGCACGGTGACATCGGGCGTAGCGGTAATGCCGTCCTGGAAGAGCAGCCCATCGCCACGCCAGCCGCGCCAGTCGTGACGCAGGCGAAACTGCACGCCCTGCTCGTCGAGACGGCCAAGCCAGGCGCGCAGCAGCGGCGACGATTTCATCGCCTTCGGAAAGACGCGCCCGCTGGAGCCGGTGAAGGTGCCGGCGCCAAGCCCGTCGGCCCACGCGATCAGCGCGCGCGGCGGGAATGCGTCGAGCATGGGCTTGAGATGCGACGCAGCCGCGCCGTAACGGGACAGGAAACCATCGAACGGCTCGGAGTGCGTGAGGTTGAGGCCGCCGCGTCCCGCCATCAAAAACTTGCGGCCGGCAGACGGCATGCGGTCGTAGACGGTCACGGCCATGCCGCCCGCGCTCAGCACCTCCGCCGCCATCAGTCCCGCCGGGCCTGCGCCGATCACCGCCACCGTCTTCGTCATGGACCTTCTATGCCCCACTCTTCCGTTCGCGAACACCATCGCCTAAGCCTGCGCCATGCTGCGCGTGTCGGAAATCAAGTTGCCGCTGGATCATGGGCCGGACGCGCTCGCACGCGCGCTGCTGAAGAAACTGCGCATCGGCGCGAACGCGCTGACCTCCTTCGCGGTCTTCAAGCGCGGCATCGATGCGCGGAAGAAATCGGCGATCCTCTACGCCTATATCGTCGATGCGGAGGTAGCGGACGAAGCGGGCGTGCTGGCCCGCGCGAAAAACGATCCGCACATCGCGCGCACGCCGGACCTCAACTATCCCGGCGCCACGCGGGCGCCGTCCACGCCGTTCGTGCGCCCGGTGGTGATCGGCGCAGGGCCTTGCGGCCTCTTCGCCGCATTGATCCTCGCGCAGGCGGGCTACCGGCCCATCATTCTGGAGCGCGGCAAGGTGGTGCGCGAGCGCACGAAGGATACCTGGGGCCTGTGGCGCAAATCCGTGCTCGATCCGGAATCCAACGTGCAATTCGGCGAAGGCGGCGCGGGCACGTTCAGCGACGGCAAGCTCTACAGCCAGATCAAGGACCCGCGCCATCTGGGCCGCAAGGTGCTGACCGAGTTCGTCAACGCCGGCGCGCCCGACGACATCCGCGTCGCCGATCTCGACATCGATGAGGCGCGGGCTGTTCAAAGCGTGGTGCTGGCGGACGGCGGGCGCATCGCGGCCAACCATGTCGTGCTCGCGCCGGGGCATTCGGCGCGCGATGTGTTTCAGATGCTGTATGACCGCGGCGTGGACATCGAGGCCAAGCCGTTCTCCATCGGCTTTCGCATCGAGCATCCGCAGTCGATCATCGACAGGGCCCGCTACGGCAAAACGATTCCGGAGCTGGGCGCCGCCGAATACCGCCTGGTGCATCACGCCGCGAACGGACGCTCCGTCTACAGCTTCTGCATGTGCCCGGGCGGCACGGTGGTGGCCGCGACATCGGAGGAAGGCCGCGTCGCGACCAACGGCATGAGCCAGTATTCGCGCAACGAGCGCAACGCCAATGCCGGCATCGTGGTGGCGATCACGCCGGCGGATTATCCCGGCCACGTGCTGGCGGGCATCGACCTCCAGCGCACATGGGAAGCCCGCGCCTTCGACGCCGGCGGGCGCACGTACAAGGCGCCGGCACAGCGCGTGGGCGATTTTTTGGCGCGAAGGCCGTCGACGGCGCTCGGCGCGGTTGTGCCGTCCTACAAGCCCGGCGTGCGCCTCACCGATCTGTCGGATTGCCTGCCCGATTACGCCATCGAGGCGATCCGCGACGCGATCCCGGCATTCGCGAGGAGCATCCCGGGCTTCGCGATGGAGGATGCGATGCTGACGGGCGTGGAGACGCGCACCTCCTCGCCCATCCGCATCCGGCGCGGCGCAGAGTTCGAGAGCCTGAACACCAAAGGGCTCTATCCCGCGGGCGAAGGCGCGGGCTTCGCCGGCGGCATCCTCTCCGCCGCCGTCGACGGCATCAAGGTGGCCGAAGCGGTGGCGCAGAGGATTGCAGATTGACATCAGATGCGATCCTCACTAACATCATGCATCATGCGCACGACGATCGATATCGACGATCCGATCCTCAAGGATTTGAAGCGCCTGCAGCGCCGCGAAGGCAAACCTCTCGGCCGGCTGGTTTCGGATCTGCTGGCACAAGCCCTTGCGAGCGCACGGCGCGACACACCGCCTCCGCCTGCGTTCCGATGGACCGCGAAACCCATGCGGGCGCGCGTCGATCTGGCCGACAAGAACGCGGTGCTCGACGCGCTGGACGAAGCCGGGCGATGAGCTTCGGAATCGACGTCAACATCCTGCTCTATGCGTCGGATTCCGCGAGCCCCTTGCACGACAAGGCGACGGACTTTCTCGCGCAATGCGCCGCCGACCGCGAAGTCTTCTGCCTGGCATGGGTGACGGTCATGAGCTATCTGCGCATGGCGACCCATCCGGCCATCTTCGAGCGGCCGCTCAGTCATGAAGACGCCGCGCGCAACATCGAGGCGCTGTTGAGCCTGCCGCATTGCCGTGCGATCGGCGAGGAAGATGCCTTCTGGACCACCTACCGAACGGTCACAGCCGACGTGCCCACGCGCGGCAATTCGGTTCCCGATGCGCACCTCGCATCCATCCTCGCCGGCCACGGCGTGACGACGATCTGCACGCACGACCGGGATTTCCGCAAATTCTCGATCCTCACCGTGCGCGATCCGCTCGCCTAGCGCGGACTCGGAATAGGGTGACAGCGCCACCAATGTTCCCTTTAAAGAATCCGGCGACAGGTTAAGTGTTGCAGTCTGTCGCCGGTCTCGAACCTGCGACAGACAATGACGCTTGTGGCCCACGCCACGACAATCCCGCGAAGACGCGTTTGCGCTCCCAGAGCCATAACATCGCATGGCCCGCTATGCCCGCATCGTCGTTTGCGACTATCCCCATCATGTCACCGCGCGTGGCAACCGCCGCGAACCGATCTTCTTCGAGAACGGCGACCACGACGTCTATCGCACCCTTCTCGCCGAGCAGGCAGAAGAAGCGCGAGTCGAGATATGGGCCTATTGCCTCATGCCGAACCACGTTCATCTGATTGCCGTGCCGCGCGAGCAAACCGGATTGGCGCGTGCCATCGGCGAAGCGCACCGGCGCTACACAAATTACATCAACGCCCGCGCAGGCTTTCGGGGACATCTGTTCCAGAACCGCTACGGCTCCGTTGCGATGGACGACGCTCATCTCATCACTGCGGCGCGCTATGTTTCGCTCAACCCTGTGCGTGCAGGGCTCGTGGCGCGCGCGGAGGACTGGCCCTGGTCCAGCGTGCGCGCGCATCTGAAAGGCGAAGACGACGGACTCGTGAAGGTCAGGCCGTTGCTCGAACGCGTTGCGGATTTTCGCACGCTGGTTGCACCTGACCCGCGCGACACGGACTGCTTCGCAGCCCTGCGCCGCTCGGAGACGACCGGACGCCCGCTTGCGGCGGAGGATTTCGTGAAAGACCTGGAACGCAGGATCGGCCGTCCGATTGCAAGACGCGCCTCCGGACGCAGGAAGAAATCAGGCGACCAGCCGGCGCTGCTCTGACGGGCATAGACGCTGTGCTGCTCAATCCACAGCGCAACACTTAACCTGTCGCCGGATTCTCGAGTGAGGTTCGAGTATGCTGTAAGTTGACGCGTGGACATCGAGGGTGCAATGAGCAATGAGGAATACGGGGACGTCTAATCCATTTACAGCATCAGTGGCTCGTCTTCGACGGGGAGCTTGCGCTTGCGGCCCGGTGCGCGCCTCGCGATGGGCCGGCCGAGAATTTTCTCCAGACCCGCAATGAATTCCGGATTGCCGAGTGGCCGTCCGGTTCGTTCGGACGAACGGATGCCGGCGAACAGCTGCTCGTCCGTGCCAGGAGCGATCAGGGCAGCAAAGTCGGAGACGCGAGACAACACCGGCATCACGCTCACCAGCTCGTCGTCCGCCCGCGCCAGATGCGCGTGCACACTCGACCAAGGCCAGTCTCGCGCGTTCGCAACAAGCCCCGCGCGTACGGGATTGAGACTGACATAGCGGACGGCAGCCATGAGGTGACCGTCGTCCATGGCCACCGAGCCGTAGCGGTTCTGAAAGAGATGGCCGCTCCAGCGGGCTCTCGCGTTGATGAACGTGGTATAGCGGCGATGGGTGTCACCCAGGGCGCGGGCAAGACCTTCACCGTCGCTCGGCGCGAGGATCAGGTGAACATGGTTGGGCATCAGGCAATAGGCCCACACCTCCACGCAGGATTTGCTGCAATGCTCGGCGAGCAGGTCACGATAGATCTCTTGATCTCCCGCTTCGAAGAAGATCGCTTCACGTCTGTTGCCACGTTGCGTGACGTGATGCGGAAAGCCGGGAACGACGATGCGGGCGAGACGGGCCATGGCACGTCAATACGCCAAACTATTTCGCGGGCGGAAAAATCATTGTCTGCAAATGTCGCCGCCAACGCGCTGCGCAACACTTTGACAATGAATTAGACGTCCCCTTATTTCAGTCACTGTCACTGCTGCTTGGTGGTAATGCCGGAGATTCGTCCCAGCGCATCGCGGGTCCGCGATGCGAACAGGACGAGAAGCATGGACGATCAACGCCGGCGTCGTGGCTTCTTAGTTCCAATATTCCTCACTTCCTCGTCGATCACTCTCTCGATTTTCCGGCTAAATGCTGCGCCCCAACCCATGGGCACAACATAAGGGAATCCAGATTCGCCCTTCTCACCACCACACCAAGTCAACTCAATTCCAGATCGGTCAAGCATTGCGCGGATTCCGACCAGCGCCATGATGAGTGCCTGGAAGCCGTCGACACCTCCCGAAAAACATGGTTCTTTCATTCCAATGTTCGAGATATAAAACGGGCACGCCCAATAGCGCGTTCTCTTTCTGGGTCTCCCGATACGGACCAGAATCGTTGATTTTTTCCCTTCTTTGCAACAATTCAGACGTCGAGTAGCAATGGTGGTACCC
Organism: Rhizomicrobium sp.; assembly: GCA_050010175.1. Classification (GTDB taxonomy): domain Bacteria; phylum Pseudomonadota; class Alphaproteobacteria; order Micropepsales; family Micropepsaceae; genus Rhizomicrobium. Next base: position 50,702 of record JBEKLN010000032.1, read on the forward strand.
AACTTGTTTCTGATGTTGTGCTTGGGCATCTGTCATTTTCCAAATTCATTAAAACAGTAATTTCGGGATCTCAGGATGCCCGGCCTTCAGTTCTTCCGGCAGGCGGCGCGAGGCTTCGGAAATGATTTCGAGGCAGCGTGTCACGCCGTAGAAGACCAGCATATCGGCGACGAAAGCCTCGTAGCTCAGTCCATCGATGAATTTTTGCGCGAGAGCGATGTTGCCCCGGATGTCCAGCAGGTGGCGTCCGGCACCGGAATTAGAAGGCATAGACCGCTTCGGATTCCGCAGGCGGCTTCACGAGAGGTTTCAGGAATTCGCGGCCGATGACATCAACGGGCTCGTCGAACATCGACGCGATGAACGATTTAAGCGCCACGTACTCGTAAACATTCTGCACCGCATCCGACTCGATATCGATCAGGATATCGATGTCGCTGTCCGCGCGATTGTCCCCGCGTGCGCGCGAACCGAACAGAGCCGCATGCCTGACGCCGCGCGCGCGCAATGCCGGCTCGTTTTCTTTCAACCTGGCGAGGATCGAGTCTCTGTTCATGGCATAAACATAGCACGGCTCGGCTGCGAAGTCCTCGCCCCCGTCCGGCCTTTGCGATTCGCCCACACGTCGCGGCAGACAAGTCGCACCGTACAGGAATGTGCTGACCGCACCAATGTTACTTCCCGCCCGAGGGATGCGTGGTGAACATTGGTCCTGTCACCCTGTACCGAAGTAGATGCTCCGTTATTCCGCTGTTAGTTTCGCGGCTTCTGAGACGGGAGAGCGCTGCTTTGATTCTGAAACACGTCCGACTCGCGAGATCCGTAGGCATCCTTTTCAGGCACCTCACTGGACAATCGCATGAACATGACCTGACAGGGCTGGTCGATTATCGGAGTAAGCATGATTACGGCGTTACCGCTGTTTCGAATCTCCAGCGTAATCTGCCCATGCCACCCAGGCTGCAACCACGGAGCAGTTTGGTGCATGGAGAGACCGGCTCGAGCGTACGTACTCCGCCCTTCGACCATGGCGATCAGGTGACGAGGAATCCAGATGTGTTCGTAAGTTTGGGCTAGAATAAACTCTCCGGGCTCAAGCGAATAGGACGGTCGCTTGCCCATTTCGTCGGTCTCTTCGTACGTTTTTTCGACCCACAGGCCGGTATCCGCGAGGGCGCCAATGCCGTCCGCCATGGAAAAGGCTACGCCCTTCTTGGGCAGGAATTTTGTGAATTTTCTCCCCAAGCGGAGGTTTACGCCCGCTTCGCCCCATTGCCGGTCATCCAGCTTCGGGTCGAACCGAATTGTCCCTTTTTCGAGTTCTTCGCGGATTTCCGCTTGGGCAAGAATCAATGCTGCTTATGCAGCCAAGGCCATGTCCGGACGAATATGTGCGAGACCGTTTGTGGTGAAAAATGACCCCCGGACTTTGACCGTAACTACATCCCTTTCGATCTTGACTACAACCGCGTGAATCAACCAACGATCCTGCTCAATTTGCTTCAACTCATCACTTGACACAAACCCGGTCACTGGACCATCCACAGATTCGAAACTCACAAACTTCTCTTCCTCGAACGGCCCCTGCTTCACTTCGCACGGAAGGCCGATATCAGCCCCGATAGTGAGTGCAGTCATCGATGTTCCCCTCGGTTTAACAACGTCCAGCAAAGGGCTGGTGTTGTTCCTATTTCGTACTTCGTACATGTTGTGTTCATGGTGAGTCGTGTTCGGGCTTATGTCAACTCAGCGTTGATGCATAACGCCGCTTCCGAGCGGCCAGCTCCCGGCTTGCAATGTACGGTTAACAATTCGTTAATATCTAATCAGGGTACGGTGCCTGCACCAATGTTCCCTCTCGCCCGAGGCGCGGCGAATATTGGTGCTGTCACTCGAATTCTAATGGCTTCTCTTTTCCGACAATGCCCGCTCGGGGGCAGGGGGATCCCATGGCGAACGATCTCGTGGTGCTTGTTCACGGCACCTTTGCCCGTGGCGCCCCCTGGGCGGCGGAGAACGGGCCTTTGGCGCAGACGCTCAAGTCAAGAATCTCCGGCGCCAAAGTCCGGTCCTTTCCGTGGACGGGCGACAACAATCACATGGCCCGGCTTGCCGCAGGGCGCGAGCTCGCTCAATTCCTCGACGAACTGAACGCGCAACATCCCGATGCCACGCTCCATCTGATCACGCACAGCCATGGCGGCAATGTCGCGCTCTACGCGGCGGATCAAATGCGCGCGACGGACAAGCTGGGGTCGATCACGTTTCTCGGCACTCCGTTCTTGACTGCAACCCCGCGGCGTATCGCACCGCAGGCCGGCAGGTTTGCGTTTCTTTTGTCCGCGCCCCTCGCATTCTTTTTCATTGTGGCGGCATTGCTCATCGCAATTCCGATCGTCAATAGCCTGTCGGGATTATGGCAGACCATCGCAATACTGATTGTCATGGGCGTCATTGTATCGAGCATCCAGGCATTCTCGAAATGGGTAAAGAGCGGCATCTCCTCCGGTCTGGAAAGCAGCCAGAAGCTCCACGAGGCGCCGTTCGCGCACAAGCCACCGCAATGCCGCCTTTACATCGCAACCGTTCCCCGCGACGAAGCGGGATTACTCCTCGGGACAATCGATGGCATCGCGGCAATACCTTGGCGGTTTCTCCGCTTCGCATCTCGCTACGGGCGTACGATTGGCGGAGCAGAATTCTGTGCCGTCACTTTGATGGCCTTCTTCACAAGTCAAAGCAATGTCAACGCCTATATGGCCGCCAGCGTGATCTCGATGGGCGTCCTTGCGGTGCTCACGGCCAGCTATTTCGCGTTGCAGTGGCAGGCGCCGCTGATTTCGGCCGCCCTGCGCGGCAATGCATTTGCTTTCGGTGGTGAAGGCCCGCTGTTCGCTATCACCACCCGCGTGGTTCCCGAGACACTGCCACCCTTCGAGCTCCCTCCCGGAAGCAAAGAGCGCACTTTCGAGCCCGTCAAGACCGCATCCGAATACCGGCACTGTGGCTTTTATGAAAACCCGGAATGCATCGACGACGTGATAGCCTGGATACGTGGACAATCCGGTGCGGACGTCTCGTCGTCACCGCAGCCGGCGAAACAACCGCGTCGCGAGGAGCGAAAGTGGGATAAGTTCGCCCTCTGGTTGGCGTGGATCCTGCTCGTGCTTCTTCTGGAAGCCTATTGCAGCTGGGCAGGCATCGTCTTCAAACGCAATTAGAGCGATTGAACGGGATACAGGGACAGCTTCTACCGGGAATCCTGAATCCCGCGATAGGATATGCAATCACTGAACAAGATCGCTCAGCGCCTTCGATAGCTTTCGAATTGCTCCTTTGCGTATCCCGTCTCCGGATTCTATTGCAATAATCAAATCGCAATGGAAAGGGAGCAGCCTGATGTGGCATCTCGTTCGGTATATTCTACGGAGCGCTTGGCGCGCCAGCCGCGATTATCTGCTCCTATACTGGCAGATCTACTCAAACATGTGGCAGCTCCCGATTCGATTCAATCTGGCGAGTTCCCACTTGACGGTCGAACTGTTCAAGCACGTCACCGCTACAGCCGGGCTGATGCTGCTCGTCATCCATCTCGATGAGTGGCTGGCAGGAGGATCGTATGCACGTCAGATGACGGGCGTTCCGGCGCTCGCTATTGTGCTACTGCTATGTGGCGGTTCGTATGTTCTGGCTCTTCTGGCGTACCTGTCGAACAAAATTTATCCGCGAACCAAGCTGTCGCTCACGACTTTCGCGAACATGATGCAGCTAATCTATCTCATCATGCTGCCATTGATACTCTCCATGGAGCTGGTCTTGTATCCCGCGAACGAAATGTTCGGATGGTGGACCGTTGTCTTCGCCGGGGTTACCGGGGTCGTCGCTGTTGGATTGTCAGCTGTGGTCTTCCGGACAGAGATGCTGATTCACGGTCTCGGTGTGGGCCGCACGCTGCTGGCACAACTTCCAAAACTACCGGTCATTCTTGTTTTCGAGGCGCTCGTTCTGGCGCTATGGGCGGGGGCCGCGATCGCCTGGAGTATGCTGCCGCCAAGTCTAAGAGAATTCGTCGGTGACCAAGCTGCCGCTATTTGGAAGATCGTGTCCGAGTTTTAGGAGGGGTTGCACAGGAATGCAGACGAATCCGGCGACAGGATACTGGACGCACCCTTCGGGAGAAATGGGGTCAGAGTCACTGCTGTCCCATAGGGATTGAAGTAAAGACGGCTTGGTTCGCACGTTGGTGATACGATGGAGTTGCGACACACCATTGATTCACAACGGAGAACCAAGCCTTGAGTCACCATAGCA
>JBEKLN010000033.1:0-45503 GCA_050010175.1 Rhizomicrobium sp.
GGCATTGCAGGCATCCACGACCATAAACCCAGCGTCTGCCACCATTTGGACGGTGCTCCTCCGAATGAGCGCCTCGGCCTCAACAACCAAAATCACAGCTTTGTCCATATCTGACCCGTACCCTGCCCACGCATCAACGACGCGGATCGATTGCAAGCTGAGAGTCTCCCCGCTTAGACAACGCGCCGCGCGCCGATATGGGCTCGCACGATCATACCCGCCGCCGAATAACGTCACCCACATCGCGGCAGTGTATAAAATTGACCAGACTCAGATGGGGCGTTCGGGGTCGGAGCAACAACCGCCGGGTTGCGAGCAGCGGCTGAGTTCGCTGACCGATTTTCGAGAGGGGGCGACGTGTTTGGCGCTGATCCAAATCCGGCTTGTGCGTGCGGACAAGTCGCCGGTTTCGGCTCCCATCCGGGGGGCGATTAAGGGAAGCCGTGTCCGCTGCAAACCCTTCGACCAGAGTTCGATCGGATAGTTGACTGTCTAGTCACTCTTGTATAACACGGGGGCGGGAACGAAAACGATGGCAAAGCCCAAGAGCGACGAAAAGCGCGAGGCGATCATGGCCGCCGCGGCGCGCGTCATCGCACGTCAGGGCCTCGGTGCACCGACTGCCGTGATCGCCCGGGAAGCCGGCGTCGCGAACGGCACGCTGTTCACCTATTTCGAGACCAAGGCCGACCTGTTCAACGCGCTCTATCTCGAACTGAAATCCGAGCTGGCGCATGTCTCGCTCAAGGGAGTTCCGGTCACAGCCGGTCTTCGCGAACAGATGTATCACCTGTGGTCGCGTTCGATGGCCTGGGCGATGTCCCATCCCGAAAAGCGGCGCGCGCTGGCGCAGCTCGGCGTGTCCGACGAGATCACGCCGGCAAGCCGCGAGGCGGGGCACAAGGCCATGGCCGGCATCGCAGCGCTTCTGCAACGGTGCCGCGCCAAAGGTCCCATGCGCCAGGTTCCGATGGGCTTCATCGTCGCAATCATGAACGCGATGGGGGACGCAACGATGGATTTCATGATCCACGACCCGGCCAACGCGAAGAAGCACGTCAAGGCCGGGTTCGACGCCCTCTGGCGCGTCCTCACCTGATTTTTTTCATGGGATAATGACTGACCAGACAGACACCTATCAGGAGAAAGTGATGCCGAAACCTGCAGACAGCAAAGCCTACATCATCACCGGCCCGACCTCCGGTATCGGCCGCCGCACGGCGCTCGAGCTTGCCAAACACGGCACGGTCGTCCTTGTCGGCCGCGATCCGGCAAAGCTTCGCGAGATGCAGAAGGTCATCGAGCGAAAAAAAGGTCGCCACGCGGCATCCGTCGTGTGCGACCTGTCTGACATTGCCAGCGTGCGGCGCGCGGCTGCAGAGATCGCTGCGCTTAATCTTCCGATTGCCGGATTGCTCAACAACGCAGGGATGCGCGAGCCACGGCCCACGAAGACCGCGCAGGGCTGGGACAAGACGTTCGCCACCAATCACCTCGGCCCGTTCGCGCTGACCGAGGCGCTGGTGCCCCATCTTCCCGACGGCGCCACCGTCGTCTTCGTCTGCTCCGGCGTCGAAGATCCGGAGCGCAAGCTCGCCAAGGCGGTTGGATTTCGCGGCGGGCGTTACATTGCCGCGGAGGCGAGCGCGCGGGGCGAGTGGAAACCCGGCGGCTCCGCGCTGGCGGGCGCGGACGCCTATGCCACATCGAAACAGTGCAATCTGGCCACGGCGATGGTGTTCGCGCGAGAGACGCCGCGGCTGCGCTTCAACGCATTCGAACCGGGCTTCATTCCGAACACCGGCCTCGGTCGCGGCGAGGGCATCCTCCTCCACGTCATGATGAATTATGTCCTACCGCTGCTCGCGCCCTTCATGAAGTATTGGAGCAATCCGAAGCGGGCCGCGCGCGTGGCCACCAAAGTCCTCATCAATGCGTCGGGCAAGACCGGCATCTACTACGACGACGACGGCCGTCCTGCGCAGGGCTCCCCGCTCGTGCGCGACCCGGAGTTCCAGGATCGCGTCGTCGCCGAGACGCGCGCTTTGCTGTCGACCATTCCGGCCGGACCTTCACATTAGGGGCCTCTCAACTGCCGCTGACAGAGCCTCGAAAATGGATCGCATATCCCGCATGGGGGGTGTCTGGGCGGGAGTTCCGTGAACTGAACCCGCCGAACGGGCGCCGGGGCCCATGCGCGCGATTTGTTCGAAGCGCTACACACTTTTGTGTGGGGGCGAACGCGTGCCGTACCGATCGTTACGTAGCCCGCGCACCTGGAGGAGCGTCACGTCTCGCCAGCGTGTGATACATACGAGCCGCGATGGAGACAAACGCACCGGCCATTGAGCCAAAAAAGAGTGGGTCGCCTGGCGGCCAAAATCGATCGCAAATTTTTGGGTCGATTATGATTCCTATCAGCATTGACCCGATGTACACGAGAGTTATTCCTTGGGCCCACGACACGAGATAGACGCGACCCGAGTCACGAGGCTCCCTGTTTTGAAGCATGGCGGCGACCGAACCCACCGCCAATCCCAGCAGCGCAATCGGAATGCCCCACGGCTGGATCAAAGCCGGGATAAGGGTACCAGTTACCGCGTATGCGAGCGTAAGAACCGCGCAGACCGCAGTGGCGCCGAAAAGCACGCCAATGACCCGGCGGCCGTTCCAACCCGCCGCGCTCAGGGCCGCAGATCCGAACGACAGTGCCGTACTGAATAATAGGCTGAAAACCGCGAGTTGATGGTCAGTCACACGTTCCCCGCCCCCGAATAGCTGGATTGTACGCCAAATCCCGCCGTGAAACCACTGACCAGACGCCTGATAGATCGGGTGAGATGAAGAGGTGGTGAGGTGAATACTTTGCGAGCCGGAATCGTTACTATTACAGCCTTCTCGGCGGGGCGTGTACCGTTTCGCCAAGGCATCCTGCGGTCTTCGATGTATCGTCAATTATTATCAATCGGTTAAAGGTCGTGTGCGAGCATCGGCGCCGGGAGCGGGTTGGCGCGTAACATGCCTGTGGAGAATTTTGCGGAACTGTCGTCAGGGCGCGACGCGATCGCGCTTGATGATGTTGCCGCGCCGGCCGTGCGAAGAACCATTCAGCTCTGGCGCGATCTGTGCGCGGGACGTCAGTTCCCGTCCTGGACCGACATCCGTCCGCGCGAGTTCAAGTCCGTCCTGCGACATCTCTTCGTTGCGCGCGTGGTAGGCAATTGCCATGACTACGAGAGCCGCATCGCGGGCGATGCTCACGTCCAGGTGTTCAACCTGCCTGCCTGGCCGAAGCGCCTGAGCGACGTGCAGTCTTACGCGCCCACGTATGGCGCGATGCTCAAGTCGCTCTACGATCAGACGGTCAGGACACGGGAGCCGCACGCGATCCGCAGCTGGCTGCGGCGAAATGGCGAAATGCGTCCCTACCTCACTTCGGAAAGTGCGTTTCTGCCGCTCGGACCCGACGCCGGCACGGTCGACCACCTCATGGTGTCGACGGTTTACCTGAGCGCCTGGATGAAGCCACCCGAACCCGGATGAGTGCGGCCGGCAGACACGGGCTGGTCCCGGTGTCGAGGCTTCCGCTGCGGCCGGAAATTCGTAAACTGCGCGCGTCGATTTGCGCGACGATGTTGAAATGGGCGGCCTCAACGCTCTCTACGACGTTCCTGCGGTCGTTGTCCTGATCGTCGCTCTTGCGGGCGCCATCCTGATTTCGAGCGCAGGGCAGGCCGGCGTGCATCGCCTGTTCAGAAACCAGGACTTCATCGATCACAACGAAATCGGCGGCATCATCATTGTCGTGGCCGGGACTCTCTATGCGGTCGTTCTCGGTTTCCTGACGGTCGATGCCTGGCGACACTATGTCGAAGCGCACCAATTGGCCGTTCAGGAGTCCGATGCCGACATTGACGCCTGGCACACCGCCGTCGGGCTTCCGGCTGCCGTGCGCGACCGCGTGCGCAACGACATGGTCTCATGCGCCGACATCATGATCGCCAAGGAATGACCGCTGATGAAGCATGGCGCGTTCGATGGCGAGGCTGCAATGATCGGTATGGATGCCATCGATGCGGCCGGCGAGTATGTGCCGGCCAATATGGGGCAATCGAATGCACAGGTGGCGACGTTGCAGCAACTCGGCATTCTGCATGATGCGCGCCAGCAGCGCATCGCTGCCAACGAAAACGGGGTTTCGGGTTTCGAGTGGCTGATCCTTATGATCGGAGCGGTTTGCATCTTCTGCTTCTGCTGGCTATTCGGACGAACGAACCGCCGCATTCAAATGCTGATGACCGCCACCGTCGTCACCATCATCGTGTCGACGCTGGTGCTGCCGTTCGAACTGCAGTACCCTTTTCGAAGCGATGTGGGGATCCGCCCCGAGGCGTGGATCGGCGCCGTGGAACATATTCACGAAATGCAGACCGGCTCGATGGCGAACATGCGGATGTGAATCGCGCCTGTGCGGCCCGTCGGGCACGCCAGCCCCTGCCGATTTCTGACAAATTGTCGCCTGAGTGCATGCCTGCTGTCAGGCAGGGTCGGGTTGTGCAGGAGGTCGATTCATGTCCTGTTCCATCCCGAGGGGCTCAGCCTGTGGTTTGAACAGGCGCCTGCGCGCGCCCGGGTTTTTATGTCCCTATTCAGACCATCACGTCACGCGTATCGTCCGGGCAGGAGCAGTTGTGGGCTGAAGCCGTCTGTTCGAGTGGTGGCAATCGGAGAATCCCATTCATGGGAAGTTGGTACGCGCGTGCGGGCGACGGGTTGCGCTGGATATACGACCGGCGGATCGACGCACCATCCATTCTGAATGCAGCCGAAGATTTTCCCGGCGCGGCCGAGTTCGTAGCCGCCTGGCAGGGCCTGCGCGCGGAAGCGCTCGCAGTCGCGGGCGCAATGGACCGCATTCCCCGCTTTCACGAGATCATGGGCGAGCAGGAAGAGATTTCCGCCAATGACGGGCGGGACTGGCGGATGTACGTGATGAAGGCGTACGGCACCGACGTGAAGGCGAATCTGGCGCGGTGCCCGGTGCTGGCGACGTTGCTCAGGGATCACCCGGAGGTCGTCTCAGCCACCTATTCCTACCTCGCCCCCGGCAAGCACATCCCACTGCATCGCGGACCGTTCCGTGGCGTGTTGCGCTTCCATCTGGGACTATCGATGCCGCGCGATGAGCACGGCGCACTCGGCGCGACGCTGTGGATCGATGGCGAACCACATCGTCTCGCAGATGGCGAGTCGCTCCTCTGGGACGACACCTACCCGCACGAAGTGCTCAACGCGACCGATTCCGTGCGTATTGCACTGCTCCTCGACGTGCGACGCCCGCGGTTGCCGGCAGACATGGCGGCGCTGTCGTCGATTCTTATCGGGACCGTCGGCATGATTGCGCGCGTGAGGCCGCAGGCCTTCGTCGGCTGACGATATCACTCGCGTGTAACTCTGCCGGCCCGGTCTATCACGCCTTTCCAATAGACGCTGGCCGCGAAGCCGACGCCGATCACGGCCACGATCGCGATCGGCCACTGCCACACGCCGATCAGTTTCGCGGTGAATTCGCCGTAGAAGTATGAACAGGTGAACGCCAACGGACTCCACACCACGACCGCCGGAAGGATCGCGATGGCGAAGCGGCGGAACGACAAAGAGAAAAATCCGCAGGCGATGTAGGTCGGAAGCCTCAAGCCCGGCATGAACTGAACCGCCATCACGGTCGGGATGAGACGCCCGTTCAGCCAGGCACGCAGCGGCAGCCGCTTCTCGTGCTCTACCCAGCGATGCAGGCGCGGATGCGTGATCGCGAGCCGGCCGATGCCGTAAAGGCCGAAATCGTTGAGCAGCGTGCCGACGATCAGCGAGAGCATGGCGAGCGGAATGGGCACGAGCCCGTCGGCCGCCATCATGCCCACGACGACGGTCGTGACATCTTCCTGGAACAGTACTGCGACGGCGATGGCGAGCGCCTCGGCGATGGGCGAATGAAGGGAGGCATGCAGGAATGCGATCAGACCGTCATGGGCGTGCATCCTGCGATGGACCTTCAGTGGGGTGTGTTTCGGCTGCGTCCGGCTTCGGCGTTGGTCAGTGGCAGGCCCGGCCGCGGCGATCCTTGGGGTCCCGAACGCCAAGCGTCAAGTCTCCGCGACGCGCCCCGGCGGCCGGTGAGACGGATTCGGCTGCGGCGCCCGCAGGTTGGCGTGCGAGGTCGGCGGCGCGTGTTCAGCCCGTCAACGCGGAACGGTAGGCGAAAAGTCCGGGTGTCCCACCCGTCATGATGAAAAGCACGCAGTCGCCGGGTTTGTACGTACCGCTGCGGATGTCGTGCACCAGGCCTGCGAACGCCTTGCCGCTGTAGACGGGATCGAGCAGCAACCCTTCCGTCCGCGCCACAAGCCGCACTGCATCGAGCATGCCTTGGGTGGGGATGCCGTAGCCGTCGCCGCGGTGGTTGCCGTCGACGACGATGTCGCTCTCTCCGAGCGTGTGGCCGGGCGAGAGTTCCGCCAGCACATCGTTGGCGATCGCGAGCGTGATGGCGCGTGTCTTCTCTGCCGCATAATAGACGGCGTAGGACTTGACGTGATCTGCGCCCGTCGGCGCGAGTGCAAATCCGGCGGCGAGGCCGGCATGCGTACCGCTCGAACCATTGGCGACGATGACATGGGAAAACTCCACGCCGAGCACGCGGGCCTGCGCTTCGATTTCCCATGCACATGCAGCGTAGCCGAGACAGCCAACGGCATTCGAGCCGCCGACCGGCGCGAAATAGACATTGCGGCCCTCTTTCGTGAGCGCGTCGATACGCATCGCCACGAACGCGGTCACATCGGCATCGCGCGGCAGATCGTGCACGGTTGCACCGAACAATTCGTCGAGTAGCACGTTGCCGTTGTTCACGTAATCGGCGTCGGTGCGATCGACGACGCGCGGCAGCACAAGCTCGCAGGAAAAACCGAACCGTGCCGACGCCGCCGCCGTCAGCCGCGCATGATTGGATTGCAGCGCCCCCACGGTCACCACCGTGTCGGCGCCTTGCGCCTTCGCCGCGCCCAAAAGAAATTCGAGCTTTCGGAGCTTGTTGCCGCCGCCGCCCACAGGTGTGACATCGTCGCGTTTCACGAAAATGCGCACGCCGCCGAGGCCTTCATTGAGGCGCGTCAGTTCCTGGACGGGTGTGGGGCCGCCGAGCAGAGTGACACGGGGAAAGCGGGAAAGATCGGAGTACAAAATCAGATCCTCGGAATCGGATGCAAGCGCATGATATCCGGCCGGCGCACGAGAGCGGCAAGAAAGATTTTCACGCGGAGGCGCGGGACCGCGGAGAGAGAGTTGTCCCTCATCGGCGTCTTCGGGCTAACGCCGAAGGTGGTGAGTCGTGCTGGCGCGCTTCGCGCGCCGGGATCAATTGCAGCAGCTTCAGTTTGTCCCGCAGGCGCCGATGAAATGCCGGATCACTCCGCGCCACTGCGTCTCCGCGTGCAAAAAACTTTTCGCCGGCGCAGGGCGATGCGGCGAAGAAGAGTACTGTGCTCACAAATAACTCAGCCACCACCAATCGTGGCGCCGGCGATAGCCCGCATACCAGCGGCACAGCGGATAAAGCGACACGACGACAAATACCCATACGCCATAGACGACCGGCAAGCCGAAATCCCAGCCCGGCGGCGCAGTGAAGGGGAAATGCGCGATATCCGAGGACCGGAACATGTTGGTCACCGTGCCGTAGCGCCACCAGCAGGCCACCGTCGCCAGCAGATGGATCAGGTAGAAGTGCAGCACGAAAAAGAACAGCGGCACGCGCCCGATGGTGTGCGCAGGCTCAAGAAGCCGGGGCACGCCGCCATCGAAGGCGCGCAACAACAGCAGCGCCGGTCCCAGCGTCATCATGAGGAACAAGAGCGACGGGGGATATTTCGATGTGTCCATAAACGAGAGAACGGTGAACAGCGCCGTATCGTGAAACCGCCAGTGCAGCTCATCGCCGTAGACGTTCCAATAGCGCAACGCCACGAATCCGATCACGAGCGCGATGCCGAGCCCCAGCAGCAGAGGCCGCCGCGTACCGGCGGTCAGACTATAGGTCGCGCCGAGCACGTAACCGAGTGCCGTGACGCCGACCCAGGGAATGAGCACATAGGAGACGAAGACGATCGCATGGTCCGTTTTCAACACCGGACCGAGTTCATGAAGGATGCGCCACAATGGCGCCCACGCGCCGAATTGGCTCGCGTCGATCGTGTCGAGCGTATTGTGACCTGCGACGAGAATGATCCCGAAGGCGGCGATCGCCCATTTGGGAAGCCAGATCAGTGCAGACAGCGTAATCATCGCCCAACCCAGCCCCCACAGCACGGTGAGGATGGTCACGTGATAACCGAAGTTGAACTGCAGCGCGAAACGCATCACCACGATCTCAAGGAAGATCAGCCACAGGCCACGCGTGACGAGAAAGCGTGAAAGCTCGGGCTTCGTCATGCGATTCAAGGTCAGAAACGCGCTGGTGCCTGTCAGCAGAAAAAACGTCGGCGCGCAGATATGGGTGACCCACCGGGTGAGGAACAACGCCGCGGTGGCGGTGGCGAGGTTGGTCGGGTTCGCCGCGGGGTCGCCGAAGTAATCGCGGGAATGATCCAGCGCCATGATGACGATGATGATGCCGCGCACCAGATCGATGGAGTCGATGCGCGTGCGGTTTATGGAGTTCTCCGCCATGGTGCTTCTCCCCGGAGTCAGTGCGCGCATCTTACCGCATCGCGCAACGGCCTGAACTCACGTTGCGGGGAGGGGAGCGGGAAGAAGGAGCCTCACGCGGAGAGAGGGAGAGGCGGAGTGGTCTCGCATTTGATCAGCGCGCGAGGGGTCAATGAGAGAGTGCCGGAATAAATCCTGGCGCGCGTTCGCGCGCCTACAGGTATCTTTGTTTCTGTCGTGAGTCCGGAATTGCCGATGAGGGATGCGAGTCTTCGCGCGTGCCTGTCTCCGCGTGAGACATTTCGTTGGGCCGCGCGATTCGCGGAGCTCCCCCTGAGTCAAAGTGTCCTACCCTCCGTCTACGGAGGGTTTTGCGTTGACTTAACGGCCAGTTTGGAATATTAATACTTCATTAACGATAAATCCGGATCGAATCGGTCGTAGGTCGCCGAATACCGGACACAATCCGTGGTGGTGCCGACAGGGAAGCAGAGACACTTTGAAGGGGTGTTGTCATGCGTTCCCATGAAGTGCCGGTGTCCGGCACCAGACTTCAGGCCATGCCGTTCGATCCTCCGCTGTGGGCCGGCGAGCCTGCGCGTCCCGTAGCGGGCGCCAGAACCCTCGAAGCGGCGGAGATTGCGCTGCGCATCCGGCAGGTCGAGATTACCCAGCAGCATCGCGATCTCGACGACACGATTGCGCGGCTCACCGAATCCATCGCGCCTGACGAATTGCTGATTGCGCGCCTGAAGAAACGCAAACTCAGGATCAAGGACGAACTCGCGCGCATCGAGGCGCTGCTCTCGCCGGATCACCAGCTCGACTTCATCTCCCATCTCGGGGCGCAACCCTGACGGCCTGATTCGCATTCGCGCGCCGCCGAACAAAGGAGACCCCCCGGTTTCACGGCGGCGCGCGGGTGCGAACCTGTCAGGAGCAACGGACGTTTCGGGGGCACGCCCATGAGACATCCAGACAACACCGCGCTGAAATGGCCGTCGCTCGACGCGATCTGGCGGTTTCGCGGCCGCATCGAACTTCAGGGAGCGCTCGGCCTCGCGCTATGGCTCGCGCTGGTCGTCACCATCGTGCGCGCGGGGAATGGGTGAAGTCCCGCCGGCGATCAGCGACGTTTGCAGTTCTGCGGCATGAACGAATTCTGTGGAGCAAACGTGACGCCAGGAATATTGCCGACTTCCAACGTCGCAAAGTCAGTCATCGCCCCATTAGCAGAGTATGAATACACATTGCCGTTCTGGCTTCCCATGAGCAGGTTGCCCTGACGATCGAACGCCAATGATTCCGGATTACCGGGTGTCGAGGCAAACGTGCTTTGAACACCATCCGGCGTGTACTCGTAGATATGCTGACTTGCATTGTCCCCCACAAAAAGATCACCCGCCGCGTTGAATGCGAGCGGAACGGGAAAGTCCAGACCAGCCGCGAAAACGGAAACCGCCCCCGATGGCGCGTATTTCAAAATTTGATTAGTTTCGGGGTTGGTGACGAAGAGATTGCCGGAGCTGTCGAACGCCATTCCACCGGGAATGCTCAAGGTGGCAAAGACGCGTTCCTTTCCTTTGGGCGTAATTTCATCGATTTCGTCTGCGCCGGAATTGGCGACGAACACGTCCCCGGCAGTGTCCACAGCAATCGCGTATGGGGCGTCAAATCCGGAGGCCACAACGCTCATTGCTCCGCCGGGCGCAAATTTGTACAGGACGCCGTCCCCACGATCTGAAACAAACAAGTCACCCGAGCAGTCGAATGCTATTCCATCGGGACCGCCCAAGCCGGAGGTAAAAGTTGTGCGACCGCTGGCCGGGTTGTACTCGTAGACAAAGCCGGTCTGGAAATCGGTCACCCACAGATTCAATGTCCCCGTCGAAGGTCCAGCGATACTCGGTTCCGCTGCAACAAAAATGCAAGCCAGCGATCCGTAGAAGAGTGCGGTTTTCATGTTGGAAATCAGAGACATCGTCACCCCCTCAAAAAAACACCTGTAAGCACCGCAGCGATGAGGGGGCACGATACCATTCCCATGTGTCCAAATTGTGGAACAACGTTGCGGCGTGCATGGGGCCGAAGAGTGACAGGATCCGTCGGGCCGCTTCTCATCGCCGTCTTCTTTACGCTGGCGACGTGCATTCTTGTCGCCGTGGGAACGGCATTGCTGTTGCCCGGCGCGGCAACGGATGCGATCTGGGCTCTCTATCCCGCCCGCCGCGCGCTGCTGATGCCGCATCACTTATGGCTCGGCCCGGCGTTTCTTACCCTGGCGGTCGTAATGCTGCTGGCATCGATCGGATGTTTCCGCCGCCGGACGTGGGGCTGGTGGCTGGCGGTCGCGATTTTTGCCGTCAACGGCGCGAGCGATGTGGTTCAGCTAATTCTCGGGCATATCCTCGAAGGCGCGATCGGAGTTGCGGTCGCCGGCGCGATCCTGGTGTACTTGTTCCGACCCGATGTAAGACGGCTATTCGTTTGAACAGTGCACTCGGAGGGCGATCAGTAATTCCTCCGCGCGACGAACAACGATAGGCTTGCGGGTGCGGGAATAGGGGGCAACACAATGACGAAGGCGATTTCAAACATAGTCCTGTCAGCAGGCTTGTTAGCCGTCGCAGCTATCGCCCCTGCCACCTCATCTCCGCTCATCTCCCAGATCGACACCTGGCGCGCCGCGCATGAACCCGACATCGTCGGCCAGCTCGACAAGCTTACGCGGCTGAAGAGCGTGGCGGCGTCGCCGGCGGGGATTGTGGCGGCGGCGAACTTGCTCGAAAGCGAATTGAAATCGCGCGGCTTTGCGACGAAGCAGTTCGTCGCCAAGGAGGGTTCGCCGCCCATCGTGTTCGGCGCGCTCACCGTGCCCGGCGCGAAACACACGGTTGTGTTCTATGCGCATTATGACGGCCAGCCAGTGACGCTGTCGCAATGGAGCTCCGATCCGTTTTCTCCCGTGATGCGCGACGGGCCGCTCACGCCGGCGGCCAAACTCGTCAACTGGCAGGGCGCCAAGCCGCCCTACAATCCCGAATGGCGTTTGTTCGGCCGCGCGGTGGCCGACGACAAGGCGTCCGAGATCGCGTTCCTCGCGGCGTTCGATGCGCTGAAGGCGTCCGGCCGTTCGCCGTCCGTCAATCTCAAGGTGGTGTGGGAAGGCGAGGAGGAAGCGGGTTCGCCGCATATCGCGGAGATGCTGAAGGATCACGCGGCGGAACTGGCCGCGGATTTCTGGCTGATCGGCGACGGGCCGGTGAACCAGTCACGCCTGCAGACGGTGGATTTCGGCGCGCGGGGCGCGCTGGATGTGGAGGCGACGATCTATGGTCCCACCCACGCGCTGCATGACGGGCATTACGGCAACTGGGTGCCGAACCCTGCGGCGATGGCCGCGGTGCTGATCGCATCGTTGCGCGACGATGACGGACACATCCTCATTCCCGGATTCTACGACGATGTGCGCCCGCTCACCGAGGCGGAGAAAACAGCGATCGCCAAACTGCCGCCGGTGGAAGACTCGTTGAAACGCGAATTCGGCATCGGCCGCACCGAAGGCGCCGACGGATTGACAGCGAGCACGATGCGGCCGGCTCTGAATGTGCGCGGGATCAGATCCGGCGCAGTCGGCGCGGAAGCGGCCAATGCCATTCCCGTCGATGCCGTGGTGTCGATCGATTTCCGCCTGGTGCCGGATCAGACGCCGGACGGTGTGCGCGCGAAGGTGGAGACATTCCTCGAAGGTAAAGGCTGGACCATCGTGCGCGACGCACCGGATCTCGCGACGCGGCTCGCGCATCCGAAAATCGTGCGGCTCACATGGGGCACGGGTTATCCCGGCTATCGCGAAGACATGGCGAGCGCACCGGCGCGTGCAGTGATCGCCGCCGCCGACGACGCAGCGGGCAAGCCCGTGGCGGTGTTGCCTGCGATGGGCGGCAGCGTGCCGATCTACCTGTTCCACGACATATTGAAAGTGCCCGTGATCGGGCTTCCCATCGTCAATCACGACGATTCCCAGCACGCCGCAAACGAAAACCTGCGTCTGCAAAATCTCTGGGACGGCATCGACACCTACGCCGCGATCATGGCGGAGGTGAATTGGTAGCCGATTTCTTCCTCCCCCGTTGAGCGACAGCGAAATGGGAGAGGGGGACCGCGTAGCGGTGGAGGGGGCAGTCACACGCGCAATGCTCGGATTTGTCCCCTCCGTCTCGCGCGAACCGCAGTTCGCGCGATCCGCGCCGACGCTGTCGCTGGCGCCCCCCATCTTCGACGGGGAGGAAAGAGCTGTTCGCGTCTCCGCGTGCAAATCTGTCTGTCCGGCGCACGTCAGGGATCATTTGCCGAACAGTCTTCCGCTCGAATTCCCTGCAGCTGCCGGAAGAGACACATCGATGCGACCTGAAAGCCACTCGAATGCGTCACGCATGCTGCATGATCCGGACATTGCGCGGTACATATTCCCGACATTGGGACGCGTCACGAACGTATCCCCAACGCGCCATTCAGCGTCATGGTTGGGGCAATGGCTGTTGCTCGCGCGGACTATAGCAGCGACAGCAGCGCCACAGTCGTCGTACCGGAATTCCCTGCATGATTTCGATGCCGTTGCCCGTCGCCCGGGCGCGCATGCGTGCGGCGCACGGAGTTGAAGCAGGGGGAAGACAGACGAATGGAAACGAGAAGACAAGAAACCGACGTCACGACGACGACACGATGCGGGGAATTCCACAGGGGTCTGAACGGAACCCTCGCGCGCTTCAGGGAGCCCAAATGCACGTTGTCGGCCGTCGGCGTCATTTTTTCGGCATCACCGATATGGTTGACATCATACCGAATATGAACTATGGTCTTCGATCGAATGCGCGGAATGAAAGAGCCGGAGACAACAGACCGGGCCGCAACGGGTCACAATTATTTGTAAATTCCCTCAGGAATTCCCTCAGTGAGGGAACGCGTCCACGCTCCGTATACGGAAATTCAGCCTGTGGATGGCGCGTTAACGGGCCGAACGCACCCGGAACGGAGCGGGCCCGAATCACTAACCGAATCGATAACATGATTTGTTCTCATACAATATCCGGTTTGTCAAGAGTGTGACGATCCAACATGCTGTGGGTCGCCCCACAACTGGAATCGGGGAACGGTTTACCGGCCACATGCTCCGTGAACGGATGGTTTATGACACATCCGTGTCGTGGTTTGCCCGTTTTCGATGCACTTTGCCCCGGACTCCCGCACCTGCGATACTGGCCGGGATCAGACCATCACGAGCCGCGCATGACGGATACGACCCCCAAAGCTTGGGCCCAGCTCGCCGCCAGGGAACTCAAGGACAAGCCGCTCGAGAGTCTCATTTGGCAAACCCCCGAGGGCTTCGCCGTGAAGCCGCTCTACACCGCGTCCGACCTCGAAGGCATGGAGGGCGCCAACTCCATGCCGGGCCTTGCACCCTACCTGCGCGGCGTTCGCGCCACCATGTATGCCGGACGGCCCTGGACCATTCGTCAGTATGCGGGCTTTTCGACGGCCGAAGAGTCCAATGCTTTCTACCGCAAGAACCTCGCAGGCGGTCAGATGGGCCTGTCGGTCGCGTTCGATCTCGCAACCCATCGCGGTTACGACAGCGATCATCCTCGCGTAACGGGTGACGTCGGCAAGGCGGGGGTCGCCATCGATTCCGTCGAGGACATGAAGATCCTCTTCTCTGGCATTCCGCTCGACAAGATGAGCGTATCGATGACGATGAACGGCGCCGTCATTCCGGTGCTCGCGGGATTCATCGTGGCCGCCGAGGAACAGGGCGTGGCGCCCGAGAACCTGTCGGGCACGATCCAGAATGACATCCTCAAGGAGTTTATGGTCCGCAACACCTACATCTATCCGCCGCAGGCCTCGATGCGGATCGTCGCCGACATCATCGAGTACACCGCCAGAAGGATGCCGAAATTCAACTCGATTTCGATCTCCGGCTACCACATGCACGAAGCCGGCGCGACCGCCGTGCAGGAACTCGCCTATACGCTGGCCGACGGAATTGAATATGTCCGTGCCGCGCTCGCCAAGGGATTGCTGATCGACGAATTCGCGCCGCGTCTGTCGTTCTTCTTCGGCATCGGCATGAACTTGTTCATGGAAGTGGCCAAGCTGCGTGCCGCGCGGCTTCTGTGGTCGAAGATCATGAGCGGATTCGGCGCGAAGAACCCGGAATCGCTGATGCTGCGCACGCATTGCCAGACGTCCGGCGTGTCGCTCACCGAACAGGATCCCTACAACAATGTGGTGCGCACCGCCTATGAAGCGTTGGCTGCAGTCCTGGGCGGCACGCAGTCGTTGCACACCAATTCCTTCGACGAAGCGATTGCGCTGCCGACGGAATTCTCCGCCCGCATCGCGCGCAACACGCAATTGATCCTGCAGAACGAAACTCAGGTGACGCGCACGGTCGATCCTCTGGGCGGTTCATATTATGTCGAGTCGCTGACGCACTCGCTGGCCGTTGCAGCGCAAGCGATCATCGACGACGTCGAAGCCATGGGTGGCATGACGAAGGCGGTGGAGGCCGGCATTCCCAAGCTGCGCATCGAGGAGTCCGCCGCACGCCGCCAGGCGCGCGTCGATCGTGGAGAGGATGTCATCGTCGGCGTCAACAAATTCGAGCCCGAACAGGAAACGACGATCGAAGTCCGCGACATCGACAACGCGGCAGTGCGGGCCCGACAGATCGCGCGTCTTCACGACGTGAAATCGAAGCGCGATGCAGCGAAGGTTAAGGCTGCGCTTGAGGCACTCACCAAAGGCGCGGCAGGGAATGAGAACCTGCTCGCGCTGGCGGTCGAAGCCGCCCGCGCTCGCGCCACCGTCGGCGAAATTTCAGGCGCCATGGAAACCGTATTCGGCCGATATCGCGCCGAAATCCGTTCCATTTCCGGGGTTTACGGCGGCGCCTATGAAGGCGACAACGAGTTTGCCGCAATCCGCGGCGACGTCGAAGCCTTCGCGACGGAAGAGGGAAGGCGGCCGCGCATGCTCGTCGCCAAGATGGGGCAGGACGGCCACGACCGCGGCGCCAAGGTGATCGCCACCGCCTTCGCCGATCTGGGATTCGACGTCGATATCGGCCCCCTGTTCCAGACGCCCGATGAAGTGGCGAAGGATGCCATCGAGTCCGACGTGCATGTTATCGGCGTCTCAAGTCAGGCAGCCGGCCACAAGACACTGGTGCCGCAGCTGATCGAGGCGCTGAAGAAGCAGGGCGCGGACGACATCCTCGTGGTATGCGGCGGCGTGATCCCGGCGCAGGATTACCCGTTCCTCGAGCGCGCAGGCGTTGCGGCCATCTTCGGACCCGGCACCAACATTCCCGATGCGGCGCGCAAAGTGCTTTCGCTTGTACGCGATCGGGAAAAGGCGGCGGCCTAGCAGGGATTCTAGTTCGCCTGTACCAGCGCTACGATGGTGTTGACGGCGAGCGCGATCAGGACAGTGTTGAACACGAACGACACGATGCCATGGAGCATCGTCAGTTTGCGCATATCGGTCGACGTCACCTGAACGTCAGAGACCTGCGCCGTCATGCCGACCACGAACGAGTAATAGAGGAAGTCCCACGGTCCGGGATCGTCCGTGGACGGGAAGAGCAGCCCGCCTCTCGTCTTCTCCGCTTCGCCCGACGCGCGTGTCAGATAATAGACATGCGCGTAGTGCAGCGAGAATACGGTGTGCAGGACGAACCAGCCGAGCGGCGCACTGGCGAGCGACAGCGCGAGATACACGCCGTCCGCCTTGTGGCCGGCGTTCAGCAGCGAGAAGATCGAGTAGAGACTGATCGCGACGGCGGCGAGCGTCGTGACCATCACGATGAACAAGCCTTCGTCCCTGTCGTCGAGCCAGTCGCGATATTCGGACGCCGGCACGCGCAGGACATAGGTTACGACGAGCGCGAGATAGACCGAGTAGAACGCGTCGCCAGCGATGGCGATACGCACGTGCAACGATAGGGGGCAGGATGCGATCCACGAGAGAATGCCGCAGCCGAGCGCGATATAAAATCGTGGATGTCGCTTGAGCTGGAACCACATCCAATTCATTGCGCCGCAGCCATGCTCGATTTCGCTCGACCGGGTGAGACTGAATGGGAGGATCTCATGACTCGGTTCCGACCGTCCAAGTTGCGCTCTCGATGTTCGGGTTCTCTTCGAGCCGCCTCGTGATGCCATCGAGAATCTCAGGCTCGGCCGATGTGGGAACCAACGTTGCTGCCAGTTCAATCTGCTCGTCGCCTTCCGACAGCGTCTCGACGTCGCGAATTGGGTAATGACGTTCCAGCTCCTCGAAGAGAATGTCGCGGGCGTCCGATACGTGCTCGGGCCTGCACACGACATGGATGCGATACACGGCTTCGGTCGTTTCTGCGGTAATGGGCCTGCGATTGATGAAGTCGGCGACCGGCCTCAGCATGGTGTTGCCCGCCAGCACGAATGCCGCGACCAGGCCGGCTTCGGCGAATTGTGCGCTGCCGGCGAATGCGCCGACGGCCGCAGATGCCCACAGCGTTGCTGCCGTGTTGATGCCGCGGACCTGCGCGCCTTCCTTCATGATCACGCCAGCGCCAAGAAAACCGATGCCGGATACGACGTAAGAAATGATCTGGACGCCGCCCGCCGGCCCTGCGACACGCATTCCCAGGTCGACGAATGCTGCAGCGCCCACCGCAACGAGCACGTTCGTGCGCAATCCCGCAGTGCGCTGACGCCATTGACGTTCGAAGCCGATCAGGCCGCCGAGCGCAAACGCCGTCGACAGCGCCAGCGCGGTCTTTACGAGTGGCGCCGTCAACAGATAGGCCGGGATCTCTGCGGTCATGTCATAGTTCGGCGTGAAGCCGTGCGCCCAGCACGGAAACCGGGCCCCGCTGGGGATTGTATGCGGGATTGAGGACAAGCTGGTAGTCGGCGCTCGCGGTAACCCACTTCGTGAGCTGCGCGCTGTAATAGGTTTCGAGAATATTTTCCGTGCTGTAGTGGGGCAACCGGCCGTCGCCGATGAGGATCCCCAATCCTCCCGCAGCGAAGTAGTGCTGTGCGGAGTCCGATATTCCGTTGGCCACGGCCCCTGCGCCGACGGTGTCGCTGGCCCGACTCCAGGAATTGCCGTTCAGCGAAAGCCCGGCCGACACGGATTGATTGACGTCCGTGAACTCGTAAGTCTCCTTGCTGCCGTCGTTGATGCTGGCGCGCGCGAACATGCCCAAATCGCCTGCAAGGTGTTGCTCGAAATTCAGGGACGCGCCGGGCCGCGACGCATAGTTCCTGACCAACGCTGTGTTGGGGGTGGTGTGCGTCTTCAAGCCCAGTGCGATGGCGTCATTGTAATCGCCCATCCGACCGCGGTTGATGAAGCCGAGCAGCTTCAGTCTTCCGTCGTGACCGAACAGCGTATGACGCTCTTCGGCTTCGGCATCGATCTCGAACTGGCGGAATCCCGTCTCGAGATGCGGCATGTTGGGTACCTTGGAGAGATCGAAGAGTCCCGTTCGCAGCGACCACCACGATTGGGTCCACTCGGCAGCGCCGCCATAGGTGTAGGCCCAGGAATCGGCGGCGTAGTCGAACGCGCCGGCATCAAGGATTGTCCAGTTGAGATAGTCGTGGCGTGGGTCGTGCGCATAGGTGTTGGCATCGAAAATGTCGGGCACGGAGATTTTGCCAATCGTGATGATCAGATTGTCTGCCGTGCGCGTGCCGCCAAGCTGGTTCGCACCGGGGTCGGTTCTTTGAACCTCGCCGCCGAGATCGAAGGTCTGCCGAATGAACAGCCGCGGCAGTTTCACGTAGGGATGCGTGTCGCCGATCTTGTAGGCTTCGCCGCTCGGAAAGCCCGCCACGCCATAGGTATCGCTGAGGCCGAAACCCTGGTCCACTTCAGGGTTCACATAGGCTTCGCCGCCGCGCCACAGTCGCATACCGGCGAATATGGTGAGATCAAACGTTTCGTCGCCACGGCTCCCCGGGTCGAGGCTGTTCGTTCCCCGATAGGGCGAGGTAAAGGCCGGATGAAATTGATCGGTGAAAGTCGTCTGGAAATGCAGGGACCATTCCTCGGGGGATGTGTCTGTATCAGCATCGGCCGCGCGCGCGCCGCTAGCCCATGCAACTTCAACCACCGAAAGGATGGCCAACAATGTTCTGAGGGGATGCATGCCGCTTCGACTCACCAAACAAACGATAACCTCCGACTGACGGATTGTATCCATACGGTGGATTGGCGCGATCAGCGTTGACGTTTCGCGAAAAACCCGGCGATCCGCTGGGCCGCGTCGGGTGCCACCCCTTCGTTCTTGAACATTTCGAGGGCGTGAGCGTCGTGCAGCGTGAGGCCGTCGCTGGCAGCCAACGCCCGCTTGTTGACTTGGTTCGCGTACCAGGAATTGGCCAGAATATCCTTTGCCAGCGCCTGAAGCTCCGCTTCGAAGCGCACGTCCGCAAAGCAGTAATTGGCCAGATGCATGTCGTGGGCCTCTGTGCCGGAATAGGTACGGCAGGAGAACATCATCTCGCTGGCCTTCGCAGTCCCGACCCGATGCGGCAGACGCAAGCTCAATCCCCAAATGGGCGTCAGCCCCCACAGCGCATACACATCGGAGAACTGCGCGGTCTCCGAAGCAACGATCAGGTCCGCCGCCAGAGCGAGTTCCAGCGCTCCCGTCGAACAATGACCCCGAACTGCGGAGATTATGGGCTGAGGCAGACAGGCGATCTTCTCGATCACTTCAGCCTGAAAGTGGGGCTTGGCGTGTGCATTCACCAGCTCTTCGATTTCCTCCATGTCATAGCCCGCGGAAAAATTGCCGCCTGCGCCGCGAATGATGACCAGACCGATGGTCCGGGTTTCGCGCGAGATGGCATCGACGTGCTCTTCAAGCGCCTCGAAGACTTCCTTCGTCAGGGCATTGAGCTTTTCGGGCCGGTTCAGCGTCAGGATTGCGGCGCCGCCGCTATTTTCCCGCAACACCAAATTGTTCATTTGAAGCCACCTCACTGCGATTCCACCAACCGCCACCCAGCGCTTGAAACAGTCCCGCCGTGTCGGAAAATCGATTCGCGCGGGCTTGAATCAGAGAAATCTCGGCCTGCTGATATGCCTGCTCGGCATTGAGCACGCTAACGAAGCTGATCGTGCCCAGTTTGAATTGACTCTGTGCAAGCTCGAATGACGACTTGGCTGCGCGGTCGGCGTCGGCGCCGGCCTTGAGCGCGTCGGCGTCGGATTGCAGCGC
Organism: Rhizomicrobium sp.; assembly: GCA_050010175.1. Classification (GTDB taxonomy): domain Bacteria; phylum Pseudomonadota; class Alphaproteobacteria; order Micropepsales; family Micropepsaceae; genus Rhizomicrobium. The sequence goes on from JBEKLN010000033.1 coordinate 19,991, forward strand.
CCGCAGCGTGTCTGCCACGTTCTGGCAGGCAAGGATCACGGCAGTCCGATACTGGGCCGCAGCCTGGTCCATTGCCGCATCCGCGGCCCTGCGCTTATGGATCAGTGCACCTGCATCAAACAGGGTTTGTGCCAGAGAACCGCCGACGCTCCAGAACCCGTTGCCGGACCCCAACAATTGGGTGGTCGCGAGTGCTGTCGAACCGTCGCCGGAGTTAATCGTGAACTGCGGCAGCATGTCGGCAATTGCCACTCCAACTTCCGCGGTCGCTGCATGGAGGTTCTCTTCCGCCTGACGGACGTCCGGTCGCTGTTCGACGAGTTTCGAGGGAACACTGACCGGAAGCTCAGTCGGCAACGCCAGATCGGAGAGGTGAAAAGACTCTGCCGGCTCACCGGACGGGAGCCGGCCCAGCAGCGCAGTTAACGCGTCACGCGCTTGTCCAAGTTGCTTTTGAAGAGGAGGCAGAAGCTGGGCCGTCTGCGATTCCGCCGTCTGCTGCGCCAGAATATCGAGTTCGCTTGCCGTGCCGATGGCGTGTTGGCGTTGGACGGTTTCGGTAAGACTGTGTTCGAGATCGAGCAGTCGCTGCGTCGCAGCAACCTGATCCCTTAACGAGGCTTCCTGAATTGCAGTAACAACAACATTGCTGCTGAGCGTGACATAGGTCGCTTCAAGCTGAAATCGACTCACGCCTTCCCCGGCTTTCGCGGCTTCGACGGCGCGCCGGGTGCCGCCGAACACATCAGGGGCGTAACTGAGGCTGAGTTGTGCCGTATAGAGATTATAGGTTGGATTGCTGGAAATCGTCGGAGGCGCGATGGAATTGTAGGGGTTCTTTGCACGCTCCGCGCTCATGCCTCCCTGGAGCAGCGGAAAGAACGCCGTCCACTGTGCCCTGTACAGTTCGTGCGATTGACGCAGGGCGGCCTCCGCGGCTTCCATGTTCGGATTGGCCTTCAGCGCCTGGCCAACCAGTCCCGAAAGCTGTTCGGAGTGAAACAAAGTCCACCACTGGCTAGGAATGTCTTTGCCCGGAACAAATTGTTGCGCTGCCCCGGCCGGGTCGGTCGCTTCCGTTGTCTTCCCCGCGCTCGGCGCGGCTCCATAGTCGGACGCGGCAGGCGGAGCGGGTTCGTGAAAGTCGGGTCCCACTGCACAGGACGACAGGAGCAGCAATGTCAGCAGACAGACGGAGTTGCGCATCAACCTAGCTCCACACCGGATGCCCACGACGTCGTTCGGCCCAGTGCTCGATAACGTGATACATTGCAGGTAGCACGAATAATGTCAGCGCTGTGGATATGGCCAATCCACCTACAACGACCGTCGCAATGCCTCGTTGGACATCGCTGCCCACGCCGGTATGGATGGCGGCGGGTAGCATTCCGAGCGTTGCCACTGATGCCGTCATCAACACCGGGCGCAGCCTCTCCGTAGCGCCCTTCATGATTGCCTCGTGAAGTTCGAGACCGGATTTTCTCATGCGGTTGAGATTGGCCACCATGATGATGCCATTCTGAACCGCGACGCCGAACAGCGCAATAAATCCTACGCCGGTTGCAACGTTGAGCGTCTGGCCCGTGACGTGGAGCGAAATCAACCCGCCGAGCGTGGCCAGCGGAACGACTCCCAGAATCAAGAGAGCCTGACGAAGCGACCCGGTGCCGACAGTCAGGAAGATCAGCATCATCCCCATGACAAGCGCCATGATCACCAGCAAACGGGCCTCCGCCCGCCGCTGGTTCTCAAATTGACCGCCCCATTCCAGGCTGATCTTGTCCTTGTCGAAGTGGACCTGATCGTGGATCTTACGTTGTGCTTCCTCGAGGTACGATGTGAGATCCCGGCTGTGGTCGTCGATGGCGATGGTGAGGGTTCGATGGCTATTCTCGCGCGTAATCGTACTTTCCCCGGTTTTTATGCGGATATCCGCAACCTGAGCCAGTGGAACCTGCGCGCCGGCCGTGGTCGTCACCGGCAAATTTGCGAGAGCCTGCGGACTGTTGCGCGTTTCGGGTGTGTAACGCACTGTCAGCGGATAGCTTCTCTCTCCGACATACACTGTGGAAATCGGTGACTGACCTACGCCTGTTTGGATAACGCTTTGCAGGTCGGTCATGTTGATGCCGTAACGTGCCGCTTCTTGATGATCGAGCTTGATCTCGATCTGTGGAATTGGCGGTTCCTGAAAGATAGATGCGCTGGACGTGCCCTGAATCGTATCGAGCACGTTAACGATCTGGTGGCCTACACGACGCAGTTCGTTCAGATCATCTCCAAAGATTTTCACTACCAACGGACTGTGGGCGCCGCCGATCATGTCGTTCACACCATCGATGATCGGCTGACTGATACCGACCGAATAGCCCGGCAGATCGCGCGACAAGCCCGAAGAGAGTTTGTCCACAAATGCCTTCTTCGATTCTCCATTCGGCCAGGTATCGTATGGCGTCAGACCGACCGGCGCCTCGATATGCGACATGGTCCATGGGTCGGTTCCGTCGTCGTTGCGGCCGGTCTGGGTGACGACGTAGGAGACTTCCGGATATTTCATGATGGCATGCCGCAATTCGCCCGCCATCTCGCTCGCCTTGTCGAGTGAAAGTCCCGTGGGCATCTGTACCTGGAGCCAAAGCGCGCCTTCGTCGAGGTCGGGAAGGAAATCGCGGCCGACCGTTGCGCCCAGCCCGACCACCGCAAGAAGCGCAAACGCGATGACGCCGTAGATGATCCGCGGCTCGTGCAGGCAGGCTCCTAGAAGATGGTCGTAACCCTCGGTGATCTTCTCTAGCCAACGGTTGTGAAATACCTTTCCCGGCTTGCGAAACGCGAAGTAGGCGAGACCCGGAACAAGCGCCAGAGATGTGAGCAATGCGCCGAACAGCGCGTATCCCATCGTATAGGCCATCGGCGTGAACAGCTTGGCTTCGGCGCGCTCGAAAGAAAACAGCGGCAGATACGCCGTGATAATAATGAGGCTCGCAAAGAAAATGGGCCGGGTGACCTGAAGCGCGGCAGCTTTAACCTCGCTTTCGCTGAGTTCTTCGTCCGGAAGCGCCTCCCGGCGTCTCAGTACCGCCTCAGTCACGACTATTGCGCCGTCGACGAGGATGCCGAAGTCGATTGCACCGAGGGAGAGAAGGTTTGCCGACACGGCGGTGAGGTTGAGGAGCGAGAACACGGAAATCAGCGCCATGGGAATCGCCACGGCAACGACGATGGCGCTGCGTGGGCTTCCCAGGAAAAGAATGAGGATAAGAAAAACGAGGCCTATTCCTTCTGCGATCGTGCGGCCGACCTTGTTGATCGTGGATCGTACAAGATCGTCCCGGTCGATATAGGGCACGATGCGCACGTCCTCTTTTGCCAGCTGCGCATTCAACTCGCCGACTTTGGTATGGACACCCTGAAGGGTTTGCGAAGGGTTCTGGTACTTGAGCATCAGGACGATGCCTTCGATGGTATCGGGGTTATTGTTCTTTCCCAGAATTCCTTCCCGTTCCTGATGGCTGAGGACCGTCTTGCCGAGATCGCGCACCAGCACGGGCGTCCCGTTCACCTGCTTGATGACGATGGCGCCGATATCGCTCAGGCTGCGGATGAGCCCCTCGCCGCGGATGACGTAGCTCTGATCGCCGCGAGTGACGCGGCCGCCGCCGGCGTTGGTGTTGTTGCTGTTAATCGCATTGATGACATCGGTGATTCCGATTCCGTAGTGGACCAATTGCCGTGGGTCGAGATTGAGTTGATATTCCGTGGTGAAGCCGCCGAAATTGGTGTCGTCGACAACGCCGGGCACGGATTTCAGTGCCGGAATGACAATCCACCTCTGAATTTCCGACAGCTCCTGCAGGTTCTTCGTGTCGGACTCGAGCGTGTAGCGGTAAATCTCGCCGCCGGGGCCGGCCACCGGATCAAGCGACGGTGTTGCTCCTTGCGGCAGGACAGCCTGATTGATTCTCTCGAGCAAACGCTGGCGAGCCCAATAGTCTTCGTATCCGTCGCGAAACAGCACCGTAATGAGCGACAGCCCGAAGGTACTCGAGGAGCGCATCAGCAGAATTCCAGGCGTGCCGTTGATTTCGCGTTCGAGGGGGACCGTGATCAGCTGCTCCACCTCTTCGGCCGCGAGGCCCGGCATCTGGGTCGTCACCTGGGCCGACACGTCGCCCAATTCCGGATATGCTTCGACGCTCAGCGTTTCCCACGCATAGACGCCGAACGCCGCCATCAACAGTGCGATGACGATGACGGCGATGCGATGGTGGAGGCAAAATCCGACGAAGCTGTCAATCATTGAGAAGGATCCCGCCCCTTACGACAACTTCGTCACCGGGTTTCAGTCCCGAATTGATCGTAACGGTCGTTCCTTCCTCCAGATCGGGGTCCACAATTCGGCGCTCGAATGTCCATGGCGCCGTAGCGACAAAAACGCTTGTCGTGTCGTTGTTCATCAGAAGTGCCGACGTCGGCAGCACGATGTGCGGCCGCGATGCGCCATTGAGCAGGACTGTGCCGAACATGTTCGGTTTCAGTCGATAATCCGGGTTTGAAAACGCGATGCGCAACTTGGTGCGGTGCGTATCGGTATCGACCACATCGGCGACAAAGAGGACTTTGCCGTGCAACACGCTACCTGGATAGGCATCGAGCTTCACATCCGCAGTCTCGTTCCGCGCGACCGCGGACAGGTCCGCTTCCGGCACCATTGCGCTTACCCACACGGTGCTGAGGTCGGCGATGGTCATGATGGATTGCGTTGGATCGTTGATCATCGTGCCTGGCACAATCGATAGCGCAGTTACACTGCCGCTCACGGGGGCCGACACGACGAGAAGCCGCGAGCGATGTTTGCCCGCCGCGCTTTCACCCAGCGCATTCAGGCGCGCCTGCGTCCGCGTGAACTCGGCGGCCGCCTGGGCAAAGTCACTCTTCGCCTGATCCGCATCTTTGGCGGATGCGCCGCCTATCTTGAACTGGTCCTGCTGGCGTTCGAAATTCTTTTTCGTCAGGGCGAATGTGTCGGCCGCTTTGTCATTGTCGTCGTAGGCTTGCGCGAGATCCGCTGAGTCGATGATCGCCAAGATCTGACCTTTGGTCACGCGGTCTCCGAGCGCGACTTTCAGCTGCAGCACACGGCCGCCCAGTTGGGGCAGTACAGAGGCCGTACGCGCGGGATCGGACTCCACGAGAGCGGGTAACGAGATTTGCGGACTCCCGCTGACGCTTCGGACCGGCATGGTGGCCAAGCGTGATCTCAATGGCGAACCGTACGGGATGATGATCCTGTCGCCCTGATGAATCAGTGCCGGCCGGTCATCGGCTTGCTCCGCTGCGCCGAAGAGGCCGAAGCCTTTTGTGAAGAGCAAGACCACGAGCAGGGCGCCCAGGCCGATGCCGCCCCAGATAAACGCCCGGCCGCGCGACGTCGGCATGTGATCTTCGAGCGTCATCCCGTGCCATCCCCACCCATGGTTGCCATGCCCTTGGTCACTGCCCCTGTGACCACGGGCTTGCGATGAACTGCCTCGCCGCAGAACCTACGTCGCCATGCCCTCGGCTTAAACCGTTGAGCTATTGAGGCAGCGTGACGATTGCATGACAGCGACGTTCTGCGGCAGGGGCCAGACCTAGCGCGACCGCCAACTACCGGTGGGACGGCCGTTATTTCCGCGGATCCAACCGAGCTTCAGGCCCCGGTCGCGGGTCGCCGGTATTTCAGAGATCCCCTCCGGTGAAGGCATGAATACGCGGTAGATCAGAACAAAGGGCCGAATCAGAACTGAGAACATGATCACCTCCGGCGAGGTCAGTCATTGCGTGAAATGCCCAGGAGGCAAGCTGCGATTTGGGGGAACGCATGAATATCACCCCCGGTAAGGTTCGGCTTGCTGAACCCGAGCGCTGAAATTGTCCGTCGAAGCCTGGCGAGACACAGACCGTCTCCCAGTGCAACCGCCGGACCAGGTACTTCTCGGTTTCATCGTGATTCCTCCACGACCATTGCTGCTGGACCCAACGCCGACACCCGGGCCTGTGTGTTCAGGCTTTGCGAGGAAGTCGGGGTTCGCTATATATACCCCGGGCCATATATTGCAAGTACCCCGCAGGGTATAGAGAGAGGAGCCTTGGCACACGTCGTCGAGCACAAGAAGAAGCTTCTGAACCGCGTGCGCAGACTGCGTGGCCAGATCGACGCCCTCGAACGTACGCTTGAAGCGGACGAAGGCTGCAACGAGGTGATGGCCCTGCTGTCTGCGGCACGGGGAGCAATCAACGGCATCATGACGGAGGTGGTGGCCGATCACATCCTCTTGCATGTCAAGGATTCGGATAGAAAGGGACCGCGTCGCGACAAGGAATCGCTCAACGAGTTGCTGGACGTATTGCGGACCTACATCCGCTAGGCGGCGCTCAGCCTGGCTGCCGGCAGAAAACTGCGAACCAGAGTACCGCGCGGCTGGCGCGCCTTGGCTTCAAACGTCGCGCCAATGGCACCGGCCCGGCGCGGCATGATGGTCAATCCCATACCGCGACGCGACCTGAGCGTGTTGTTGATGCCCAGTCCATCATCCTCGATGCGAAGTTCGACGCCATCCTCTTCGCTGGAAAGTACGATTGCGATATTGCGGGCCCTGCCGTGATTGACGGCATTTCTGACCGCCTCCTGCGCAATTCTGAACAAATTGCCCGCCACGGAACTGTCGCGGATGAACACGGGAGAGTCACACTGGAAGCGGCAATTGACGTCGAACAGCTTGCTGGTCGCGTTCGCGTATTCATCCAGCGCCTGCATCAGTCCCTCCGAGCCGATCTCCACGGGATCGAGGCCTTTCGCCGTTTGGCGGGACAGTGCGATGCCTTCTTTCAGAAGCTCCACCACCCGGTGCGCCGCGCGCGCCTCGGGAATTTCCTTCTCGGCGAGCTCGTCGTGCAGTGCCTGGCAGATGAGCGCGGTGCCCGCCAGATGCTGGCACAGTCCGTCATGAAGGTCCTGCCCTATCCGCCGCTGCTCGCGTTCGCTGTTCTGGACAAGCTCGTGTTGAGACTTCTCCAGTTCAGCCGTCCTTTCCCGGACACGGGCTTCGAGCTCGCGCTGCGCGTTGCTCAGCTTGTTCACGGCAATCGCGACCACAATGTACTCGGTGAGCCTCACTCCGCTGTTCCAGGCGGTGTGGCCCAGCGTAATGAAACCTGCGCCACCATTGGCGATGTTGCCGATCAGCCATAATGCCACGCTCGCAACCGCGATCGTCAGCGAGAACGACAGCCCGACCCACCACGCGGCAATCGTGATGGGCAGGAGATAAAAGGCCGACATCGCGACATTCGGCTCGACGACATAATTCACGTACCCGATGAACAGGGTGACGAGCGCTATTCCGGCGCAGAGCTGAGGCTTGGATCGTTCGGCCCATTTATTCAGCATGGAAACGCTCGCGCAGCAGCCGGATCGGTCCCGTCCTTGGAAAACACCCCGCGGATTTTGGGGGATTGGCGCAGGCGTCCGACCCGGACCATTTCTCGAATTATCGGACTCTTGCGCTGTCGGAAACGGCCTGACAAGGGCCGGTCTGGGCTGCGTGCGACAAAATTCTCAGGCAAATGGCGCAGAATCGGGCGGACGGCACGGGTGGGCCATCTTCGTAGCGTCAAGGGAGCGTTAAGACATCCCAACTAATGTTCGAGGCTATGGGCGCGCGGGCGTCCCCGGGGCCGAATCTGTAGGCATTGGAGTATCTGGCGATGGACGCGAAGGCCAAGACGGTCCTGATCGTGGAAGACAACGAGCTCAACATGAAGCTCTTTCACGATCTTCTCGATGCCCATGGGTACAACATCCTCCAAACAAAGGACGGCATGGAAGCCCTCGACATCGCGCGAGAGCATCATCCCGACCTGATCCTGATGGATATCCAGTTGCCGGAAGTGTCCGGCCTGGAAGTTACGAAATGGCTGAAAGAGGATGATTCGCTCAAGGCCATCCCGGTCGTCGCCGTTACTGCATTTGCCATGAAAGGCGATGAGGAAGTCATTCGGCAGGGCGGCTGCGAAGCCTACATCTCCAAGCCGATTTCAGTGACGAGTTTCCTCGACACGGTGCGCCGCTTCATCGGCTGACACCATGACCGCACGGGTACTCGTCGTCGACGACATCCTTTCCAACGTCAAATTGCTCGAGGCGAAGCTCTCCGCGGAGTACTTCGAGGTCGTCACTGCATATAACGGCCTTGAAGCTCTCGCGAAGGTCGAGGATCACGAGCCTGACATCGTTCTCCTCGACGTCATGATGCCGGGCATGGACGGGTTCGAGGTCTGTCGCCGCATCAAGCACAATCCAAAATGTGCCCATATTCCCGTCATCATGGTAACGGCGCTCGATCAGCCCAGCGATCGGATCATGGGACTGGAGGCCGGGGCCGACGATTTTCTCACGAAGCCGGTGGACGATGCTGCTCTGTTCGCACGCGTACGCAGCCTCGTGCGCCTGAAAATGATGACCGACGAACTCAGAATGCGTGAGTCTACAGGTCAGAGCATGGGGCTCGTGGATTCAACAGGCGAGGCGAATGAGTCTGAACCCGGCGGACGGATATTGATCGTCGAAGATCGCCCCGAATCCGTCGCCTGGTTTGCAGGTGCCCTCGAAACCGACAATAGGGTGACGGCTGTCGATTCGTTCGAGGAAACGATGGTGCAGGTCAAAGGCGGTGACTACGACCTCGTGGTCGTCAGTCTGGGTTTGCGCGGATTCGACGGCCTGCGTTTGTGCTCGCAACTCCGCTCCCTTCCCGAAGGCCGCAATGTTCCCATTCTCGTTCTCGTCAGTGACGGCGATCGGCGAAAGCTCAATCAGGCGCTCGAGATGGGCGTCAACGACTATCTCACGCGACCTGTCGACCGCAACGAGTTGACTGCGCGCGTCCGCACGCAATTGCGCAAGAAGCGATATGCCGATCGGCTGCGTCACAATGTGCAGCTGTCACTGGAAATGGCGATCACGGACCAGCTGACGGGTCTTCACAACCGCCGTTACATGAGCCGGCATCTGGACACGCTTATCGAGAACTCGAAGAAATCGGAGAAGCCGATCGCATTTCTCATTCTTGACATCGACTATTTCAAATCCGTCAACGATACCCACGGCCACGACATGGGTGACGAGGTGCTGCGCGAGTTCGCCAAACGCATTTCGGCGAATGTGAGGGGCATCGATCTTGCGTGCCGCTATGGCGGCGAAGAATTCGTGGTCGTCATGCCTGATACCGACATGGAACTGGCCTTCTCCGTCGCAGAGCGCTTGCGCCGAAGCGTCGAGGAAGAATCCTTCACGATCACCCGCGCCCCACAAAGGCTGAACATTACCATCAGCATCGGGATTGCAGGGTCGGAGGGCGAGGGGGACTCCGCCGAGGCCTTGCTCCATCGAGCCGACCAGGCGCTCTATCGTGCCAAGCGGGATGGCCGCAACAGGGTCGTCGCCGCGGCGGCCTGACCTCCGAACTCGAGCGGGGGCTGTCCATGGACCCGAGGGCGCGCAGAATCGATCGACCCGCTACGGCTGGTTTCGCCTGGGTCTTGGCGTGTTCTTCACACACCGGGTGCCGAGCCTGCCTGTGGATAATCGGGAAGTGACTCAGCCCGGCCTGAGGTTCTAAGCTTTGCAGGGACCGGGTAACGACTCTATGCCGCGGGGTATGTCTTGAGCCCTCGTGTCGCGGGCAGAGCGGCGTATGTAGCCGAATTGAAAGCGGAAGCATGCTGTCCGTCTACGTCATGGTAATTTTTTACGTTGGCAGCGGCGCTGCGCTGATTGTCCTTGCGCATGTGCTATCGCGCCGCATGCAGGAGAGATGGGACCGAGAAGGTCCGTACGGGTACCGTGTTCGTCATCCCGTACCGAATTTTTTCATCGTCTGTCTGGCGATTTCAGGCTTCTTGATGATTTACATCGGCGTTGTTGCGGCGGCCATGAGCGGGATAGACTAGCACAGAGGCTGCTACCCATCTTCCTCTGTTACTTCTTCGGTTGTTTCTGCGGCGTCTGCGATTTTCTCAATGATACGGACCAGGGTGTCCGGATCCTGCGCACCCGACACAAGATACTTGTTGGCGAATATGAATGTCGGGACGCCTGAAATGCGCATCCTGTGCGCGAGTGCATCTTCGCGTTCGACGAGTTCGACGTCGGCATCGCCCGCCAGAAGTTCGCGTACGAGATCTCCGTCCATTCCTGCACCTGCTGCGACCCATTCCAGGATTTCCGGATCGCCGATATCACGTCCTTGTTCGAAATAGGATGTAAAGAGCGATTCGACGACACGGTCCTGGACACCGGCGGACCCCGCCCAGCGAATCAGGCGATGCGAATCAAGTGTGTTGGGTGTTCGCGAAATGCGGCCGAACTCGAATGCGATATTTTCTTTCGCACCAAGGCCGCGGATGATCTCGCCGCGCTCTGCCACATCTGGCCCGTCCCCGAATTTGGCCTTCAGATAGGCCTTTCGATCGATACCCGTTTTGGGAACCGTGGGGTCAAGCCGGTATGGGCGCCACTGAATCTCGAATTCAACGTCCGGCTTTTGTTCGAGGGCGCGCTCAAGCCGACGCTTGCCGATGAAGCACCACGGACAGATGGTGTCTGAGACGATGTCGATCTGCATGCTGGCATCTTACACAGTGCTCAAGGAGGGACTATGGCGAATTTTGATCTGACCGGGCGGACGGCGCTTGTTACTGGGGCCACGAGCGGGCTCGGTCGCCATTTCGCGGGAGTTCTGGCGGCCGCTGGTGCATCCGTCGCCCTATCGGGGCGGCGGGCAGCTCGACTCGAGGAGGTCAGGCAAAAGATCGCCTCCGCCGGCGGGCAATGCACGGCGGTCGTGCTGGACGTCAACGACGACACGCGGATCGCGCGCGCATTCGATGAAGCGGAGGCCGCATTGGGGCCGATCGATATTCTCGTCAACAATGCAGGAATGAACTTGCCCGGTCTCGTGCTTGAGCGCTCGATCGACGAATTTGATGCGGTGCTGAAAACGGACTTACGCGCGCCACTCGTCGTTGCGCGCGAAGCCGGACGGCGCATGATTGCGCGCGCGAAAGGCGGACGGATTATCAATATTGGTTCCATCGGGAGCATGCGCGCCCTGCCGGGACTGACGGCATATTGCATCGCCAAAGCCGGTATTGCGATGATGACGCGATGTCTCGCGCTGGAATGGGCGCGCTACGAAATCAACGTGAATGCGATCTGTCCCGGTTATATCGAGACAGAACTCAACAGCGAGTGGTTCGCAACCGATGGCGGACGCAAACAGATATCGTCGTTTCCCAAGCGGCGGCTGCAGTCTCCGGGTGATCTCGACGGGACCTTGCTCCTGCTCGCTTCGGATCAATCCCGCGCAATCACCGGTGCAATTATGACCGTGGACGACGCCCAGTCGCTCTGACGTCTTGGGCCGGTGGGCAGGATGCACGGCGCGAACGTGCCCCGCTGGACTGCGCACTCGATCTGATGCCTCATAGGCGCAACATGCAATTCAGGAATGGAGAGCTTCATGGGTGGACCGCTGACGGGGATTCGAATTGTGGAATTTCAGGGGATCGGACCGGGTCCATTTGCGGCAATGCTGCTTTCCGACATGGGCGCGGACGTAATCCGAATCGACAGGAAGGGCGGACGCACGCCGCATAAAGCGGAGATCACCTATCGTGGGCGGCCCGCGGTGGCACTCGATCTCAAGAAGCCGGAAGCGGTCGAGGCGGCACTAAAGCTGATCGAAAAATCCGACGCGCTGATCGAGGGCTTCCGGCCGGGCGTGATGGAACGGTTGGGGCTCGGACCGGACGTGTGCCTCAAACGCAATCCAAAACTCGTTTTTGGGCGCATGACGGGCTGGGGACAGACGGGTCCACTTTCTGAAGCCGCCGGCCACGACATCAATTATATCGCGATCTCGGGCGCCCTGCACGCGATCGGCAATGCTGGTGGCAAGCCCGTGCCGCCGCTCAACCTTGTCGGCGACTTCGGCGGTGGAGCGCTCTATCTGGCGCTTGGTCTTGTCAGTGCGCTGCTTGAGGCAAGCAGGTCAGGCAAGGGGCAGGTGGTCGACGCCGCCATGACTGACGGCGCGGCTTCCCTGATGGCAATGTTCTACGGAATGAGCGCCGGGGGTATGTGGCAGGACACGCGTGGCGTGAACATGCTGGATTCCGGCACCCATTTTTACGACACCTACGAAACCAGCGACCGCAAATGGATATCCCTGGGTTCCATCGAGCCGCAGTTCTATCGCGAGATGTTGCAGAAGACCGGCATCACCGACCCAGCCTTCGAAGTGCAGATGGATCGAACTGCCTGGCCTGCGCTCAAAGAAAAACTTGCTGCAGTGATCAAGACCAAAACACGAGACGAGTGGGACGCCATCATGCTGGGGAGCGATGTGTGTTATGCGCCGGTATTGTCGCTGGTCGAAGCCCCCAGGCATCCACACAATGTTGCACGAAAGACCTTCATCGAAATCGACGGCATTACACAACCCGCTCCGGCGCCGAGGTTTAGTCGCACCGAAGCGTCTATAAAGGGCCCGCCTGAAGGCGCGGACAACCGCACAGTGCTGGCCAAATGGGGGTTTTCCGCCGACGATATCCGAGCGCTCGAATCCGCCGGCGCGATCTAGCGCTACAAATGGTTCGATTGTCATGCGATAGCCCCACTCATGGATTCGGGTGGCGTATAAACCGCGCGTCGCGAAACGCCGCGATTTACTGGAGCCTCAGCCATGAGCATGTTTGAAAGCACGACCGGACGTCGCCGTATCTATCTCATGCGACACGGTCATGTGGACTATCTTGCGCCTGAGGTCGTGCGTTCGCGCGACACGCACGGAGTTCCTCTGACGGCGCAAGGCCGTCTGGAAGCAGAGGCAGCTGGACGGGCATTTGCCCATGTGTCGATCGACCGAGCGATCTGTTCAGGATTGCCCCGGACGCGTCAAACAGCGGAGCTTGTGCTGGCGCAGATCGAGAATGCGCCGGCGCTGGAGACCGATTCCGCACTTGCCGAAATACGCGGCGGCAGAGCTGGCGTGAAAAGCCGGCAGGAGTTGATCAGGACGATGTCGTTTTTTTTCGAGAAATCGGGAGAGCCAGGCGCGACGATGCTCGAAGGGGGCGAGACGTTCGCAGACGCGCAGAAACGCGCCGTCGACGCGCTTCGCGCATTACTGTGCGCGCCGGAATGGCAGCAAAGTCTTGTGATTGCCCATGAGGGCATCAACCGGCTCATTCTGAGTTGGGCTTGCCGTGCGGGACTGGCAGCAGCAGGGGCCTTCGAGCAAGACACGGGCTGCATCAATGTGCTGGACTTCGATATGGTGCCGTCGGACAACGGAGGCTCCGAAATCGCCCGAGTGCTGGTCAAGGCGGTCAATCTTACTCCATATAACTATTTGAAACACGGAATGAATCTCACAAGTCTCGAGGCGATCTTTACGCGCAACGCTTCTGTAGCCGACGATAGCCCATTTTGAGTGACTGCAAGCGGGTGCCCGACTCTGGCATTTTCGAACCGATCACTAACCAATTCCATCAGCGGTTGATTAAGCCGTCGCGCGCAAGCTCATGTGGGGCTTGGGGTAGTCGTCATGGAAGACGCACCGAACGCACGACTGGGAGCAATCAGAAGTTGGAGCCGATTCGTGATGCGCGAACTCGCATCTGTCGGACAACTGGTCAATCCGGAACCCGTGTCGTCGGAACAGCGCCCGACCCTCGCCGAGGTGCAGGCTGCGGTGGGCCCGCACTTGCCCATTCTCGTTCACCAGCGCAGCAAGGCAAACGGCGCCGGTGTCGGGGTGTGCCCCGATCACCAACGATGGTCGGCAGAACTCAACAGGCTCGCCAACCGCTGGACGCACCTCGCTGCGAATGACGCGGAGCGCGCAAGACTTGTCGAGCTGCTGGACCGCGTGGTTCAGGCCGAGCAACTCAGGCAGGAAGCTCAGTCTGCGGCCATGCCGATGACGTCGCGGTTCGACACCAGCTGGGCAATTTAACGCGGCGATATCCTAGACCAATGCACCGTGGCAGTGCTTGAACTTGCGGCCCGACCCGCAGGGGCAAAGCGCATTGCGCTGCACCTTGCCCCAGGTACGCGGATCGTTGGGATCGACAGGAAGATCCCGCATGCGCGTTGCCGCAATCTCGTTTGACGGCGGTGCCATTTCGTCTTCACCCGTCTGCGGGTTGAAGTGATGCGCCTGCATATTGGGCAAAGGCCGCTCCATCGGCGGCGGGCTATCCTGAACATTGATCTGCAGTCTCATGAGCTGTCGCGTCACGTCGGTTCTGAGCTTGCTCAGGAGCCCCTCGAACAATGTGAAGGCTTCGCTCTTGTATTCGTTCAATGGGTCGCGCTGTGCTACGGCGCGAAGGCCGACATACTGGCGCAAATGATCCAGGCTCACGATATGCTCGCGCCAGTCATGGTCGAGGGTCTCCAGCAGAAACGATTTCTCGATGTGGCGCATGATCTCGGGACCGACATTGGCCGTGCGTTCCGCAGCGCGCGTGTCCGCCGCCTTCAGGATCCGGTCGCGAACCTCTTCATCGGCAATACCTTCTTCCTTGGTCCACTCGACGATCGGCAGAGTTACGCCCAGGATGTCTTCGACTTCCTTTTCGAGGCCGATGGCGTCCCACTGCTCGGCGTAGGCCTTTTCTGGAATGTGGCGCGCGACGAGTTCGTCGACCACCTGTTCGCGCATATCGGCAATCTGATCGCTGACGTCGTCCGCGGACATGATCTCCTTGCGCTGTTCGAAGATGACGCGCCTTTGATCGTTCAATACGTTGTCGTACTTGAGGATGTTTTTGCGCATCTCGAAGTTGCGGGCTTCGACCTTCTGTTGCGCCTTTTCGAGTGCCTTGTTGACCCAGGGATGCGCGATGGCCTCGCCCTGTTCCAATCCAAGACGCTGTAGCCAGCCGTCCATCCTGTCCGAGCCGAAAATGCGCATCAGATCGTCTTGAAGGCTCAGGAAAAACTTGGAGGCGCCGGGATCACCTTGCCGTCCAGACCGTCCGCGCAGCTGATTGTCGATGCGCCGGCTTTCGTGGCGTTCCGTGCCGATGACGTACAAGCCTCCCGCCGCAAGAGCCCGCTCTTTGTCCTTCGCCACCTCCGATCTGATTTCAGCGGTGCGGCGCGCGCGCTCATCGGCGTCTATCACACCGATGAGTTCTGTCCTGATGCGCATGTCGGCATTGCCGCCAAGCTGAATGTCGGTCCCGCGCCCCGCCATGTTGGTGGCGATCGTGACGGCTCCGGACACTCCGGCCTGCGCTACGATCATTGCTTCCTGCTCGTGATATCGCGCGTTCAGGACGTTGTGCTTGATCTTGCGCTTTTTGAGGAGTTCGGAGAGGTGCTCCGACTTTTCGATCGACGTAGTGCCGACCAAAACAGGCTGGCCACGATCATTGCACTCCTTGACGAGCGCGATGATGGCTTCGTCTTTCTCCTCTGCGGTGCGATAGACTTCGTCGTCGTAGTCCGGCCGGTTGACGGGAACGTTGGTGGGAATTTCCAGAACTTCGAGCTTGTAGATATCCATGAATTCCGCGGCTTCGGTCATCGCCGTTCCGGTCATTCCGGCCAGCTTGTCGTAGAGGCGGAAATAATTCTGGAATGTAATTGAAGCCAGCGTCACGTTCTCCGGCTGGATTTCAACGTTCTCTTTTCCCTCAAGAGCCTGATGAAGCCCTTCCGAGTAACGCCGGCCCTCCATCATGCGACCGGTAAACTCGTCGATGATCACGACCTTGCCGTCCTTGACGATGTAATCGCGATCGCGCTGAAACAATTTGTGGGCTTTCAACGCCTGATTGACGTGGTGGACCATGTTGATGTTTTCGATGTCGTAGAGGTCGCCACCAGCAAGGAGCCCGGCTTCGCGCAACAATCCGGTCATCAATTCGTTGCCGGACTCGGTGAGGTTCACCGTGCGCTGCTTCTCGTCGAGTTCAAAGTCGCCTTTGTCATCAATTTCTTCTTCGACCTCGACGAGCTTCCCGTCCTTCTTGATCTTCTTTTTGACCTTTATTTTGTGCGGCGCTTGGAGCTTCGGGATCAGCGCATCAACCGTACGATATACCTCTGTCTGGTCGTTCGTCGGACCGGAGATGATCAACGGCGTGCGCGCCTCGTCGATAAGAATGGAATCGACTTCATCGACGATGGCAAAGCTGTGTCCACGCTGAGCCATCGTCGCGACACTGTGCTTCATGTTATCGCGCAGATAATCGAAGCCGTATTCATTATTCGTGCCGTATGTAACGTCGCATGCATAAGCCGCGCGCCGTTGCTCATCCGTCAGGCCGTGCACGATGCATCCCACAGTCAGGCCGAGAAACGTGTAAATCTGACCCATCCACTCGGCGTCGCGCCTGGCCAGATAATCGTTGACCGTCACAACGTGGACGCCCTCGCCCGCCAGCGCGTTCAGATAGACGGGTAGCGTTGCGACGAGCGTTTTGCCTTCGCCGGTCTTCATTTCGGCGATGCGGCCTTCATGCAGGACGATGCCGCCGACAAGCTGCACGTCGAAATGCCGTTGCCCCAGGGTCCGCTTGGCAGCCTCCCGGACCGTGGCAAATGCCTCAGGAAGGATGTCGTCCAGCGTCTCGCCCTGCGCCAGACGCTCCCTGAACGCAGGGGTCATCGCCTTCAGTTCTGCGTCACTCTTGACCTTGAACCGGTCTTCCAGCGCATTGATCTGCTGGACCTGCTTCCACATGGGACGCAGCCGACGCTCGTTGGACGAGCCGAAGAACCGTTGTGCGAAACCGCTGATGCTGCGGAAGTCCAACATATTTTGCCTCGTGGGAGGCGCGCTCAGCGGGTTGCTCCCCGAACGCGCAAACGCGGCCGGACGCAGGAAACCGGCGCCAGCCGCGCCGAGAGATAAGAACCGGCTTCCCCCTTGTCAATTCAAGGAAATTCGGCGTAATCGACTTGCCTCCACCGACGTGCGGGGCGGGGCGCCAAATCCAGTAAATTCAGGGAGATACATTCGATGGCGAAGGCGCCGGGATCGGGCGCGAATAAGCGCACCAAACCGCAAACGAAATCCGCCGGGCGGTCGCTGAATGTCAAGTCGTCGCCCGCCAAGACGTCTGCGCATATCTCACCGCTTGCGCCAAAGGCGTACCCAAGCATGCCTCCACTCGCAGGGGTACGCATGGCGACCGGGGCTGCGGGTGTGCGTTACCGCGACCGAACCGATGTGCTGATGGTCACTCTGGCGCCCGGCACCCAGGTAGGTGGGGTCTTCACCAAATCCAAAACCGCATCGGCGCCGGTTGAATGGTGCAAGTCCCAGCTACCCCGAAAAACGGCGAGGGCACTGATCGTTAACAGCGGCAACGCAAATGCGTTTACGGGAAAGGACGGTCTCGACGCGGTCGGCGACATTGCACAGTCCGCAGCAGCGATCCTGGATTGTCAGGCTCAGGACATCTTCATGGCCTCAACGGGAGTTATCGGCGAACCCCTGCCGGCGTCCAAAATCACAGGCATTCTGGCAAGCCTCGCAGACACCGGCGCTGCAGGAGGTTGGCGCGGAGCTGCTGAGGCCATCATGACGACCGACACTTACCCCAAGATGTCGACCGCGACAGCAAATGTTGATGGGGCCAAGGTTACCATCAACGGCATCGCCAAGGGCTCAGGCATGATCGCGCCGGATATGGCAACCATGCTCGCATTCGTGTTCACCGACGCCAGCCTGCCGGCCCCGGTACTCCAGGATATGCTTTCATCGGGGGTCAAACGGTCGTTCAACGCTATCACTGTCGATAGCGACACTTCAACGAGTGACACGCTGTTGCTTTTCGCAACAGGCAAGGGTGCCCACCACGGACCCATTTCAAAGCCCGGGGATAAACGGTTGTCCGATTTCCGGCGGAAACTTGACGAAGTTCTTCTCGATCTGGCGGTGCAGGTCGTTCGCGACGGAGAAGGCGCCCAAAAACTCATACGGGTTGAAGTCTCCGGCGCGGAGAATGACGAGGCAGCCCACAGGATCGGCATGTCGATCGCCAATTCTCCCCTGGTGAAGACCGCTATAGCGGGCGGCGACGCCAATTGGGGTCGCGTGGTTATGGCCGTCGGGAAAGCCGGCGAGCGCGCGGATCGAGACAAACTGAAAATCTCGTTCGGCGGACATGTCCTGGCGGAAAATGGGCAGCGCGCCGTCAAATATGACGAGGCGGCCGCAACACGTGCAGTTGCGGGACGGGACGTCGTTCTAGGCGTGGATCTGGGCATTGGCCGAGGGAAGGCGACGATTTGGACGTGCGATCTCACGGACGGCTACATCCGCATCAACGGGTCATATCGAAGTTGAAGGAATCGTTTAGCAGCCCCTTAATGCGTTCGGCGTCATGCTGCGGACCTAGCTCATGTCGCGCGTGAAAATCGTTCTCGTTGCGGCGTGTGCGCTGATCGATCCCGATGGGCGTGTGCTGATTGCTCAGCGTCCGGAGGGCAGGAGCATGGCCGGATTATGGGAGTTTCCAGGGGGAAAGATCGAAACCGGAGAGCGGCCGGAAGAGGCCCTCATCCGCGAGTTGAGGGAAGAGCTCGCCATCGAGGTGAAAGAGGCGTGCCTGGCGCCGTTCACGTTCACGTCTTACACATACCCCGACTTCCATTTGCTCATGCCGCTCTACGTCTGCCGGCGATGGGAAGGCGCGCCGAAACCAGTCGAAGCAGAGGCCATAAGATGGGTTCGTCCGAAGGACTTGCAGACATATTCCATGCCGCCCGCCGATCTGCCGCTTTTGCCCATGTTGCGCGATCTCCTTTGAATTTCCTTCGATCAGACATCGGCGCAACCGCCATCGAATACGCCATGATCGCAGGATTCCTCTCGATCATGATCGTCACTGCAGTCGATCTCCTCGGCCAGAACGTCAACAACACTTTCTTCAGCCAGATCGCAGGGTCGCTTCCCTGAGTTCAACCGGTTCCGGGTGCCCAGCCGGTCAGGTAGACAATGTCGAAGGTTGCTTTCAGGCGTCCGTCGGGCTCGCTGTCGTTCTGGATGTAGTGATGGATGGCACTGGATAGAATCGAGCGCTTGAGGGGCTGTCTCGATCGCTGGACGAGCACATTTGTTTCTCCCAATGTGCGCAGGTCGGCGATGAGCGTGAAGAAATCTCGGTATCGGACATTGGTCCGTTCCAGATCGGCGACCGGCAAGGCAAAACCTGCCCTTTGCAGCAACCCGCCCAAATCGCGCACTTCGGCAAAAGGCGCCACACGCGGCGAGACGCCGCCCAGGATGTCCATTTCACCCGCCGCGAACGCCCGACGCAGTTCATTCAGGGTTGCAGTGCCAAACATCGCGGCCACAAACAGCCCTCCCGGACGAAGCAGGCGCCTGATTTGCACCAGCGCCCCGGGCAGATCATTGACTGCATGAAGAGCAAGCACACTCGTCGCAATGTCGAATGCTGCATCCGCGAAGGGAAGATATTCTTCATCGGCAACGACGTCGCGGCCGGCGATGGGCAATTCCGGCTGCCAGAGGGAGGTGCGCACCCAACCCTTCGCCACCGGCGTCAAAAGGGCGAACGATTGTCGTCGCGAACCGATATCCAACCCGCGTCCGAAGTGTCTGCGTGCCGTCGAAATCCGCTCCTGCAGGGCTTGCGTGACATCTTCGATCAGGAAGCTCTCGGCCGAAGCATGGTCGGCGCGCGCGCGGCGCTTGGCGTAGGCAGCTCGGTCAAAGATTCGTGGTGGCATCATGCTTCGCCCGGTTTAGCCGATCCGCTAGAGTTTGTGCCATGACTGGCAGGATCAGGCGCCGTACCGAGGGGTGGTTTGGCCGCGTGGCGGGAGAGGGGGCCACTGCGCTCCTTAATTTTGTCTATCCGCCCCTCTGCGCCTCGTGTCGGACTCCAGTGGCGGAGCCCCACAGTCTTTGCGCCGATTGTTGGCGGGCGATGAGTTTTCTGGACGGCCCGGAATGCACGATCTGCGGTTTTCCCTTCGAGTTCGATCCTGGCGCGGGCGCAGTTTGCGCAGCCTGCCAGTCCCGGCCGCCGGCGTTTGACCGGGCAACCGCCATTTTGCGCTACGATCCTGCGAGTCGGGAGCCTATCCTGGCCCTCAAGCGCGCAGACCGTTTGGATCTGGCGCCCATGTTCGCCCGGTGGATGGCACGCGCCGGCCGATCTCTGGTTGCCCAGTCCGATGTCATCGCCCCTGTACCCCTCCACTGGAAGCGTCTTTGGGAGCGCAGGTACAACCAGTCGGGCCTATTGTCCTTGCGGCTATCCAAGATGAGTGGAATTCCCTGCGAAAATCGGCTTCTCCGACGGACCAGAGCAACAAAAAGCCAAGGGGAAATGCCGTCTGCCAAGGCAAGACGGCGAAACGTTCGCGGCGCGTTCGAGGTAGATCCCGCCAGGAGGGCATTCATTGCCGGCCGGACCGTCCTGCTCGTGGATGATGTCTTCACCACCGGGTCGACTGTGGACGCATGTGCCAGGGCCCTGAAGCACGCGGGCGCTGCAAAAGTCCTGGTTCTGACCCTTGCGCGCGTTGTTAGGCCGATGTCCAGTTATATATAAAATAGTGGGCGGGGTGACTCGAAGAGCACCGGGAAAATGAAGCCTGTGAAAATTTATACAACGCCAATCTGTCCTTACTGCGTCCGGGCGAAATCGCTGCTGAGGAAGAAGGGAGCAACCGTCGAAGAGGTGGACGTGCTCATGGACTGCTCTGCTCGCCAGGAAATGGAATCCAAGTCGGGTGGTCGGCGTACGGTGCCTCAGATATTTGTGGGTGAAACCTACGTGGGGGGATGCGATGACCTTTACGAGTTGGACCGAGTGGGACAGCTGGACGTTCTCCTGAGTGATCGTCAAAAATGACGGTTTTTCGAGCCGCCTGTGTGCAACTTCGCTCCTCGGACGATGTTCACGAGAATATCCGCGCCGCGCTGGACCTGGTGCGTTTGGCCAGGTCGCTGGGTGCCGATTTTGTAGCAACCCCTGAAAACACGACTCTGATGGCGCCGGATGGGGGAGCTAAGCTTGAACGTTCGTTCGAGGAGAAGGATGACCCGGCTCTTCCGGCGTTTTGCAGCATTGCGGAAGAGCTCAGGATCTGGCTGTTGGTGGGCTCACTTGCAATAAAGGTGAGTGCAGACAAGACGGCCAATCGATCATTCTTAATCGATCCAAAGGGGCGTATTTCGGCCCGATACGACAAAATTCATCTCTTCGACGTCGATCTGCCATCGGGGGAACGATACCGCGAGTCGAATACCGTGGTCGGCGGCGACGTTGCCACGGTTGTCGACCTGCCTTGGGCGAAGCTTGGGCTTTCAGTGTGCTACGATCTTCGCTTCCCCCAACTCTATCGCGATCTGGCCAAGGCTGGTGCGTCGGTCTTCACCGTTCCCTCTGCCTTTACGGAGACAACCGGAAGGGCTCACTGGCATGTTTTGCTACGCGCTCGGGCGATCGAAAACGGCGCCTTCGTCATTGCACCAGCGCAGGGTGGCCCTCATAAAAACGGTCGCAGGACCTACGGGCACAGCCTGATTGTTTCCCCTTGGGGGGAAATCATTGCGGAAGGCAGCACCGAGCCATGCGCAATCGTTGCGGATATTGATCCAAATCTGTCCGCGGAGGCCCGGGCGCGAGTACCCAGTCTTCAGCATGACCGAGCCATTCTGATCCGTTAGCTCACTAAAAGGGGCCGGCACTCCGGAGCGGCGAGCGCTTGCATGAACAGGCAATTCGCACCATCATCGACGTGGTATGGTAGATCGGAGCACCGGTAAGTGATTGTTTACGCGCTGAAATGCGCAGCGGACCATACTTTCGACAGCTGGTTCAAAAGCAGTAATGCGTTCGATGAGCAGGCAGCAGCAGGCAAACTTGTTTGTCCGATTTGCATGACGCGAAAGGTCGAAAAGGCGCCGATGGCGCCTTCGCTCGGAAATTCAATTGGCGAACGGAATTCGGCGCCGGAGGAGATGCGCAAGGCACGTCGGTTCATGACAGGTTTGCGAAAATACGTCGAAGCGAATGCAGACTACGTCGGGCCGGGATTCGCCGAAGAGGCGCGCAAGATTCACTATGGCGAGGCGGAACAACGCCAAATCTACGGTGAGGCGACTGTTGAGGAAGCGAAATCATTGATCGAGGAAGGTGTCGACGTGGCGCCTCTGCCTCCCGGGCTCAGTGATGCGAACTAGGCTTGGTGGCGACGATCATGTAATTGACGTTCGTATCGAGTGAAAGTTTCCAGGTCCACGACAGGGGATCGAAGCTTACTCCCTGCGTCGTGGCGATATCCAGGCCGGATTGCACGATCAGCGAACGCAGCCGCGCCGGCTGAACGAAGCGGTTCCAGTCGTGCGTGCCCACCGGTAGCCAGCGGAGTACATATTCGGCACCGATTTTTGCTAACGCTAACGACTTCAGCGTTCTGTTAATTGTGGCAACAATCATCATCCCGCCCGGAGCAAGCAGGTTTGCACATGCTCGCAGAAATGCTTCTGTGTCTGCGACATGCTCGATCACTTCCATATTCAGGATAACGTCAAACCGCGATCCTGCGTTTTCAAGGGCTTCGGCGGAGGAGCAGCGATAATCGACGGAGAGTCCAGACGCCTTGGCATGATCCGCGGCAACCGCGATGTTACGTGCCGAGGCATCGACACCGGTCACGGCAAAGCCCAATCGTGCCATCGGCTCGCATAGGAGCCCTCCGCCGCACCCGATATCCAGGAGTGAAAGTCCGGCAAATGGTTCGAGCCCTCCAAATCCTCTTTCGAAGCGTGAACCGCACTCGTTCCGGATGAATGCGAGCCGGACCGGGTTGAAATGGTGCAGCGGAGCAAACTTGCCCTCGCTATCCCACCATTCCGCCGCAATCGCGGAGAATTTCTCGACCTCATGTGGGTCAATCGACCCGGAAGTGGGTCTGTCTGGCGATTGAGGTCGGCGTTGAGCGCGCGTCATGTGGCGTCTATGTATGGTCCCGGTTGAAGCATACGCGCCCCGGTGAGCAGTGGCCAAGATCGTGATGAAATTCGGCGGCACGTCGGTCGCCGACCTGGACAGGATACGTCACGTGGCCCGCCTCGTGAAATCCGAGGTCGAGCGTGGCAATGAGGTTGCCGTTGTCGTTTCTGCCATGGCTGGCGAGACGAACAAGCTGGTCAGCTGGACACGCGAGCTATCGCCTCTCCATGACGCGCGCGAATATGACGTCGTGGTGGCAGCCGGAGAGCAGATTACGGCCGGGTTGGTCGCGGTCGCCTTGAGTGCAATCGGCGTCAGTTCCCGCTCATGGTTGGGCTGGCAGATACCCGTCAAGACTTCGGCCATGCATGGTTCGGCTAGGATTACCGATATCGAAGCCGGCCTCCTGAACCAAAGGCTGGCAGAGGGGCAGGTCGCGGTCATCGCAGGATTCCAGGGTGTCGCCCCCGACAACCGCGTGTCGACGCTCGGTCGCGGCGGATCCGATACGAGCGCGGTTGCCATTGCGGCAGCACTGAAGGCAGATCGGTGCGACATATACACGGATGTGGACGGCGTTTACACCACGGATCCACGGATCGTTTCCCGGGCGCATCGGCTCGAAAAGATCGCCTACGAGGAGATGCTGGAGCTGGCGTCGCTCGGTGCGAAGGTACTGCAGACCCGCTCTGTCGAGATTGCTTTACTCTACAGGGTGCCCGTCCGCGTGCTTTCGACCTTCGATCCAGACGGCGCTGGAACACTGGTTTGCGACGAGGAAGACATCGTGGAAAAGAAACCCGTCACCGGAATTGCCTATTCGCGCGATGAGGCCAAAATCACGTTGCACCGAATTCCCGATCAACCTGGCGTCGCTGCAGCTATCTTCGGGCCCCTGGCCGACGCTGGAGTCAACGTGGACATGATTGTCCAGAACGTTTCCGAAGACGGCCGCAAGACGGATCTCACGTTCACTGTGAGCAGGAGCGAACTTGCCCGGTCGCTGGATGCCATCGAGAAGGCGGCTCCGGCGATCGGCTACAGAGATCTGACGTCGGACTCCAATGTCGCCAAAGTTTCCATTATCGGAATCGGCATGCGTGCCCATCCAGGCGTCGCGCAGACCATGTTCCGGACCTTATCCGATAGGGGCATCAATATTCAGGTGATATCGACCTCTGAGATCAAGGTCAGTATTTTGATTGCGGAAGAGTATGTCGAGTTGGCGGTCCGCGCACTTCATTCCGCATACGAGCTTGATGTCAGGGCATGATTCCTGATCGGATATTTGGCTTATGGTGACGATTGCCACGGGTGGTCCCCGTATTCTGCTTCGCCGGCTGCGCGAAATCATGGCGGAGCGGGCGAGCGCGCAGGCGCGTCTTGACCGGCTGGTGTCGGTCATTGCTGCCAACATGGTGGCCGAGGTCTGCTCGATCTACCTGCGTCGTGCCGGAAATTCCCTTGAGCTGTTTGCAACGGAAGGCCTCAATCGCGCGGCCGTGCATCGAACGCGCATGCGTTCCGGCGAAGGGCTTGTCGGGGTAGTGGCGGAAACGGCTGAGGCGATTAATCTCAGCGAAGCTCCGAGCCATCCGCGGTTTTCCTACCGTCCGGAAACCGGGGAGGATCCCTACCGTTCGTTTCTCGGCGTTCCCATCCTTCGCGGCGGCCAGGTTTTCGGTGTCCTGACCGTTCAGAACAGGGCCGCGCGACAATACGACGAGGAAGAGGTCGAAGCGCTCCAGACTGTGGCCATGGTGCTGGCCGAGATCGTCGCCCATGGAGCGTTGTTCGACATTGCCGAGCTGGATGAACCGGAACTTCGCGCGGACCGGCCCCGCGAGTTCAAGGGAGAAGGACTTTCCGACGGCGTCGCCGTTGGAGAGGTCGTGCTGCATGAGCCGCGCGTCAAAGTCGAGCGGATGATCGCGGATGACCCGCAGACCGAGCTCGCCCGGCTTGAAGCAGCTTTGGGATCCCTGCGTGAATCCGTCGATCGAATGCTTGAGTCCAGTGAATTCGACCTCAGCGAAGAGAGCCGGGAAGTCATCGAAGCCTACAGGCTTTTCACCCAGGACCAGGGCTGGCGGCAAAAACTCCGCGACGCAGTTCGTTCGGGTCTGACGGCAGAGGCGGCAGTCGAGCGCGTACAGGACGAACTCCGGCTGCGGATCACGCGCATGGGTGACCCGTTTCTTCGCGAGCGGCTGCACGATTTTGAGGATCTCACGCGCAGACTGCAGAGACACCTGGCGGGTGCGGCTACCGCTCGCAGTCTGCCGCCAAATGCCGTGCTCATAGCGCGCGCCATGGGACCTGCGGAGTTACTCGATTACGGGCGGGAGATAGTCGCGGTCGTTCTGGAAGATGCGGCTGCGACGTCACACGTGGCGATCGTGGCGCGTGCAATGGGGCTGCCGCTTGTCAGCAACATCGCGGGCATCGTGGA
>JBEKLN010000034.1:0-46005 GCA_050010175.1 Rhizomicrobium sp.
GTGGGCGATAGAGTCGGTCGCAGGAGACAGAGCGGACGGCGAATGAGCGGGCGAGGCAATTGCGAAGGGACGCGGCGCACGCATGCGACATTCACGCACCCGTTCCGGACCGGCGTGCGTCCTGTACCCGACTTTGCATGACACGCGAGCCTGACACGTAAGGCACTCTGCGATGCGTCATCGGCGCTACAATGAGGCGCCTGTTCGGCAACCCCTCAGGCAATTGCGCGCCGTCAAGAAGCGAGCTGTCGTTCCCTGCTCGCGTCCGGTCGGGCGTCTTGCACTTTCCACTCGCAACGAAAGCGCGCGCGCGAGGAATTGGAAGACGGGCATTGCGAACGAGCCGAACGACGTGAAACAAGATGATGAAAGATGTGCATCCCGTTGCATGGTTTTGCCATGGTGCTGAGGGATCCGTCGCGGCGGCAGCGGGATTTGCACATTCCCTCATGCGGTGGTGCGCGCGGGTTTATGGCCTGGATCAGCATGGAGCGTGCTTCGATCCGCCTTCGCCAAGGCTTCGGCGGACAAATTGGTTCATGAGATCCGGCGTAGCTTCAGCGAAGCCGGGCAGGCTCAACATGAGGAAGTCTTTTGTTCCATCAGTGCTGATGCAACCGCCAATGTCCTCTTCCTGAGCTTGTCGAAGGACGCACCGTGGTCGTGCACGTCAGTCCCTCATTGCCAGTGACAGGTCGGCTTGGTCGCGGCATGTTGATAACCAATTTGGTTGACAACGAACCATCAGTCCGCTAGAGTCGTTTCCGAAATCGGGACCGTCCCGCGCGGCAAAAAAACAAATATTCCCTCAGAAATTCCCTGCTTCAGGGAATTGCGCCCAAGCGGACAGCGAATTAACGTCGAGATCGCGGACGCAATCGCGCATCTCCAGCTCAAGCGCGCCGACGAACTCAACACGATGGTGCCGGAGTTCTGGCGTGAACTGCCCGAGATCGTGCGCGACATCGACGACAACGCGAAGGCGCGCGTGATCGTGGTCTCCTCGACCGGCAGACATTTCTCCGCCGGCATGGATCTCTCGGTGTTCCGCGCCGCGCGCGGTGAGGGACCGAAGACGCAGCCTGAGCGAGGTCGCGCGGCCGCCAACCTGCGCCGCGGCGTGCTCGACATCCAGGAGACCTTCAATGTCATCGATCGCGCGCGCCTTCCCGTGCTCATCGCCATCCAGGGCGGCTGCGTCGGCGGCGCGGTCGATTTCGCCAGCGCCTGCGATTGCCGCTACGCGACGGAAGACGCGTTCTTCGTGGTGCAGGAAATCAACATCGGCATGACGGCCGATGTCGGTACGTTTCCGCGGCTGTGCAACCTCATCCCGCAAGGGTGGGTGCGCGAACTTGCCTATACCGGCCGCAGATTGCCGGCGAAGACCGCGAAGGAGATCGGTCTCGTCAACGAAGTGTTCGCGACGCAAGGAGAGATGCTGGCGCATGTGATGGGCATCGCGAAAGACATCGCGGAGAAGTCGCCGCTTGCGGTGCACGGATCGAAGGTGATGATCAATTATGCGCGGGATCATTCCATCGCCGACGGTCTCGACTACATCGCGACATGGCAGGCCGGCATGTACAACCCGGAAGTCGACATGCGCGAAGCGATGGTGGCGAAGATGGAAAAGCGCACCGCCAAATTCGACGACCTGTTGCCGGTGAGGAAAGCGACGGTGGAAAGCGCTTAGTTCAAAGAAGATTTACCACGAAGAACACGAAGGACACGAAGACGAATCACGAAGGACAAATCTCTTGCGCGCCAACGGCGCGCGGAAGATTCCTTGTGTCGCTTCGTGTTCTTCGTGCTCTTTGTGGTTGATCTTTTTCTCTGTGTGTCCGCGGCAACGGACCTATACGAGAAAGGATTCTAAACCAATTCCCTATGCGGCACTGCAACCGCAGGACCGTCCGACCACACGTCGGTGAGCGGCACGCCGCGTTGCTCGATGATCATCTTGGCGTGCGCGTATCCTTCGGCGACCGCGCGATCGAACGCGTGCCAGTCGCGCAAGCCCAGATCGGCCAGCGGCGGCTCGAACAGGTAATCCGCCTGCTCGCGCACCACGCGCCGCTGCGCTTCGGAACCGACCGTTCCTGAACGCATGAGGATCGAGATGATCGACGGCGTGCCGCGCATGCGCTCCGCAATCAGCCACCAGATGGAGCGCTCGCCATAGCGATCGTCGGTGGCGTGCAGATCGAGTTCGCCCGTCACGTCCGAGGCGATGATCGGACCGTTCGCGTGTTTCGCCATCACATCGACAGGCAGATTGTTCATCACGCCGCCGTCGACCAGCAGATGGCCGTGATGGGTCACGGGGGGAAGAATGCCCGGGAGAGCCACGCTGGCGCGCAGTGCGCGCCACAGCGGGCCCTGGCGGTGCACGTGAATGCGGCCCGATGTGAGATCGGACGAAACGCAGAAGAACGGCTTGGGCAGTTCTTCGATGCGAATGTCGCCGAAATTCTCGCGCAACAGGTTGGAGACGCGCTTGCCGCGCACCAGCGCGATCAACGGGATCGTGTAGTCGGACAGCGGATTGGTCGTCACGAACACCTTGCGGATGCGGTCGGACAATTCGTCCAGCGACCATTCCATGGCCATGCCGGCGGCGATGATCGCGCCCATGCTCGTGCCGCCCAGATGATCGAACGGCACGCCAGCCTCGAGCAGCGCCTTCATTACGCCGATATGCGCGAAGCCGCGCGCGCCGCCGCCCGCCAGCACAAGACCGACGGCGCGCCCCGAGATGAATCGCGCCAGTCTGCGAATGTCTTCCGTCACGCCGGCGCGTACGTGATGATGGGATTCGAACAATCCGCTGCGCAGCGCAAAATGTTCCGGCAGACCCTGGCTGCGGCCTTCGGGATGCAGGAGCAGGAGCTGGGGCAACTCGCCGGCGTGTTCCTTGATGGCCGGCAGGTCGAGCGGACGCAGCGGCAAAGGCCTGTCGGCGCGCGCCAGCAGGAAAATGCGGTCCGCCTGTCTGAGGCAGAGATGCGTCCACGGACTGTCCGGCGCATCGCCGCGATAAAACACGACATCGTGGGCATTCTCGAACGCGTTGAACCATTCGGCGGACTGCTCCGCCGCGCCGGAATCGACGACGGCCGCTTTCGATCCCATCGCGGCCAGCGCAGCTGCGACCCGCTGTGCGATGGGTTCGGCGTCGAGACCGTCCTGCAGCGGCACGATGGCGAAGGTCTTGGGAAGCGCGCCATCGGTTGACTGCCGCGTGGTGTCCTGCAGCCGGCGCACCAGAATGCGCATCAGGTTCATCATGACTTTCGGGTGACGCGCGATCAGCGCCTCGAACCCGTCGCGGCTGATGCGCAGAAGCTCGGTGTCGCGCAATGCGACCAGCTGCGCGGAATGGGCGTCGCCGGATATCAGCGACATCTCGCCCACCGTCTCGCCGGCGGAGATATGGGCAACCTGGCGGCGGGCGCCTTTCTCGTCCGGCGCGAAGACCCCGAGAGATCCCGTCAGAATGAGAAACAGGGCCTGATCGTTTTCGCCGTCGCGCGGCAACAGCATGCCGCCGGGCAATCCGAACCAGCAGGCTTCGCCCAGCAGGCGCCTCAGGGCGGGATCGCCCAGATCCGCGAGGAGCGGAAACGTCTTCAGCCGCTCCGGCAGGGAGTCCGGATACGCGGTTTCGCGATTGATGCGGAAGCTCGACAGGAATGCCATGTTCATCGATTGTCCGCGCCCCGCATCAGATCACCACGCCGTCCAGCCGCCATCAATGACAAGTGAAGCTCCCGTCATGAAACTCGAAGCCGGAGAGGCGAGGAACGACAGCGGCCCGGCAAGCTCGTGGGCGCGCCCCAGCCGTCCCAGCATGGTGCGTGCGGCCAGCCGTTCGGCGAAGTCCGGGTCCGCGGTTCTGACCTGCGGCTTCGGGAACGGGCCGGGCACCAGTGTGTTGACCCGGATGCCGTCGGGGCCGAGTTCGGCCGCGAGATGGCGGGTCAGCTGCAGAAGCGCGGCTTTGGCGGCGCCATAATGCGCCGGGCTCGCCTGGTCGGGGTTGGAATAGATTCGCCTGTCGGGCGACACCAGCGCATACATCGACGCGATGTTGATGATGCTGGCGTCGCCATTGTCGGCGACGGCCTGCTTCAGCGCGGGCAGGGCAGCACGCACGGATTCGAATGCGGCCCCGACGCTCGACCGGTATGTCAGTTCGAAGTCTGCCGGCGCAAGCGCGGCGAGCGGCTTCGGCGTCATGCTGATGGCATTGTTGACGAGAATGTCGAGCCGCGGCTCCGTCGCGAAAAACGCGCGCACCTGCGCGGCATCGCCGACGTCGAAGGCGGCGCAGCGAACCCGCGCACCTCGATCGCGCAATGTGACAGCGTATGTCTCCAGCCGCCCGGCGTCGCGGCCATTGACGATCACCTCGGCGCCGGCATCGGCCAGCGCGCGCGTCATGGCGCTGCCGAGGTGGCCTGCCGCTCCCGACACGAACGCCACGCGCCCGTCCAGGCGGAACAGATCGAGCGCCGTCTCGGTCATGAAGCGGCGCGTTTCGGCCACTGGGCCGGATCGAGCAGCGCTTCGGGCGCTCTGGGAACGCGCAGCTGAACCTGCGCGCATTCCTCGGCGGAGAGCGGCGGCCTGAGGAACAGACGCAGGTTTTCCTCAAGCTGATCCTCGGTCTCCATGCCGACGACCACGCCGTCGATCCATCTCTGGCCGCGGACATAGGCGATGCACAAATCCGCGATACTTTCGCGGCGATGGTCTCTGGCCAATTCCGACAGCGTTTTCAGGATTGCGGGCGCGTCGATGTGGTCGATTGCAGGCCAGATGCCGGCGTCGCCGGCGAGGAGGCCCTGCAGAAGCACGCTGCGCGCATGAACGGTCATATGGGCGCGGGCGCGGATGCGGGCGATGACACCGGACTCGCGCCAGCGCCAGTCGAGCAGGTTGAAAGGCATCTGGATATGGCGGACATCGGCGCAATCGAGCGCCGCCATCGCTTCGGCCGCCGACTGAACCGACACGCCGAGGGTGACGACCGTGCCTTCTTCGAGCAGTTCGATCAGACGCTCCCAGATCGCGCCACCATGAGATGTCATATGCGCCGCACGATGCAGCAGGAGGCAATCGATGCGGTCCCGTTTCAGCGCGGCAAGCGAGTCGGCGATGCTCGCATCCACCGCGGCCCGCGCGTCGTCGCGGCCGGCGGGTTCGGGCAGATCGGACAGAGGACTGAGCTTGGTAATCGTGCGGACATTGTTTCGTCCCTCGAGCGCCTCGCCGAGTCTCTCTTCGCTGTCGCCGTAGGCCCGGGCAGTGTCGATGCTCGACACGCCGGCGTCGACGGCGCGCTGTACCAGACGCAACGCTGCGCCGCGCGAAGGTTTACCGGTGCGATTGGCGGCGCCGTAGGTCAGCCCCAGCTGAACCGAGCCCAGCACGAGTTTCGCGGCCATGGTCGAACCGCTCCTTGCCTCCGGAGCGCAGCCTGTCACTGCATGGTAAAAAAGTGATTACCTTCGCCCTGTGAGGGCGGCATACAAAGCGTATGCGTTGCGCACGCTTGCGATGTTTCCTGTGAGTCAGCGCTCCTGCCGGGAGATCACCCCGATTGTCCCCAGCCACGTCTCGACTAACCGGGGCCAGCCGGTGATCGGAAACTCCGTCCGCCGCAGACCGAATGCATGGCCGCCTTGCGCGTACAGATGCATCTCCACCGGTACGCCGACCTTTTTCAATGCAGCGTAGTAGACCAGCGATTGCTTCACGCCGTCCACGTTGTCGTTTTCCGCCTGCACCAGGAATGTGGGCGGCGTTTCGCCGGTGACTGGAACATTCGGATTCAGCGTATCGCCGGCGGTCGCCAGATGGCCGGGATAGATCGCAATCGCAAAGTCGGGGCGCGCGCTTTCCGTGTCGGCATCGTCGAGGGGCGTGTACAGGCGTTGCTGATATTTCGTGCTGATTTCCGCCACCAGATATCCGCCGGCCGAAAAGCCGATCACGCCGATCTTATGGGGATCGATGTGCCATTCCTTCGCGTGAAGGCGGACCAATCCAATCGTTCGTTGCGCATCCTCGAGCGACTGCGTTGGTGTTATGAGATCGTCGGGGCGGCAATCGCATTGCCACTTATAGGGCTCGCTCGGGACGCGATACTTCAGCAATACACAGGTGACACCCGCGGACGTCAGCCAGTCGCAGACCTCGGTACCTTCGAGATCGACGGCTAGCACCTCAAAGCCGCCGCCGGGAAATACGACGACCGCCGCCCCCGAATTCTTCCCCTTTGGCGAATAGACCGTCATCGTGGGCCGGGTTACGTTGGCGATCCAGGAATACGGTTTACCTGCAACCACGTCATTCTTGTTGTGCCCCAGCGTTTCCGGTCCCGGAACGGGCTTCCCGTCAGGCGCCGCACCCGGCCAGATCGGCACTTGCGTGTGTCCCGGAGTGGGCTGCCAGGTGTCAGCCATTGCGCATTTGGCGCCCAGCGCGATCACAAGACAGAGCGCGACGTCCGACAATTTCATCATGATGGTCCCGGCTTCCGATCAACGGGGATCGCTCAACCAGGGGCGGGCACTCAATCCTGCCCCAGCTGCTTCCACACGCTGGACGCCACAAATACAGTATCGTCCGCCACCTTGAAATCGCCGCGGATGAAAAGAAGCGCGCGGGTCTTGCGCATCAGTTGCGGCTTGACCTCGATGACGTCGCCGAGCTGTGCGGACTTGAGGAACTGGGTCTGCATGCCGAGAGTCACGGACGGTGCGCGATCGGCAAAATCCCAGGCAGCCGCGCCGAGCGCGAGATCGGCAAAGGTCAGCAGCATGCCGCCGTGCACGACGTTACGTCGATTCACATGCCTGTCGTCGACGCGGAACGCGAAGCGGCGCTCGCCAGACGGTCCCTGCTGATAGGCGGGCCCCACATGAATCTCAAACGGATCGGCGAGATCGATGGCGGTGAAGCCGGGCCTTGGCCAGTCGCTCATGCGTCGACCAGGATCTTCCATAATCCTGTGGCGACCAGGATGACGCGGCCGGCGCTGACCAGTTCGGCCGACACGAACACCATCGTGCGCGTCTTGCGGGTCACCCGCACCTGCGCCTCGATGAGGTCTCCCAGCCGGCCGGGTGCCACGAAATCACAATTGAGCGAGACCGTCGCGGAACTCTTTGCCCCGGACATGAGGCGGGATGTCTGGCTCATGGCCATGTCCGCCAGCGTCATCAACATGCCGCCATGAACCGACCCCGCAGAATTCATGTGCACGTCGGTCACAATCAGGGCGTATCGCTTGAGAGCGCCGTCTTCCCCGTCGGGGAGACGCCAGACCGGCCCCACATATTTTCCGAAAGCCGCGCCCGAGGCCTCTTCGGCCCCGTCCGGCAGGCCCGAAGGACGTTCGCTCATCAAAATGTCAAAATGACCCGCGGGGGCCTCATATGGCCTTTCGCGCTGCGGCGCAATATGGCGCATCGCCCGCATTGGAATGCGGCGTCGGCCGCATTAAAGTGTCGGCCTTCTTTTGATCATGCGGGCAAATGCCCCTTTCCGAGACCAGTGAGGAATTCCCATGAAGACGAGTTTTGTCCGCGCCGCTTTTGCCGTTGCGCTTCTGTCCGGCTCAGCCCTCGGGATAAGCATGCTCTTGGCCGAACAGGCCCAAGCAGCAGACCATCTCAGCTCATCCGTACAGAAGCCGCTCGCCGAAGCAACGAAACTGATGAATGCGGGCGACTTTCAGGGCGCGCTGGCCAAGGTCAGGGAAGCCCAGGCCGCAGGCAGCACCAAGGACTTCGACATCTACAAGATCAACCAGTTTCTGGCGGCCATCGACATCAAGCTGAACGATTACGCAGGCGCCGCAACTGCGGAGGAAGCGGCGGCCGATTCCTCCGCGATGCCGGATGAAGACAAGAAGGACATCCTCCACAATGCGCTGCTGCTGAGCGGACAGCAGAAACAGTGGCAGAAGACTCTCTCGTACGGGCAGCAACTGCAGGCCCTGAACGGCATGGATCAGCAGACCACCGGAATGATGGCGCTCGC
Organism: Rhizomicrobium sp.; assembly: GCA_050010175.1. GTDB lineage: Bacteria > Pseudomonadota > Alphaproteobacteria > Micropepsales > Micropepsaceae > Rhizomicrobium. The sequence goes on from JBEKLN010000034.1 coordinate 8,056, forward strand.
CTATTACAACACAAGCGACAGCGCACACGCCAAGCAGTTCGCGCAGCAGGCGATCGATATGGCAAAAGCCGCCGGCCAAACGCCCGACACGGCATTGACGCAGATCCTCATGAACGCGCAGGTCGCCCAAAACGATCAGGCCGGCGCGCAGGCAACTCTTGAACAACTGTACCTTCAGTCCGGTGACGCCAGTTCTCTGGGCCAGCTTGTGGATGCCTCGTACGGCGCGAACGGCATGAACGAAACCTATTATCTCGACATGCTGCGTCTGAAATTTCTTGCCGGCGTCATGCAGCCCGACGACTACACGCAGCTCGCCAGCACGGCCTACCTTGTCGGGCTCCCGGTGGAAGCCGTGAACGTATTGGAAAAGGGCAACGCCACCGGCGGCAAGAACGCGGATATCCTGCGCAAGTCGCGCAACGATGCTGCGATGGACCAACGCCAACTGGCGGGCAACGCCGCCGATGCGGCAAAGGCCAAGTCGGGCCAGCTGGATGTCAAGATGGCGGAAGACTACTGGGGCTTCGGTCGCTTTGCGGACGCAGAAGCATCCGCCCGCCGCGCGATCAGCAAGGGCGGCATTAAAGTGGCCGGAGAAGGTCAGCTGATGCTGGGAATGGCACTCGTCGCGCAGGGCAAATACGACGAAGCCATCCAGGTGCTCGGCCAGGTCACGGGCAACGCCGCTGCGCAGAAGACGGCCCATCTGTGGTCTCTTTATGCCCAGGCCAAGAAGGGACCGGCAACGTCACAGAGCCTTACCTCGGCCCCCGCGCCCACGCATTGAGATCCGTGGGAAGCAACCACGATAACAGCGCGACTCCACCACCCGTGCCCACGCACGAGCGGCGGCGCCTGCTGATGCAATCGATGCGAACTTCCGGCCGGTCGTCCCTGGCGACGCCGGTTGCGATGCTGCTCGGTTTCGCGCCGTTCATCGCGTTCTCGCTCCTGTCGAACTTCGAGAAGGACATCGCGCTGTGGGTCGCGTTTGCGCTCGCATTCGTGATCGCCATCCGCGATTTCGCCGAATCGCGGCTTCTGAGACTGCTCGATGTGGGATCGGTCGCCCTGTTCGGCCTGCTGTCGCTCTACGCCGGATTTCTTCAGACGGAGATCCCGCTGTCCATGGTGCGGCTTGTCGTCGACGGCGGATTGTTTGCGCTGGCGCTGGGCTCCATCGCGTTGCGCCATCCGCTGACGATCGAATACGCGCGCGAGCAGGTTCCCAAGGAGTTCTGGTTTTCCGCGCGCTTCGTTTCCACGAACTATGTGGTGACGGGAACATGGACAACAGCGTTCGCGCTGATGGCGGCGGCGGACATCGTCGCCAACAAGCACAAGCTGACCTTCGGTTCGCTCGAGGTCGCGGTCAACCTGGTCATCCTGACCATCGCCATCCTGCTGACGGCGCGTTATCCGCACTATCTGCGCACGCAGTTCGCGCGCAAACAGGGGCGCCGCTGACGATCATCGCCGGGCGAACTCTGCGTGCGGCGCGGAAGCAAGGCGAAGAAAGATCCTGTCCTCGCGCCGGATGAAACCCTTGGCTCGGGCGAATTCGAAATTCTCGCGGGCTTTGGGATCGGCTGCCAGCCGCGCGCGATAGGCTTCGTAATCGGCAAGGCTTTCCACGTTGTAGGCCGCATAGGCGGTCGTGGCGGAGCCTTCGTGCGGCGCGTAATAGCCGATGAGTTCGGCGCCGCAGCGGGGAATGACCTGGCCCCAGTTGCGGGCATAGGTCTCGAAATCGGCCTTGCCGAACGGATCGATCTCGTAGCGGATGAAGCAGGTGATCATGCGTCGTCTCCTCGTGTGCGATCGACACTAGGCGATTGTGCGCCACCCATGGTTCGATTATCATCGAACCATGAAACTGGGACCCGGCATTTCAGGTACCGCCGCCCTGATCGGCGATCCGGCGCGGGCGAACATGCTGACGGCGCTGGCCAATGGCGCGGCGCTCACCGCAACCGAGCTTGCGCTCGAAGCGGGCGTAACCAAACAGACGGCGAGTTCGCACCTCGCCAGGCTGCACGATGGCGGTTTGCTCACAATCGAACGGCAGGGCCGTCATCGCTATTACGCACTCGCAGACGACGAGGTCGGCCGGCTCCTCGAAGCCCTGATGGGCGTGGCCGAGCGCAAGCCCACGCGCGTGCGCACGGGCCCGAAGGAGCCGGCGCTCAGGCACGCGCGCGTCTGCTACGATCATCTGGCCGGCGACCTCGGCGTGGCGCTCTACGATGCGCTGCTGGAAGACGGCATCATCGCGGCCAAAGGCGGCGAGCTTGCGCCGACGCGCAGGGGAGAAGTCACACTCGACCGATTGGGGATCGACGTGGCGTCGCTGACCGCTTCGCCGCGTCCGGTGTGCAGGCCATGTCTGGATTGGAGCGTCCGGCGCCATCATCTGGCGGGCGGTCTCGGCGCGGCGCTGCTGGAGCGCGTGTTTGCGCTCGGCTGGGCGCGGCGCAAACGCGGCACGCGCATCGTCGAGTTCACGCCGCCGGGCGAAGCGGCGTTCCGCAAGGCATTCGGGATCGCACGCAGGCCCGCGTGAATTCGCGGCATTTTCTCTGCAAATAGATATTCACGCGCAGGCATCCACACTTGTCATCCCGGCCAAGCCGCGCTTCGCGCGGCGCCGAGCCGGGACCCAGTACAGCGCGCGTCCGCGCGCTGAATGACTTCGTCCGCTGTGGAAGAGTACAGTGCGCTCGCGGATGCTCGCGCGCTGGGTCCCGGGTCTTCGCGTCGCAAGCGACCCTCGCCCGGGATGACAGAGCTGGGACGATCCGGCGCTTCTGATAGGCTGTGTGCGATTGGAGAATCGAACGGAGGTCTCAATGCCGGCAATGAAAATGGCGCGGGTGATCCTGTTCACGCCGCAGATCGACAGGATGACGGAATTCTACCGCGATGTGCTGGGGCTGAAGACGGTCACCCATGAATCCATGTGGCGCGAATACGATGCCGGCGGCGCACGCATCGCGCTGCATTCCGGACCCGCATCGCCCGGCCGCAAGGGTCCCAAGATCGTGTTTTATGCGAAGGACGTCGCGGCGCTGCGCGAGACGCTGATTGAGCGCGGTGCGAAATTCGGCAAGGTGCGCGACGGCGACGCAATCCATCTCTGCGACGGCAAGGATCCGGACGGCAATCCGATACAGTTGTCGAATCGGTGAATGCCGAATCAAGACTCGGCGCCTGCCACGCGGGCGGGTGTTTCTCATCGGCCCCGGACGCTCGAGCAATTGGTGGAGGAGACGTCATAATGAATGAACAAGCGAACCTGGCTGCCGTGCGGCGATGTCATGACCGCTGGAACGCCGGAGATATTGATGGCGTTTTGGCGTGCTTTGACGAAAACACACGCAATCACGGGCGTCGTGTGGGGCGCACCGGGGTCGGAATGGTAGTACGGGATATCCTCGATACGTTTCCGGATCTTCGCATACAGCCGGATCACGTGGTGGCGGTAGGAGACGATGTAATAGCCCGTTGCACCTTCTCGGGCACACACAAGGGTATTGGGCGGCTTCCCGTTAATGGTGGGCTACTGGTCGGCGTGCAGCCCACCGGAAAGCATTTCGAGGTCCAGCATATCCACTGGTACACGTTTGCCAGCGGCTTGATTGTGGAACATCGGGCAAACAGGGACGATATCGGAATGATGGTACAGCTCGGGCTGCTGCCCGCCCCGTTGCCATTTCAGCCGCCACCGTCAAACTAAGACGTTACACGTCGCTTGGCTCGTTTGACATGTATCGCTGCGACACGCGAAGCTGCCGGCCCTCGCCCCCGACGTTGCAGCGTGTTCGAATTCGCCCTCAGTCATTACAGGACTCCCCGCATGCAGGCCGAGCAAAAGAGCAACACCCCTGCGCTCATTGTCGTCACCTTCGTCTTTTTCATGTGGGGCTTCATTACGGCGCTGAACGATATCCTGCTGCCGCATCTGAAATCGCTTTTCTTGCTCAACTATGTCCAAGCGGCACTCATTCAGTTCACGTTTTTCGGCACCTATTTCATCATGTCGCTTCCGTCGGGGTGGATTCTCTCGAGGGTGGGCTACAAGCGCAGTATCGTTCTGGGGCTCTGCGTCACCGGGATCGGCGCGCTGGCGTTCTATCCGGCCGCATCGCTCGAATCCTATGCGGTTTTTCTGGGCGCGCTGTTCATTCTCGCCTCGGGCATCACGTTGTTGCAGGTGGCGGCCAACCCGTATGTGAGCCTGCTGGGTCCGGAGAAAACGTCGTCGAGCCGGCTTAATCTTTCGCAGGCGTTCAATTCGCTGGGGACGACGCTTGCGCCCCTGTTCGGACGTATTCTCATTCTGTCCGCCGTCGTGCTCACCGCGACGCAGCTCGCGGCACTTTCGCCGCCCGCCCGCACCGCCTATCGCGCCGCACAATCGCATGCCGTGCAGGGACCGTATCTTTTGATCGCGGCAACCTTATTCGTGCTCGCGGCGGGCGTTTATCTGTTCCAGTTGCCGGAGCTTCCCGTCGAAGAGAAAGATGATGCCGCGGCAGCGCGCCACCCGTGGCTCGAGACGCTGAAGCACCCGCAGGTGCTTTACGGAATGGCGGCGATCTTCCTGTACGTCGGCGCGGAAGTGTCGATCGGCAGCTTCATGATCAATTACATCGCGATGCCCGAAATCGGCAATTTCGCTCAGGGAGACGCGGCGAACTATGTGGCGCTCTACTGGGGCGGGGCGATGGTCGGGCGCTTTCTCGGATCCGCGATCCTGCAGAGAGTTGAGGCACGCAATCTCATGCTCCTCTACGCCTGTGTTGCCGCTGTTCTGGCGTTGACGACCATCTTGAGCGCAGGTCACGTCGCGGTCTACAGTATCGTCGCCATCGGCCTGTTCAATTCCATCATGTTTCCCAACATCTTCACTTTCGGCATCGACAAAATGGGCACGCACACCAGCCGCGCCTCGAGTATGCTGGTGATGGCGATTGTCGGCGGCGCGCTGGTGCCGCTGGCCATGGGGGCGCTGGCCGACCGAATCGGCCTGCACCACGCATTCGTGCTGCCGCTCGTGTGCTATCTTTACCTCGTCTTCTACGGCGCCATCGGCTCCCGCCGCGTCGTCCCGGCGGAGTGATGGCCAGAAACCCACACCTGTCATCCCGGCCAAGCGTCGCTTGCGACGCGCGGAGCCGGGACCCAGCGCGCGAGCGCTCGCTGTCCGGGATGACAGCTTGGGGTATTTGAGAGGACCCATGCGATACCTCAGTAGCTTGCTCGCGTGCCTGGTGTGCCTCACAGCAGCCCACGCAGCGCCCGCATTCACCGATGCGCAGGCGGCGAAGCTCGCGCGCGAGGTGAAGCGGGAATTTCTCCACGGCTGGACGAATTACGAAACCTACGCCTGGGGCCATGACGAATTGAAGCCGCTGTCGCGCACGGCGAAGGACTGGTACGGGCAATCTCTGCTGATGACGCCGGTCGACGCGCTTGACACCCTGATGATCATGCATCTCGACGGCCAAGCGAAGAAGGCGCGCGCACTGATCGACACGCAGCTCTCTTTCGACAAAGATATCTCCGTCAAGAATTTCGAGATCACGATCCGTATGCTGGGCGGCTTGTTGTCGTCCTACGAAATGAGTAACGATCCGCGGCTGCTCGAACTCGCGCATGATCTGGGTAATCGGCTATTGCCCGTGTTCAATTCTCCGACCGGGCTCCCCTATGTGAACGTCAATCTCCGTACCGGTGCGGTGAGCGGCACCGACACCAATCCCGCCGAGACCGGTTCGCTCATTCTCGAATTCTGCACGTTGAGCCGATTGACCGGTGATCCCGTCTACTGCGCGAAAGCCAAGCGTGCGCTGGTGGAGACGTTCAAGCGCCGCTCCGCCATCGGTCTGGTGGGCGACGGCATCGATGCCGCCACCGGGAAATGGACCAGCGCGGACTCGCATGTCTCCGGCGGTATCGATTCCTATCTCGAATATCAGTGGAAATGCTGGAAGCTGCTCGGCGACCACGACTGCCTCGACATGTGGAACGCGAGCATCGGCCCGATAGACACATACGTCGCCGACGATCGCAACGGCGAGTTGTGGTACGGCCACGCCGACATGAACACCGGCAAGCGCACGGCGACCGAGTGGGGCGCGCTGGATGCATTCTTCGCAGGGCTGCTCGCGTTTTCCGGCGACATTCCCCGCGCGCGGCGCCTGCAGGACTCGTCGTTCGAGATGTGGAACGTCGCAGGCGTCGAGCCGGAGGTCTACAATTATGCGACGGACAGGATCGAAGACCCGCGCTATGCGCTTCGCCCCGAGATTGTGGAGTCCACGTATTATCTCTGGCGGCTGACGGGCGACGAGAAATACCGCCGCATGGGTGCGAAGATGTTCCATGATTTCGTGGCGGCCTGCCGCGCACCTTATGGCTATGCGGCGCTGAAGGACGTCACCACGAAAGAGAAGGCGGATCGCATGGAAAGCTTCGTCTTCGCCGAGACATTCAAATATTTCTACCTGCTGTTCGCACCCAAATCCGCGCTCGATTTCGACCGCGTCGTGTTCAACACCGAAGCTCATCCGTTGAAGCGGATGGCGGGGGAGCGGTGAGAGTTTTCCTGCGTGCCATCCCCGGCGCGCATTGCGCCGGCGACGCGAGGGAAGGGGATGACAGGTATGGTGTAACGCGCGAGACAATCATCACTCCTTCTCCCACACCACATCGCGGCCTTCGCGGCGGCTGACGAGTCCGCCGACATGACCATTCGCATCGCGCGTGAAGATCAGTCGCGTGCGGGGTTGTCCCGCAATGAAGAACACGTCCTTCACTTCGGCGTTGAGCACGGATGGCGACCGGCCGCTGCGTCCGCCATAGATCGCCGTGCGGCTCGCCGCAACAACATATGTCGCGTCGGCATCCTTCAACCGATACGTGCCTGCGTAGTCGGCGAGCACGGACGGCGGCAGCGTCGTCGCAGGCGGATCGACGGGCTCGGCCAGCACCTGGGCTGCGATGAGCTTCCAGCCGCCGGCCTCCTTCCGCCAGGTGCTCGTGCTTAGGTATTCCGCGTGCAGGATCTGCCCGAAGTAGTTCTCCGTTTCGTGATCGCGGCTCACCGCGGTGACGATGTCGCCGTCCTGATGAAAGCGCAGGACCTCAACGGTGATGGCGCCGCTGATCCCTTTCGGCAGCGGCACGTTTTCCTTCAGCATGTCGGCCTTGGAATGGACGCTGTCGTCTTCCTCCACATAGAGGCAGGCGGGATCGAGCAGCGCGTCCCACACCCTGGCATCGCCGGCCGACGTCGCATCCATCAGCGCCTGAAGCTGCTTTGCGATGATGGGCTGCGCATCGTCGGCCAGCGCTGCAGGCACAAACGCAATCAGGCCGATCAGCAGAAGTGTGCGGTGCATGACGATCCCCCTGTGCCGCTCGTTTTGGGAGCATTGCCTCCGCTGTGCGAATTGCCAGTCACGAGCGCGTGACGGTCCGCCCGTCAGTAATTCCTTAACGAAACATGGCAGGCGCCAATCGGGCTTTAACGTTTGGACGCTAGGCTCAAGGGGTCAAACAACCACCCACGCCCGGAGCGCGCCGGCCTGGCCATGGACTCGATGATTGAAGATCTGCAGCGGCTGGAAATCGCGGCCGCATCGCTCAGTCCGGATCGGTTGATCCGCGCGGCAAACGATGCGTTTGCGCAAAGCGTCGGCGTGGCGTGTGCGGCGCTTCGGGACCGCGACATCCAGTCCGTGCTGTCGGCGGCAGCAACGAAGACGTTCGGCGAGGGCCCCTCGGCTGCCTACTCTTTTGGCGATGCCAGCAGCCCGAATTGGCGCCGGCTCGATCTCAAGCCGGTGGACGATGGCCTGATCGCCATCCTGGCCGACGTCAGCACCGAATACGCCGTGCTGGACCGCATCCGCAACTTCTACGCGCTGCGCGACCGGCTGTTGATGGACGGGCAGATCGGCACCTGGCGCTACGACCCCGATGCCGGGCTCTACTATTTCTCGAGCGAACTCTCGCTGGGGCACGAGGGCGCCGGAGCGCCCGTTCCCGTGGCCATGCTGCAGCTTATCCAGCACCAGGACGACCGGGATAAGGATACGGCAATCCGCGAGCACATCACGCGCGAAGGCGGTTATGCCAACGCGGAGATCCGCTATCGCGAAAGCGGCGGCACGTGGACGCATCTGAACGTTCATTACCGCGCGGGCCGGCGCATGTCGTCGGGCCTCTACGAAATCGTCGGCATCAGCCAGAACATCACCGCCGTCGCCGTGGCGCGCGACGAAGCCAAGCAGTTCTCCCAGCGGCTGGCGCTGGCGCTGCGCGCGGCCCAGGCCGGCGTCTTCGAATACGATTACGCTGAGTCATCCTTCTGGGCCTCGCCCGAGCTCGAAGAGCTGGTGGGCGAAGACGGCATGAAACACGTCGGCCGCGATGTCACGCTGTTCGTCGCTGAGGATCGCCCGCGCGCGCAGGCATTCTTCGATGCCGCGCGCACCTCATCCGTTGCCGGTTCGATCGATTTGCGCATGGATCAGCCGGGCGGTCCGCGCTGGGTCAAGCTCTATTTCGGCGTGCGGGACTGGGATGCGGAGGGCAATCCCTTGCTGGGCGTCGGCCTTCTCATCGACATCGACGATCGCAAGCGACAGGAAATCGCGCTGGCGGAAGCGCGCGCTGCAGCGGATTTCGCCAATCGTTCGAAGACGGAATTCCTCGCCAATATGAGCCACGAACTGCGCACGCCGCTCAACGCCATTCTGGGGTTCTCCGAGATCATCGAGCAGCAGATGGCCGGCGCCATTGACGGTAAGTACGTCAGCTACGCGCACGATATTCACCGAAGCGGCCGGCTTTTGCTCGAACTGATCAACGATGTTCTCGATCTCTCCAAGCTCGAAGCCGGAAAACTCGAGTTGCACGAATCGGAGATCGCCTTGCCGCCGCTGGTGGAGGATTGCCTGACGCTTGTGCGCGGCCGCGCCGAGGCGGCCGGCGTCGCATTGAGATTCCATACTGCGCCATCGCTGCCGCAGCTGCGCGCCGATGCGAGGGCTGTGAAACAGGTGCTGCTCAATATCCTGTCAAACGCGGTAAAGTTCACGCCGGAAGGCGGGCAGGTGAACGTGCGCGTCGGGCACAACGCCGCGGGCCAGCTGTTCCTGTCGGTCTGCGATACGGGCATCGGCATGAGCTCGAACGACCTGGCCATCGCGTTGCAGCCGTTCGGCCAGATCGATTCCAGGCTCGCACGTAAGTATGAAGGCACGGGGCTCGGCCTTCCCATCTGCAAGTCGCTGGTCGAACTGCACGGCGGCGAGTTGCTGGTCACGAGTGCACCGAACGCCGGCACGACGATGATGGCGACATTTCCCGCAAGCCGCACGGTTGCAGAACTGCGCGCGCGCGCGGGGTGAATGCGCCGCACGCTTCGCGCACCCGTCATCGCGGACCGGTTCATCATCATCCCGGGCGGCGATCGGGCTTGCCTTCAGCTTTCGAAACGGCAGAGCACGACCAAGCCCGCGCCCGTTGGCCGTGGAATTTTCAAACCGACCAACTCAATCTGCAGTTGGACACATTCTCGTCTACCTGCTAAAGTTGCAACCTTGAGTGATATACATTCAAAATAGGGGGGAAGCAGATGAGTTATTCCAAACTGAAATCAGCATGCGTAGCGGCGACAGCGTTGCTGATTCTCGCTCAACCGACATTGGCCGGCAGCGTACCCAAGATCTCCGGAAAATACGCGTTGGGCTTCACGGAAACTTGCCAGGCAGTGCAAACCGGAAGCGCGACCGGGTTTATCAATAACTTTCTGGTGATAGCAAATTTCGACAGCACGAAGGGCACCGTGCAGCTGACGGGTACATTGACTGCGGGAGGTCTGGTGGTTTGGGACGGCGCGTTGTCCGGACTGAACCAGAGTCCGGTCTCCAGCACGGTGAACTATAGCAACACGGCGACCACATTCACCGTCGACGGAACGACCTACAATGTTGCCTATGGACCGTTGAAGAAGGGTGTCGCGCAATCGGCCGTGTACAGTGGCATAGGTCCGGATGGGCCGGGTTGCCTGGAATCGGGCACGGCGATTCTGCAGTAAGCGGTTCCGAGCGGGCTTGGAATCACGACCCCTGTCCCTCGGGGCGTTGCGGCGCTGTCGCCGAAATGCCCGGGGTGCAGGCGCGGTGAACGGCGGATTGGGGACTGTGAACTTGCCATTCCACGCGCTCGCTCGCGGCAGCCTCGACGCCTTGGCAACCTGTCCGACCAGCCGTATGAGCGAGGCGCACCGCTACCGAAACGTTCCGTGTACGGATTAAGTCGTTGCAGCGTTTGATCAAACGCTCTATGATTTTTGTCATTCCTCACCCATGGGTCCGCAGCGATCCGACGCGCGCGCGCCTGGGTCTGATTCGCCCGTCCGGGCATTCTGCTGCGTATCCCGGCAACGCTTGCAAGCGTCCCCTATTATGGCCTCGCGACAGCCCTGTTATGGCCGAAAAACTCCCCTGTTCCGGGGAAAGACCATTCTCTCAAGCTATTGAAAACAAAGCGACAATTGGCAGAACAGGGGCGAATTTCGATTTTCTCCCTGTTATTGGCGATCGCATCTTCGCAGGCGCCGCGCCCGAACAGTCGCCAAGCCGCTGAAATGAAGGAGAATTCGCAGCTCTCGCCTCAGGTTGCCCACCCCCCGGCCCATCGCTATAAAGCGCCTCCCGAAAATCAGCGGAGAGTAGCTCAGCCTGGTAGAGCACCACGTTCGGGACGTGGGGGCCGGAGGTTCAAATCCTCTCTCTCCGACCAACCTTCGCTGCGCGGGCAGTGAAGGTTGCCCTGTGGAGCCTGTTCAGGCGAAGCGGGACCGTGCTCGCACCGCGCAGCTTCGGTTGGCAGGCCAACCTTCGATTGCGAATCGTGCGAAACCCCGTCTTCGTTGGGGCGTCGCCAAGTGGTAAGGCACCGGATTTTGATTCCGGCATTCGGAGGTTCGAATCCTCCCGCCCCAGCCATCCTGCTTCGCGCTGACGCGCTTCGCAGGATTGCTGCGGAAGCGATAGCAAGAGAACTTCGGTCTTCAGTCCAGCGCGTTCCTCTTCGCGATCTCGCCGAGCCACCATGCCGACGGCTTGGGCCTGCGCGCGAACGTCGCGCGATCGACTTCCACCAGGCCGAATTTCGGACGGTAGCCTTCGAGCCATTCGTAATTGTCGAGCAGCGACCAGTGAATGTAGGCGCGCACGTCGATGCCCGACGCTACGCAGCGCAACACGCCCTCGAGCGCACGACGCGTGTATTCGATGCGGCGGGAATCGTCTTCGGCGCCGATGCCGTTTTCGGTGACGAGAATGGGACAGCGGCTCACCTCCGCAGCGCGCCTGATCGTCCCTTCCAGCGCTTCGGGATAGAATTCGTAACCCATCTGCGTACGTTCGGCGTCTTTCGGCGGCGGCAGCATGCCGTCGGGACCGAAGCGGTTTCGCGTATAGGTCTGCACACCGACGAAATCGTCGCCGCGTGCGGCTTCGAGAAATTGTCCCTGTATCAGATGCTCGGCTTTGTCCCTGTTCGCTTCGCCGCCGGGTTCGGCCTGCATGTCCTGCAACGAAAGCGTGACGCCGACAGGGCAGGAGACACCGGCGGACTTCAGCGCCTCGGTCGCCTTGCGATGTGCCGCAATCAGATTGGGCGTTGCGGCATAACCGTCGCAGAGAAGGTAAGGCGCCCAGCGCTCCGCTGTACCACCGCAGCGCCGCGCGATGTCGGCGAAACGATTGGGACGTTTGAACCTGCCGCCGCCGCGCGCCTCGCGATGCGCAGTGATCATCATCGGGATGTTGGATTCGTTGATGGTGCAGGCGAACGCCATCAGGTCGCCGAGCGCGCGGCCGGCATGTTCGCAATAGCGCGCAAAGCGGTCGACGGATGTCGCGTCTTCCCAGCCGCCGTCGCGCGTGAACCACACGGGCGCTGTGAAATGATGGAAGGTGACGATGGGAAGAAGGTTGCGCTCCCTGCATGCCGCAGCGATGCGGCGATAGTGATCGAGCGCGGCGCGGGAGATGAATCCTTCTTCCGGTTCGATGCGTGGCCATTCGATCGAGAAGCGGTAGGCGCCCAGCCCGAAATCGGTCAGCAGATCCAGATCGTGTTCGTAGCGGTGATACTGATCGCAGGCATCGCCCGATGGTTCAGCGAAAAAACTGTTCGGCGCCATTTCCATGAGCCACAGATCGCTCGCCGTGTTGCCGCCTTCCACCTGATGCGCCGATGTCGCCGTTCCCCAGATGAAGTCTTTCGGAAACTGGCCCGCCATTGTCGCGACTCCCTGTTTTCCGGGAGAGTTTCACGGTGCGCGTTCCCGATCAACCGATCAGAAGTTCACCCCTGTTTCGACAAGCGCGCGAAACTGACCGGTTTTGTTGCCGGCGAATGTCGTGTCGCCCGTCGTCGTGTGGTCGGCGGCGACATAGGAGGCCTCGCCGCGCACGAAGAAAACCCTGTTCTGGTATGTCGGCGTGATGGTGAGCGACCAGGCATCGCTGCCGGGGCCTTCGAGAAGGTTCACGCCGCCTGAGGTGTCGATATATTCCGCGCGGCCCGCTAGGTTCCACTGCGGGTTGATGTTGTAGATGGCGAGAACGGCGCCCGACCACGTCTCGCCCGAGTTGTCGACGCCGATCGCGATATCCCGCGGCACGCAGGAATACTGAAGATAGGGCTGCAGCGTCCACGGACCTTCCGTGTGCGTATACATCAGGTCGAAAATGTCCTGATTGTTCTGCAGCAGAGGCGTGATGAACGTGCTCGTGGCGGATCGTCCGGCATTGCCAGCGCCCATGAAGCCGAGCGTGTCCGCAGAGCCGATGGTCCAGGTCGCAAGCCCTGAGATCGAGTCGAAACGGTCGGAATAGTAGCCGTCATTCCACGACAGGTTCAACAGCACCGGCCCCCATGTGTAGTTCACCTGCACGCCGCGGGTCTGGCCGTTGGTCTGGTTCCACAACAGACCGCGCTCGATTTGCGGATTCTGGAAGCTGAAGGTGTCCTCGTCGCCGATCAGCGTCGGTAGCTTTCCGATCTCGACGGAGAAATTGTTGTTCGGTGCCAGCTTGAGATACGCCTGCGGCAGAAACTCATAGGCATGATTGGTGAAAGTCCGCGACGACACCGTCGGCATCGCAAGCGCCAGAACATCGTACTGTCCGGCTTGGACATAGAACTGCAGAAGCCCATCGGTCTTCTGGACGATCACCTGCGCATTGCTCAGGTCGAACCGGGTGTCGTGGTCGTTGCCGGCAGGATTGCTCTGCCAGAAACCAAAGCCGCTCAACACCGCGCCCGCGTAGATTTTACCCAATAGTCCGCCATCAAAGCTGAGCGGATCGGGATTGGCCGTCAACGGACCGACCAGAGCGGGCGTGGGAAGCGTATCGGCAAAAGCCTCAGATAATCCGGACATCGTCGCTGCCGTTGCGCTCAGGCCGAGCCCTATGCACATCCACACCCTGCGGCGCGGCACGCGCGCCTTTGTCGACTCGACGACGATCATGGACTGCCCTTGTTACCCACCCCGGTGCGCCGCCGCCACCGGCACATGACGGGCGGTTGCGGAACAGAGGCGATTCCTTGCACCGGTTCGGCGGGCGCGCAACAGATTCCGGATGGAAGGGCAGACAGCATCCTGCCGCAGGGCCGGATCCGGCCGGCAGCCAACCGCCATATTTGGGGCGCCCCTCTTCTGGCAGGTATGGGCGCTCGTTTGCCTTCAGGGAGCGCCCAATCCAGTCAGTATTGGTACGTCAGTTCGATCCCGCCTGTGAGCGGCTGGTTGGTCTCGATGCGATTGAACGGCGTGGTGGGGAGGTTCTCGGTGAACATGCTCTCAAGCTGCGCGTGTTGGTTAAAAACGTTGTCCACGAACAGCGTAGCGGTCCAGGAGTCACTCGACATGATTCCCACCCGGACATTGGTCAGATCATAGGCGGGCAGGGGCAGGTACTGACCGGAATCGGTCGTCGTCTCATTCTGGTACGGGAAAGCAATCGAGTAGTGAACGCCAGTATACGAATTGTCCACCCGCGCCGTGAGCGTATAGATGTTCGTGAGCTGTCTGGCATAGGAGAGAGCGACGGACCCACTCTCCGGCGCGACTTCCGGCAACGTGTGGACCGGATGAATGATCCAGTGCGGGCCCCCGTCCAGATATTCATTCAGGTATCCGGCCGAGACTTCGAGATCGAAGCCACCACCCAGATCGGCGGTCGCGTCGACATCGGCACCGAAGATCCTGGCATTGTTTCCATTGATGTTCAGCGCCCAATCAGCCGGGAACGCCTCAAGCTGGATATTGCGCCAGTCCTCGAAATAGACGCTGGAATTCAAGGTCAGCCAATGAAACGGCCGGGCCTTCTCGCCGATTTCGTAGCTCCAGACGGAGTCCGGTTTGTAAGTGGCGGGCCAGGTGCCGCTCGTGTAGTGCATGGCCGCGAACGCTGCGCTCCAGGACGGACCGGTGGTGGGATACAGTGCATTGCCGCCGCCGGGACGGAAGCCCTCCGCTGCGTTGGCATAGACCATCAGATTCGAGCTCAGCGTGTAGGACGCATTGAGCTTCGGCGTGAAGCTGTTGGAATCGAGCGGGATGAGTCCTCGGCACGACGGAGTGGCTGAACCAAGTGCCGATCCCCAGCCGCTGATGCACGAAGAGAAGCGGTAGATGAATCGATTGAGGCGCACGCCGGCATCGATCTTGAGTGCGTCGGTGACGGCATAAGATGCGTCACCGAAGATCGCATACTGCATCATGGATGTCGGTGAGTCCGCATCGAACCAGTGAGGAGTGGTTGCCGGTGCAAGCGTGCCGAGGTCCCCGAATGCGGAGAAATTGGGTGTCGTGCCGTTGAACGTCCAGGCCGACGAATAGTCGCTGAAATAAAGCCCGGTCACCCAGTTGAGTGGGCCGTCGCCCTTCGAGGTCAATCGCAGCTCCTCGCTCAACTGTTTGGTGGGATCGACTTCGAGACCGGATTCGGGACCTGTTCCGGTGGCGCCATAAAATCCCGGATAGGGGCCGGCGGGAGGATTGGTGCAATCGATGGCGCAGGTAATGGCGGTGGACGGATTGTTGAAGGCTTCGCTCGCCTCTTCGATCTGGCTGGACACACGGGAAAAATACCCGGTGCTCGATGTGATTTCGAAGTCCGCAAGATTGTAATTCATGTTGAGGGAGTAAACTGCGATCTTGTCCTTGAGCGGTTCGGCGATGTTGAAAGGTTGGTAGTGGGCCTCGCCGAAACTGGGAATGGCTGTGCCGTTAGAAACCGAGTCGTAGGCGCTGATTCCGTTTTGACGGCTGATCTCATAAAAGAACGACGGCGTGATAGTCAGATTCGCTGTCGGCTGCCACAACAGACTCGTGCGCAGCGCGTACACCAGATTGGCGTTCGAGCCCGGATACTGGTTGGCGATGGGAGCATTCTGCACATCGCCGCGTGTCGTGCCGTCCACTCCCTCTACATTTCCGATCGGGGTCGCTTGGGGGAAAAAGCCCGGGGCGATGACGATGCGATCGATCCAACCGCTTGTGTAACTTTCCGTTCCCACGATGCGCAGCGCCAGCGTGTCGGCCAACGGTATGTTGACCATGGCGTTTTCCTTGTTGTTGAACCCATCTCCGCCGTCCGTGGCCGAATACATGCCCTCCGCCGTCGCAGCATAACCCGAAGGATCCGGCTGATTGGTGATGAGTCTGACAGTCCCGCCCATCGAGCCCGATCCGAAGAGCGTGCCTTGAGGCCCACGCAGCATCTCGATGCGGTTCAAGTCGTAGAGATCAGGATCGATCACCACGTGGCCGTTTTGCGCACTCGCGGGTCCGCTCAAGGGAACGTCATCGAGATAGAAGCCGACCGTGGCCGAGTTGCCGCCGCTCGACGTCATGCCGCGCATTTCGATCTCGGTCTGACTCGGTCCTTCGCTCTTCAACGATACGCCGGGCGTGCCTTGGGCAAGGGCGGCCAGAGACGCGATGCCGCGATCCTGCAATTCCTGAGAGGTGATCGCCGTGATGCTTTCCGGTGTTTTTTGCACCGTCGTGGCGCGCTTCGTGGCGGTGACGATAACCTCTTCGATCTTGAAGCCGGGGTCGCTGGACGGCATCGTCCGAATGCTTCCGGCAGGCGGTGACGTTGCCAATGCAACGGATTGCTGGGCGAACGCGCCGGGGGGAAACAGCACCAGTCCTGCGATGCCGGCCAGCGTTGCTGTTTCGCGCAACCGCCGCGAAGTCAGGCCGACAATCGGTTTTCCATCATCAATCTTACGCATCACGAATAAGCCCCTTGCTCGAAATTTCATCGGCAATGCACGGCGACGGTCGCGTTCGACGGCTGAGCGCCGTCGCGCATTTGCTGGTGGTTCTGCCCGCTCGTTCCGACGACACCCGCTGCCCCCTGCGGCGCCTCTGCACCGCGCAAGAGCGCACCATTGGCGCGCGTCTCGTGGTGGCAGAATGTCGGTCAGTCATGTTGCGCCGCAATATAAGATTGCTGCGTCAGAATTCGATTGTTTGTATAGATCACATAGTTGAAATGGATATTTTCGTAGTATTGTTGTGTCGAAATGCGCTTTTTTGTTCAAACTTTGAGCAGCTGCCGCGTTCTTGTGCGATGCAATGCGACTCCCGCAGACATGTTTCGTCGCGGCGAACGCACCGATCACCAGCAGGTTCGGGTGCGCGTGACGATTTCCGAATGTGCGAAAGCCGCCGTGTCGGTGGGACACAGCGGCTGTCAGGGAGAGACATAAAATCAGAAGTGCAGAATCACGTCGGACGCGAATTCCGTCGTCTCGAATTTATTGCCGGGAATTCCCGCGTACGGATCGCCGTTGTACGCGCGCGTATGGAACGAGCGCCAATAGGACAGTTCCGGACGGAATTCGATCTGCGGCGACAGCCAGTGCTGCCAGCCGAGCGTGTATTCCATGTACTGCGTATAGCCGCCTGTGCCCGTACGCCAGCCTTGCGGATCGTAATAATACTCGGGGCGGAAGGTGATGTTGTTCAGCGGGTCCACCGTATAGTTGATGTAGCTCACCACGCCGACGGAATCGACGTTGCACTTCAACACGGCAGCATTCGCGCAATAGGCCAGGTTGGGGGGATTGAATTTCACATATTGCGGCGAGAAAGGCGTGCCGCCGTTCTCGAAAAGCGCGACTGCCTGGGAATTCCGCAGATTCGGCACGTCGTTCTCCGACATGTAGTAGCTCTCGAAGTCGACGTGCCAGTGATCGTTGAACTTGTGGTAGTAAGTGAAACCATGCCACTGAAGGTTATTGTAACCCCATTTGCCGTTGTTGATGCCGTCGAGGCAGGGGTAGATCACGTCGTTGCCGTCGCTCGACTCATAGCGAACGCAAAGCACGCCTGTCGGCTGATTGCCAGGATCCTTCTGCATAGTTGAGTTGGGATAGAGCGGATCGACGCCCGGTCCGAAGCCTGCCGCGTTCGAGCCTTGCTGGACGTACTGATTGGCGATCTTCAGACCGTAATGCCATAGCGGCGTTTCGGTGCCATCGACAAGGCCCGTCTGAACCTCCCAGTTCTTTGTCAGCTGCCAGGAGGCCACGATGCCGGTGTTGGTGTAGTTGTCCCAGGAGTAGGTGATCGAGTGCGTGAAAAGAATATTGTTCGGCGCAAGCTGCGCTTCGATATCGGGGATCGAGATATAGCGGCCCACCCGAATCAAGAGGCCCTGGAAAACCTGCGGAATCCAGAGCTCTCCGTAGATCATCGGGAAGTCGTAACCCTCCCAGCCGTTCTTGCCATTGAACTGCCAGCTCGCGAGTCCGTACGAGTTCGTGTAGCGATAGTTCTGGCCGTAGAGAACCGAGAGTCTCATGCCCCAGTCGATGTGATCGGTCTGAACCGTGTCGGGAAATCGGTCGAGGTAAAGCACGGCCTGATCGAGTTCGGCCGAATTGGGCATCACCGTGTAGGCGATGGGCGCATTGCCGTAGGGCCTTGAATTGGTGCTGATGTTGAAGCCCGGATTGAGCCAGCCATACACCTGAAAGTCGTTGTCGGTCAGGAACTTTCCGAAACTCGTGTTGGCAATGGCCACCATGAGCGGGCTGTCAACCGATCCCGGTCGCGTCACGCCGATGGAGGTCGAGGCACCGGAAGGAAATTCCGTATATGCCATCGGCGGCGTCGTCTCCGGCGTTGCCGGCCAGCCGTCGCGGCGGCCTGCCGGCGCATTCGGATCGGTCGGCGGTCCGCCTTCGCCCCACTCCAGACGATAGTAGTTCACAAAACGCGACAGGACGTCGTTGCCAAGATAGGTGTCGAGACACGCGTAGTTCTTGTACGGATCGACGGGGCCGGTGCATCCGGGATTTGCAGGCGCGGGGGCGTTTGCCGGCGTATACGCCTGCGCGACTTCGTTGGTTGCCGGCTGCGCGCCCGCCGCGGACGGGGGATATTGTGCCGCGTTCTGAGCAAGCGCACACTCGCCGAAGGCCAATCCTGTAACCACGCATGCGGTTGCGCCCAACAGAATGCGCCTCATCTTGCCGGCAGACATGGCATCTCTACGGACTGCGATACCGAATTTGGACGTTTGCATATTTCCGGCGCTCGACATTGTACAATCCCCGCTCAAATCGGCTGAGTCAGTCTGCGTTCGGTACGCAGACTGCACATTGACGCTTGTCAAGATCGCATGCGTTGATACGGCTACTGTGAATGACCGAGGCCATGTGGCCCTAGTCTTTACGCTTCAGCGATGTCGGCAGGCTTCATAGCGTGTGGAATATGCGGTCGCCTTCGCCCGGCGCAATATAGAAGGGCTGCATGGCGCTCTGTGGTTCCGTATAAAATCCATATGGAAATCACATAATGTCTTTGCTTTGCTGAAGAGTGACACAATATGCGTGCCTGCAAGGCGGGCATTCGCTGCTTCTTGCTTGGTCATGTTGGTTTCTTTGCATCACAAAGAAGCTATTGCGGAGTAGCGCTTCGACGCGTCAGGGGCGATGGCGAGAAACGTGTTGCAGTATCCGTCGCACCGATCATCGGTGATCGCACCACCGTGTCAGCGTACCGGGGCGAGCGCGTGTGAGATTGCAGGCTGCGCTGGCACACGGGCGAGCGGAATTCCCCGCGGCACATGCGATTCGCCCGCTTCGCCGTAAATGCATGTCCGCATTCGGAAAACCATTGCGCGCGTTGGAGCCCTATATACCGTCTCCGTCAAATCGACCTTCAATTTATATTGCCGCTGTGCACACGCGGCGCGTACAGCCGACCGATCGCGTCGTATGAAGGAGAAATCGAAATGCGCAATTTTGCGGGGGCAGCGATTCTGCTGGTGTCCGGACTGGCCGTCATGGCGAGCCCGGCTTGGGCGTTGCAGGTGTCCGTGACGTCGATTGACAAGAACGCCGATGGCACAATGACCTATCACTTTGCCGTCCAGACGGATCAGGGCGAAACGCTGACACCGGACTCGGATTTCGTGACCGTCTACAATTTCGACGGCCTGGTGAACGGTTCGATCAAGGCGCCGGCCGGATGGTCGGCGTCATCGCCCGAATTCGGCAAGACGCCCTCGAAGGACGGCTATCCGCTGGTGCTGCCGGTGGATATCCCAGCGCTGTCCAACATCACCTGGACCGCGAAGAAAGCTGTTCCGGGTGGCTCTCGGGTCGAAGGGTTTTCGGCAACGACGAGCATGGCCGGCACCATCGAAGGGCAATACACGGCCCAGGTGACGCGTCCTGAATCGGAAGGAAGAGGGACGCCGGACAAATCGTCCAAGCAAGCGCTCATCGGCGCGGTTCCGACGCCTGCGATTGCAGTTCATTAGTTCATAGCGGTCTTCGAGCGTCGCCGCATGTACTTTGCATGCGGTGCCGCTTTGTGCCGCCGACCGCGTGGCCGGCGTCCATCGACCATCAGCCGCGGTTGCGCGTCGCGAACGACAGATGCATGCCGCCGTCGACCTGCAGCATCTCGCCCGTGATGTGTCGCGATGCGCCACCGCACAGGAAGATCGCCGCGTCCGCGATGTCGTCGGGTTGTCCGGCATGGCGCAGCGGCACGCTCGCCGCCTGGTCCTTGCTGATGAGTGCGGTACGTTCGGCGCCGAAGCGGTCGCTGAACCAGCGTGTTTCCACATAGCCCGGGCAGATCGCATTGACGCGAATCTCCGGCGCCAGCGCGCGCGCCAGCGACAGCGTCATGGTGTTGAGTGCGCCCTTCGATGCGGCATAAGCGACCGAGGAGCCAAGCCCGGATATTCCGGCTACGGATGAAATATTGACGACGCTTGCCGCACCACCCGCCTTCATATGCGGCGCACAGGCGCGGATCATCTGGAACGGTCCGATCACGTTGACGGCGTAGATGCCCGCGAAGTCGTCGGCCGAGAGGGCCTCCAGATCCTCGTGCGCCGCGAACTTCGTCGTGCCGGCATTGTTGACGAGAATGTCGATGCGCCCGAATGCTGCCATGGTTTCGGAGGCGATCCTGCGGCAGTCGGCATCGGAGCCGACATTGCCCTGCACGATGCGCACGCCGGTGCCGTGACGGCCGGCCGCATCCGCCGTCGCTCGGGCTTCCGCTTCGCTCTTGCTGAAGTTGATGACGACATTGGCGCCGCGCGCGGCCAGGCCCATGGCGATGGCCGCGCCGATGCCGGTGGCAGAACCCGTCACAATTGCGGTCTTGCCTTTGAAGCCGTCCTGATCCATCACCCGTCTCCCGTCGATCCGTTTGCGGCGGTGCAGAGTTACCCCGCCCGGGAAGGAATCCTACGGCCTCGACATGAGCGCGCAACACCCGGCAGGCATAATCTTGGAGCGCGGCCCGCGCGAAGCCGCATTTGAGTCTCCGGATCCCGCCGCAATGCGCATCATCCTGGTCCGCCACGGACGGCCCAACATTCCCGTCTCGGTCCGAACCTCCCATAAGGAGTTCCGCTCCTATATCGACGCCTATGAGGAAGCCGGCCTCGATCCCGAGAGCGCGCCGCCCGAAGAACTGCTGGACCTTGTGGGGGAACTGACCGCCGTCTTCACCAGCGGCCGCCCCCGCGCCCATGAGAGCGCCAAGGCTCTGGCGCCCCGCGCCGAGCTTATCGCCGACCCGCTCTTCGTCGAGGCGCCGCTGGCGTCGCCGCGAATCCCGCTGTTGCGCATGAACGTTCCGAAATGGGCTGTCATATCCCGCATCCTCTGGCACGCGGGATATCATCCGGAGATCGAGAATTATCGGCGCGCCAAACACCGCGCGTCGCAGGCGGCGGATATCCTGATGAAGCGCGCGCACAGCGACGGTTCCGCCGTTCTCGTGGCACACGGCTACTTCAACCTGATCATCGGGCGCGAACTTCAACGCCGCGGCTTCAAGCGCTCCGGCTCGCACCGCGCAAAGTTCTGGAATGCGGTGGTTTATCAGAAGCCCGAGATGAAAGCGGAAACGCTGCGCAAGAAAAATCCGGTCACAGCATCGCCGGGATGACGCGATCCGGCGGCTTGTGGCCGTCGGCGAAGGTCTTGATGTTGATGATGACCTTCTCTCCCATGTCGATGCGGCCTTCGATGGTAGCCGAACCCATATGGGGCAGCAGCACCACGTTCCTCAGCTTCAAAAGTTTGGGATTGACGGCGGGCTCGTGCTCGAAGACATCGAGGCCGGCACCCGATAGACCGCCGGTTTCCAGCATCCGCGCCAGCGCGTTCTCGTCGATCACTTCGCCGCGCGCCGTGTTGACGATGTAGGCGGTGGGCTTCATCAGCTTCAGCCGCCGCGCCGACAGCAGGTGATAGGTCGCCGGCGTGTGCGGACAATTGATCGATACGATGTCCATGCGCAACAGCATCTGGTCGAGACTGTCCCAGTAGGTCGCTTCGAGTTCCTTCTCGATCTGCGGATGGACGGGCTTGCGATTGTGGTAGTGGATCTGCAGGCCGAACGCCTTGGCGCGGCGCGCCACGGCTTGGCCGATGCGGCCCATACCGACAATGCCCAGCCTTTTGCCCCAGATGCGATGACCCAGCATCCAGGACGGCGACCAGCCCGCGAAGTGTTCGGCTTTCAGTTCGTCGACGCCTTCGACGAGGCGTCGCGGCACTGCCAGCATAAGCGCCATGGTCATGTCCGCGGTGTCTTCCGTCAGCACGCCCGGCGTGTTGGTAACGGTGATGCCGCGTTCAAGCGCCGTTTTGACGTCGATGTTGTCGACGCCGGTTCCGAAATTGGCGATCAGCTTTAGATTGGCGCCGGTCCGCACCAGCACCTTGGAGTCGATCCTGTCGGTGACGGTGGGAACCAGAACATCGGCTTTCTGCACGGCCTCGACCAGTTCGGCCTGGGTCATCGGCGCGTCGCTGACATTCAGGCGTGCATCGAAGAGTTCCCGCATGCGCGTTTCGATCGCGTCGGGAAGCTTGCGTGTGACAATAACGACAGGTTTGCTCGCGGCCATGATTGAATAATCCGAAGAGGGCGCCCCGACTGTCCTGGCCCTTCATTTCGTCTTATCAGATGGCGCCAAGCGGTCAAATACGCGCGAACCGGGCACACTTCCGGCGCATTGTCGCAAATAGTCTGCAACGCGGCTTGGCGCGGCCCCCCATCGCTGTAACACTGCGGTGAACGGGCGGACGAACGTCAGTACCGCCGACCAAGAGATTCCCGGGAGACAGCGCGCGTGACCACCATTCCCGACGGCCGGCCCCATCGTGCGTCCGCGCCCGCAGTCACCGATGAGATTGTACCGACGGCTGGAGAAACATCGGGCAGTCCCGTTTCGGTCGTGCCGGCGGAAGCCGCGGGCTTCGCGCGGTACCTGCGTTCGCCGCACGGAAAATCTACAACGGGCGATACACTTGCCAGTCCATTGGGTCAGGTTTCCTGGGCCCTGTTCGATTTCGCTCGGGTACCCTATGTCTTGCTCATTACCATCTACGTATTCGGGCCCTACTTCGCGCATGTCTTGGTCGCCAACGATCCCGTGCGCGGGCAGGCGCTGTGGGGCGATATCCAGGCCGCAAGCGGACTCATCATCGCCCTCATCGCCCCTTTTATCGGGGCGATCTCCGATGCGGGCGGGCGCCGCAAGCCGTGGATCGTTGTCTTTGCGCTGTTGATTGCACTGCCCAGTTTGCTTCTGTGGAACGCAAAACCGGATGGTCTCGGCTTCACGCTTCTGGAAATCGGTACGCTGGTCGCCGTCGCCAATGTCGCCTTCGAGTTCGCCAGCGTTTTCTACAATGCGATGCTGCCGTCGATCGCGTCGCACGAACGCATCGGAGGTTTATCGGGATTAAGTCTTGCGCTGGGCAATCTGTCGGGGCTCGCACTCCTCATCTTCATGGAACTGGCATTCGTATTGCCGGGGAAGGTGCACTGGTCGTTCATTCCGGCGCATCCGCTGTTCGGAATCGATCAGGCGATTCACGAAGCCGACCGGTTGTCCGGTCCGATTGTTGCAGCGTGCATTTTCCTGTTCACGCTACCGCTGCTCCTCTTCACGCCCGATCGCCCCAAAGGTCAACTCGGCTGGCGCGAGGCGTCGATCGCAGGAGTCCGCTCGGTGCTCCGCACGCTGAGCAGCCTCAGGCATTATCGCAATGTGACGATCTATCTCGCGGCGCGCCTCTTTTTCAATGACGGCATGACCGCCGTTCTCGTGTTTGGCGGCGTGTACGCAGCCGGCATCTTTCACTGGACGACGCTGACGATGCTTGCCTACGGCATTATTCTCAGCGTGTTCGCGGTGGCGGGAGGATTTGTAGGCGGATGGCTCGATGACAGGCTGGGCTCGAAAACGGCGATCTTCATTTCGGTCGGCGGCACGTTTTTGATTCTCCTGATGTCCGTGTCGATGGGCCCCGATCGTATCTTCTGGTTCATTCCCTACGACCCGCATTCGCCGCCGGTGAACAACCTGCCGTTCTTCAGGACATGGCCGGAGATCATTTATCTGGCGATTGTGATCGCCAATGCGATTCTGATCACGGCCTCTTATGCCAATGCACGAACCATGATGGCGCGCATCGCGCCTGTCGAACGCATGACGGAATTCTTCGGGCTGTTTTCGCTCTCGGGTCAGTCGACGTCGTTTCTCGCGACGTCGGCGGTGACTGCGATGACGGTAATGACCCATAGCCAGCGCGGCGGAATGATCGCCATCGCCGCATTCCTTCTTGTCGGGTTGATCGGCATGATCTGGGTGAAGGAAGAGCGCGCAACGACCCTGTGATCCGGTCTGCATGCGGAGCAGCAGCGCGGGCGCAGCCCCGCGCGTTATTCGTCCTTCAGATCGGTTTCGCGCTATCGGGAACGGCGTCGATCAGTACGGCCCGTCGTCGTCGCCAGGCGGCGGTCCCTGATATGGACCCGGCGGGGGGCCGTATTGGCCCGGCTGCGGACCGTAACCTGAAGGCGGGCCATAACCTGGCGGCGGGCCGTAACTGCCTGGCGGCGGACCATAATCGTCCGGCGGGGGCCCCGCATAGACGGGCTCGTCCCGCCGCGGATGATCGTAATGATCGTAGGGCCGCAAATCGATGTTCGGCATCACCAGCGAGAACACGTCGGCGAGGGGCTGCAGCGGCGAGATGTGCCACGTATGGCCATCGTACCAGCGGTCCTTGTCGATCACATGGCGCTTGTACCAGTTTGCCTGGCGGTCATAGCGGGCGGCCTGTTCGTCATAGCGGTCCGCCTGATCGTCGTTGCGGTCCACGCGCGCATCGTATTCGCGCAGCATCTCGCGATAGGACGGCGCGCAACCATGCTCGCAACGCCAGCTGCCTTCGCGGCAATCGTGATCGCAGTCGCGCCAGCCGGTTCCATACCAGTTGTTGCGGCAGTCCCGTTCGCAATACCAGCTGTGGTATCGGCAATCATGCTCGCAGTTGCGCCAGGCCCAGTCGGTCCGGCAACCGCGCTCGCAGCCATGGTATCCGCAATCGTGATAGCAGTGCCGCTCCCCGCAACCGTCGCCGCACCAATCGTGGGAGAACTGAATCTCGGGCACGGGATTGAACGGATCGAGCTGCACGGAATTGTCGATCGCTGCGGTGCCGGCCTGCGCTCCGACCGGCAGTGCCGCAACCAGCAGCAATGCGGCAATGCCGGCTGCCCAGCGGATCGCTGCAGTCATTGTGCCGGATGCCGTGACCCCGTTCGTCGATGTGCCCACGACAGTTCTCCTCAGTGATGGCCTTCGCGATGCGGCCCCGCGTCCGCCTTCGCGAGCAATTCCGCCAATTGATTCATCGTCGGTCTGAAGCCCGCAAGCGCCGAGGCCGTGAAATAGTCGTTGGCCTTCGACAGATCCTGATGGATGCCGTCGGGCCCAACCTTGTAGAGAACACCCAAATGGTACATCGCGGCGGCAAATCGCTGATCGGCCGCCTTCTGGAACCAGTACTCCGCTCGCACATAATTGACCGTCACGCCCACGCCGCGCGCATACATCACGCCCAGCGTGTTCTGCGACGACGCGTCGCCGCGTTCTGCAGCGGTTTGTATCAGCCGCACGGTTTGGAGCGGCGAGAGATGCCCAGTGGCGTCGTCACCCAGGGTCGCCTGGAAACGTGCGATGGCCTTGAATTCCGGTGGACCTGCGACGGCCGCCCAATGCGCGAATGGTGTCGTGCTCCAGCCGAGGAACCACAGCGCCTGCTGCACTTCATGCAACGGCACGACGCCGCCGACCAGCAGCAATGCGCGCTGACGGTCGAGATCGATGGCGCATTCGTCCGAATGAGGAACGCCGCTCGCGGTGTCGCCTGTCGGATAGTATTCGTAAGGCGGGAACCAGTAATGCGCATGTTCGGCGGCTTCCAGCGCGATGCGCGGACCAAGACCGTGGGCGCCCCGAACCGCCTGATCGAGACCGCGGAGATATTCGCGCGCCAGCGGATGTCCCATATTGTCGGCGATATGGAAATACATCAGCGCTTCGCCGTCATTCGGTACGATCACGCTGCTCGAATCGATTCCCAACATGTGACGTGCCGCGACCGCATCGTGGTTTTCGAATTCGTGCCGTGTCCGCTCATAGAAATCGTGATGCCAATGCCAGGCGTTGGTCAACGCGTCATATGTATCCGGGCTCTCGTTCGGATACTCATTCGCGTCGAGCGGCGGCCCCGACGCATGCAAGCGCGGATCTTCCTGGTCTGCCGCAAACATTGTCGAATGCAGTTGTCCGAGCTTGATGAAACCGTCCGCGCCGCGGCACGACAGGACATAGATCAACCGCTTTCGGGCCTGCTCGCGTTGTTCGGCGGTCATCAGCAGCATCAGCTTCTGCTGTTGTGCGAGTGCACGATGATAATCGTTGGCGATTACCCGGCGCGCATACCAGTCGCCGATGTGCTGCTCGACGCGGTCGCTGACTCCGGCCAGATAATACCAAACGTACGATTCGACGGGATCGTAGAATTTGTTCTCGCCCCGCTCGTCGCCATAGATGTCGCCGAGCCGAATCTCTGACAGGAAATCGTCATTCTGCCAGGCAGCCTTTCGCCACAAGCCGATGGCGGCTTCCATGCTGATCTTGTTCGCCGCCACGACACCGTCGGTGTAGTCGGCGATTGCCGGCGCGCCGATCAGTACAGCCGTCGCCAGACCGGCTGCTCCGAGCAGCCCGCTCCGCCGTCTGTTTGATCGTTTTTGTGTATCCCCACTCATATACGGCCACCCCAAGACCGCCGCACCACCCTGCAACCCGTCAGTCATCGTTGTGTCCCGAACCGGGACTCAACGTGCGCCGACGCTTCGCAAGTTAACGAAAGTTACCAGCTTTGGTTCACCGATGCGAGTCAGGGGGCGACAGTGATGGTTAAGATCAGTGGCGGAAGTGGCGGATTCCTGTGAATGCCATGGAAATGCCCGCCTCATCGGCTGCCTTGATGACTTCATCGTCGCGAATCGACCCGCCCGGCTGGATCACCGCCGTCGCGCCGGCCTCCACGACCGCAAGCAATCCGTCAGGAAACGGAAAGAAAGCGTCCGACGCCGCGACGGATCCCTTGGTCATGGGCTCGCTCCAGCCGGCAGCCTGAGCCGCCTCGCGCGCCTTGATGGCAGCGATTCGCGCCGAATCGACCCGGCTCATCTGGCCGGCGCCGATGCCGGCGGTTTGTAACTGCCTCGCATAAACGATGGTGTTTGATTTGACGTGCTTGGCGACGATGAAGGCGAACAGCATATCGGCGATCTCCGATTCGGTCGGTTTGCGTGCGGTCACGATCTTGAGATCCGTCTTTCCGATGTGCGCAGCGTCACGCGTCTGAACCAGAAACCCGCCCGCAACCGTACGGAATGTCAGTCCCTCGCCACGCGGATCGGGTAAGCCGCCGGCTGTCAGCAGGCGGAGGTTTCGTCTGGCTGACAGAATGCGCCGTGCGTCCGCATCGGCATCCGGCGCGATGATCACTTCGGTGAACAACTTGGATATTTCTTCCGCAGTAGTGCCGTCGAGGGCACGGTTGAAGGCAAGGATGCCGCCGAAGGCACTGACCGGATCGCAGGCAAGCGCCTTCTTGTAGGCGTCGAGGAGCGACAGCCCGAGCGCCACGCCGCAAGGGTTCGCATGCTTGATGATCGCGCAGGCGGCAAGCGCCGCAGGGTCGAACTCGGACACGAGTTCGTAGGCCGCGTCCGTGTCGTTGATGTTGTTGTAGGAGAGTTCGCGGCCCTGCAACTGCTCGGCGGTCGAAACGCCGAATCGCGTCTGGCCGGTGACGTAAAACGCCGCTTTCTGATGCGGATTTTCGCCGTAGCGCAACCGTTGGCGCAACTTGCCGGCGAACGCACGCCTGCGCGGCGGTTCTTCGTCTCCGCTTTTGGCAAGTTGGTCGGCGAACCATCCGGACACCGCCGAATCATAGGCTGCCGTGCGGGCGTAGGCGATCTGCGCGAGTTTCCGGCGCAGCGCCGGCGTCGTCGCGCCGGCATTCTCCTTCATCTCCGCGAGCACGGCTGCGTAGTCATCGGCATCGACGACGACCGTTACCCAGCCGTGATTTTTTGCGGCCGCGCGAATCATGGCCGGGCCGCCAATGTCGATGTTTTCAATCGTCTCCTCGAACCCGGCACCTTCTTGGACGGTCGCTTCGAACGGATAGAGGTTGCTCACGAGGAGATCGATTCCCTCGATGCCGTGAGTGCGCATCGCATCGGCATGATCCGGCTTGTCGCGCAACGCCAGCAGGCCGCCATGGATCTTCGGATGAAGCGTCTTGACCCGGCCGTCCATGACTTCCGGGAAGCCCGTCACGTCCGAGACGTCGGTTACGGCCAGCCCGGCGCCCCTGAGCGCTTTGGCTGTGCCGCCTGTCGACAGCAGCATGACGCCGTGGCCCGCCAGCCCGCGCGCGAACTCGATCAGGCCGGATTTGTCGGAAACGGAAAGAAGCGCGCGGCGGACGGGGCGGAGCGTCATGATCGTCTCGGGGGTGCGGAGATTGCGTTCGCTCTTACTTCCGCATGACCCAAAAGAGAAGGGACAGGACGACGCTGATCAACAGGCATGTGACGATAGGAAAATAGATGTGAGCGCCGGGCCGCTCGATCGCGATGTCTCCGGGCAGCCGGCCCAGCCCCAGGCGCGCAATCCACGGCCAGAAAATGCCGAGGGCGACGAGCGCTGCGCCCAGCGCGATGAGCAGTTTGCGGACGTCCATTACCCGCACCAGGCCCTCAGAACCCGGATGATGGCGCCCGTGAGATACGCAAGGTCCTCGTCCGCGATCGTCAGGGCGGGAGTGAGGTAGACAATATTCCGAAACGGTTTTATCCACACCCCGGCATCCACGAAGCGGTGGTTGAGCGCGTTCGTGTCGCCGATGGCATTCAGTTCCACCACGCCGATCGCGCCGCGTACCCGCACATCCTTCACGCCGGGAAGCTCGATGCAGGGCCCAAGCCCAAGCGTGAGCTTCTTGGCGATTTCTGCCGATTGAAGGCAGCGCGGTTCGCGCTCGAACAGATCGAGCGACGCGTTGGCGGCGGCGCAGGCAAGCGGATTGCCCATGAAGGTCGGCCCGTGCATGAGCGCTTGCGACGCATCGTCCGACCAGAAGCCATCGAAGATGCGTTGCGACGCGACCGTAGCGGCCAGCGGCAGCGCGCCGCCCGACAACGCCTTGCCGAGCGTGATGATGTCGGGAACAGCGCCGTCGATGCAGCAGGCGAACATCGGGCCCGTGCGCGCAAAGCCGGTGAAGATTTCGTCGAAGATGAGAATGAGGCCGTGGCTGTCTGCGGCGCGGCGCAATCGCCTCAGGCACATTTCGTCGTTGAAGATCATGCCGCCTGCGCCCTGCACCAGCGGCTCGACGATGATACCCGCAAGCTTATGCGCGTGGGATGAAAGAAATGCATGTAGCGCCGCTTCGCCTGCATCGTCGCGGGGCAATTCCAGAATATGCTGCGCCGGCACGACGCCGCCGAACCGCGGATGCATGCCTTCGTCGGAATCGCACGCCGACATGGCCGCCAACCTGTCTCCGTGATAGCCGCCGCGGAAGGCGAGAAATTTCGTTCGGTTGGTTTCGCCGCGATTGAGCCAGTATTGCGCCGCCATCGTCATCGCGACGTCCACAGCGACAGAACCGGAGTCCGAAAAGAACACGTGGTTGAGATCGCCGGGCAGCAGGCCGGCGAGGCGCGCCGCAAGCGTTGCGGCCTGCTCATGCACGAGACCGTCCAGCATGAGGTGCGGCATGATGCCAAGCTGACGCTCGATGGATTCACATATGTGGGGATGATTGTATCCGTGCACCGCCGTCCACCACGACGCAATACCGTCGACAAGTTCGCGACCATCGGCCAGCACGATGCGCGAGCCGTGCGTGCGGACGGCGGCAAGTGGCGGATCGGCGGTTTTCATCTGCGCGTACGGCAGCCACAGATTCGGCAGGCCGCGTGCGTACCAGTCGGGGGCGCTCATCGAGGCGGACAACGCATCACAGCGCCATCGGTCGCATGCCCAGGCGCTCGAGCAGGTTTCTGTCCGCGTCCTGGCGCGGATTGGGCGTGGTGAGAAGCTTGGGGCCGTAGAAAATGGAGTTGGCGCCGGCCAGGAAACTCAGCGCCTGGATTTCCTCACTCATTTTCTCGCGACCGGCCGACAGCCGCACCATGGATTTCGGCATGGCGAGCCTGGCCACCGCGATGGTGCGGACGAATTCGAGGCCATCCAGCGCCTGGCCCTTCGACACCGGCGTACCTTCGACCTGCACGAGCGCGTTGATGGGAACGCTTTCGGGATGCGCCGGCAATGTCGCGAGCGCGTGAATCATACCGACGCGATCTTCTCGCGTTTCGCCCATTCCCACGATTCCGCCGCAGCAGACGTGGATGCCTGCATCACGCACGGCGTCGAGCGTATCGAGGCGATCCTGGTAGGTACGCGTGGTGATGATCTCGCCGTAATACTCCGGCGAAGTATCGAGATTGTGGTTGTAGTAGTCGAGACCCGCATCTTTCAGACGCGTCGCATGCGCATTCGTCAGCATGCCGAGCGTGACGCAGGTCTCCATGCCCAGCGCCTTCACGCCATCGACCATCTCGCAGACGGCATCGAGATCGCGGTCCTTGGGCGAGCGCCACGCCGCACCCATGCAAAAACGCGTGGCGCCGGCATCGCGTGCCGCTTTCGCATTGGCGATCACGGCGCCCGCATCCATCAGCTTCGCGGCCTGCACGCCGGTGTCGTATTGCGCGCTTTGCGGACAATAGGCGCAGTCTTCCGGGCAGCCGCCGGTCTTGATCGACAGGAGCGTCGATATCTGTACGTCGCACGGATCGAAGTTGAGGCGATGGACGCTTTGCGCGCGGTGGACGAGATCGACAAAGGGCAGGTCGAAGAGTGCCCGGATTTCCTCACGCGTCCAGTCGGTGCGGACACGTCCATCTCGCACGTAGGCGTAGTCGGCGGACGCGTTCATGGCAGCTCTCTCGGCGCGGGTCTTCCCAGCCAATAAACAGGCGAGTGGTTCGGCGCAAGCCGTTGAAACAACCATCGATTCTCAATTCTGGTATATCATGAAATTAATTTTTTTGATATTTCAATTGACAAAATCAATTTCATATCCCAGTTTGGCTCAGGAAATCGAGGTCTGCGCACGATGCCGAATCCGTCGGACATCAAAGACTGGCAGGAGCTGACGCGGCTGACGCAGGGCGCGCCGCTGCTGGTCGAGCGGGTGCGCGTCCGCGACGCGGGAATCGCCATCGAAGGCGCGTTCGCTCCGCCGCAACTGGCCCAGCTGCCCGCGGACGATCAGGTGTTTGTCGCGGCGTTCGTGCGTGCCCACGGCTCCATCAAGGAAATGGAGCAGGTGTTCGGCGTGAGTTACCCGACCATCAAGGCCCGCCTCAACCGCATCACGCAGATGCTCGAATTCGTTGACACCAACCCGACGCCGTCGCGCAGCGATGTGCTCGAGCGACTGAAACGCGGCGAGATAACGCCCTCCGAGGCCATCGCGCAGCTGGAGGCGATGACATGATTCCGCTTCTGCTCGTCTTGCGCGTGCGCGGCGACCGCACGATCAATCTCTGGCTGCCGCTGTTTCTCGTCTGGCTTCTGTTGCTGCCGGTGGTGCTCCTTCTTCTGCCGGTCGCACTCGCGGCACTGATCGTCGCGCGTATCAATCCCTGGCGGGCCATCGCCGCATCGTGGGGGGTGCTCGCAGCCCTGCGCGGTACGCACGTCGAAGTCGCAGCGGCGCGGCACACCGTTTTCGTTCACGTCTATTGAGGAGGCCCGCATGGGCGAACACCGAAGGCAAATTCTGGACATGCTCGCAAGCGGTAAGATCACCGCCGACGAAGCGGAGCGGCTGATCGCGGCTCTGGAGAGGGATCCGGCGTCGCAGGGTGGCGCGCCCGCCGCCAGGTCCGCTCCGAAATACCTGCGCGTTGTCGTCGACGCCGACGAGCTCGGCGGTACCGACACGCTGACGAAAGTCAACATCCGCGTGCCGCTGCAATTGCTGCGCGCGGGCGTGAAGCTCGCGAGTTTGATTCCGCAGGACGCGCGCGAGCATGTGAACGAGGCGCTGCGCGAGAAGGGCGTGGCGTTCGACATGTCCCAGCTCAAGCCCGAAAACATCGAGGAGTTGATCGAGCAACTGAACGATCTGACCGTCGACGTCGATCAGCCCAGGAGAAAGGTGAAGGTCAAGGTATTCTGCGAGTAAACCGGATCGTTGACGGGCGGGCCCGCCTGACTATGATCCGCCTCCCTCCGTGCCCCTGTGGCGGAATGGTAGACGCGGCAGACTCAAAAGCGAAAAATGGCAGTTAGAAATGTCATTTTATCCAATTAATACAATAAGATAAGAAAAAACAGCCAGTTACACAACCCTTACACAAAACTGGACATTCAGCCCGAAATCGCGTATGCATACGCGTATGGCTCTTACACATGATCTCATCGGTGGAAGGCTTCACGTCTACAGGCGTGAGAACAGCCATTTATGGCAATGTTCGACTTACCTCGCCGGGCGCAATCATCGCGCCACGACGAAGGAAAGCGATCTCGATCACGCGAAGAAGAAAGCGGAGGATTGGTATCTCTCCCTCCAGCTCAAGCACCGCTCGGGAGAGCTGAGAGGCGGCAAGAAGTTCAGCGATGCCGCCGACAAGTTCCTCCCCGAATACGAGGCGCTCACGGCCGGCGAGCGCAATCCCGAATACGTCAAAGGCCACGGCGACAGGCTGCGGGTTCACTTGCTCCCCTTTTTTGGGGACAAGCCGGTCACCGACATCACTCCCCAAACGGTGCAGGACTACCGGGTGCACCGCATGACATCCAAAAAAAATCCCAAAACGGGCGAACCGATACGCCCGGCGCGAAGCACATTGCATCACGAGGTAGTTACGCTGCGCCACGTCCTGAAAACGGCGCAGCGCCAAGGCTGGATCAAATATGTGCCCGATCTTTCGCCGCCCTATAAGGCGTCGGGCAAGATCAGTCACCGCGCTTGGTTCTCGAAGGAAGAATACAAAACGCTTTATGAAGCGACGCGCGAACGCGCAGAAAACCCACCCAAGCCTCGCTGGAAGTGGGAGTGCGAACAGCTGCACGACTTCGTTCTCTTCATGGTGAACACCGGACTTCGCCCGGACGAAGCCGCACGGCTTGAGTTCCGGGACGTGGAGATCGTCGAGGACAAGGCGACGAATGAGACCATTCTCGAAATTAGTGTCCGCGGCAAAAGAGGGGTCGGCTACTGCAAGAGCATGCCCGGAGCCATTCTCCCATTTGAACGGCTGCGCAAACGCAAGCGTCTCGAAAAGGTCGGCGTCCGCATGTCGAAGGGTGGCAAGCCCGAGGAGGACAAGGACGGCCTCGTGCTGCCGAAGCCGACCGACCGACTCTTTCCCGGCTTGCGCCACCACCATTTGAACGCCGTCCTGGAGGAGAAGGGACTCAAGAAGGACAGAGAGGGGCTGCGCCGTTCGGCCTATTCGCTACGCCACACCTACATATGCCTTCGGCTCATGGAAGGAGCCGACATCTATCAGATCGCGAAAAACTGCCGCACCAGCGTCGAGATGATCGAGAAATTCTACGCCGCGCACATCAAGAACATGATCGACGCGGCGGCGGTGAACGTCAGGAGGGAGCGGCCGGACGGCCGCCCCACGAAGCGCAAAGCGAACGCGAAAGGCGCGAAGAACGGGCGGAAAGCAGGGCACCCGAAGAGACGCCAATAATTCTTGGCGAACGTCATCCGTCTCGCTATAGATGCTTCCCTAGTGCCCGAGTGGTGGAACTGGTAGACGCACTGGATTCAAAATCCAGCGCCCGCAAGGGCATGTCGGTTCGATTCCGACCTCGGGCACCATTGGGTTCGTGGATGAGCGAACAAGCGCAACAATTCGACGCCATCTATGGAAGCGTGGAACGCGCGTTGAAGCACGATGTTTTTTTGCAAAAAGGTCAAAGTCGCGCGATGGCGGACTGGAAGGCCCTCTCGAAGCTTCTGGGAGAGGATTTCTACAAGAAGATTCGCGATGGCGGCAAAGCCACCACGCTTATCACCAAACCACCTGGAGAACTTCGCAATCAAAATCAACGCGCCGTTTGGGCGCCTCAGCCTCGTCTTGAAGATGTCGAGGCGCTCTTTTTGAGGGGGGTGTGCAAAGTTCGAGCGAACTTGGCTCACCATGAAAAATTTGTAGGGACGGACGCCGATGTTCGCAGAGATGAGACGCTTATAAGCGAGGCGTTGTTTGTCTTGGAGGCTGCGATAGACCAGTCGTCCGACTTGAGAGAGTCCATCAAGAGAACCGCCCCCGATCGCCGCCAATAACTCACCCCGATTGATCGCGGTTAGCGGCGTCTGTTGGCCGATACGGTTGTCAGATTTTTTGGCCTTCCTCGCGCTAATAGCCTGCGAACGACGCCCGCCATGTGTTCACCGACCGTCGTCGGGACTGCGTTGCCGAGTTGCCTCGTGGCGGCCTTCCATGTGCCCGATACCTCGAAGTCATCGGGAAATCCCTGCAATCGCGCCATTTCACGAACTGTAAAATATCTTACGTTGCCGTTTCGGTCGGCCAACATATTTTCGCCGCCAGGCACGCCGTGGTCGCCGGCTTTCAAAGCTTTCGCCGGCTCGTCCAAGCAGCTCCCTGTGTGATTTGGGTAGGCCCGCGCGCCGGGATGCTGCCAATGACCCGATATTTTTTGACTCTTTGTCGGGGCGGGAAGATCTCCAACAGCGTCTCTGACGGTCAGCCACGGGAATTCCCGCGGCTTCTCCTTCGACTCCCATAGCCGCGCTAGAGCAAAAGCCTCAGTGGCGGAAGCCGGTTCTCGGACCCGCCGAGTGTCGTGCCGTTTCCAATAATCAAGCTCAACGTGCTTGGACCAAACCAGAGCGTCTTGCGAGTGGGTTGGGCTCGGGAATTCCCAGTCTTCGCCGTGCTCGGTGGAGAGCCCTATGATCATGGCGCGATGGCGCTTTTGTGGCGCGCCATAATCCGCCGCGTTTATCGCGCGCGCGATGACTCGATAATCTTGCTGTCTGCCGGAGCGAACTCGCTTTCGCAGCCGGGCCAAATGCGAACGCCAAGGCTCGTCGCGCCGCCTTAAATCGGGGAACGATAGTTGAAGCGTGATGTATTCGAGATAGTCGGCGAACGCAGGGCGAAATAGCCCCCGGACGTTTTCGAAAATGAAAGCCTTGGGGCGAATTTCGCGGACGGCCCGTATCGCTTCTGGCCACATGTTTCGAGAGTCGCGCGGGCCGAGATGCCGTCCGCCGATTGAAAACGGCTGGCATGGTGGACCGCCCGAAACCAAATCGACGCCTCGAAGATCGCTAAAGTCCAATTGTCTGGTGTCGTGTTGAGCTATGTCCCAATTCCGAATGAGCGGCAGCTTTCGTTTCTTGTTTTCTCGAAGGGTCGTGACGGAGTCGCCATCCATCTCGATTACGATGTCATGCTTGAACCCCGCCCTGGCCACGCCCAGGGCAAGGCCGCCGCAGCCCGCGAATAATTCCACGCTACGCATCGAGGAACTTTCGAATCCTGCGCGCGACGCGGGACGTGTCAGCGAGCTGACATTCCCAGATCACAAGCGCGCGCCATCCAACCGATTTCAGTTGCCTCATCACCACGGCGTCGCGGTGGACGTTTCGCGTGAATTTTGCTTTCCAATAATCGACGCGAGACTTGGGAACGCGAACGCCAGCCGAGCAGCGGTGCCGGTGCCAAAAGCATCCGTGCAGAAAAATGGCGCGCTTGCGGCCAACGAACGCGAGATCGGGGCTGCCAATCAGGCCGCGGCGATTTTTCCGGTAGCGATAACCGAGAGACCACACCAGGCGGCGCAACGACACTTCCGGCCGCGTGTCGCGCGACCGAATGCGCCTCATATGTTCGCTGCGCTGCGCTGGAGTGAGCGTGTCCATCAATTTGCCTCGGTCTGCGACACCGCGTCGCCGGCGAGGTAGCGGCGGATGGCCTCCCGAACGACCCACGCCAGACTTCTTTCGGTCTGTTTAGCCAGCCTCTCAAGCGCCGCTCGGTCAGCGGCGTCCAATGTGATCGTGAGCCGATCCGGCGAATTCGCGGTCACTCGGCGCGCTGGCATTGCGGTTTCCTCTCCCCAAGATGATGAATCATGAGGAAAGATGGGTCAATATGATTCTATTAACTCGCATAAAATACGAATTCCGGCACGTTGTGTTATTTGGAGGTTGTTTTTTTGCATGAAAGGAGTCAGTGTCGCCGCCGTTGAAGGATATTTAGGTGCACGGAACGCCCCCACCAAGGACCGAAGCCGAGACAGTCAAGGCGAAGGTCGACGAATACATCGCCCATCTCGAGAAAATCGAAGGCGCGTTCAATACGCATGCGCGCGAACTCGGGCTCGGCGTCAGGCTTGAGGCGAAGGGCGCGATTGCCGCCATCAATCACGGAGCGGGCATCGCCCGCGTCATGCGCTTTTCCGATCGCGTCGATGATTCTGGCGTTCTCCATGACGCGCAGCTGATGACCGCGCTCGACTGCATCGGCGAGTTGCTCACCTCGCCGAGGAGCAACGGCCTCGTGCTCGGCGCGATGCAATCCGGAAAGACCACGACGTCGCTCGCGCTGCAGTTCGCGGGGCCGATCATCCACCTGCTGACGGGCCGCTCGCTCTATCCAATCTATCTGATCACGAGCCACACCAGCCAGGAAGACCAGACCAAAATCGAAATCGCGCGGTTCCTGGACTTCTACGGCGAACTCGCGGTCGTCGTGGACGAGCAACACCGCTGTACGCTTATCGAATACGTTCGGCAGTTCCGCGTTGATCCGGTTTTTGCCTACTCGCCGACCATCAATACGTATCGGGAGCATGTTCTCAAGAAGGCGCTCCCGGACACGTTGATGGGTCCAAGGTTGGATGACTTCATTCAACGCCGCGTCCAGGGCGAGAGCATTCGCCGCGTGGCCGATCTTTGTCGCAAGGCCAATTCGAAGGGCTTCGCGCCACTCCTCATCATTGACGAGCCCCAATACGGCGCCAGTGACAGGCTGGTGAAGGTGGAGGACGCCTTTGAGCGCCGGCCTTGCATTCTCCTGCAAATCTTTCAGCGCATCGACGAGGCGTTGGGCGCCGACGCCGCGGATCGCGTCTTCGTCGGCCTTTCCGCGACGCCATACGAGCTGCACGACATCGAGGCGGTCTGGACGGTGGCGCAATACCTGACCTCGTCGTACTCGGGCTTCAACTATTTCGGTGGCCGCGTGATCGACGCCAACGCGGTCGTGCTGCCCCCACGCACCATCAGCTTCGCGGACTATGGCCGCGAGATTCGGGTGCCGTTCCTCGGAGACGTGTCTCTGTCGGCCTATGACGCCGAGCCAAGGGCGTTTGACCGCTTCGCGCAGAAAACCGGCTACGATGGAACCCAGGATCAATATCGTCGCGAGGTTGAGCGCGCGCTGCGGGAGGCCATCCTTCACACCGCGCGGAGCGGTCCCAAGGCGAATGGAATTTGCATCCGCCTCGTGAACAACAACATCAGATCCCATCGCTTGATCGAAAATCTGCGCCTACCAGGCTCCGAGATCGAGGTCATCGAATACTTCGGGTCCGATCATCGCGGCCGCAGCGTGAAACGCGCCATTCGCGAAAGGGCGCGTCCCGATCTTCCGTTCCTGATCGCGGTTACCAGCCGTGCGCGTATGGGCGACGCGTTTCCGCGTGAAGTCGAGTTCTTCCTGGAGTTCTCAAACAAGGCCGCCAATCTCAACGCGCTGTTACAGGGATTGCTTGGGCGCGCATGCGGCTACGGCAAGCACTCCACGGTTGTCATGTCGGAGGAAAACGTCGCCCTGGTGGATGACTACAAACGCACCGACGGCGGGTACATCTATCTCACCAG
>JBEKLN010000035.1:0-44211 GCA_050010175.1 Rhizomicrobium sp.
ACCATCAACGACAACGATCAGATCCAGAGCGCGGAGGATTACGCGAACATCGTCGTCGCCTACAAGAACGGCGCGCCGGTCAAGCTCTCCGATGTGGCGACCGTCATCCAGGGGGCCGAAAACAACCAGCTGTTGAGCTGGTCCAACACAACGCCGGCTATTTTGCTGAATGTTCAGCGCCAGCCCGGCGCCAATGTCATTTCGGTCGCCGACACGATCAAGAAGATGTTGCCGCAGATCGAAGCGGGGCTGCCGCAGTCGGTGAACGTGACCGTGCTGACAGATCGTACCAACACGATCCGCGCCTCCGTTGCGGATGTCGAGTTCGAGCTGACCCTGGCCGTCATTCTCGTCGTTCTCGTGATCTTCCTGTTCCTGCGCAACATACCTGCAACCGTCATCCCGAGCCTGTCCGTTCCGCTGTCGCTCGTCGGCACGTTCGCAATCATGTACCTGCTGGGATTCAGCCTCAACAATCTCTCGCTGATGGCGCTGACGATTGCGGCAGGCTTCGTCGTCGACGACGCCATCGTGATGATCGAGAACATCAGCCGGTACATCGAAATGGGCGAGACGCCGTTTCAGGCCGCGCTCAAGGGCGCCGGCGAGATCGGTTTCACGATCGTGTCGCTGACGGTGTCGCTGATTGCCGTGCTCATCCCGCTTCTGTTCATGCGCGAAGTCGTCGGCCGGCTGTTCCGCGAGTTCGCCATCACGCTGTCCATCACGATCCTGATATCCGCCGTCGTTTCGCTGACGCTCGTCCCCATGCTGTGCGCCAAGCTGCTGCGCCAGCACGATGACTCAAAGGAAAGCGATTTCGGCCGCCGCAGCCGCGAATGGTTCGACGGCGTCATTGCCCAGTACGGCCGGCTGTTGTCCTGGGTGCTGGAACACCAGCCTCTTACCCTTCTCGTGGCGATCGGCACGCTCGTTCTGACGGTGTTGCTCTACGTCATGATTCCCAAGGGATTTTTTCCCGTACAGGATACAGGCCTTCTGCAGGGTATCACCCAGGCCGCGCCGACAATCTCCTTCGCCGCGATGGCCGAACGCCAGCAGGCGATGGCGGAGCAGATCCTGAAGGACCACAACGTACAGAGCGTCTCCTCGTTCATCGGAGTCGACGGCACGAATGCGACGCTCAACAGCGGGCGCATTCTCATCAATCTCGTGCCCAAGGATCAGCGCAGCGAGGATGTCAGCACGGTTCTGCGCAACATCGATGCCGAAGTCCAGCAAATCACGGGAATATCGATATACCTGCAGCCGGTTCAGGATTTGACAGTCGATTCGACGATCAGCCGCGCTCAGTATCAATTCGTCCTGGGCTCGGCAGCCTATACCGACCTCGATGCCTGGGTGCCCAGATTGATCGCCAAACTGTCGAAGCTGCCGGCCCTCGAGCACGTGTCGACCAATTATCTCGACAAGGGATTTTCGGCGGACATTGTTGTGGATCGCGATACGGCCGCACGGTTCGGCATCACGGCTGCGACCATCGACAACGCGCTCTACGACGCATTCGGGCAGCGCATCATTTCGACGATTTTCACCCAGTCGAACCAGTACAGGGTCATTCTGGAATCGAGTCCGGCGCTTCAGTCATCGGTGGATTCGCTTCACTCGATCTATCTGCCGTCGGCCGCGGGCGGGCAGGTTCCGCTCGACGCCATCGCGAAGCTGGTCGTCCAGCCCGCGCCGCTTGAGCGCGACCATCTCGGCCAATTTCCGGCTGCGATGATCTCGTTCGACGTAGCCCCCAACTACTCGCTCGGCGCAGCCGTCGATGCCGTAACGGCAGCGGAATCCGACCTCGCGATGCCCGACAGCATCACGACAACATTTCAAGGCGCCGCGCTTGCGTTCCAGAACTCGCTCGGTAACGAACTCCTGCTGATCCTGGCGGCCATCGTTACGGTCTATATCGTTCTGGGCGTTCTCTATGAGAGCTACATCCACCCCGTCACGATCCTGTCGACCTTGCCGTCCGCAGGCGTGGGCGCCCTCGTCGCGCTGATGGTCAGCGGCCACGACCTCAACATCATTTCGATCATCGGCATCATTCTTCTGATCGGCATCGTGAAGAAGAACGCCATCATGATGATCGACTTTGCGCTCGAGGCCGAACGCAAGGAAGGCAAGTCGCCCCGCGACGCCATCTACCAGGCAAGCCTGTTGCGCTTTCGTCCGATCCTGATGACGACGGTGGCCGCATTGTTCGCGGCGCTGCCCCTCATGCTGGGCGGCGGAACCGGTTCGGAACTCCGCCATCCGCTGGGCATATCGATCGTCGGCGGCCTGCTCGTCAGCCAGATGCTGACGCTGTTCACGACTCCGGTGATTTACCTCTACTTCGACCGCTTCGCGCGCAGGTTCCAGATCGGTCCTCAGCCCGAGCAGCCGGAAGGTCAGTCTGCATGAACATCTCCGCCGTCTTCATCCAGAGGCCGGTGGCGACGATGCTGCTCACGGCCGGGCTCGCGCTGGCAGGCATGATGGCGTTCTTCTTGCTGCCCGTTTCGCCGATGCCGGACGTCGACATCCCGACGATCTTCGTGCAGGCGCAAATGCCCGGCGCCAGCCCGGAAACCATGTCGACAACCGTCGCCACGCCTCTCGAGCGCCATCTCGGCTCGATCGCGGACGTGACGGAAATGACGTCTTCGAGTTCGGTCGGGTCCACCCGTGTCGTGCTGCAGTTCGGGCTCGACCGTTCGATCGACGGTGCGGCGCGCGACGTGCAGGCGGCCATCGAAGCCGCGCGCGTCGATCTTCCAACCGCGCTCAAGACGATGCCGACGTACCGCAAGCTCAATCCGGCCGATGCTCCGATCATGATCATGGCGATGACGTCGCAGACCATGTCGCCCGGCCAGATTTACGACCAAGCATCCAACATCCTGCAGCAAAAGCTCAGTCAGATCTCCGGCGTCGGACAGGTCAGCCTCGGCGGAAGCTCCCTGCCGGCGGTACGGGTCGATCTCAATCCGCTCGCATTGTTCAAATACGGCGTCGGTCTGGAAGACGTGCGCGCGGCGCTGTCAGCTGCCAACGCGAACGCGCCCAAAGGCGCGGTTCAGGAGAAAGGGCGCAATTTCGAGATTTATACCAACGATCAGGCGACGATCGCCGCGCAATACAGGACGCTGGTTGTGGCATACCTCAACGGCGCGCCGGTCCGTCTCCAGGACGTGGCCACTGTTGCGGACGGAGTCGAGGACGTGCGCAATGTCGGACTGCTGAACGGGAAGCCTGCAATTCTCGTCATCCTGTACCGGCAGCCCGGCGCAAACATCGTCCAGACCGTCGACAATGTCGTCGCAGCGCTGCCCCAATTGCAGGCCGCGCTGCCCCCTTCGATCAGTCTGAGCATTGCCAACGACCGCACAACCTCGATCCGAACGTCGCTGAAAGACGTCGAACGCGCGATGCTGCTGTCGATCGCGCTGGTGATTTTCGTCGTGTTCGTGTTCCTGCGTAACGCCCGCGCGTCGTTGATCCCGAGCGTCGCCGTGCCGCTGTCGCTGATCGGCACGTTCGGCGTGATGTACCTGATGAAATTCAGCCTCGACAATCTTTCGTTGATGGCGCTGACGGTCGCGACCGGCTTTGTGGTCGATGATGCCATCGTGGTGCTGGAGAACATTTCCCGCCACATCGAAGACGGCATACCGCGCAGGCAGGCAATTCTGCAGGGCGCGCGCGAAGTCGGCTTCACGGTGCTCTCGATGAGTCTGTCTCTCATCGCCGTCTTTCTGCCGATCCTCCTGATGGGCGGGCTGGTGGGCGAATTCTTCTACGAATTCGGCGCCACGCTCTCCATCTCCATCCTGATCTCACTCGTCATCTCGCTGACCACGACACCCATGCTTTGCCGCTACCTGCCCCGGCACGACGTTGCGGAACGGCGGCAAGGATGGTTCCTGAACGCGTCGGAGCGGATTTTTGACGCGGCACGCGACGTGTACGACCGTTCGTTGTCATGGTCGCTGCGGCATCCGCTGACGATCATGTTCGTCCTTGCCGTGACGATCTTTCTGAACGGCCTCTTGTTCTATGCCGTTCCGAAGGGCTTTTTCCCGAATGAAGACACAGGAGAAATGTTCGGGACCATTCGGGCCGACCAGAGCATCTCGTTTCAATCGATGAAAAAGAAGTTCACCGATTTTGCCGACATGATCGGCAAGGATCCTGCCGTCGAAAGCGTGGTGGGCTTCACCGGGGGCGGTGGCGGCGGCCCGGGATCGAGCGCGGTCAACTCCGCAAGCGTATTCGTGCAGCTGAAGCCCTTGAGCGAGCGCGACGTCTCGACAGACCAGGTCATCTTCCGCCTCAGCAAAAAAATGCAGCGACTCGAAGGCGCGCGGCTCAGTCTGCAGAACGCAGGCAACATCCGCGTCGGTGGACGCCAGGGCGACGCCCAATATCAGTTCACGCTCCAGGCCGACACGCTGGACGAGTTGAACGAGTGGCTGCCCAAGATCACCGCCGCATTGCAGGACGTGCCCGAGTTGACCGACGTCAGCTCGGATCAACAGGCCAAGGGTCTCGAGGCCGACGTCGTAATCGACCGGAACACCGCGGCGCGTCTCGGCCTGTCTGTCACCCAGATCGACAACACGCTCTATGACGCGTTCGGCCAGCGCGAGGTGTCGACGATCTACAACGCGCTTAACCAGTACCATGTCGTCATGGACGTCGCGCCGCAGTTCTGGCAGAGCCCGCAGATACTGAAGGATATTTACGTCAGCACCTCCGGCGGCACTCCCAGCGGCACGCAAACCACCGGCGCCGTCTCGGGCACTGTCGCAATAGGCGGTGCAACTTCGCCGACGGCCGCACAGGTGGCGGCGGACCTCGTGCGTAATCAGCAATTGAACTCGCTGGCCAACTCCGGCCGCGGCGGGACTTCGACAGGCGCCGCCGTGGCCACCAGCCAGGAGACCATGATTCCCCTGGCGGCAGTCGCTCATTTCGCGCCGGGTACGACGCCGCTGGCCGTCAATCACACCGGTCCGTTCGTCTCGACGACCTTTTCGTTCAATACGCCGCCGGGAGAACCGCTGCAGATCGCCACAAAGGCCATCGAACGCACGATGGAGGCCATTCACGTTCCTGAATCGATTCACGGCGGTTTCGCGGGAAATGCGCTC
Source organism: Rhizomicrobium sp. (assembly GCA_050010175.1). GTDB lineage: Bacteria > Pseudomonadota > Alphaproteobacteria > Micropepsales > Micropepsaceae > Rhizomicrobium. Next base: position 5,157 of record JBEKLN010000035.1, read on the forward strand.
GCGTTCCAGCAATCCGTCAGCAGCGAACCGCTGTTGCTTCTGGCAGCCATCATCACCGTCTACATCGTGCTGGGCATTCTCTACGAAAGCTACGTCCATCCGCTGACCATCCTGTCTACCCTGCCCTCAGCGGGCGTCGGCGCCGTGCTGGCTCTTCTGGTGACGAAGACCGATTTTACGTTGCTGGCGCTGATCGGCGTTCTCCTGCTGATCGGCATCGTGAAGAAGAACGCGATCATGATGATCGATTTCGCGCTGCAGGCCGAACGCAACGAAGGTCTTCCGTCCCGCGAGGCCATTCACAAAGCGGCCGTGATGCGCTTCAGGCCCATCATGATGACGACGTTCGCCGCCATTCTCGGATCGCTGCCGCTGGCGCTGGGCTTGGGCAGCACGTTTTCCAAATCGCTCGGCATATCCATCGTCGGCGGACTGATCGTGAGCCAGGCATTGACGCTCTACACGACGCCCGTCGTGTATCTCTATCTCGACCGGTTCCGATTGTGGTGCCGCAAGCTCTGGCAGCGCTGGTATCTTGGCATGGTCGGCAGCCCCGACGGGCATCCGGAAAAAGCTTGAGTCGAACGGATTTTCTGCTCAGCGCGGCCCGGACTCGACGGCGAGGAGGTTCGGGAGACAGGAACGCGCCTCTTGAACACCGAGATCGGGTTCTTCCTGCCCGAACAGTTTGGGGGGTAAGATCTCGAATCACCCATCTCGGCAGAAAGCGCGAATGAACGAGCAGAACCACGACGCCCCCCGAATTCTTGTCACAGGCGGCGCCGGTTACGTCGGCAGTCATGCCTGCAAGGCGCTGAGGGAGGCAGGCCTCATTCCCGTAACGTACGACAATCTCAGCCGCGGTCATCGTGCGCTGGTGCGCTACGGCCCGCTCGAAGAGGGCGACATCCGCGATTCGCAACGGCTGGCCGATGCCTTGAAAACCCACGCGCCGATTGCGGTGATGCATTTTGCGGCGCTCATCTCTGTCGGCGAATCCGTCAGCGAGCCCTGGCTCTATTACGACAACAATTTCATCGGTGCGCTGACTCTGATTGAAGCCGTCAGAAAAGCAGAGATCGACAGTTTCATCTTCTCAAGCACCGCCGCCATCTACGGCGGAGCGGCAGGCCAACCGATCACTGAAGACGCCGTGCAGGCTCCGATCAACGCCTATGGCCGCTCCAAGCTGGCGGTCGAGTTTGCGCTGCGGGATTATTCCACAGCCTGCGGGCTGCGATCCGTGGTGCTGCGCTACTTCAATGCCTGCGGAGCCGATCCGACCGGCGAGATCGGCGAGATGCACGATCCGGAGCCGCATCTCATACCGCGTGTGCTGATGGCGGCTGCCGGCGAGATCGACGGCATCGACGTGCTGGGAACCGACTACCCCACTCCGGACGGCACGGCGGTGCGCGATTACGTTCACGTCGGCGATCTGGCAAGCGCCCATCTGGCAGCGCTGCGCTATCTTCGCGCTGGCGGCAAAACGATCGCGCTCAATGTGGGGACCGGCAAGGGGCAATCGGTGCATGAAGTAATCGGCGCGGCCAAGCGCGTGACGGGGCGCGATTTCGCGGTACGCGCCGGCGAACGCCGGGCCGGCGATCCTCCGACGCTCGTGGCTGACGTGTCGCTAGCGAAATCCACCCTCGGCTTCGAGGCCCGATGGCACGACATGGATGCCATCATCGGCACCGCGTGGGCCTGGCACCGGAAAAAATCCGGATCCTAATCCTGCCAGATGCGCCCCAGCGCAGCGATGAAGTTCAGCCCAAGCACTTTCTCCACCGCACCGGATTTGTAGCCGCGCTTCAGCAACGCGTCTGCAATGATTTCCGGCCGACGTGGAGAATTCAGCCCGATCACGTAAGGGGGCCGGTCTTCGCCCGGCGCGGCGACGCCCGCCTTCTTGCGATGCTCTTCGTCCGCCTTGAACTCGGCCATGCCGGCGGCAGACGTATCGAACGGCTTCACGTCGCTGTCGCTGCCGATCCCGACATGGTCTTCGCCGCAGACATCGAGCGCATGGATCATGTGCGCCATGTAGTCGTCGACTGTGGGCTGCTTCGGACTTTCGGTCAGGTAAGGCAGATCGAATATGCCGACGACCCCGCCCTTGTCGGCAACGGCCTTGAGCAGCGCATCGCTCTTGTTGCGCGGATGGGGATGAACCGCAGCACAGCCCGCATGCGTGATCAGCGCCGGAACGGACGATGCCTTGAGCACATCGTACGATGTCGGTTCGCTCGCATGGCTGATGTCGATGGCAACGCCGAGCGCATTCATCGCCGCCACGGCTTTGAGACCCAGCGGCGTCAGGCCAGCCGGCGGGTCGGACAAGACGCCCGAGCCGAACGGCGACGGTTTGTTGTAGGACAGCTGCATTACCCGTACGCCGAGGCCGCGAAACAGTTCGATTCGGTCGATCTTTCCCTCGAGCATCGACACCGCCTCGAACGACAGCAGGATGCCGGCGCGCTTTTCCTGTTTGGCACGCGCGAAATCGGCATGGGTCCGGATCTGCATGTAGACATCCGGATACATTTCGATCATGCGCTGCACATACGCGATCTCGCCGACCGTATCTTCAAAGCTCTCGTCGATTCCGCCGAGAGTCGTTTTCATGGCCGTAATGCCCGAATTCCGCATGAGGTCGAGCAGCGGCTTCGGAAACGGCAGCTTATCCTGGATCGGCGGAGCCAGATTCGCGTCGAAGACAAGCGCACGTTCGTAGAGGTCGTGCGCCTCTGCCGAGACCGGTGCTTGCGGCCACGCGATCCGCGGCGCTGCGGCGAGGGCAGCGCCGGCGCCGAGCGCCACCAAAACGTCGCGTCTGTTCATGACGGTTTCCGTGCGGCGACGGTTCTAGTTGCCGATGGCATAGAGCGTCGCGTTGTTGGTCGCGTAGATCGTTCCATCCGGACCGATCACGGTCGACGTATAAGCCTCGCCAAGCGGCGCGTTCAACTTCAGCTTGCTGGAGATTGTCCCCGTGGTCATGTCCCAGCGATAGTCGTGGCCGTCCTCGGAGTTTGCAAAAATCGCCTTGCCGACCGGATCGATCACCGCCGAATTGATGCACCACTCGTCGACCGAACCCTGGGGTTCGCCCTGAACCTGGGTCTGCCCGATGAGCGTGAGAATCTCCTTCATCACCGTCGTGTTGCTGTACTCGTCTTTCTGCGTCGCGTCGGGATCGAGCACGGCGATCTTGTTGTGGCCGTCGCCATAGGGACCGGCGTCATAATAATTGTTGTATTTGGACATCAGCAGGTAGGCCGACGATCCGGTGTAGGACGACACGATGGATGCCGGAACGACAGACACGGTGTCGTCCCAGCCGAACGAGCCGGGTGTTTTCAGCGTGGTCAGCGTCGCGTCGTAGTGCAGCAGCCAGCCGCGGTCGTCATGATTGGGAAAGGGGTTTTCCAGAACCCCATAATAGACGTCGCCGTCCGGGCCGACGGTGGGAGACGCCGATGAATCATCGTCGATCCAGGCGGGATCGCCCGACGACGGATCCGTCAGAGCGGCACGGTATTTCGGCTGCAGGGTCGTGCTGTCCAGGCCCACGAGGTAGCCCGACGAGCCGTTGCTCACGCCTACATAAACGGTCGACTGATCCAGCGAGATCGCCGGCGCACAGTTCATGGCGACTTCCGTCATGGTCGCGTCATTGGCGGCGTTGCCGGCGCTGATCCATGTCCCCGTCCCGTTTGATGAAATGCGCGCGAGACCGCTCGTGACGTTTGCTGGGTTTGAACCGGTGACGACAAAGCCGAAGTAAAGATTTCCGGCACTGTCCGCCGTGATCGGCGTGTCGACCATGACCGTGGAATTGAAAGCTTGCTTGTTGGCCTTGTAGAGACTGAGACCATAGAATGCCAGCGTCGCTGCCTTTCCGGTCTTGGAGTCCGGGTTTGGCCGCATCTCGACCGTGCCGCCGGCGCCCGCATACACCAGGTTGTTCTGTGCGGTGAGATGCGCCGGAAAACTGGGCGTCCAATCATGCGGCGGCACGATCCAGGATGAGTTCTTCTGCCAGATGAGTTTTCCCGTCGTGCCATTTCGGGCCTCGACGCGGAAATCGCCCGTCAGCCCGGTTTTTACCGGCACGAGCACGGTATTCGAACCCGTGATCATGATCTCGGCGTAGTGGATCAGCAGTTCGCCGTCCTCATATTGCGGATGGAGGTCGACCGGCGTCTTCCAGTGAAATTTCGTGAGCCCCTGAGCAGCGACCGGCGAATTCGCGTTGTGCTGTTCGTCGCCCCCGTATCCCCGCCATTCCGGAGGCGATCCGCCCCACGCGTTACCGGCGACCATAAGCGACGCGACGGCCAGCAACCCTGTGGCTTTCATTGGAATATCCCCAACTCGTTTACGATCTTCGACAGACGGAATCCCGGTCGGTTGAATTCCCCTATCCCGGACAGAATACAGCATCGGCGGCGATTCGCACGCGCGTAGGCGTTGCGAATTTCATATGCTTTCTGGAATGAATTGTCCGAGGGGGACGCGGAATTGGTGAGCCCGGACGGGATCGAACCGTCGACCCTTTGATTAAAAGTCAAATGCTCTACCGCTGAGCTACGGGCTCCGACCAAAGGCGCGCGGAACATAGGGATGTGGGCGCGGAGCGTCAAATCTCCTATTGCCCGGTTTCCGTGTCGGGTTCCGCCGCATTTTCGGCCCACCCTGCCCGCAAGTTCGCCGCGAGGACTTCGAGTTTTCCCGCCCCTATCGCAGAGCGCAGCTGTGCCATCAGGGACTGATAGTAGGCGAGGTTGTGCCAGGTCAGGAGCATGGAGGCGATGATCTCCTTCGCCCTAACCACATGGTGGAGATAGGCGCGGCCGAAATTCGCGCAGGCCGGGCATACGCAGCTGCCGTCGAGGGGTTCGGGATCCTCCGCGAAGCGGGCATTGCGGAGATTGAGAGGACCGGCGGGCGTAAACGCCTGGCCGTTTCTCCCCGAGCGGGTCGGCAACACGCAATCGAACATATCGATCCCGCGAATGACGGCGCCGACCAGGTCATCGGGCTTTCCAACGCCCATCAGATATCGCGGCCGCTCCCGCGGTAAGCACGGCACCGTTGCGTCCAGCGTTTCGAACATCATGGCCTGCCCCTCGCCGACCGCCAGACCACCGACGGCGTATCCGTCGAACCCGATCTCGATCAATTGTTCTGCCGACCGGCGGCGCAAATCTGCATAGGTTCCGCCCTGCACAATGCCGAAGCAGGCGCGGCCAGGTTGTGCGCCGAAGGCCGTCCTGGAACGCTTCGCCCAGCGCATGGACAGCGCGACCGAGCTTTCGATCTGCGCGCGGGTCGCGGGGTAAGGCGCACATTCGTCCAGCACCATCTGGATATCGGAGCCGAGCAGTCGCTGGATTTCCATTGCACGCTCGGGCGAGAGAAATTCCTCGGTGCCGTCGATATGCGAGCGAAATCGAACGCCGTCTTCGTCGATCTTTCGGAGATTGGACAGCGACATCACCTGAAACCCGCCGGAGTCCGTCAGGATCGGGCGCTCCCACGCCATGAAACGATGCAGTCCGCCCAGGCGCGAGATCCGTTCGGCGCCTGGCCGCAGCATGAGATGATACGTGTTGCCAAGGAGAATATCCGCTCCGGTTTCGCGAACGGAGCGAGGCAGCATCGCTTTGACCGCCGCGGCGGTTCCCACGGGCATGAACGCGGGCGTCCGAATGTCACCGCGCGGTGTGTGAATTACTCCGGTGCGGGCATGGTTGTCCGTGGCATGGATTTCGAAGTCAACGCTCGTCATGCGGCTGCCCTGAACAAAAGACACGCGTCGCCATAGGAATAGAAACGATACCGCTGCGCAATCGCCTCCGCATAGGCGCGCTTCATCGTCTCTAGCCCGCAGAAGGCGCAGACGAGCATGAACAGTGTCGAACGCGGCAAATGAAAATTTGTGAGCAGTATATCGGCCGTTCTGAAGGCATAGCCCGGGGTGATGAAGATGTCGGTTTCCCCCGACCATGCTTGGACGAGTCCGTCAGCGCCGGCAGCCGTTTCCAACGTCCGAAGGGATGTCGTTCCGACTGATACGATCCGACTGCCGCCCGCGCGTGCGGCGTTGATCGCGTCCGCCGCATCCGCCGTCACTGACGCCCACTCCGCATGCATTCTGTGTTCGGCCGTGTCGTCGGCGGCGACCGGCTGAAACGTTCCTGCCCCGACATGCAACGTTACCGTCTGGCGCAAGACGCCGGCATGCTGGAGTCCGGCAAGAAGTCCGGGCGTGAAATGGAGCCCCGCAGTCGGCGCTGCGACAGAACCCTCATGTCGGGCAAAGAGGGTCTGGTAGTCGGAACTATCGAGCACATCCACCTGCCGCTTGCCCGCAATGTATGGCGGCAGGGGAATCTCGCCTTCTGCGGCGATGAGAGCATCGAGTTTCGCGCCCGTCTCCTCAAACTCGATTTCGATTTCCCCTGCGGCGCGGCGATCTGCGACGCGGGCGCATAATGTCTCGCCAAGCCTCAACTTGTCACCGTGTTCGAGTTTGCGGACAGGCCGGGCAAAAGCCCGGAACAGGTTTCCGGCCAGTCGCTTGTGAAGCAGTAATTCAAGTTTGGGGCCGTCGCCGGGACGGCCGTCGCGCGGCAGACGGCGTCCGCGCAGGCGCGCCGCGATCACCTTCGTGTCATTGGCCACCAGCACGTCGCCGGCGCGGAGATATTCCGGTAAATCGTGCACATGGGCGTGCACGATTTCGCCATGCTTCCCGACGACAAGCAAACGTGCGGCATCCCGCGGGCGGGCCGGCCGAAGTGCTATAAGATCTTCGGGAAGCTCGAAGTCGAAATGCGCCACATCCATGGCGTCAGACTAAGTCCTTCATCGGCCGGAAGCGATCTCAGTGCGTGTGACCGACGCTCTCAAGAACCGTGGAGATGATCTGATCCTGTGTCGTCTCGTCGAGATAAGGGTGCATGGGCAGGCTGATGACGCTCTTCGACAAACGTTCACTCACCGGGGTGGGTGCCGACGGGTAGCCCTGGTATCCGCGCTGGAGCGACAGAGGAATCGGATAGTAGATTGCCGTCGGTATGCCCTTCGTCTTGAGGTCGTTCTGGAGTCCGTCTCGATCGGGAACTTCAATCGTATATTGCGCCCAGGTCGATTGTGCGCCTTCGATCACGCGAGGAACTCGGATCCGGTTGGAGCGTGAAAACCCCGCGGAATAACGCCTTGCGACGCGCTCGCGTGCTTCTACTTCGTCGCGGAATATTTTCAGCTTTTCGATCAGGACGGCAGCCTGGATCGTATCGAGCCTCGAGTTCACGCCAATTCTCACATTTTCATATTTGTCTGCGCCCTGCCCGTGAATGCGAATGGAGCGCAATAACTCGTCGAGACCGTCGTCATTGGTGAAGGTGCATCCTCCGTCGCCGTAGCACCCGAGGGGTTTTGCCGGAAAAAAACTTGTGCCGGCCGCATCGCCGATGGCGGCCGTTTGTCTCCCGTCCAGCGTTGCGCCGAACGCCTGGGCCGTATCGACAAGCATCAGCAATTTCTCGCGGCGCACGATCGGTTCGATGGCGCCATAGTCAGCAGGCTGGCCGAACAGGTCGACAGGCATCACGACCCGTGCACGCAGATTTCCGTTTTTCTTCACCAGCGCAATGGCGGCTTCTAGACTTCCCGGACACATGTTGAACGTGTCCTCCCGCACGTCGACGAAGACAGGGGTCGCGCCCACCAGCGCAACGACTTCGGCCGATGCGGCAAAAGTGAACGCCGGCACAAACACAGCATCGCCGGCTCCGATTTCCCAGGCGCGCAGCACGATCATCAGCGCATCGGTACCGTTGGCGCAGGCGATGGCATGCTTCACGCCGGCGAATTCGGCAAGCTGTTCTTCGAGCGCGCGAACCTGCGGCCCCATGACCCATTGTCCGCCAGCCACGGCTGCTTCGATGGCGCTGTTCAGCGATGCGCCCAACCTCCGGCGCTGCGCCTGAAGATCGATGAATGGAATGGGTGCCATGGCAAACTCCTCACGAATGAACCCGTCGTGTTCCTACGAAATCGCCTTTGATCCGACAATCCGAAGGGAAGACAAGTAATATTGCCGAATGCGTCAGCTCACTCGCATCGTCAGAATGCGGTCCGGCACACCGCTGATGGCGCCGTTGTTGTGCTCACCGCCCTTTTTGATGGCGTCGACATGCTCCATGCCTTCGACCACCCTGCCCCAGACCGTATACTGACGGTCGAGCCACGGCGCATCGTCGAAACAGATGAAGAACTGGCTGTTGGCGCTGTGCGGATCGCTTGTCCGCGCCATGGACACCGTGCCCCGCACATGCTTTTCGCCGGAGAATTCGGCCTTGAGGTCGGGGAGCTCGGAGCCTCCTGAACCGCTGCCTGTCGGGTCCCCTGTCTGCGCCATGAAACCCGGAATGACACGGTGAAACGGCGCTCCGTCGTAGAAGCCCGATTCTGAGAGCTCGCGTATCCGCGCCACGTGATTGGGCGCCAGATCCGGTCTCATCTCGATGACGATGGGACCGCTCTTCACGGTCAACACAAGTCGGTTCACGGACTCCATCAGGGACTCTTCCTCTTTTCGTTGCAACGATTGACGACCAATTTTGCGATATGGGGCGTCGTGAACGCGCTCACGTCGCCGCCCAGCAGGGCGATCTCCTTGACAAGGCGCGAGGCGATCGCCTGATGCCGCGGGTCGGCCATGAGAAATACGGTCTCGATGTCCGCATTGAGGCGCTGGTTCATCGCTACCATTTGGAATTCGTATTCGAAATCGGAAACCGCTCGCAATCCGCGGACGATGAAGGACGCACCAACCTGCTCGGCAAATTTGATGAGCAAAGTGTCGAATGTCTGGACGGAAATCGTTGCTCGACCGTCACCGGCCATGGGAACCGTTTCGTGTTCCACCATAGCCATGCGCTCGTCGAGCGTGAACAGGGGCGACTTGGATGGGTTGGTCGCCACGCCGATCACCAGGTGATCGACGAGCTTTACCGCGCGCTTGATGATGTCGAGATGACCAAGCGTGACCGGATCGAACGTGCCCGGGTAGAGCCCTACGCGGCGCTTTGACATGGTGTTCCCCTGTTAGTCGCCGGCATCGCCGGAGGTCTCCTCGATACGCTCGACAGAGACGACACGCTCTCCGCCTTCCACGCGGAACACAGTGACTCCGCCCGATCCGCGCCGTTGCACGCTGACGCTGGCGGCGGGGACGCGAATGATCTGACCCTGATCGCTGATCAGCATCAAATCGTCGGAATCCTCGACGGGGAAGGCCGCGACAATGGCGGTATTCTTTTTTCCCATATCCATGGCGACAATGCCGGAGCCTCCCCGACCCGTGACGCGATATTCATAGGAACTCGAGCGTTTGCCGAAGCCGTTCTCCGACGCCGCAAAAATGAACTGCTCCTTGGCGCCCAGCGCCGCATAGCGTTCGGGCGTGAGCGTCGCCTCTTCGCCGTTATCGTCTTCCTCGATCGCGACTTCTTCCGCCTGCGCTTCGGTATCCTCTCCCGCGAGGGCGCGGCGCGCAGCGCTGGACTGCTTCAGATATGCGCGCGCTTCGGCCGTCGTTGCATCGGTATGATGCAGCAACGACAGGCTCACGATCTCGTCACCGGTTGCCAGTTTAATTCCGCGCACGCCGGTTGAGTCCCGTCCCTTGAATACGCGAACGTCGTCCACGGCGAACCGGATGCACTTACCCGACCGTGTCGACAGAAGAATGTCGTTGAGCACGGTACACGTCTGAACGCCCACGATCCCGTCCCCGGCTTCGAGCTTCATGGCGATCTTGCCGCTCTTGTTGATATTCGCGAAATCCGACAGTTCGTTGCGACGGACGTCGCCGGATTTGGTGGCAAATACCACGTTGAGCTTTTCCCACTGCGACTCGTCCTCCGGCAACGGAAGCACGGTCGTGATACGTTCGCCGGTTTGCAGCGGCAGGAGATTGACCATCGCCTTGCCTCGGCCCTGGATCGGCGCCTCCGGCAGACGCCACACCTTCAGCTTGTACGCCATGCCGGTGGAGGAGAAGAAAAGCAGCGGCGCGTGCGTCGAAGCGACAAAAATGTGGGTGACGAAATCTTCCTCGCGCGTTGCCATGCCGGTGCGGCCTTTTCCACCGCGGCCCTGAACGCGATAGTCGGCGAGGGGCGTGCGCTTGATGTAGCCGCCGTGAGTCACCGTTACCGCGACGTCTTCGCGCTCGATCAACGCCTCGTCTTCGATCTCGACCTCGGCGTCCACCAGCTCGGTGAGTCGGGGCGTGGAGAACTCGGCTTTGATCCCGTCCAGTTCACCCCGCACGATCGCGAGCACGCGCCCGCGACTGCGAAGGATATCGAGATAATCCTTGATGGCTTCGCCGAGCTTTGCCACTTCATCGGCGAGTTCGTCGCGGCCAAGTCCGGTCAGCCGTTGGAGCCGGATTTCCAGGATCGCCTTGGCCTGTTCTTCCGACAGCTTGATCGTACCGTCTTCGGCCACGATGTGACGCGGATCGGCAATCAGCGCGACGAGAGGCCCGACATCCTTGGCGGGCCACGCGCGCTCCATCAATTGCTCTCGCGCCGTATTGGCGTCAGGCGCTGCGCGAATCAATGCGATAACTTCGTCGATGTTGGCGACCGCGATCGCGAGACCGACGAGAATATGGCCGCGATCCCGCGCCTTTCTGAGATCGAACCGCGTGCGCCGCGTGACGACTTCCTCGCGGAAATGCACGAAGGCGCCGATCATGTCCTTCAGGTTCATCTGCTGCGGACGTCCGCCATTCAGCGCGAGCATGTTCACGCCGAATGACGTCTGCAGCTGTGAAAAGCGGTGAAGCTGGTTCAGAACGACTTCCGCCGAAGCGTCGCGACGCAGCTCGATCACCACGCGCATGCCGTGGCGGTCGCTCTCGTCGCGCAACTCGGAGATGCCTTCGACCCGCTTCTCGCGCACGAGATCTGCGATGCGCTCGATCATCGTGGCCTTGTTCACCTGAAAGGGAATTTCGGTGACAATAATGGCTTCGCGATCCTTGCGAACTTCTTCCACATGCGTCTTCGCGCGCATGAGAATCGAGCCACGCCCGCGCGCCAATGCCGCACGCGCCGCCTGCTTGCCGATGATGTAGGCGCCTGTGGGAAAATCAGGTCCCGGCACGATTTCGGTCAGCGTTTCCAGGCTGACGGACGGATCCTCGATATACAGGAGACAGGCGTCGATCACTTCGCCGAGATTATGCGGCGGCACATTCGTCGCCATGCCGACTGCGATGCCGCTGGAACCGTTGACGAGCAAGTTCGGGAAGCGCGCGGGAAAGACGACGGGTTCCTGTTCGGCGCCGTCGTAGTTGTCCCTGAATTCGACAGTATCCTTCTCGATGTCCTCGGTCAGCGCGTGCGCGATCTTGGCGCGACGCACTTCGGTGTAGCGCATCGCCGCAGGCTCATCTCCGTCCACCGAACCGAAATTGCCCTGGCCGTCGATGAGCGGCACGCGCATGGAGAAATCCTGCGCCATGCGCACCAACGCGTCGTAGATCGCCTGGTCGCCATGCGGATGGTATTTGCCCATCGTATCGCCGACCACGCGTGACGCCTTGCGATACGGCTTGTTCCAGTCGTTGCCGCTTTCGTGCATCGAATAAAGGATGCGCCGGTGTACGGGCTTGAGACCGTCGCGCGCATCGGGCAGCGCGCGGGACACGATGACGCTCATCGCATAGTCAAGGTAGGAGCGTTTCAGCTCGTCCTCGATGGCGATGGGATTGATGCCGGTGCCGCCCTTTGGCGGCGTGCCGCTGGGCGGCTGATCGCTCAAAAACTGAACCCTTAGAATAGCCTGTCAGGCCGCCAAATCAGGCCCGAACCATGACCCGATTTCTTAGCATCATCGGCGCCGATTCTGCCAGAAAAACAAGGGCTCAGCGGTCATCTGACCGACACGCTCAGAACGGGATCTCGTCGTCCAGCTCGTTGCGGTCGAAATTGCCCGCAGGCTCGCTCGATCCCCCCGCCGGCGCCATGGCACGGCCGCCACCGTCGCCGCGGGAATCCAGCAATGTCAGTTCGCCGCGAAACCGCGGCACGACAACTTCCGTCGAGTTCCGCTCCTGCCCGTCCTTGTCGGTGTATTTGCGGGTCTGCAACTGGCCTTCGATGTAGACCTTGGAGCCCTTGCGCAGATACTGCTCGGCCACCTTCGCGAGGTTTTCATTAAAGATCACGACACGGTGCCATTCCGTGCGTTCCTTGCGCTCGCCGGTGGCCTTGTCGCGCCAGCTATCCGACGTCGCCATCGAGAACGTCACCATCGGATCACCCGAGGGCATGCGGCGCGTTTCCGGGTCCTTGCCCAAATTCCCCACCAAAATCACCTTGTTCACGCTGCCGGCCATCGTCGTTCTCCGCTTTCCGTAGATGCCATCACTCTAGCCGTCCGGCCCGGGCGGAGGCCATTCATCCCGACCGCCCCGCCTGTGGACAGCCGCCGCTTATATCATTGTTCCCTGTTTGTTCCAATAGCCGGGTGCGAGCTAAAGGGCGGGTGCTATCTGGCTGCTTTAACGGTCACTGTCAGAGCGAACTTGGCCTCGGTCTGGCCGTCGAAGCGCCGGTACTCGGCCTTGAGAATGGTCGTGCCGGACTTCACCCCGACGAACGTGAACTGGTCGAGGCCCGGTCCCCCCAGAATCGGATCGCCGTCAGCGGACGTAGTCGGTCCCTCTGCTCCACGGGCTTTGCGGGTAAGTTTCAGTTCAGGAATGCCCGGCGCGACGAGTTCCCACTCGAAGCCGCTGTCAGCCACCTTCGATTCCAATTTCACGACGAGCGTTTCGTGCAGCGCAATCTTCACCTGCCGCCCCGAATCCGAAATTGTCGCGACGACCGGACTTCCAAATGCCGGTGTTCCGAGACCGATGATCGCAGCAGCGGTTAGTACCCACATTCCCACGAAAGCCCGCATCCGTCCCTCCTGACGCTTTGCCCGAGGTCAATCGGTAGCGACGATTGCGGCCGACTTCAATGGCGTGTGTGTTGGAGCGTCCGACCCGCTCAGAGAATTCCCTTCAACAACGATTCCAGGCGCAAGGCGCCAAAGACACTGAGGTGGTGCTCGTCGCGGTAGAGCGGGATTCCGTTCAAGGCTACGGCGCACGCCTTTTTTCCGCATAGCGCCCGATGCGGATAGACGACCGCCACGCCGTAGATCTGATGCATGCGCGCCAGCGTGACGAAGACAAATCTCTGGCGGCGCATGTATGTCTCGACGTCAACGTCCATGTTGCTTGTGTCGTGTGCGAGCGTTTTGCGCGCCATCATCGCCGGCACCGGCCAGCCCACCTCGGGAACGGAGGCGACGATCACCACGCGCTTGCCCGCGCGCATCAGCGTCTGAATAGTCCGCTCCAGACCGCGCACGAACACTGCATGATTGTCCGGTGGCGCCGGCCCGACCAGTTGATCGTCACGCAGCACCACGTGTCCGCGCGGCTCGTCCCCATACGTCGCGCCGTCCGCGTATTTCGCCCAGCGCGCTTCCAGGATGACGTCGGTGATCTCTGGCCGCAATGCGATCTTCTCGACCGCGTCGTTGAACGGACGGCATGAGGCGCTCCAGGTCGTCACGCCAACGAGCGGCGCGCATGATGCGCCGCCGGCCAGATACCCCGCACGTTGAGCGTGCCTGGCAATCTCGTCGATCGGCGGAACGATCGCGTCGGCGTGGCTGTCACCCCACAAGACGAAACTCGGTTTTGCTGCCGCAGCGCCGATCGCACACAGCCTGCCGGCCTCGACGTCGAGCGCCGTCATGGGAAAGCATTTGTCGATGCGTGGTTCGGAATCGTCCTGCTCGGCAAGGATCTGTTGCAGCCTGACGGGCAGACGCTGCGGCAGGCCGTTTGTGGATGCCGCGAATGCGCCCGCGACGAATGCCGAGGCCATGACAGCCGCGGCGGCCGGGAATAGTTTCCGACGCGCGATCGGTCGCCGGAACGGCTGCTCGACGAATCGCCACGACAGGACCGCCAGCAGGAACGAAGCAGCGATCAGCGCGGCAGTTTCGCCGGGCGAAAGCTCGCGGAACAGCACATAGCGCACGAACACGTAGACCGGCCAGTGCCAGAGATAGAGCGAATAGGAAACGAGGCCGATAAACACGAGCGGACGCTGCGAGAGAACTCGTCCTGTGAAGGTCTTGCCATCCGCCGTGGCATGGATCAGCAGCGCAGCGCCGCCGCATGGCAACAACGCAATCATACCTGGAAACGGCATGTCCGAGTTGAGTGCCAGGACCGAGACTGCGACCAGAAGCAGTCCGCCAAGCGCGAGGAATTCACGGACAACCGCACTGCCGGCTTTCGGAACGATGCCGGTGGCGAGCACGGCGCCCAGCATGAGTTCCCAGGCGCGCGACGGCAGCAGATAGAACGCGGCCTCTTTGGCGTGTCCTGCGGCCCACTGGCTGAAGCCGAACGAGAGAAGAAGGAGACCGAGAACTCCCGCGGTCCGCGCGCGCCTGCCGAGAACGAGAAGAAACGCCGGGAAGAGCAGGTAGAATTGTTCCTCGACGGCGATCGACCACAGATGCAGCAGCGGCTTCTGGTCGGACGCGACGTCGAAATAGCCGGCCTCCTGCCAGAATTCGAAATTGGACGCGAAGCCCGCGGTCGCCAGGAGGCTCCGGGCGTAGCGGATCAGATCAGCCGGAAACAAAAGGAAGTAAGCCGCCACAGTGGCCGCGGCGAGCATCACAAAAAGTGCGGGAAAGATGCGCCGGATCCGCCGCTCGTAGAACCGGACAATGGAGAATTGGCCTTGGTTCATCTCATCGACGATCAGCGAGGTGATCAGAAAGCCCGAGATGACGAAGAAGACGTCGACCCCGACGAAGCCGCCGGCAAAACCGGCAACTTTGTAGTGGAACAGCACGACCGGCAGGATCGCCAGCGCGCGAAGCCCGTCGATCTCGGGACGATATTTCAGCCCAGGACGCGTTGCGGAATGCGCGGGAAGCATTATCTCGGGTCGGGATCGGATCGCCGTTCTTAAAACCCCCAAACCTGACCCGTTGCAAGCGTTGCCCAATTTGCGTGTTCTTATTATGTTCTATCCGGTCGATTCTGTCAAAGGATGGTCTCCAGGGACGCAGGCGGCGCGAGCCGCTCGCGGCGACGGCGCGATTGATGCGCCGCGTATCGTAAGCAAAAGTGCGGGTTTGGATCGAAGGCCAGAATGCTGAAAAACATCTCCATCCGCGGCGCCCGGGAGCACAACCTCAAGGGCATCGACGTCGAAATCCCGCGCGATACGCTGACGGTGATCACCGGGCTGTCCGGCTCGGGAAAATCCTCCCTCGCCTTCGATACGATCTACGCCGAAGGGCAACGGCGCTATGTCGAGAGCCTGTCGGCCTATGCGCGGCAGTTCCTCGAGCTTATGCAGAAACCCGATGTCGATCACATCGAGGGCCTGTCGCCCGCCATATCGATCGAGCAGAAGACGACATCCCGCAACCCGCGCTCGACGGTGGGAACGGTCACGGAGATCTACGACTATCTGAGGCTGTTGTTCGCGCGCGTCGGCATACCCTATTCGCCCGTAACGGGGCTTCCCATCGAGAGCCAGACGGTCAGCCAGATGGCCGACCGTATCCTGACCCTGGATACGGGAACACGCCTGTTCCTGCTCGCACCCATCGCGCGCGGCCGCAAGGGCGAATACCGCAAGGAACTGGCCGAACTTCAGAAGAAAGGCTTCCAACGGGTCAAAGTCGACGGCAAGTTCTACGAGCTCGGCGAGGTTCCCGCGCTCGACAAGAAATTCAAGCACGACATCGACGTTGTGGTGGACCGAATCGCGGTGAAGCCGGACATCGGAAACCGATTGCCCGACTCCATCGAGACCGCACTTGGTCTCTCCGACGGGTTGCTTGTGGTGGAATTCGCCGATGTGAAGGAAAAAGGCGAACCCAAACGGCTTCTGCTGTCGTCGAAGTTTGCGTGCCCCGTTTCGGGCTTCACGATTTCCGAAATCGAGCCGAGATTGTTCTCGTTCAACAACCCGTATGGCGCCTGCCCCGTATGCGACGGGCTCGGCACGCAGCTCTATTTCGATCCGGCGCTGATCGTGCCCGACGAATCGCTGACATTGCGCAAAGGCGCCATCGCGCCATGGCAGAAATCGTCCTCGCCCTATTATCTGCAAACGCTTGAGGCGCTGGCGCGGCATTACAAATTTTCGCTGAACGAACCATGGGAAGACCTCCCAAAACGCGTGAAGGAAATCATCCTCAACGGTTCGGGCGAGGACGAGATCAAGTTCATCTATGACGACGGTTTGAGACGCTACGAGACGAAGAAGACGTTCGAAGGCGTCATTCCCAACATGCAGCGGCGCTTCAAGGAAACCGATTCGGCGTGGGTTCGCGAGGAGCTCGAGCGGTTTCAGGACACGAGCCCCTGCGAAGGGTGCAACGGCTATCGCCTCAAGCCGGAAGCGCTGGCCGTGAGGATCGCGGGCAGACATGTCGGCGAAGTCTGCGCACAATCGATCAAGCTGGCTGATTCATGGTTCCGCGATCTCGACAAGGACCTGACGAAGCAGCAGCAGGAAATCGCCGCACGCATTCTCAAGGAAATCCGCGCGCGGCTTAAGTTCCTCAACAATGTCGGGCTCGAATATCTGACGCTGGCGCGCGCGTCGGGCACGCTGTCCGGCGGCGAGAGCCAACGCATCCGGCTTGCGTCCCAGATCGGCTCGGGGCTGACGGGCGTACTCTATGTGCTCGACGAACCCTCCATCGGACTGCATCAGCGCGACAACGAAAAGCTGCTTGAATCTCTGAAAGGCCTGCGCGATCTCGGTAACAGCGTGATCGTTGTGGAGCATGATGAGGAAGCAATTCGCACCGCAGACCACGTGATCGACATGGGGCCAGGCGCCGGCATTCATGGCGGCGAGATCGTCGCCGAAGGCACGCCCGAAGACATCATGCGCTCGCCGAAAAGCCTGACGGGCAAGTATCTTGTCGGTCTCGAACAGATTCCCATTCCCGCGAAACGACGCAAGGCGGCGTTCGACCGCTGGGTGAAAGTGATCGGCGCGCGCGGCAACAATCTCAAGAATGTGAGTGCGAAAATTCCGCTCGGCACATTTACCTGTGTTACCGGCGTGTCCGGCGGCGGCAAGTCGACACTCGTCATCGAGACGCTGTACAAGGCGGCCGCGCGCAGGCTGAACCAGGGCCGCGAACACCCCGCGCCGCATGATCGCATCGAAGGCCTCGAATTCCTCGACAAGATCATCGACATCGACCAGTCGCCGATCGGACGCACGCCGCGCTCCAATCCCGCGACCTATACCGGCGCCTTCACGCCGATCCGCGACTGGTTCACGGAGCTGCCGGAATCGAAAGCCCGCGGTTATGCGCCAGGACGCTTCTCGTTCAACGTGAAAGGTGGGCGCTGCGAAGCCTGCCAGGGCGACGGCGTCATCAAGATCGAAATGCACTTCCTGCCGGATGTTTACGTGCAGTGCGATGTCTGCAAGGGCAAGCGCTACAATCGCGAAACGCTGGAAGTGAAATTCCGCGACTATTCGATCGCCGATGTGCTCGACATGACGGTGGAAGCGGGTGCGGAGCTGTTCAAGGCGGTTCCCTCCATCCGAGAGAAGCTCGATACGCTGACGCGGGTAGGCCTTGGTTACGTCAACATCGGCCAGCAGGCGACCACACTGTCAGGCGGCGAAGCGCAGCGCGTGAAGCTCTCCAAGGAATTATCGCGCCGCGCGACCGGACGAACGCTCTACATCCTCGACGAACCCACGACAGGGCTGCACTTCCATGACGTGGCCAAGCTGCTCGACGTGCTTCACGAGCTCGTCGACAACGGCAACACCGTCGTCGTGATCGAGCACAATCTGGAAGTGATCAAGACGGCGGACTGGATCATCGATCTGGGACCCGAAGGGGGCGACGGCGGCGGCGAGATCGTGGCCGAGGGCACGCCGGACGACGTCGTGAAGGTCGCGCGCTCTTACACGGGGCAATATCTCAAGCCGCTGTTGAAGGGCCGCGCGGTAGAGAAGCCGGTCGCGACACGCAAGGTTCGTGCAGCGGAATAGGCAGTCACCCTGGGCGGAGGGGGCGGAGTATGAGCGAACTGAAGACATGCTTTAAGCGCGTCGATTATGATTTGTCCGGCTTACTTCACTATATCGATATTGGAGACATCGGCTTACCTGACATCCAGCGCCCATTCGTGTGGTCGAATGCCAAAGTGCGCGACCTCTTTGACTCGATGTACCGTGGTTTTCCGGTTGGATACCTTTTGTTCTGGGAAAACGGCGCCAACGGCGCGAGACAAATTGGTGTCGCGGAGAAGCAACATGCCGTTCCGTCGCGCCTCATCGTAGATGGTCAGCAACGATTGACTTCGTTGTACGCCGTGTTTCGTGGAAAGCCGGTGCTGGATTCTGATATTCAGAAACGAGAAATCGAAATCGCGTTCAGACCACGGGACGGGAAATTCGAAGTCGCAGACGCAGCTATTCGGCGCGATCCTGAGTGGATACCGAACGTCTCACCAAATCACCCTCGTCCCAAACGCCTTGAACGCCGGATCGGCGGTGACGAGCGGAATGTTCTCAATTTGTGATTGCGCGGCCAGCATTCGGTCGAACGGATCGCGATGCGTGCCGGCGCAGAAAACCAAATCGGGCGCGAGACTATCGAGAAAGGTCCTCATCGCCGCCTTCCCACAGCTTCAATTCTTCTTCGGGCAACGGATCGAAGAAGAAGGCATCGGGGATCGCCGGCAACTTCCCCTTCATGCAGCCGAAAGTCGGTCGGCGTTTGCCGGCGTCGACGGGCGTCAGCTTCACAACGGGTTTGCCGTCTCGGGCAATGATGATCTCCTCGCCCGCCTCGGCGCGCTCAATCAACTCCAAAAACTGCTTCTCCGCTTCGCGAATCGTGACGGTCGCCATAGGCACCTCGCCTGGCTATTTTTGTCAGCCAAGCGAAACGGTCAAGCGGGAGGGGCGTTTTCGCTTCGCACCGACCCATGCTGGTCAGTTCACTCAAATCCTGGCGCCGGCTGCCACAGACTGAACTCGGTGCCCTGATCGTCGGTGCAAATGGCCGACAGGCCGGACGGACTTTCGGAGCGCCCGCGCGCGGTACCACCAAGTTCGGAGATGTGCGCGATCGCAGCATCAAGGTTCGGCACCTTGAAGTACACGAAGGAAATGTCGACTGGTCCGCCCGGAGCGATTCCAACCGGAAGCTTCGTGTTCTTCACATGTGCTCCCTGTGGGCCGCCTTCGAATTCCCAGCCAAACGCATCGCCGTAAAACCGCTGCGCGCGAACGACGTCCTTCACCTTCAGCGTGAAATATCCCAGTTCGACCAGCATGACTTGTCTGTCCTTCCCATGGAGGCGTCGCTGCTCCGGTAACAAAGCACATTGCGACGCTGCCGGATTGGATAAATTTACCCGCTCAGGCCGGCAGCGGCACATGCTGCAGATGCGGGCCGCGGCGTTTCAGGTACACGCCCGGCGAAAGAGCCGAGAATTCGCCGAAGTCGCGGATGAAATGGGACTGGTCGTAATACCCGTTCCGCTCGACGATATCCCCCCAGTCGACGTCCGGCGCGCGCGCGATCTGGCGCAACACACGCTGAAAGCGGGTAATGCGAAGGTAAAGTTTCGGTCGCAGGCCCACCTGGGCAGAGAACAGCCGGATGAGCCGCTTCTGACTGAGCCCGATCTCTGTGGCCACCGCGGAAATCCTTGCGGAACGTGGAGCATGCGAAAGGCAATGAAGCGCCTGCCTCACCGCGGGATGATGCTCCACTGCTGACTGCGCCCTGTCGAGCAAGGCCCGCAGAAGTATATCCAGTTTGCGGAGTGGGGTCGGCGCTTCGACGAGCCGCTGATGCAGACGTCCGGCCTCCGCACCCCAGACGTCGTCGAGCGACACGTGACAATCGGTGCACGCGCCGATCGCCGGCCCGAAGAACGGATATGCACCGCCGGCGCGAAAATGCACGCCCATCATCTTCGGCTGATAGGCGTCGATGGCAAAGGTGCGGGAGCTGGGACCTGCAATGCCGATTCCGCGCATGCAGTTGGACGCCGAAAAACCTTCGCCGCCATACCACCTGAGAGAATCGCCGGCGAGATTGATCAGCAATCCCATGCTGGCAGATGCCATGATCGCGTCCCTGGCATGGGCAGTCGGCGCGC
The DNA here is from genome assembly GCA_050010175.1 of Rhizomicrobium sp. GTDB lineage: Bacteria > Pseudomonadota > Alphaproteobacteria > Micropepsales > Micropepsaceae > Rhizomicrobium. The sequence continues at coordinate 25,447 of JBEKLN010000035.1, forward strand.
CCTCCCAATACCAGACGAGCTCGATATCGCGATCAAGCGGCGGCGGCGCGGTTCGTGTCAGCTGACGCATGAGCACATGGTCGCTGCATTCACGGACGGGATCAAGGCTAAGTCTCGTAGGGTTCCTCAACGAGTCGCTGTGAAATCCACCAGATGTTTCCGTATGCGTCCCTGACACCGCCCTGCCGGTCGCCGTAGGACCTGTCGCCGACGGCGCTCACCAAGGTTGCGCCGCTTGCCAACGCACGCTCCATGGAGGCGTGGGCATCCTCGACGTAGAGATAGTACGATGCTGCCATCGCGCCGAACGGCCCGCCAGCTTCGCTGACCATCAGCATGGACGTGCCGAGTTTTACCTGCGCGTTCTGGATCTTGCCGTCGTCCCGCAGCGTTCTGCCTGTTTCGACCCCGCCAAGCCCATCCACAAGAAACCTTACAAAACCGGCGGCATCCTCGATAAAGCAGTATGGCGTGACCGTGTTGAAACCGGGTGGCATGTACATTTCGACGCATCCTTTCACTGGAACAGGATTTTCCGTATCCGGGCTCAGGCGCTCTTGAACATCTGCGCGTAGAGGTCCTGCATCTCCTGCGGCGTGACATGCTTCTTGCGGGTGGCAAGATGCCAGCGATGCCCAAATGGATCGGCGATCATGCCCGAACGGTCGCCGTAGAATTGATCCTCGGCCGGACGCAATATGATGGCGCCGGCAGCTTCGGCCTTCTTCATCACCGCGTCTACATCTTCGACGTAGAGGTGAAGGTTGACCGGCGTGCCGCCGACCGTCGGTGGGCTCAACGCCCCGAAGGACGGAGATTCATCGGCGAGCATCACGCGCCCGTCCCCTACAATCAGTTCCGCATGTCCGATTTGGCCACTGGGATCGGCCAGCCGGAACTCTTCGCGCGCTCCCAGAACCTTTACATAGAAGGCAATTGCGGCGTCCGCACCCTTCACGATGATGTAGGGCGCCAGCGTGAAAGGGCCTTTTCCGGCCGATTGATCCGGCATCGTGCTCTCCTCTTGCATCACATCGATAATTACGTTACGTAACGTAACGATAATCAGGCGCGAGTCAAGATTGCCGGAGAAAGAAAAACCACAACGAGGTCGCCCGCGCGATCCCGCTGCGCGCAGAAAGATTCTCGCAGCCGCCGCGGCGCTCCTGAACGAAGGCGGGCTCACGGCCGTCACGATGGAGGCCATTGCCGCGCGCGCCGGCGTCGGCAAACCGACGATCTATCGCGAATGGCCGAATGCACAGGCCGTCGCGATGACCGCATTTCTCGAGACTGCAAAATCTCCGGACGTGGCGCGCAAGACCGGTGCCGCGCTCATTGCATTGCGTCTGCAGCTTCGAAAGATCGCGGAAGTGTTCGCGACGCGCACCGGACGCAACACGGCGATGATGATCGCCGCCGCGCAGAACGACAGCGAACTCGCCAAGGTGTTCCGCAATCATTTCATCCTGAAAAGCCGCGAAGAAGGCCGGGCGCTGCTGACCCGCGCCATCGACGAAGGCGATCTCGATTCGGGGATCGACATGGAGGTGACGCTGGATCTGATCTATGCGCCGCTCTATTTCCGGCTCCTCATCGGGCACGGATCGCTCGATCAGTCCTTCACGGATTCAGTGCTCGATCTTGCCCTGCAGGGAATTCGGCGGCGGAAGCGTCGCTGAGATCAGACCGCCGGTCGGGGAATCGACGGCGCCGCTGCGCGATAGGCCGACGCGGCCGCTCCCATGGTGAGCCCAATGCTGAACGGCGCCAACAGGAGCGACACGCCGATCAGCTCGGGCATATGCCGGTCGAACACGGCCATCGTCGCAGTCATCGCCGCTTCGATCGTTGGTTGATTGGCGGACACGAGTTGCGCCATGTCCTTCCCCAGAATTGCGGCCACGGCAACAAGCTGGATCAGCACAAGCGGCAGCAATATCGCGAGCGAAATTCCCAGCAGTCGCCAGAAATTACCCGCCGTCAGCTGCCAGGCCCGCACCAGATCAATCGTCTCTTCCACAACGACGACAGGGACAAGCAGAAAGCCCAATCGCAGGCCCGCATACACAAGGGCGCAGAACCAGGCTAGCGTCAGGGCCATCTGCGCAGCGATCGCTGCAGCCGATCCCGACTCGCTGAGCAAACCGATTCCCATCGAGAAGGCGATGTAAAAGGCGGAGAACAAAAGCCCGTACAGCAGAAACGCGCCGAACAGACGGAATTCAGCGCGGCCGAGCGAAAAATGTGCTGACGTACCGCCCTGTCGCGTTCCCAGAGCAAGCCCGATCACGGCGGCCGCGTTCATGGCATAGAGCAGCCACATGCCGAAGAAGCTCACCAGATAGGTCAGTGCCGCACCCTGCGATGGCTGCTGATCCGCATTCATGGCTGCAATCCCCAGTGCATAGGGCAGGAACTGCAATACAGCGATCAGAACCGTGGGAAGCCAGATCAGACCGATGATGGATCCGATATTTGCGAAAGCGAACGCGTAGGCAAAGCGAATGGTATCCTGGACGGAAATCTTGTTCATGCAGTTGACGTATCGAGGACCGCGAGGGGAAGCGGTCCTTCGGACTCCATGGAGGGAACAAGCACACGATAAGCCGCCGCGGCGGCGCCTGTCGACAGTCAGACCGCAAATGAGTTCAGACGAGCAAAACGGCATCGTCCGGATCGGACCGCTGCCCGCCGCTCAAACGCGAAAAGCGGGGCAGGGGCCGATCCGGCTAAACGACGAACGGCGCAAGCCTCATGCAAAGGTCTGAGCTCGCCCCTGCGCATCACCCGTGACTGCGAGATATGAGCTGGCGATCATGCCGTTGCCGAGACCGAGGAAAATCAGTTGCCTGACGATCCCGATGACCAGGAGAGCCGGGCCGAAATAGCGGAACTGTTCGAAGACCATGTGGATGATCTGACGATAGTCCATTCCCGGTTGGATATTGGGCCGGGGCATCAGCGCTCCCACGAAGATGTTTTCGACAATGCCGAAGCCGATGGCCGTCGGAACAAAAACCGCAATAAACACGATAAAAATGCGCCAGAAATTTCCGCCGGCGAGTTCCCAGGCGCGCCCGAGACCGATGCGGTCTTCGGCCACCACCACTGGTGGCAGGAAGAATACCAGGCGCACGGACATATAGATGATCCACAAAACCGCAACGCTGATAGCGACCCCGCGGATGAGCCCCGCAAAGCTGGACATGTACTGCCCTGCCGCAAACCAGATGGCCCCAACCGCGGCGCCCGTCAGAAGGACGACGAGGATGATCACCAGGGTCGCAAGAAACCATGCCGCGGCCATTCGCCAAACCGCTGCGCCGAGGGAGAAGTAGACAAAGACGGGTCCCTCGTGCCGGCCCAGCGCCTTGTTCTGAATGCCAACGGTCACCATGCTCCCGGTGATGTAAGCGAGCAGCCAATAGATGCCGCCAAGACGGAAGGCCGCCGCGATGAGGTACGTGTCATCGAACTGACCGGTGATGAGCATGTGCGGCAGTTCAGGCGTCAGAAGGAATACCAGTCCCGCCATAATCGCGAACAACAGCAGGTACGGCAGCCACAGGATGCCGAGGACAGACAGTATCTTCGTGAACCCGAACTCGTAGCTCTTCGAGATCGTCTCACCGACGGGAATCTTGTTCATGACGCCACTCCTTCAGCGATGAAAGGACGTTTGAGTATGCTGCGGGTTGGAATGTCGTAGCCGGCGTGCATGCGGGGCCGACATGCCCCACTCGATGCCCCTCTGCCCGGCACATCCCCGTGCCCCCCGTTCGTGGAGCTTAGTATCCATCGCCAATCCGTACAAATCTGTGACGGAGGAACCGGATTTCGGTGGCAATCCGGCCCGCGCTGCGGGAAGTTGTCCGGCCCCGAGACGTGCCGGAAGCCCGTGAAAAGACACAATTTTCCTGCTGGAACCGTGCATCAGCTGCGCCTGATGAGCGACGCGCTGGCCGGCAACCTGCTGGAAGATGCGGCCGAGCGGCGCATCGATGTCTATGTTCCAGGGGGAAGCGAGCCGAAAGGATTGCCTCTGCTGGTCGACCTGGTGGGCTTCACGGCTGGTGGGCCTGCCCACACCAACTGGAAGAACTTCGCGGAGAACGTGCCGGAGAGGCTCGACCGGCTCATCGCAACGGGCCGCATGGCGCCCTGTATCGTGGCCTTTCCCGACTGCTTCACGAGGCTGGGCGGCAACCAGTACATCAACAGTACGGCGATGGGCGCATGGGGCGACTTTCTGATCCGCGAGGCCGTGCCGCACGTGGAGGCAACATTCGGCTGCGGCGGCAGGGGCCGGCGCGGCGTGTTCGGGAAAAGCTCCGGCGGCTACGGCGCCATTGTGCACGCCATGCTGCATGCCGACGTCTGGAGCGCCGCGGCCTGCCATTCCGGCGACATGGCGTTCGAGCTGCTCTACCTGCCCGAGTTCCCGCGCCTGTTGCGTGCGCTGGCCCGGGCCGACGGTTCGATCTGCAAGTGGATCGACGAGTTCGAGGCCGCCCGGAAGACCCGCGACGCCGATGTGCATGACCTGATGATGCTGGCGATGTGTGCCAGTTATGATCCCGATCCCGAGGCTGCTTACGGAATCCGCCTGCCGGTCGACCCTCGGACCTGCGAGCTGATCGAGGAGCGTTGGCGGAACTGGCTCGCCTGGGACCCGTTGACCCTGGTCGAAACACATTCCGTCGCCCTAAAATCGCTGAAGGCGCTATACATCGACTGCGGCGATATCGACCAGTACAACCTCGTGTATGGCGCAAGACGGCTGCATCGCGCGCTCGACCGCCTGGGCGTATCCCATGTTTACGAAGAGTTTCCGGATAATCACTCCAGCGTAGATTATCGCATGGACGTGAGCCTGCCACTTCTCTCCAAGGCATTGGCGGGATAGAGTTGTTTTTCTTCAGAGAGGAAAACATGCGGGGTTCTATCGCGCTCGTGCTCGCCTGCGGATTGCTTGGCGCCTGTTCGGTCTGGCCGGTCAACCAGGACCCGGACGGGATGGATTATCGGCGAGCGGGCAACCAGATCATCGAGGCGCTGCAGAGTTATCGGCAGCAGAAGGGCCAATTCCCGCCCGATCTGGCAGCACTTGTGCCGGGCTTCCTGCCGGGACTGCCGGACAAGCCGGCCTATGACTACGATCCACGCAATGGCTCGCTTGCCTATCATTACACACCCACCTGGCCGCAGTTGCGGCCGGTGCGCTGCAATTCCGAGGGCAACACAACCGTCTGGCATTGTGCCGAGCACCTGATTTGAGTTTGTGAGCGCGCCAACGGGGGTCATGTCGCGCATGCATGCCGATCGCAGACAGATATTGCAGGGGCTGAGCGCAGCCGCATTGGGCGTGATCGCTGAGCCGGCGCGCGCCGAGTCCAATCCGAAAGTCGTCATCGTCGGCGCAGGCATGGCGGGGTTGTCTGCGGCGCACACGCTCGCCAAGCGGCACATATCCTTCGTGCTCGTGGAAGCGCGCGACCGCATCGGCGGACGCGCCTTCACGGACAAGTCTCTCAACATGCCGTTCGACCAGGGCTGCGCGTTCCTGCACGCGCCGCGCGGCAATCCTCTGACACCGCGTCTGGCCGAGCGCGGGCTTACGATCGCACAGGGTCCGCTGCATCCCGCCATCTATTTCAGCAGCGACAATGACGGGCCGCGCGCCGTCAAGGCGTTCGACATTGCCTTTGCGGAACTCGAACGTGCGCTGACACAGGCGGGGCAACACGGCGACGATCTTGCCGCAGCCGATCTTGTTTATGCACGCACCGTCTATGACCGGCTTGCATCGTTCGCGCTGGGTCCCGACCAGACGGGCGTCAATCTTACCCAGCTGTCCACGCTCGATTGGTACACCAATCTCAATCTCAACGCCGGACGCGACGGCCGCGTGAAAGACGGCCTCGGCACGTTCGTCGCAGGCTTTGGCGCAGGGTTTCCCGTGACACTGTCGAGCACCGTCACGCGGATCGACTGGCATGGGCCGAATGTGCGCGTTGAGACATCCACCGGCTCTATCGACGCCGAGGCATGTATCATCACCGTGCCGGTCGGCGTTTTGCGCGCGGGTTCCATCACCTTCGCGCCGACGCTTCCGGCAGCGAAGCAGGCCGCCATCGCCGGCATCGCGATGGGCACGATGAACAAGATCGCGCTCGCTTTCAGGCCCGGCGCGCTGCCGCCGGAGCACGATCTGTGGCTCTATCAGGTGCGCAAGGACGGCGCGATCGCCGACGTGATGATGAGGCCGTTCGGCTACGACATGACGGTCCATTACACGGGCGGCGATTTCGCGCGCGAAGTGGAACTGCTCACCAAGGCCGACCAGGTGCAACTTGCGCTGTCGTCCGTCACCGACATCTACGGCAACGACGTGGCGTCCGGCTGTACGGGCGGTGCGGTGACGCGCTGGTCGCGCGACCCGTTCAGCCAGGGATCCCATTCCGCAGCCCTGCCCGGTCAGGCGCATCAACGCAGCGAACTCGCCAAACCTGTCGCCGACAAGCTGTTCTTCGCCGGTGAGGCGTGTGCGTCGACCTGGGCATCGAGCCTGCCCGGCGCGTTTCAATCCGGACACACTGCAGCGAGAGCGATTGCCGACAGGCTCGGTCCGCCGTTCTTCCGCTTTCCCTGATCGGCGCTTCCGTCCTTGTACGGACAAATTCCCTGAAGCAGGGAATTCCCGAGGGAATTTTTGTTTTCCGGCGCCGCCGCTCTCTTCCTGAGATTCCGCAATCGCCTCTCGACTGTCATGGCCTGCGAATGCGGGCCGCCCGCGTGGATCATCCGCGCTGACAACTGGGTGGCCCGGACCTCACTGCGTTCGGCCGGGCCATGACAATCAGAGGGGAAACGCGGGCCGCACGCATCGGGTAAGCGGAAGAAAAACCGACCCCGGCCGGAAATTCCGGCCAGGGCCGATGCAAGCGTCATTCAGGGCCAGGCGTTGACCAGGTTCGTCACATTCACCGTGCCGATACCCGTGGCGAAATCCCAACCGGTGCCCGTACCATAGGCCGGCAAATATGTGCTGTCGGTGGTGGACAACACGCCGTATTTGCCCGACGGCAGATAGCAGCTGTTCGTGCCCGTGCAGTTGATATCCATGTCGCCCTGCTGGACGTCGTAGAAGACACAGCTCGACGCGACTCCATTGCCTTTCGTGGAGACGCAATTGGCGTTGCCGCCGCTGCCGTATTCCGTTGCCGCCAGCGAGTAGAACGTCGGATTGGGATTGCCCTGCCTCTCGCCCGTCTTCTGCGCGATGAGCGCCATCACGCCCGCCATGATCGGTGAGGAGAACGACGTGCCGCCCGCGCCATCCCAGTTGCTGGGTGCGCCCGTGCATCCGCCGCCGTCGCTGTCGCAGAACACATAGTAGTGGCCCCAGACGCCATTCGCAGCAAAGAGCGAAACATCGGGAAGGTCGCGCACCTTGTCGTTAACGATGCCTGCGAAGCCGGTCTGCCATGTCGGCTTCGCCCAGCCGGCACAAGTACCGCTGACGACTCCTGTCTTTGTCGGCTTGCCGGTGGCGCAGCCGCTGGGCCCGCCGCTGCCCGATGCCGTGGTGATGAAGTCGGTGTGATCGGTGCCGGTGTTGCAATAGCCTTTCGAGCCGTAGGTCGTGCCCGAACCGCTATAGTACGTCGCGATCAGCACGCTGCCGCAGGAATCGTTCCAGGGAATTTCCGGAATGTAGGATTTCGCGGAGCCGTAATAGGTCGAATCCGTGCTGTTCCAGTACGTGGTCTGCGTCTTCGCATAGGCGTCGCCGAAATCCGTACCGCCGACGGCCACGTCATACTGACTCGATGCGAACCCGCTGACGCCGATGCCGTGCGTCGAATTGGCTTCGTCGGCATCGCAGCTGGCCGCACCCTCGTCGCCGGCCGACACAAATACCGAAACGCCTTCTGCGACGGCCTGCTGATAGGTCGTGTTGTAAGCGGCGTTGGCGGTTGCGCCGTTCTCGGCTTCGCATTCGCCATAGCTGATGCTCACCACCGTGGGCAGGGTCGAGCCGTCGACGATGTTCTCCAACGCGATGAGTCCGCCGAAGGTGGTGGCGGTGTCCTTGCAGCTTGCCATCTCGATGGCCGCGCCCGGTGCTGCGGCGCTCGCCCACTGCGTGTCGAGCGTCGCTTCGCTCTCGGCGCCGTTCACGCCGGGGCTCGTACACGTGAGCGAGCCCGTCGGGTGAACCTGCGTCAGGCTGCCCGTGGTGTAGCCCGACAATCCGAAGGTGCTGCGGAAAGTCGTCCAGTTGGTGGCGTTATAGAGATTGGTGTCCTCAATGACGACAATGGTCTGGCCCGCACCGGTAAGGCCCGCCGAAAACGCCGGCGCGAAATTGTAGATCGTCGCGAGGTCGGCCGGAACAACGGCATAACACGGTCCGCCGCTGCTGCCGTTCAGCGGATAGCAGGAGTCCGTTCCGAACGTGTAGCCGGGTTTGGGCTTGTAGTTGGGATGCGGCATAAAATCATGCAATGAGACGATGCCCGTGACCGCCGGCGCAAGCGCGGCCGGAATCTTCGGATCGCTCATATTGGCGATATGATGCACGCCGTTCACCTCGAGATTGTGGATCTCGGTGTGGAATGCGTTGCGGACATCCGCCGCCGTGCCGCTGAAGTCGACGACCATGCGGCTTTTGCTCACGCCGGTCACGCTGAAGCCGTGCGACAAAAGCCAGTTCGTGATCGTCTTCACGTCGCTCTGCGCCACGCCGAATTGCCGGCCGATCTGATCGGCGCTCAGCCATTTGTGGTACGCGGGCGAATGCCTGTCGGACATCGTGTCGATCAGATCTTCGAATGCTGCTTCCTGCGGCGCCGGCCGGCTCAACAGAAGCTGCATGTGATCGAGAACCAGACTGTCGGCGACCGCGCCGCGATCGTTCTTCGCGTTCGCTTCGGGTCGCGTGTTACCGCGCAACGTCGTCAGGACCGAGTCATTCACGGCCATCGTGACTTGCGGCGCTGACGGTCCCAAGGATTGCGCCAATGCCGGCGATCCGAACGCCAATCCGCCTGTGAGAATGGCGGCAAAATACGTGCTGTGTCTGGGTGCCATCGCTACCTCCTCGTTAAAACGACCGCAGGAAGACCAGTATAGTTAATCACGCGATTCATTTGCAAGATTGAACGGTATCTGCCCGCCCGACTGGAATAAAATTTGTTATATATGACCCTGAAATCTTTAAATCTCTCTGTCTGCTTTAGAGCCGGGTCAAATGATCTCCCCATGTCGGCCTGAAGCTGCTGAGCCGGCCCGGCGCGAGCGCAGCGAAGCGCGAGGGGCTTGGCTACCCGCCGATCAGCTTCAGCCAGTCGTCTTCGTCGATGACCTTGACGCCGAGCTTCTTCGCTTCGTCGAGCTTGGAACCGGCGCCTGGACCGGCAATGACGAGATCGGTTTTTTTCGAGACGGAGCTTGCGACCTTGGCGCCGAGCTGTTCGGCGCGCGCCTTCGCTTCGGGACGCGTCATCTTCTCGAGCGTACCGGTGAACACGAGAGTCTGGCCTGCCACCGGCGAGCCGGACATTTTCGGCGCAGCGACCGCTGTTACGTCGACTTCTTCAATGAGGTGACCCACGGCGCGGCGGTTATGCGCTTCGTCGAAGAAATCCTTGATCGCTTCGGCGACCGTTTCGCCCACGCCGTCGATATTGTCGAGCTCTTCCACCGCATGATCGCTTTCCATCGCGGTGAGGAACGCATCCAGCGTCTGGTAATTGCGCGCCAGCAGTTTCGACATCGTCTCGCCCACATGGCGGATACCGAGCGCATTGATAAAACGGTCGAGCGAAATCCTGCGGCGGCGGTCGATGGCCGCGAAGAGGTTGGCCGCGCTCTGCTCGCCCCACCCTTCCCGCTCGCGGATCGCCTTGCCGTGACGTTTTTCCAGCCGGAAGATGTCGGCAGGTTCTTTCAACCAGCCTTCATCGTAGAAGGCCTGGATGTGCTTCTCGCCCAGACCCTCGATGTCGAACGCGTCGCGCGACACGAAATGCTTGAGCCGCTCCACCGCCTGGGCCGCGCAGATGAGCCCGCCCGTGCAGCGCCGCGCGGCTTCGGCCTTGCCCGTCTTCTCGTCCACCTCGCGCACCGCGTGGCTGTGACAGATGGGGCATTTGTGCGGGAACTCATAAGGTTTGGCGCCGCGCGGCCGCTTCTCGAGAATGACGCGCACGATCTGCGGAATGACATCGCCTGCACGCTGCACCACGACCGTGTCGCCGATGCGGATATCCTTGCGCGCGATCTCGTCTTCGTTGTGCAGCGTGGCGTTCTGCACCACCACGCCGCCGACGGTGACGGACTTCAGCTTCGCCACGGGCGTCAGCGTGCCGGTGCGCCCCACCTGGATGTCGATGTCCTGAAGGATGGTGTCGGCCTGCTCGGCCGCGAATTTGTGCGCGGTGGCCCAGCGCGGGGATCGCGACACGAAGCCCAGCCGCTCCTGCAGATCGAGCCGGTCGACCTTGTAGACAACGCCGTCGATGTCGTAGCCGAGCGTGGCGCGTTTGATCTCGATGTCGCGGTAGAAAGCGAGAATGTCGTCCGTCGTGCGGCAACGTTTCGCCAGCGGATTGACGCGAAAACCCCAATGCTTGAACGCCTCGAGCATGTCCCACTGCGTTTTCGCCGGCATCTTCGTCATTTCGCCCCACGTGTAGGCGAAGAAATGCAGCGGCCGCGCCGCCGTGATGGCAGGATCGAGCTGGCGCACCGAGCCCGCGGCGGAATTGCGCGGATTGGCGAAGAGCGTTTTCCCGTCCTTCTCCTGACGCTTGTTTAATGCGGCGAAATCGCTATGCGTCATGTAGACCTCGCCCCGCACTTCCGCGACGGAAGGCGCATCGCCGTGCAATCTGAGCGGCACGTCCTTCAGCGTGCGCAAATTGGCCGTGATGTCTTCGCCTTCGACGCCGTCTCCGCGCGTCGCGCCCAGCACGAACACGCCCTTTTCATAGCGCAGGCTTGCAGACAAACCGTCGATCTTGGGCTCGGCCGTGATGACGAGCTCGTCGTCCTCCTTCAATCCCAGGAACCGCCGCACCCGCGCGACGAAATCGACCACGTCTTCGTCGGTGAACGCGTTGTCGAGCGACAGGAGCGGGATCGCGTGGCGCACCTTGGCGAATTTGTCGGCAGGCGCTGCACCCACACGCAGGCTCGGACTGTCGGGCCGGACGAGATCGGGGAAGCGGGCCTCGATGGCAGCGTTGCGCTTCCTCAGCGCGTCGTAGTCCGCATCGGAGACGCTGGGCGCATCGTCCTGGTAGTAGCGCCGGTCGTGGCCTGCGATTTCCTCCGCCAGCCGCGCAAGCTCCTTGCCGGCCTCGGCCTTCGTCAATTTCTCGACGGGTCTGGCACTCACGCCCGCTTCCTCGTTTTTTGCGGCGCGCGGGCCTCGGAGAGAAGCCGTTTCGCGGCCGCGCGGGCCTCGTCGGTTACTCTTGCGCCGGCCAGCATGCGCGCGAGTTCTTCGACGCGTTCCTCATCATCGAGAAGTTCGACCCTGGTTTTGTCGGCCCTGCGGGTGATGCGGAAATGCCGCTCGGCGCGCGCAGCCACCTGCGGCGAATGCGTGACGAGCAGGGTCTGGGTGGATCGCGCCACGCTTTGCAGCCGTTCGCCAACGGCGCTCGCAACCGCGCCACCGACACCGCGATCCACCTCGTCGAAGATGAGTACCGCCGGTGGGCTCGCTTCCGCCAGCGCCACCTTCAGCGCGAGTGAAAACCGCGCGAGCTCGCCGCCTGACGCGATCTTCACCAGCGGTCCGAAGGCGCTGCCGGCGACCGTCGCCACCTCGAAGCTCACGCGCTCGCGGCCCGTGGCGCTGACCTCGTCTATCGGCACCAGCGCGGCGCGGAATTTGGCGTGACTCAGTTTGAGCGGCTCGAGTTCGGCCACCACGGCTTTCTCGAGCTTCGCTTTGGCGCGTTCGCGCGCCTCGGTGAGAGTCGCGGCGGCTTCGAGAAACGCACTCCTCGCCGCCACCACCCGCGCATCGATCGACTTGAGGGCAGCGTCGCTGCCTTCGATGGCGCCGAGTTTGGCGCGGAATTCTTCGAGCGTGCCCGGCAGTGCGTCCGGCTTCACCACAAATTTCCGCGCCACGGCGCGCAGCGTGAACAACCGTTCTTCCTTGCGTTCCAGGTCGCCCGGATCGGCATCGAGTTCGGCGATGAACCCTTCGAGCGTGCGGCGCGCTTCCTCCACCAAATTGAATGCCTGGTCCAGCGCCGCCTCCGCCGTCGAGGTTTTCGCCCGCGCCTCTTCGCTCAGGCGCGACAGGCGCTTCAGCGCGCCCGCCAGCGACGATTCAGCGCCACGGTCGCCTGAAATGCTCTCGATCGCGCCCGATATGTCTTCGGCGATCCGGCTGGCGTTCATCATCAGTGCGCGGGCACCGGCGAGTTCCGCCTCTTCGCCTTCCTGCGGCGCCAGATCGGACAACTCCTTTACCGCATGCTGCAGATAGTCGAACTCGGCGGCGCTTGCGGCAGCTGCGCGGCGCAGGGCGCCGGCTTCGCCACGCAAATGTTCGAGCTGTGCAAAGCGGTCGGCGACGTCGCGCGCAAGGGATTCATGGCCGCCGAAGGCATCGAGCAATCTGCGATGGGTCGACGGATCGAACAGGCCCCGATCGTCGGCCTGCCCGTGAATCTCCACGAGCGCGCTGCCGAGATCGCGCAGCAGACCTACGCCGACGGCTTGGTCGTTGACGAAGGCGCGAGTGCGGCCGTCCGCGGCAATCGTGCGCCTCAGGATGATCTCTCCGTCGCAGGCGATGTCGTTGTCGCGAATCAGCGCGCGGGCGGGATGCTTCGCAGGCAAATCGAAGATCGCAACTGCGGAGCCATGATTGGCGCCGTTGCGCACGCTCGACCGCGAACCTGCGCGGCTGCCCGCCGCAAGGCCGAGCGCGTCGAGCAGGATCGACTTGCCCGCGCCTGTCTCGCCAGTGAGGACATTGAGGCCGGCCGCGAAGTCCAGCGATACATCCTCAATGAGGACGAGGTCGCGGACGTTCAGCGTCGCCAGCATGGACGGATGAACTCTAGAACGTTCCCGACAACGCGCGGCTGATCCACGATCCCTTGTCCAACTCGGGCTTCATGGCGTGCGCCTGAAGCAGATCGTAGGAGTCCTGATACCAGGGGCTTCCCGGATAATTGGCGCCCAGCACGGCGGCGGCCGTCTTTGCCTCGTCATAGACGCCCAGCGCGTAATAGGCTTCCGTCAACCGCTCCAGCGCCTCTGCGATCTGCGAGGTTCTGGGATAGCGCTCGACCACCGTCCTGAAGCGGTTGATGGCGCCGATATAATTGTGACGGTAGAGATAATAGCGACCGACCGCCATCTCCTTGCCGGCCAGATGGTCGAGCGTAAGGTCGACCTTGAGCTGAGCATCGCGTGCGTACTCGGTCTGCGGAAAACGCTGGACCACGTCCTGCAATGCCGTCAGCGCCTGTTCAGTGTTCGACTGGTCGCGGCCGACATCGGTGATCTGTTCGTAGAGCGACATCGCCTTCAGATAGAAGGCGTAGGCCACTTCGTGGCTGCCAGGATGCAACTCGATGTATCCGTCGGCAGCACTGATCGCATCGGTATATTTGTTGGCCTGATAATAGCAGAAGGCGCTCATCAGCATCGCGCGGCGCGCCCACACCGAATAGGGATGCTGACGTTGCACTTCGTCGAACTGCTTGGCGGCGCCCTGCCAGTCGTGGTCTTCGATCTTCTTCCACGCGTCGTTGTAGATCTGTTCGACGGGACGTTCGACGTAATCGGCGTCCTTCTCGTCGCTGGAATCGCTGTCGAACATTTTGTCGAGCCCCAGCCAGGAACAGCCGGCCAGCGACAGGGAAATACCCACCCCCAGAAAGGCTGCCCGCGCCAGGTGGGTCAGCGTCCGCCGAGCAAGCGGCTTCGAAGTCTCCGATGAGAGCATCCTGGGTCTTCCGTATTGGGAGCCACGGCACGCGCGATCTGCGCGTACCCCACGTCTGGCGCCCCTTATGCCATTGGCGGGGAAGTCCGGTCCAGAGGGTTCCTCCGCCCGGCAACCCTCGTCACGAGGTAACCATCTCGAAATTGCCGGAATCGGAAAAAAGCGACCTCAACAGCGCATTATTGAGTGCGTGGCCGGATTTGCGGCCCTCGAAGCGGCCGATAATGGGCGCACCCACCAGCGCCAGATCGCCCAGGGCATCGAGAATCTTATGTCGCACGAATTCGTCGGGGAAACGCATGAGGCTTGCGTTAATCACCCGGTCGCCGTCGATGGCGAGCGTGTTGTCGAGCGAAGCACCGCGTGCCAGCCCGGCCTTGTTGAGCCCATCGAGCTCATGCATGAAACCGAAGGTTCGCGCCGGCGCGATCTCGCTGCGAAATCCGTCGGGCGAGAACGCCCAGTCCATCCGCTGCATGCCGATGGCTGCCGATGGGAACGTAATCTCGAAATCGAATGTGAGCGTATCTGCAGGCGCCAACGCGGCGGATGCCTTGCCGCCATAAACTTCAACGCGTCGAAGCATCCGGACCGCCCTTCGCACGTCGTTCGACTCGCGCACGCCGGCTGCCGATATGATATCGAGGAAAGATAGCGCATCCCCGTCCAAAATAGGCGGCTCAGGTCCGTCCAGCGTGACAATCAGGTCGTCGATTTCCGCTCCGGAGATTGCCGCCATCAGATGTTCGATGACGCCGACGCGCGCGCTGCCTTCGCCGATCACGGTACCGAGACGAGTTTCCGACACGCGATCATAGCGTGCCGGAATCTCCACGCCGCCAAGATCGCTGCGGCGAAAGACAATTCCCGTACCCGGCGGCGCAGGTGTCAGCGTCATGCGAATGTTCCGCCCCGCATGAAGCGCGACACCTTCGGCTGTGACCTCGCGCGCGATCGTCCGTCTGGTCACAGCCCCTCTTTCTCAGTTCGTCTGACGGCGTAGAAAGGCCGGAATCTCGAACTGATCGTCCTTCTTGTGATCGGGGAACAGATCGTCGGCATTGCCCTGCGCTGCCGGCCGCTGTTGTTCGGTTGTCCGGGGCATCGCCTGCGCAGATGCGCGCGGCGCGGCGGCCGTGCGCGCAGCCGCAGGCTGCGGTTCGACTTTGGGTTCGGGTTTCCTGTCCCGGCGCCCCAGGAAGCCGAAGCGGTAACGCTTTTCTTCCACGGGCTCCGGTTCGGGTTGCGGCCGCATCGGAGCGGCGCGCGCGACGGCCGGCAGCGGGGGAATGTCATCCTCGCCGATGACGGGCTGATCGGTGCCCGCAAGAATTTGCGTCTCCATCGCAGAAATCGGTGCGGCCGGTTCCGCTGCAATGGCTGGCGCACTCATGCTGGTCGCGAGCGCCTCAACCTGGCGATGGACCGGACTGAGCTGCGGCGACATCGGCGATGCGGTCGGCACTGCGACCGGCTTGAGGCGGGGACGCAGTGCCTCAACGTTTTTTGGCATTTGTGCCAATGCTTCCGCTTCGATGCCCGTGGCGACGACGGAGACCCGCAGGCGTCCTTCCATGTTCTCGAGGATGGTGCCTCCGAAAATGATGTTCGCGTCAGGATCGACTTCGGCGCGAATGCGATTGGCCGCCTGGTCGACTTCGAACAGCATCATGTCGGGTCCGCCGGTGATGTTGATGAGTACGCCGCGCGCGCCCTTCATGGAGACATCATCGAGCAGCGGATTGGAGATGGCGGCCTCGGCGGCCTTGAGCGCGCGTTCCTCGCCTTCGGCTTCGCCGGTTCCCATCATCGCCTTGCCCATTTCGGACATCACGGTCTTGATGTCGGCGAAGTCGAGATTGATCAGGCCGGGCATCACGATGAGATCGGTGACGCCGCGTACGCCGGAATGCAGCACGTCGTCCGCCATTGCGAAGGCCTGGCTGAACGTCGTGCGGTCGTTGGCGACGCGGAAGAGATTCTGGTTCGGGATGATAATCAGCGTATCGACATATGCTTGCAGCTGCTCGATGCCCTGCATGGCGATGCGCATGCGTTTTTCGCCTTCGAAAGCGAAGGGCTTGGTGACGACCCCGACCGTCAGCATGCCCTGCTCGCGTACCGCGCGCGCGATCACCGGCGCAGCCCCCGTGCCCGTGCCGCCGCCCATGCCCGCGGTGATGAACACCATGTGCGAGCCCGACAGCTGCTCGAGAATTTCATCGAGGGATTCCTCGGCGCCCGCCCGGCCGACATCGGGCCGTGCGCCTGCGCCCAGCCCTTCCGTCACTTTGGCGCCGATCTGGATGCGCCGCTCGGCACGGGACTGTGCGAGCGACTGCGCATCCGTGTTGGCAACCACGAATTCGACCCCTTCGAGCTTCGAAGCGATCATGTTGTTGACCGCGTTGCCGCCCGCTCCGCCCACGCCGAGCACGGTGATGCGCGGCTGCAGCTCCTTCATCTCGGGCGCCCTGAGATTAATCGACATTTGTTTTCTCCTTCAGCGATACGCGATCCACGAACCCACGGCTGCCCAACATGTTCTTGTTCTCGACTATAAACTGATTTGCCCTATCCGAAGAACTGACTTGTCAGCCTGCGGATCAGTCCCTGCTTGCGAACGGGCGCCAGCACGAGGTCGGGATTGAGCGCTTCGGGCGGCAGCGTTGCGCCGGCCATTAAGAGCCCCAATGCGGTTGCGTAATCCGGTCCCGCCGACGCTGCCGGAAGGCCCTGGAATGTGCGGGGGCGCCCCAGCCGAACCTGTTTGTTCAGCATGCGTTGCGCAAGTTCGCGCGTGCCGGCTAATTGCGACGCGCCGCCAGTAAGCACCGCGCGCCGGCCGGCAGCCACGTCGTAGCCGCTGGCGCGCAGGCGCGCATGCACTTCCGTGAAGAGTTCTTCCAGACGCGGCTGAATGATGCGCGTCAGCATGGAGCGCGGAACGCGCATGGCAAACTCGTCGCCGTCCTCGCCCATCTGTGGGACTGCGACGACGTCCGTTCCGGTTTCGATGTCGCCGAGCGCGGCTCCATAAAGCGCCTTCATGCGTTCGGCCGCTGAAACCGGTGCTGCCAGCATTTTCGCAAGATCGGCCGTTACGAGACTACCGCCGAACGGCACGACGTCGGCATAGACCAGCGCGGCTTCCATGAAAACGGCGACCGAGGTGACGCCGCCGCCCATGTCGATCACGGTCGCGCCCAGCTGCAGTTCGTCCGGCGTCAGCGTCGAAAGCCCGCTGGCGTAGGCCGAGAAGAGCGACGCTGACACGTTGAGGTGCGATCGTTCCACTGCCAGCTTCAAGTTCTGCAGCGGAGACGGCTTCACGGCGACCGAATGCATCGATACGCCGATCCGCTGGCAGAACATGCCGCTCGGATCGCGCACGCCGCGGGCCTCGTCCACGACATAAGAGACCGGCGCCGCCTGGATCAGCTCAAATCCGTCACGTTCGCAGCGTGTACGGGCCTCCGCGAGCAGATCACGCAGATGCGTGTCGGTCACGAGGGAGCCTTCCAGTGTCATGGCGACGCGCGCGGTCGCGCTCTGCGGCGCGCCGCAGCTGACCGATACGATGACGTTCTGGATGCGCATGTCCGCGTGATTTTCCGCCGCGGCAACCACTTCGCGGATGGACTCTTCGACCTGCTCGAGGCTTGTGACGGTGCCGAGCCGCATGCCCTGGGATTCGCGTAAGGCCGCGCCCAGAACCTTGATGTTGCCAGGCTCGGCGCGACCGATCAGGCAAATGACCTTCGATGAGCCAATGTCGAGGACGGCGACAAGGCCCGCGCGGTAGGCGGTGGGTTCTGCGTTCGTTGTTCGCATGCGAATCGATTCGCCCATTATGCCGAGTTTCCCCGTGTCGACTGCTGTTTTTGGCCGTTATGCAGAACAAAGAACAGATTATCCTTCGCCCTGAGGTCGATTTCCGAAATGTCCCGCTCAAGCACGCCCTTATCCACGATGAGATGTTCCAGGACGTCCAGTTGCTGCTGCCATCCCTCTTCCGGGAGCTGCACGACCACCGCTCCGTCCAGATTCAGGTTCCAACGGCGCTCGGAAACGCGTTCCATGGACTTCAATCGGGCACTGATAGCCCGGTGAAGCGCGATGGAATCGATCAGATCGGCGGCCGCTTCCGGCGCGCCCTCGCCGATGAGGGTGGGCAGATGAGGGAAGTCCTGCTCGCGCGCGATCGTGATCGTGCGGCCCGAACGCTCGACGACATAGGTGGCGTTCGGCATTTGCCAGAGTGCAAATGGCAGGCGTTCGACAATACTGACCGAAATCGAATCCGGATATTGGCGATGCACCTCGGCATCGAACACCCAGGGCAAGGTGAGCAGCCGTTTGCGGGCCGCCTGCACGTTGGCCGTGAAAATCGACTCTCCCGGCTGGAATCCCAGGGCGGCGAGGATATCGCCGGGCTGGGTGCGCCGGTTGCCCGCGAGGTGAACCGAAGAAATGCCGAAACCCGCATCCGCAACGACAGCGCTGACATCCGCGGAAATCGTCTTTCCCGTGCGCCGCACGTACCCACCGGCAAACATGCCGGTGAAAAGCACGCCCAGGATGAGCAGCCCGGTCAACCACAACATCGGACGGCCCAACGCGATCCAGCGGCGAACGCGCCCGAAAAACAACGAAATGGAGTCGTTGCGCTTGCGGCGGCCGAATGTCTGGGCGCGGACGGCCGGGGCACGGCTGACCCGTGCACTCGGTTTTGCGGACTTCCGGCCGCGGGTCGAACGCCGGGAGCGCGC
>JBEKLN010000036.1:0-43331 GCA_050010175.1 Rhizomicrobium sp.
TCCGAAGTGACGGTCGGTGAGCAGCATCGTAATGGCGCCCGCCAGGACCGGTAGCGACAAGAGCAGCAGGAAGGCGGTCACGAGGATCGACCATACGAACAGCGGCATCTTGTGCAGCGTCATCCCTGGCGCGCGCATGTTGAAGATGGTCGTGATGAAGTTGATGGCACCGAGAATGGACGATGCGCCTGCTATGTGCAGCGAGAAGATCGCGAAATCCATGGCCGGACCGGGCGAACCGGTCGTCGAGAGAGGTGCGTAAAGCGTCCAGCCGCCGCCGACACCCATACCGCCGGAGTCTCCTTCCACGAACATGGAAAGCAGAAGGAGCGTGAAGGAAAACGGCAGGAGCCAGAACGAGATATTGTTCATGCGCGGAAACGCCATGTCCGGCGCCCCGATCATCAATGGAACGAGCCAGTTGCCGAACCCACCGATCATTGCCGGCATGATCATGAAGAACACCATGATCAGGCCGTGTGCGGTCACAAACACGTTATAGGTATGAGGCTCGCTGAATACCTGCAGGCCGGGATACATCAGCTCCGCCCGCATGACCATCGACAACGTCCCGCCGATTAGCCCCGCGATGATGGCGAACACCAGGTACATCGTGCCGATGTCCTTGTGGTTCGTGGAATACACGAACCGCCGCCAACCCGTCGGATGATCTGCGTGCGCGTGGGCCAACTCAGCCATGATAACGATCCTTATTGTCCGAGGGCGGCGACGCGGTTATCGCCGATGGATGCATACTTCTTCTTGGCCTGGGCCAGCCATGCGTCAAAGGCTGCCTGCGACACGACCTTGACCTCGATCGGCATGTACGCGTGCCGGGCGCCGCACAACTCCGAGCACTGGCCGTAATACGTGCCTTCCTTGGTCACCTTGAACCAGGTTTCGTTCAGCCGGCCCGGAACGGCGTCCATCTTCACGCCGAAGGAGGGGACCGCCCAGGAATGGATGACGTCGGCGCCAGCGGTCTGGACCTTCACCACCTTGTTCACGGGAACGACGACGACATTGTCGACACCGAGCAGATGCGGCTCATGGGCTTTGTCCGCGGCATCATCCGTTAGCCCCAGCGAGTCGAACTGGAAGCTGCCGCTGTCGGGATACTGATAGCTCCAGTACCATTGCTTGCCGATGGCGCGGATCGTGAGATCCGGGTGCGGGATGGTGGCTTCGAAGTAGAGGAGTTTGAACGATGGGATGGCGATCGCGATCAGAATGAAAACTGGAATGATGGTCCACGCCACTTCGAGCAGCGTGTTGTGACTGACCTGGCTGGGCACCGGATTGGCGCGTTTGTTGTAGCGCACCATGATCCACAGAAGCAGGACCAGGACGAACAGCGTGATCACCGTTATGATATAGAGAACCTCGGTGTGGAACCTTGCGATCTCCTGCATCACCGGGGTGACCGGTTCCTGGAAGTCCATCTGCCAGGCGCGCGGATGATCGGCCAGAGCCGGGACCGTCAATGCCGACAGCCCCAGTGCTGAGCCCGTCAGGAGACGGATTGCCTTGCGAAACATCGCGCGACCTCGAATGTGTTCGGAGGCAACCTTTTCGGTGCCCGGGCGCATCGGCCCTGCTAAAGATTCGTCGGCGCGATTTAGGGGGGCTATGCCACTCAAGTCATTGCGACCATATGCCACGCAGATGCTCGCAATCGGAGTGGGAGCGATCCTCGAGTCCCCGAAAGACACTATATGAGTGCCGACACCTGCCGAAAGGAATCAGTTCATGACGTCATCCGGTGATCTTTTTTTTGGTGAGGCGGGTCTCGACCGGGATGCCGTCCAGTCTGTGGTAGACGATGCGTTGAAAGGTTCCGACGATGGCGAACTCTTTCTCGAATACCGGCAGAGCGAAAGCTTCTCTTTCGACGACGGCCGGCTGAAAGCCGCAAGCTTCGACACCAGTCAGGGTTTTGGGCTGCGTTCGGTTGCAGGCGAAGCCACCGGCTACGCGCACGCATCGGAACTATCCGAAGGCGCGATCAGACGCGCGGCAGAAACCGTCCGGGCGGTTTCACAGGGTTATTCCGGAATAGTCGCCGCACCGCCTTCCCGAACGAACACCAGGCTCTATGCCGACATCGACCCGCTGCACAGCGCCGGATTCGAAGCCAAGGTGAAGCTCTTACAGGACATGGATGCCTACGCGCGATCGAAGGATCCGCGCGTACGGCAGGTGTCATGTTCCCTTGCCGGCGACTGGCAGACGGTCGAGATCGTTCGTCCGGGCGGCGAAACCTATCGCGACGTGCGTCCGCTCGTGCGCATCGGCGTGTCGGTCGTCGTCGAGGATAGCGGGCGCCAGGAGTCGGGCAGTTACGGCGGCGGCGGACGCAGCGGCTACGAATCCTATCTCGATCCGCGATATTGGAGAGATGCGGTCGACGAAGCGCTGCGGCAGGCGCTGGTTAACCTGGAATCGGTTCCCGCACCTGCGGGCGAGATGAATGTCGTGCTCGGTCCCGGTTGGCCTGGCATCCTGCTGCACGAAGCGATCGGCCATGGCCTGGAAGGTGACTTCAACCGCAAGAAGACATCCGCATTCGCAGGACTCCTCGGCGAAAGGGTGGCGGCTCCCGGAGTTACCGTTGTCGACGATGGCACGATCGGCGGCCGGCGCGGCTCGCTCACCATCGACGACGAAGGAACGCCGAGCTCGCGCACAGTCCTGATTGAAGACGGCATCCTCAAGGGCTACATGCAGGATCGGCAGAATGCACGCCTGATGGGCGTTGCGGCGACGGGCAACGGCAGGCGTCAGAGCCACTCGCATTCGGTTATGCCGCGCATGACCAACACCTATATGCTCGCCGGGACTTCGGATCCGAACGAAATTCTGGCCAGCGTCGATAGGGGCATCTACGCGGTCAATTTTGGCGGCGGCCAGGTTGACATTACCTCTGGCAAATTCGTGTTCTCCTGCACCGAGGCCTATCTGATCGAGAACGGCAAGGTCGGCGCACCCATCAAGGGCGCGACGCTGATCGGCAGCGGACCGGAAGCACTGACCCGCGTCAAAATGATCGGCAACGACATGAAGCTCGACAGCGGCATCGGCACCTGCGGCAAGAACGGGCAATCCGTGCCCGTTGGTGTCGGACAGCCGACACTCAGAATTGATCGGCTAACCGTCGGCGGAACCGCCGCGTGACGGATCGGCACGCCGTTGTATGCATGCCGGAGATTTCACTGGAATAGCGTTCTCTGTGCCGTAGATCGGAGAAAGCGCGATGCGACTATGCGTATGCTTCGGGTTGTGCGTGTCGGTTTTGACACCGTGGCAGGCAGTGGCAGGTGCGGCTCTGCCCTACATCACGGCCGCAATTTCCGATGCCGCACGGCCGGCAGCCGACAAGGATCGCGATGAAGCACGCAAGCCTGCGGACATGATCGCATTCGCCGGGATGAAACCCGGCCAGGCTGTGCTCGAAATTCTACCCGGTGGCGGGTACTTCACCCGTATCTTCAGCAAGGTTCTCGGGTCCAAGGGGCATCTGTTTACGGCCGTTCCCGACACGGAGGCGACCGGCGCGGAACCTGCGGCATCGCAGATTGCGACCGATGCCGACTATTCCAACGTAACGGTGATACCGCTCACGGCAGCCGGAATGAAATCGCTGCGTCCTGTCGACATCGTGTGGACATCACAGAATTACCACGATCTTCACCTGAGCCACGTTCACGTGGATGTCGCAGCGCTCGACAGGCAGTGGTTCGCGGCACTCAAACCCGGCGGCGTCGTGGTGATCGTCGATCATGCTGCGCTGCCCGGCGCTCCCGCAACCCAGACCGCCGACAGTCTCCATCGCATCGATCCGGCGATCGTCCGCGCGGAAATGCAGGCAGCAGGTTTTGTGTTCGACGGCGAAAGCGACGTGTTGCGCAATCCGTCGGATTTGCACGCTGTCACCGTATTCGACCCGACCGTCCGCGGGCGGACAGATCAGTTCGTCTATCGATTCAAAAAACCTGCAACCTGAACCTGCTGCGTGCTTACCTGCGGCGCTTGCTCTTTGCCGGCGCACTCTTCACCGGCGCAGGCCGTCGGCGGCCGAGACCGTTGTCCTTGGCGAACTGGGATCGCAGCGCCGCGTAATTCGGTGCGACCATCGGATAATCCGCCGGCAGTCCCCACTTCGCGCGGTAATCGTCGGGCGACAGTTTGTATTTACCGCGGATGTACCGCTTGAGCATCTTGAGTTTCTTGCCGTCTTCCAGACACACGATGTAATCGGCCGTTATGGACTTCTTGACCGGCACCGCGGGCTTCTGCGACGTGCTGATATCCGACACAGGTCCGCCGGAAAGCGATCCGAGCGCGCCATGGACACTCCGGATCATGCCAGGCAATTCGGCCTGTGCGATGTGATTTTTTTCCAGATAGGCGACCACGATGGAGCAGGCGTGCCGCATGAGATCGGTGCCGCTTGCCGGTGCGTGTTCGTGCGCTTTCGACATGTTTACTCCGGGTTCGATTCTGGTTCCGTCGAATCGATCTGATAGCGCTTAACGCAACAGAATGCGAATCGTTGCCAGCTCGACTACTTAGGCTAGTTATTCCATCTGCCCGTTCTGTAAACCGAAACCGAGTTCGTCGCTTTCCAATCGAGTTACAAATCAATTCTAGATGAAGGCATATCAGAGAAAAAACATGGACTCGTGACAGCGGTTTCCAGTTCAGAGCTCAGGCAAGCGAAGAATTCGACTGCAAGGTTTGCTTCGTCAGGTTCGAAGAAGGCCGCTTATGACAAGGAGGGGAATGAAATCGCCTATCGCGTGGGCCACGATTAACGGCCACAACCTGCCCGTCCGCGCGAACCACTGCGCCAGTATCAACCCCAGAGGGATGGCGGAAATGACACCCAATGGGCCGAGATAAAGGTGATAGAGCAACCGAATTGCGACGCTGACATTCGTACAGAACCAGATGCTGTGCCGCTCCTTCAGCGCGGAAACCACATACCCGGCGACGAGAGTTTCCTCGAAGACGGGGTTGACGATCGTCACGGCCAGAATGCTGCTCCATCCGATATCGGGGCCAACCGCCTGCGTTCTCTGAGCGAGTTCAACAACCTGCGGCGCGAATGTTGCGAGAATGTTGAAGAGAGCGGCATAGACGAAATAAAAGACAGCAAACAGCGCGATGCCGATCGCTGTATCCCGGCCGGAAACACTGAGACCGATTGACTGTAGCGACCATTCCCGCGCACGGAGAAACGAAGCGACAAGCGCAAGCACCGCAAGTTCGTATCCGATCAAGGCCAGCAGCGTGGCATTCGTGTGGTGCGGGCCAGGGTGGGGATGCGCGACGGAGGAAAGACTGCTCAGGACAGGCAGGCCGAACGCGATGCAGACAACCAGTACGAATTCGACCGGCTGCGGCAGCGACTTCAAAAACCTCGAAATCGCGTCGCGCAAGGCCGTCTCCGGCTGAAATCCATGAAGAAAGTGGGACGGCGGACACTCGACCGCGATTCTTCACCCGGCACAATTCATGTTATCGTGGGCGAACGGAGTTTGGGGGATATCGATGAAAACTTTCCTGTTCCTGGTCGGAATTGTTGCCATCCTGGTGGGCGCGCTGTGGGTGGGACAAGGCCTCGGTTACATTCACTGGCCTGCGTCGAGCTTCATGATCAATCAGCGCGTATGGGCCTATTACGGCGGTGGTCTGGCAGTAGCCGGATTGATCGTCGTCTGGCTTTCGCGACGGGACTGACCGCGAACCTCGCCTACCTTTAGAGGAAGTTGTATTCGGTGAAGAGCCGCGCGAGATCGCAGTTCCACTCGCCTTCGTACAATCTCAGCAGCTGCTCGGCGCGCGTGTAGCCGCGTTCAATCAGTTCGCGCAAGGGCGCGAGGAAACCCTCTTCGGTCATTCCGATGGCGTCATGGCTTGCGCGCTCGCGAAGGCCTTCCGCCGATATGTCGAGCATCTGGCGGGCCAGATCGCCGAGGTGTCGGCCGCGGAACGGTGTTTGGAACGCAAGGCGCGGGACAGAATCTCGCATGGCCTGACGTTCCTCCGTGCTCCAGTCCTTCACCATATCCCAAGCGGCGTCGAGCGCCGTTTGATCGTAAAAAATACCGACCCAGAGGGCCGGCAGACCGCAGATCCGTCGCCAGGTGCCTCCATCTGCGCCGCGCATTTCCAGGAACTGCTTCATGCGCGCTTCGGGGAAGATCGTCGTCAGATGATCGGCCCAGTCCGCCATGGTGGGCTCGATACCTTTGAGCTCCGGAATGCGTCGGGCCAGAAAATCGCGAAAACTCTTGCCGGTGACATCGATATACCGGCCGTTGCGATAAATGAAATACATCGGCACATCGAGCGCGTAGTCGACATACTGCTCGAAGCCGAAGCCATTCTCGAACACGAAGGGCAGCATGCCAGCCCGCGCATTGTCGACATCGGTCCAGATCTGACTGCGGTAGGACAGAAACCCGTTCGGCCTGCCCTCGCGGAACGGAGAATTCGCGAACAGTGCCGTCGCGACAGGTTGAAGCGCGAGGCCCACGCGAAACTTCTTGACCATGTCGGCTTCGCTCGAAAAGTCGAGGTTCACTTGAACGGTGCAGGTCCGGAACATCATCTCGAGTCCGTAACCGCCAACCTTGGGCATGTAACGGCGCATGATGTTGTAGCGACCTTTCGGCATCTGCGGAACGTCGGCGAGCGACCAGGTCGGGGCATAGCCCAGACCGATCACGCCGGCACCGATTTCAGCTGCGATTTCGCGCACCTGTTCCTGATGCGTGTTTACTTCGGCACAAGTCTGATGAACGGATTTCAGCGGTGCTCCCGACAACTCGAACTGGCCGCCGGGCTCGAGACTGATTGACGCGCCGTTTTGCGAAAGACCGATAATGTGATCGCCTTCCATCACCGGTTCCCAGCCGAACCGGCGCATCCCTTCAAGCAGCGCACGAATGCCGGCGCGACCCTCATAGGGAATCGGTTTCATGGTCTTGAGGTCGTAAACGAACTTTTCGTGCTCGGTCCCGATGCGCCAGTCAGCCTTCGGCTTGCACCCGGCCTCAAGATAGCGGACGAGGTCGTCACGCGAGCCGATCGGGCCCCGGTCGGATTGGGGGATGGACATGACGCCGCCTCCTGATGCCTGGCCGAATCACGGAAATGTGCCTTTCTCCGTGTGTGAATTATGAATCGGCCGTTTAGCTTTTGAGTATGTAGTCGCCCATCGGCATACCGACAAGCGGCATGCTGGGAGGGCAAGGCAGGGTGCCGTTTAGCGCCAATCGCCCTTGATGGCCTGCCAGATGCTCAACGCAGCGAGCGCGGCTGTGTCCGCGCGCAGAATGCGCCGGCCGAGCGACACAGAAATTGCGAGCGGGTTGGCGCGGATGAGAGCGCGCTCGTTGCCGTCAAACCCCCCTTCAGGGCCGGTCAGGATCGCCCATGGACCATTGTGAAACTCGCCGAGCGCCTGGACGATCGGCGCGCCTCCTGTCTCGTCGCAGAAGAGAATACGCCGCTCCGGCGGCCATGCCTGGAGCAACCTGTCGAGTTCGACGGCTTCGCGAACCTCCGGCACCATCACACGCCCTGATTGCTCGGCGGCTTCGACGGTATTTGCCCGCATTCGCTCGACGTTGACGCGGTGCACGATGGTCCTGCGCGTGAAGACCGGTTGCAGCACGCGTGCGCCAAGCTCCGTCGCCTTCTGCGCGACGTAATCCGCCGCCGTCTTTTTTATCGGTGCAAATGCGAGCCAGAGATCCGGAACGTCTGCCTGATCGGCGGTTTTGCGAAGACATGAAAGCGTGCATCCGCGTTTCGATGTTGCGACGATCTCGGCCAGCCACTCGCCGTCGCGTCCGTTGAACACGCCGACGCGGTCGCCCGCATGCGCGCGCATCACGTGCAGAAGGTAGTGCGACTGTTGGGACGAGAGATCGAAACACGCGCCCTCCCCCAGAGCCGGGTCGACGTAGAGCCGTATCTTTCCGCCGGGCTCCGTCAGCGCGCGGTCTTCGTTCTCGCTCATGAATGGGCTATCGATAGTGCGCCATGGTTGCACCACGCCTGACGCCTCAGCCGCAAGTCCCCGCCGTGCCGGCAGATGCCGTCGCGCAGAACTGGGTCGATGGCGCGCCGCGGGCCGCGCAACCCTACCTCCGACTGATGCGCCTCGACCGGCCGATCGGAACCTGGCTGCTCTTTCTGCCCTGCGTTTTCGGCTCTGCTCTCGCCACGGCCGGCCGGCCGCAGGGCTTCCATTCGCGTCACGACCTCGCGCTCCTCGCGATTTTCGCGGTTGGTGCACTCGTGATGCGCGGAGCGGGCTGCACCTACAACGACATTGTCGACCGCGACATCGATGCGGCAGTGGCGCGAACGCGGGGGCGGCCTATTCCATCCGGCGCCGTGAGCGTGAAAACCGCGCTCGTCTTCCTCGCTGCGCAATGCGCCGTCGGGCTGGCGATCCTTCTTCAACTGAACCGCTTTTCGATTCTGCTGGGCGCATCGTCGCTGCTGCTGATCGCCGCCTACCCCTTCATGAAGCGCATCACATGGTGGCCTCAAGCCTGGCTGGGGCTGACCTTCAACTGGGGAGTGCTGCTGGGCTTCAGTGCGGTGATGGGACGCCTCGCGGCGCCCGCGGTCGCTCTCTACGCAGGGTGTTTCTTCTGGACGCTGGGCTACGACACGATTTACGCGCACCAGGACACGGAGGACGACGCAATGATCAGTGTGAAGTCGACCGCGCGCCTGTTCGGCCGGAACTCGCGCGGCTGGATTGCCGCCTTCTATGCGGCAGCAATGGTGCTCATGACCGGCTCACTGATCTTGACGGGCTTGCCGCTCTGGACCGCGTTGTTGCTTCTGCCTGCAGCGGCGCATCTGGTCTGGCAGGTTGCGGTGCTTCGCGTTGATTCCGCAGACACCTGTCTGAAGCTCTTCCGCGCCAATCGCGACACCGCTTTGTTGATTGCCGGCGCATTCATCGCCGCAACCTGTCTACGAGTCTGAAGGAGACCGTTCATGCATGCTTTCCTCGTGCCGTCCATCGCGCCGCTCATATTCTACGCCCTGTGGGCGATCGCGCTTGTTCTCATGGTGGGTGCGGACCGCGTGCTGCAGATTGTGACCGGTAAGGCGGAAGCGACCGCGTTTACGCCTGGTTCGCCGCACGGGTCGGACGCCTATTGGCGGCTGAACCGGGCGCATCTGAACACGATCGAGAACCTGCCGGTGTTCGCCACCATCGTGCTCTCGGCCTATGTCGTGGGCCAGGGCACGGCGACCTTCAATCATCTCGCGACCGTGGTGGTGTGCGCCCGCATCATACAGTCGGTCATTCACATCTTTTCCGGTTCGGCGACGGCCATCGCGTTCCGCTTCACGGCCTATGGCATCCAGCTCATCTGCGAGATCTGGATGGCGGCGCTGGTTCTGCATGCGGGCGGTTTGTTCTAGGAGTAAGTATCGATGCCAGGTCGAGAATCGATTGAGGCCTTCGTCGCCATGGTCGAGGCCCGCCAATACGACCTCGCGATCGAACGCTTTTATGCCGAAGACGCCACCATGCAGGAGAACTTCGAAGCTCCCCGCAAAGGCCGCACTGTGCTCGTCGAAGGCGAACGCAGAGTGATGGCGAACTTCAAGGAAATCCGCGCCAGATGCGTGACGCCGGTGTTCATCGATGGCGACTATGTGGTGATCCGCTGGCAGTTCGAGTTCGTCGACGCAGCCGGAGCCGTCCGTCAGCTGGACGAACTGGCCCTGCAGCGCTGGGAGGGCGAGCGGGTGGCAGAGGAGCGGTTTTACTACGACCCCGCGCAATTGAGGGGCTGAGCCGGTCTATGCGACAGCCCGAACAAGGCTATAATCGGCGCATGAACGTCGAACGCTTCGATCCGACCAAAGCTTTCACGCCGGACGAGATAAAGTCCGTCAGCGCCCGGTCGGACTTCAGAGCGTTCCTCTGCATCGCGCATGCGTGGATCGTCATCGGGGCTGCCATTGCGCTCTATGCCGTCTGGCCGAACCCGCTTTCCTTCGTCGTCGCTGTCGTAATCATTGGCGGACGGCAGCTGGGGCTGGCCATCCTGATGCATGACGCAGCCCACGGCGTCTTCTTTCGTACGAAGGCGTGGAACGATCCCGTGAGCCAGTGGCTTGTCGCCTACCCCGTCTTCACCGATGTGCTTCCCTACAGGCCCTATCATCTGAAGCATCATCGCAGTACGCAGCAGGCTGATGATCCCGATCTCTCCCTCTCCGCGCCCTTCCCCATCGCGCGGTCGAGCCTGCGGCGGAAGATGATCCGCGACATCACCGGGCAGACGGGCTTCAAGCAGCGCCGTGCGCAGGTTCGTGCAGCGCTCGGCAGGCCCGGCGAATCCTTCGCCGTGCGCGCCGCCACGTTCGGCCGCAAGCTTGGCGGCCCTATAATCGCCAATCTGGTGCTGCTCGCGTTGTTCACCGCGTTCGGCAGACCGTACTATTACCTGATGTTCTGGCTGCTGCCTCTGCTGACCTGGTACATGGTGATCACGCGCATCCGCAACATCGCCGAACACGCGGTCGTGCCCGACAACGACGATGTGATGAAGAGTGCGCGTACGACCTATGCTTCATGGTGGGAACGCGCAGTCCTCGCGCCTTACTGGGTCAATTATCACGTCGATCATCATCTGATGATGTATGTGCCGTGCTACAATCTGCCGAAGCTGCACGCGCTCCTGCTCGCCAAGGGATTTGGTCCGAAGATGGAAATCCAGCCGAATTACCGGACCATCCTGAAGCAGGCGACGTCGAAGCCGGAACCACTGCCCCAACCGGCGTGAACGTTCAATCATGACTTTGCAGACACTGCTCGTCTTCGCGGCAATGGAATTCGTTTTCTCCATCACACCTGGACCTGCGGTGCTGCTGATCAGCGCCTATGGATTCCGCAAAGGCTTTCGCGCTGCGCTGGCGGCCGTTCTCGGCGTAGAGTCTGGAAACACGATTTATCTTCTGATCTCCGCGACGGGTTTGGGCGCATTGCTGGTCGCCTCATCGCTTGCGTTCCAGATTGTCAAATGGACCGGCGCGGCCTATCTCGTGGCGCTTGGGGTCTGGACCATCTGGAAGGCAGGAAAAAAGTCACACAGCGAACCGCGTTTCGGTTCGTTCAATCATCCCTATGTGCAGGCGCTGCTGACACAGCTCGGCAATCCCAAGGCCGTGTTGTTCTTCGGCTCGCTGATCCCACAGTTCCTGAACACGCACGCGCCGCTGTTGCCGCAATATGCGGAGATGTGGGCGATCATCGCCATCGGCGAGACGACGATCCTGAGTGCCTATGGCTGGCTCGCGGCCAAGGGCAAGAACGCCGTGAGCCCGGCCATTGCGGCATGGCGCGAGCGGGTCTCGGGCGGGTTCCTCATCTTCATCGGCGCCATCTTCGCGACGGCGAGGCGCGCGACCTGAGGACTGCCTGCGCCTCAATCTTTGTGCTCGGCTTTCGCCACTGCGGGTGCGGGGGCAACCTTCGCTTTCTCAGGCCGCCAGCCGCGAGCACGCAAGAGGGTGAGCACGACAATCAGCGCAATGAGACCGACAAACGTGCGATAGGCGAGTACGAAGCTTGAGTAGAACGGATCCTCGATATTGTTGACGACGTGAATGAAGTGCCGGTGGTAAATCTCCGGCGTGCCGAGAAGCAGCGTGTCGGCGATCTGATCGGCGGTAAATTTCCACACCGTGTCGAAGCTGACCGCGGAATTCACGATGGCGCCGGTGTGATCGGCAAAAAGGTGCCCGTAGGGAATCGCGCGCGTGGTGCTGTACGTCAGCGCCATGAACGCGACCGTGAGAAACACGATACCGCTGATAAGAATGGCCCGCCCCAGCGCTACCATCTGTCGCGTGGCAGCCGCATCCTCGCGCACTGCCACGACGCAGGATTCGCGCGCATTGTCATCCACGCCGCTGCGGTTGGCAAGAAGGCGCATCAGGCGATGTTCGTTCAAAGGCCCGCCATTGGTCAGCGCCGGCAACACCAGCGCGAAACCCGCGAGCAGAACGGTGATCGCGTTGACGAGCAGGACGAGCGAAAAGAATACCCAGTAGCCCGATGAATTGACACCCACGCCGAACTGCCCGGGAAGTACGCGTGCCAGCCAGGGATGTTCGCTCACCATGGAGGTGACCAAGATCGCAAACATGATCGTGTTGACGCCGACGAACACCAGCAGCAGCCGGATGCCGGTAAAACCCCTTGCCATACTCACCCCCACTTTGCGCCGACTATACGATGCGGCGTAGAAACCGCCAATGATCACCGAGCCGTCCGAATTCATTCGACAAAACACCGCG
This sequence comes from Rhizomicrobium sp., assembly GCA_050010175.1. Classification (GTDB taxonomy): domain Bacteria; phylum Pseudomonadota; class Alphaproteobacteria; order Micropepsales; family Micropepsaceae; genus Rhizomicrobium. The sequence goes on from JBEKLN010000036.1 coordinate 12,355, forward strand.
CTTCTGGCGCCGCCGCTGGTTCCCGAGATTGTTCTGCACCTGGCGACAGAGGTGGTACCGCTGTGGCGGCAAACCGAGGAAGAACTCGAAGCCGAAGGCGTGCCGCCGCCCTATTGGGCGTTTGCGTGGGCGGGTGGTCAGGCGTTGGCGCGTTACGTCTTGGATCATCCCGAGGTGGCACGCGGAAAGCGTGTGCTCGATTTCGGTTCGGGATCGGGACTTCTGTCCATCGCGGCTGCGAAGTGCGGCGCCACGCATGTCACTGCGACCGACATCGATGTGTTTGCCGCCGCAGCGATTGCGCTGAACTGCGGAGCGAATGGAGTGAAACGCGGGCACTGCGACGACATTGGCGCAACCCGAGAAATCGCTCCTCTCCCCTTGCGGGAGAGGCGTGCGAGTGAAGACGGTCTGCTCGGTCCGGATGCAGGTGAGGAGTTCGCGCGCCTGCGCGCGAAGATGCTCTCTATCGTCACCACCGACGTCATCGGCTCGCAATGCATCTGGGACGTCATCCTCGTCGGCGACATGTGCTACGAGCGGCCGCTGGCGGAGCGTTTGCTCGCGTGGCTTACCGTCTGCGTTGCCGGCGGTGCTACAGTATTGCTCGGCGATCCGGGACGCAGTTACTTCCCAAAGTCCGGCGTTACGCCGCTCGATACATTCCGTGTACAGACAACCCGCGAACTCGAAGACCGCGAGATTCGCGAAACCACTGTCTATCGTTTCACGCCCGACATCCGCCCCGGCGCCGGGCCGACATAGCGAGCGCGGGGCCGGATCAGCTTGCGGGTTTCCAATTGTTCGCTCGCATGGGCGATCCAGCCGGCCGTGCGCGCCATGGCGAACAGCGTCGTCTCGCTGTTGAGCGGCATGCCGAGCGTGCGCCGCATGACGGCCAGCGCATAGTCGCAATTGGCGAATTGTCCCGTCGCCTCGCGAATCCGCTCCGGAATTTCCTCCGCGAAACGTCTGTCGATTCCGGTTTTGACGAGCGCCTTGAACAGCGCATCGGCGCGCGGATCGCCGTCGCGATAGACCATGTGGCCGAAGCCCGGGAAACGTTCGCCCGTGGCCACGCGCTCGCGCACCAGCGCCGCCACATCGCCGTCCGCCATGGCTTCCACCATACGCGAGGCCAATGGACCTACGCCGCCATGGCGCGGCCCCTTCAACGCAACGAGCCCTGCGATGACCGCATCATAGAGCGAGATGCCGGTCGAGGCCGCGCAGCGCACCGTAAAGGTCGACGCGTTGAGTTCATGATCGGCGAGCAGGACCAGCGCGCGGCGGATCATGTCGTCCGCATGCGGATGTTTTGGGGCCCAGGCGCGCGCGATCTGCCGGTGCAGCGGCTCCGCGCCGGGCTCCGTCCCCGTCATCACCGCCACGACGAGACGCAGGATGCGTGCGCCTGTCGCCGCGCGCCCTTCGGTCGAACCGTTATAGGCGCGGGGATCGGCCTCGGTGGCGAGCGACAGCACGGCGACGGTGCGGTCGATCGGCGGCGCATCTTTCGCCGCGTCGAGGATCGCGCGCATCGCGGGCGAGATCACCGGCAGGTTGGATTTGGCGAAGGGATCGGATTCGCGCGCGTCCCAGAGAAGTGTTGCCGCCTGTTCGAATGTCGCGGTCTCGGCGAGAGCCGTTGCGTTGACACCACGATAGACGGGCCCGTCTTCGGTGATGGTGGCGACGGACGAATCCATCACCGGCAGGTCGGCGGATTTCAGGCCTTGTGTTTCCACCAGCGGCGCGCGGCGATTCTTGAGGCTGCGAACGTCGTCGGCCCGATAGCGTCGGGCCCGGGCGCCGTCGTCGCTCGGTTCTGAGCGGACGAGACCCCGGCTGACATAGGCGTAGAGCGTCGCTGGCGAGATGGAGAGTTCGGCGGCGGCTTCGCCGGCGGACAGGTAGAGCGGTTCGTCGGATTTCTTCATATTGATTAGCTTAATCAAGCTTGATCAACATGAAAACCCCGCCGACATTGTGCACTGCAACAACGCAGGGGAAACTCATGACCGTCCAACCATCCAAGAGCCCTATCGGCCTCGACGGCGTTCCGGCTGCCGAAACGGCGCTGAGCCATGTCGATGGCGTCAAAGGGGAATTGATCATCGCCGGCGATCGCGTGGCCGATCTGGCTGCAGCGACCGGATTCGAAGGCGTCACGGCGCGGCTGTGGTCGCTGGCCGGCGAGACGCCGATCTCGGAGGCCGAGACACGCGCGAAGCTCGGCGACGGCCGGGCCCGCGCCTGGCGGCGGCTGCCGCAGCTTCTCGCAGCAACCGGCGGTATGTCGGTCGTCGATGGCTTTCGCGCCGCGACGGCTGCGCTCCAGGCCGAACCCGGCCTTGCGCCGGAAGCGAGCATCGTCGGCGCGTTGCCCGTGATCGCGGCAGCCCTTGTGCGCAGCGCCAAAGGCGAACCGCCGCTCGCACCCGACCCGACACTGAGCCATGCCGCGGACACATTGCGCATGCTCCACGGCGTGGCGCCGTCCGATGCCGAAAGTGCCGCGCTCGACTCCTATCTCGTTACCGTCAGCGATCACGGCATGAACGCCTCGACCTTTGCCGCGCGCGTCGTTGCCTCCACGCACGCCGACATGTTCGCCGCGGTCACAGCGGGTTATTGTGCATTGACCGGCCCGCTGCACGGCGGCGCGCCGGAGCCCGTGCTCGAAATGCTCGATGCCATCGGCACGCGCGAACGCATCAACCCCTGGATCGATGCAGCGCTTGCTCGCGGCGATCGCCTGATGGGCTTCGGCCACCGCATCTATCGCGTGCGCGATCCGCGCGCCGACGTCTTGAAGGCGACCATCGAGAAACTTGTTACGAACAAGACCAATCTTCCCTTTGCCGCAGAGGTCGAAGCCTATGCGCGCGAAGCCCTGAGACGGAAAAATCCGGAACGTGCGCTCGATACCAATGTGGAATTCTTCACCGCCATCCTGCTCGACGCGCTGCGGATTCCGCGCACCGCATTCACCCCGGTCTTTGCGGTGGCCCGATCGGCGGGTTGGACGGCGCATGCCATCGAACAGCGCCGGCGCGGACGGCTGCTCAGGCCTACCTCCGTCTATATCGGTGCGGTGCCCGGCGAGGAATGATCAATCAGATCTAGGGCGACGGATGTAGGCGGCGTCCGTCCGTCCCTGCCCGTTTCTGTGCGTGGCGCCGCTTGGCGTGTCGCAAGCGTTGATGTGATTGGGTTTTTATGCACTCCACATCCGAAATCAAAAACTTCACTGCGTTTTTCCCTGCCGCGGGGAAAAATCGGAACGAATTGCGGACAGCCGGTGCTTCAACGGGCGACGTTTCCCACCAGATTCACTTCGGCAAAATAGTCAGACTTGGAAGTTATATCGACCAATTTGTATTGTTCGGTTGGAGAAATCGTCGCGTCACCCGCGCGGCAGACGGCCCTGCCGGCAGGGGAGCTTCGCAGATCGGGTCGCGACGCCTTCGAGTGTCGTTCGGGAGCAGCAGTCGGGACGCAAGCCTTGTTGCCGTGCAGCACAATGCACGCCGACCCTTCGTGCCGGCGGAGACGATGAGTCAGCTTGGAAACTGGCCGAACGTCATGTCCGCAAATGTCATTCCGAACGTTCTCAGATCGCGTCCCATCACGGGGTCGTCGAACGTCACATAGAGGAGGACGGAGTTTTCCGGGATTGTCGCGTTGGCAGGCCACACGTCTCGCACGTCGTCGGCAAGCAGCCGCGGATTCGTGTCGGAGGCGACAACCATCCACGCTCTCTGCGGCGCCGTGATGGACTCGCGGATCCGCTGCTCGAATCCGTCGATGCAGCTGTAGGAATGCTGGAAATAGTAGCTTTCGAACCGGTCGCCCTGAACCGTTGCCTGCCCGATGGCGATTGCGGCGCACCCCATGAAGTGATGACTGCACGCGCCGGTGTCATTGCCGACAGGACCACCGCGAGCGGCGCCGCAGCGGGATTCCTGCTCGGAGGGAACCTGAACGTAACCATGCGCGTCGATCAACGTATGGGGATACCATGCCTTGGGCCGGACCGGGTCCGGAGGAACGATGTCGAAACGGAGCGGATTTGGACCATCGGCCTGAGTCACGCGATATTCACGATAGGGCATCCTATTCTCCTTGCGGGCACCGAACGGTTGACTGCGGCGCGCCGGCCGCATGCGGAAATTTCGTCAGTCGGAACGTCGACCGCAGGTCGCGGTGTTGAAGGTCATCGCGAATGTTCCCACGAGCGCGTTCGGATGCCGGGCTTTGTGTTTCGCGCCGCCCGGCGGGACGATGTCGAAACGTATCGATGGCGTGGTGACGTGCGAATCCACTTGGTCATCGCGGCAAACCATTTTCTTTCTCCATCAAGCGGCCGCATCTCCGCCAATGACATCGTCTCTTGCGGCAGACAGTCGGGAAGCTGGGCGGTAATTTCGGGACCACGCCGCTTCAGACTCAATGGACGAAGGGGCGGACCCTTTTGTGAATGGCGCGGCGATCAAAATGCGGCGATTTGTTGCCGTTCCTGCGGGGCGGGAGAACGAATACCGGGCCGGAAACAGTCCGGCGGATCATGGCGTGGAATAAACCGGCGTCCGGCCGCGTCATGCAGTCTGTGCTCAATTCACCGATGCGGAGGGTTCCTGCCATGAAGACGCGTGACTTAATCCGATCCGGCCACGGCGCCGCGGCGATGCGCGCGGCGCCTTGTGCCCTGCTGGCTGCGCTCAGTCTCGCGCTGGCGGCAAGCGTCCCGGCGACAGCCCAGTCAATTGGGCCCAATGGCGCGAGGCCGCCCGGCAAGACAGGTCTGGGACTGCTGCTCAGTGCGCCCGGAAAGGGCCAGATCTTCGGCTTCGACGTCGACCAGAACGGAACCGACGGCGTGATTGCCAGCGCCTATCAGGGCGGCATCGCCGTGTCGACGTTCGACCAGACGACTGCAAAGATCACTGCGAGCCTGACGAAAGGGGTCGGCGCCGACAACGAGTACGTGGTGGACGGAATTTTTTCCGGCGACGTGGCGCTGATCACCGATGAAGTCACCCCGCAGGGCCAGCTTTACGCCAAGCGCAGCTACGTCACGATGAATCCGGTGACGGGCGAGAAGTTCAACGGCAAATGGACGCCCTCCATTAAGGATCTCAGCGTACTGGAAGTCGCGGAGAATCAGTCGACCTCGCCGTCGGTCGTCTTCGCGATCGAATTGAAGAAGAAGGACAATCCGGTCCTTGTCGTGTCCGATGTCGGCACGAACAGCATCAGCAAGATCATCAAACTCGACCCAAACCTGTTCGGGCTGGGAAACAGTCCGCAGCTCGGGCAATACCAGTCAGCGAACCAGGCCGTGATTGCGCTGTCGCCCGATGGCGGCGCGGTCGGCGGCAACGCACCGGTCAACGTTCTCATCGATCAAACGACTGGCAAGACCATGCAGTTCAACGGCTACAATTCAGGGCCGTATCATGCCGGCGACGTCAATGGGCTTGCGGTCGATCCGAATACCGGCGTTGCGGCCACTGACACCGAACTGAATGCGCAGGTCGAATTCTACAATCTGGCAGCCCAGACCGGCATCAACGACGTGCAGCTCCCCTGCACGAACGACGTAGCCCAGACCTACAGCGGCTCCGGCATTGCGGTTGATCCGATCAATCATCTCTTCCTCGTCACCCAAACCTATGATGCATGCAGCGGTGGCAACGATGGTGTGGTCGCTGTTTATGACGAGAGCGGCGATCTGATCGAGACGATCACCGGATTTCCGGGCTTTGCGATCGGCGAGCCTGCCCCGGCGCTTAACCCATCGTTACGCACGGGCTGGGCAATGACCGGGCCGGGCTTCAGCCAGCTGCAGCAGTTCTTCTACTGAGGCGAAACGCGACATTTAGTGAACGACGCGGGGCGGCACGCAAGCGTGTCGCCTCTCTTTTATCCCAAGGCACCGAAGTGTTTCTCACGCGGAGTGCCATAAATTCTTGTCCCATGAGACGATTGGCCCGTAGCGCCGGAAATATATAGTTCACAGGAAGGTAGTGAGGCGATGAGATGAACGAACTCTCACCGTCTCATCGTCTCCCTGCAAACAGGTGTTCGCGCTTCGCGCGACAGGTTGTCGGGGGGCCATGCACGCTACGGAGCGCCGATGACCCGAAACGAAGTCCACCTTGCCGGCGGTCGAACGACGACGGGAGTTGTGCGCATTGGCGACACCGTGCGCCGGCCGCCGGCGCTAAATGTTGAATTCGTGCGCGCTTTGCTGAAGCATCTGGAGCGATCCGGATTCGACGGTGCGCCGCGCTATCTTGGAGCCGACGAGCATGATCGTGAAATCCTGAGCGATGTGCCTCGCCAGGTTCCTGCTGAGCTGGGCCACCACGACGATGCGACTCTACAAACCGCGGCTTGTCTCGTCCGCGCCTATCACGACGCGACCGCGCCGCTGTTCGAAACGCCGTCAGGACGGATCGCAGGCATCGAGGTCGCGTGTCATAACGATCTGTCACCCTGCAACACCGTGTTCCGGGACGGGCGTCCCGTGGCCCTGATCGATTTCGATGCGGCGGCGCCGGGATCGCGCGCATTCGATTTAGGGTACGCAGCGTGGCTGTGGCTCGATCTCGGGAATGCGGAGTACGCCGCGGAAGAGCAGCGCCGTCGCTTGGGGGTTTTTCTCGCGGCTTATGGAACAGGACTGAAGAAGTCCGGCGTGATCGCCGCGACAATCGAGCGACAATCCATTCTCGTTGCGGAAGGCGCGCACACCGGAAATGCGACGCTGCGCGACTGGGCGGAAGCCTGCAAAGCCTGGACGGTAAGACATATGACACTTCCGTCTGACGCCGAGCCGGGCAATCGATAACGTGAACCCACAGACGTCAACATCCGTCGTGCGGCGAAAAAGAATATTCACATAGGGACGCAGAGCCGAGGAGCGAATCGTCGGATTGCACGATCTACGGGCTCACGGTGGGCGTCTGTGTTTCACTCGGCGCGCCTCGCGTGCTTTGCGCGCAAGGAAGATTGGGCGTGTCGAAAATTATTCGCTTGTCCACCGAATATCCTGGTTCGACGCTGCGTGATCTCTCCGCGCCGCCGCGTCTCCGCGTGAGAAGCTCTCTTCCTCTCAGCCCAAGCGACGTGAATTAGCGAGACGCCCGGTCGTCCGTCATAGCTTCGGACAGTTCGAGCAGGCGCCAGCGTGATCGGGTACCGGCATGTTCCTGCTCGCCGGGCAGCGAAGCTCCCCTCTTGACCACGATCTCGCGACCGCAGCTGCAGGCATATCGCCCCGACCAGGGGGCAGCGTCGCCCTGCTCATAATGAAGTTCGAACGCCTCGCCGGTGTTGAAAGTCATCAACGCGGCAGAGTCGAACAGAATCGCTTTGTGCATATGGCCCCGAGTTTCGGGCGGGGATTCGTTTCGCCCCGCGGTCTGTCCTCATTTAATCCATTAAAGTACAGAAGTGTAGGTCTAACTCGTACCGACCGATCCGGCGCAATCGGGACCATCGATCTGAAAACACCGAACGCGGAGAGGCGTTTAGGGTAAAAGAGCGCCTCTCCGCGCCGACGGGTGGAATGAGGGCCACACGTCCGGAGCTTGGCGTTTGCCACCTAACGCGGCGTAAATGTCATAATACAATCACGTACGTATATGTACGTATATAGCCTACACCTTGGACTGGAGCCTGATAGGCCAGACTTCCCGTCCCCTTGACTGCGGCCTTCGGTGAGGGAATAAAGGAACAAAGAGGGAACTCACTATGCCCGCAGATGGCTATCTGGACTACATCGAATTGCCTGGACCCGACATTGCGGCCACCAAACGCTTCTACGGCTCGGTATTCGGTTGGTCGTTCACGGACTATGGGCCGGATTACGTCGCCTTCGAGTCCAACGGCCGCACCGGCGGCTTCAATGCCGAGCGCAAAGTTGTATCGAGCGGCGGGCCGCTGGTGGTGCTTTACGCGGCCGATCTCGACGCGATGGAAGCGAAGGTTCGGGCGTCGGGCGTCGACATACTCTCGCGCGAGACATTCGAAGGTGGCCGCCGCTTCCATTTCCGCGATCCCAACGGCAACGAAATCGCGGTGTGGACGGACAGCCGGCTCGAGGCGAACTCTCTCGCCTAGTCGACCGGCGATTTGCCTATCGCAGTCAGCAGGCGCACGACGTCGATCTGGCGGTGAACGCCCATCTTTTCGAGCACCGCGAGCAATTGCGTGCGGACGGTCGAACGTTTCACGCCGCGCCCGGCCGCGTATTCGCCGAGAGACTGTCCGTCGGCGAGAGCAAGCGCCAGATGCGCCTCGGCATCGGTGAGCCCATAGAGCGCCACCACGTCCCGACGATCCAGCCTGTTCCAATCGCCGTCGCCGATCACAAGCAGCACGGCCGGCAGAGCTGAAGGCGACATCGAACTCGATTCCGGCAAGGGCACTCCCCACAGCGTCCAACTCCGGCTGCCCGACCGCCGGAAGCGCAGCGTACGCGCCGCGGCTTTGCCGGAAATCGCGAGGCGCAGAAACGACTCCAGTCGCACGCCGACGACGCCGGAGCCACAAACCAGACGGCCCTGACACGACTGCAATACTTCGCCAGCCGCCAAAACGTCCTCGGCGATCCTGTTAGCGAGGGTTACCCGTCCGGACGCATCGACGACCATGACACCGAAACTGAGCCGGTCGAGCGCTGCGCCTGCGCGATGCGCGAGATCCAGTTTTTCCTTCAATTCAAGCGCACGAACGAAGTGACAGCTTGCCTGCTGGAAGACCGTTTCGGCCTGCACGTCATACGGACCTTCCTTCGGCGAGCGCACCGCCGCGAGAAACACTTCGCGCTTGCCCCTGCGCTCCATCAGCATGTCGAGCGTATGGCGCGAACCCATGGGCCGCGAATATTCCTGGTAGAAAATATCGCGTGCGACGAAGTCCGCGTCGAAATGGCGGGCATCGTTGAACAGGTAACCCGGCCGGCGCCCGGCAAGGATGCCCAACTTGGGATCGAGGCGGCCGTAGAATCGAACGTAGCGGTTTTGCATCTCCGGCGTCAGCACGCGACCTGTCGTTTCGAGTGTCAGAAGCGCAGGACCGTCTTCCATGATTGTCAGCGCCGTGTCTGACGATCGCAGCAGGACGCGAAAGCGATCGAGCGCAAGGCGCCAATCACCGGCGAGCGCCGGACCGTAGAGCGCTCCCATCAGCAGCTCGTCGATGACAGTTAATGGCATCCGTACTCTTCCTGCCCCCTATTGAAACTATACATCCGCAATGCACGCCCCCAAACCGTCTCTCCACCAAATGGTGGATGAACCGACGATGGTTCGTGGCGAAGCTATCCTGCCAAAGCCGACCTTCCGACAACCGCCCTTGAGGAGACCGTTCATGTTGAATCCCCTTTCCCAAACCCGGTCCGCGGCTCTCGCGCTCGGAGCTCTTCTTTCGATGGGCCCGGCGGCAGATGCCGGCTCGAGCTGGCCCCAGAGCTACTTCGACGCCGCGCACAGCAATCACAACGCGAAAGAGAAAACACTCTCCGTTGCAAATGTCGCAAATCTGCAGCTCAAATGGGGTTCGAGCGCGCCAACGAACGGAGTGACCGCTTTCACGCTCGATAGCGGCGTCATCTATGCCCAGGGCCAGGGGGCGAACGCGCCGAACCTTTCCGCAATCGACGCGTCAACCGGCGCAACGTTGTGGACCGTCGGCACCGGCAATGACGGATATTTCCTGAGCGGCTCGATCGCGGTAACCGGCGATCTCGTCGTCGCCGGGTGCGGGTTCGCCGACCAGGGCGGCACAAATTACGGCGCGATCTGCGGCTACAGAAAATCGGACGGCAAACAGGCGTGGCATTGGTCTAACCCGTGCAATTGCCTGCCCGAAGCGGCTGTCTACGCGCCGCTGGTCTACGATAGCGGCAGTGTCTATTTCGGCTACAGTAACGGTGGTGCAGGAGCGAACCAGTACGTCGTTTCGCTCGATGCGAAAACCGGTGCGGAGCAGTGGACCTACGTCGCAGGCGGACCCAATACCGTGGGCGAAGCGGCCGTCACGATCGGCAACGGTTTTGTGTACTTCGCCTGCGGCGGCCAGAACAACTTTTCAGGCGTTTGTGCGCTCAACCAGTCGAACGGTGGCCTTGCATGGTCCACCGAAATCGGCACGACCGAATTGGGCCTGACCGCCGGCAAGAACACGCTTTACGTTTCGGATGGTTTCGATGGCCAATACGTCTCGCTGAACGGTTCGACGGGGGCGCAGATATGGACCTATGCATGCGCTCAGTGTGGAGACAACGTGCCGGTCTCGATCGCGCACAAGGTCATTTATGCGCCCGGCTATCGCGGCATGACGTATGCGCTCGATGCTGCGAACGGCGCGGTTCTCTGGTCCGGCAATCTTGGAGATACCTCGTCGGTCTCTGTCGCCAACGGCGTGTTGTATCTCGACCAGCAGGGCACGAATGCCTACGCGGCCGCCGCATACGACGCGTCCAATGGAACGCTCCTGTGGAACAGCAGCATTCCAGGCAGTACCCTCAATCCGCCTCCGATCGTTGACAGGGGCATCCTGTACATCGCCAACGCGTCCTGCGGCACGGTTTGCGCCTATAGCTTGTCCGGCGGAGATCGTCCGCACTGAAGCATACGCCGTGTGAGGAACCCAGCTTCCGCGCCAGGGCGACCGAAAACAACGGAGTTCTCGATTTGACGCGCGATCCCGCGTGTAGCGAGAAACGCCCGGCAATGCCACCGGCTTCCGGGGCGTCGCCGACCGCGAGACCCTCATTGGCGCGCCCGGCCGAGCCATGCAACAGTGTCCGCAAGAATCTTCCGGCGGTGAAGCCGGTCAATTACTTAGGGGCGAGCCATGGCCGGAGTTCCGGAAAATCCCAATCCCGAAATCGACAATGATCTGAAGCGCGCGCTGGGACCGGTCCATCTGATCGCGCTTGGCATCGGCGCCATCATCGGGGCGGGCATCTTCGTTCTGACCGGACAGGCTGCGGCAACCTATGCGGGGCCGGGCGTTGTCTACTCGTTTGCCATCGCGGGTACCGGCTGTCTGTTCGCCGGGCTGTGCTACGCCGAATACGCCGCCATGATTCCCGTCGCCGGCAGCGCCTACACCTACACCTACGCAACGCTCGGCCGCTTCGTTGCCTGGATCATCGGCTGGAATCTCGTCCTCGAATATCTCGCGGCGGGATCGACGGTTGCTGTGGGATGGTCGGGCTACTTTGCCGATCTCATGGCCCGGCAGCTGCACGTGCCGCTCGACTGGCATTTCACCAACGCGCCGTTCTGCCTTGCGGGCGACCCTTCTCCTTGCCCGCACGCCGCAATCGGCGCCGCGCATTTCCTCCTGACTGGGGCTTATCTCAACTTGCCTGCCGTCGCACTCATCGCGGTCGTCACCATAGTGCTCATCATTGGCGTCAACATGAGCGCCAACTTCAACAACCTGATGGTCGCCATCAAACTCTGCATCGTTCTGGCGGTGATCTTCGTCTGTTTCTCGCAGGTCGTGCCGGCCAACCACATTCCGATGATTCCGGCGAACACGGGCACATTCGGACATTTCGGCTGGAGCGGCGTGTTCCGCGCTACTGGCGTGATCTTCTTCGCGTATATCGGATTCGATGCCGTCAGCGTCGCCGCGCAGGAAGCGCGAAACCCCCAACGCGACGTTCCGTTGGGCATCCTGGGTTCGCTCGTCATCTGCACCATTCTCTACATGCTGATGTCGTGGGTGCTGACCGGCATCGCGCCGTACGCCACGCTGAACGTCGCCCATCCCGTGTCTCAAGCCGTCGAATCGCTGCCCGGCACAACGTGGCTGGCGCCGTTCGTGAACGTCGGCGCGATTGTGGGCCTCGCGTCGGTCGTGCTCGTGCTCCTGCTGGGCCAGTCACGCATTTTCTACGCAATGGCCAAAGACGGCATGATCCCGCAACTGTTCTGCGAGATTCATCCCCGCTTTCGCACGCCCTGGCGCGGCTCGCTGGTTACCGGGTTTTTCTGCGCGCTTCTCGCCGCGGCATTGCCGCTGCACATCCTCGGGGAACTCGTGTCTATCGGCACGCTGGCCGCGTTCGTCATCGTATGCGCGGGCGTCATGGTACTGAGGGCGAGGCGGCCGAACGTGTTGCGGCCATTCCGAACGCCTGCGGTATGGATCGTAGCGCCGCTTGGAATCGGCATGTGCCTGTTTATGATGGCGTTCCTTCCACTCGACACATGGATCCGTCTCGGAGTGTGGACGGTGATCGGACTGGCGATCTACCTCACCTACAGCATCCGTCACGCCAAGCCGCCGCGCTTCGCGCTGAAAGACGCGCCGCAGGCGGCGGAATGACCGGTCAGTCCAACGAACAGGATCGCTGAGATGGCAAGAGACTCGACCGATCTTACGCAACCCATCGCGCCGGTTGCCGACGCCCATGAACTCAAGCGCGCGCTCGGTCCCGTCAACCTGATCCTGATCGGCATTGGCTCGATCATCGGCGCAGGCATCTTCGTGATTGCCGGCACCGCGGCGGCCGAACATGCGGGACCGGCCGTCCTCATCTCATTTGTCATCGCAGGTCTGGGTTGCCTGTTTGCCGGTCTCTGCTACGCCGAATTCGCGTCGATGATTCCGGAATCGGGCAGTTCCTACACCTACGCCTATGCCACGATGGGCCGCTTCATGGCCTGGTTCATCGGCTGGAACATGGTGCTGGAATACGGCGTGTCGGCATCGACAGTTGCCGTCGGTTGGTCGGGCTATTTCGTCAGCCTGTTGCAAAATTTCGGCGTCACGTTCCCCGCCGCCTTTGCGAACGCTCCAATGGCCGCTACGGGCTTCCACGACATGCATTTGACCGGCGCGATCATGAACGTGCCGGCCGTGGCGCTCATCGCGGGGCTGACCGTTTTTCTCATTGTGGGCGTGCGGGAATCGGCGACGTTCAATGGCATCATGGTGCTGGTCAAAACCAGCATTGTGATCTTGGTCATCCTGTTTGGCTTGCCCTACGTGCATTTGAGCCACCTCACGCCATTCATTCCGCCCAACCAGGGCACGTTCGGAAAATTCGGCATCAGCGGCATTCTCGCCGCCTCGGGGATGATCTTTTTTGCCTATATCGGCTTTGAAGCGGTATCGGTCGCCGCACAGGAAGCGAAGAATCCGCGCCGCGATCTTCCCATCGGCATTCTGGGTTCGCTGGCGATCTGCACGGTGCTCTACATCGGCATGGCGCTTGTGCTCCTGGGCCTGACCGACTGGCGCACGCTCGACGTGCCCAATCCGGTTTCGTTTGCGGTGGGAAAAATCAGCTCGCTGGGCTGGCTCGTGCTGTGGATCAATATCGGCGCGGTTGTCGGACTTGCGTCCGTCGTGTTCGTTTCGTTGTACGGCCAATCGCGCGTGTTTTATTCGATGGCACGTGACGGTTTTCTGGGAAAGATTTTCAGTGCCGTGCATCCGCGCTTTCAAACACCCTATGTCGGCACCCTGATCATCGGCGTGCTCGCAGCGTTCGCTGCCGCATTGCTTCCCCTCGATATCCTGGCTGACCTGGTATCGATCGGCACGCTGCTCGCCTTCGTCGCCGTTTGCGCCGGCATCATGATCCTGAGGCGCACTGCCCCCAAGGCGCGCAGACCGTTTCGAACGCCCTTTGTCTGGTTCGTGGCGCCCGCCGGCATTGCGATCTGCGGTTTGATGATGTTCAGCCTGTCCGATGCGACATGGGTGCGGCTGGTGCTCTGGACGGCGATCGGTCTGGCGATCTTCTTTTCCTATGGCATCTGGCATGCCGCACCGTGGAAATGGAAAGTTGCGAACGAAGGCGGATGAGCAATTCCCGCACTGTCATCCCCGCGAAAGCGGGGACCCAGCCGACGCGCGTCTGCGCGGCGTATGACTCCACGAAAGAATGCACGCTGCATAAATTGCGCTCGCGGACGCTCGCGCACTGGGTCCCCGCTTTCGCGGGGATGACAGCTGTGGGTTTGTCGCACTCATGACCTACCGCTCGCTCCGTGACTTCGTCGCCAGGCTCGAATCCTCCGGCGAACTCGTGCGCGTGACGGAACCGGTGTCGACTGTGCTCGAGATGACGGAGATCCAGACGCGGCTGCTGGCCGAAGGCGGACCGGCGGTGATTTTCGAAAAGCCCATCAAAGCCGACGGATCGGCCAGCGGCGTGCCCGTGCTCGTCAATCTCTTCGGCACGGTCAAACGCGTCGCCATGGGGGTGACGATGGGCGGTATCGAACGCACCGACGCGCGCTCGTTGCGCGAAGTCGGCGAATTGCTCGCGACATTGCGACAACCGGAACCGCCGCGCAGCCTCGGCGAAGCGATGGAATTGCTGCCGCTGGCGCGCACGGCGCTGTCGATGCGGCCGAAGAACATCTCCTCGCCCGCCTGCCAGCAGATCGTGCTGAAAGGCGACGACATCGATCTGTCGCGCCTGCCTGTGCAGACCTGCTGGCCGAACGAGCCCGCGCCGCTCATCACCTGGCCGCTTGTCGTCACCAGAGGTCCCGGCGAGGCGCGCGAGGACAATTTCAATCTCGGCATCTACCGCATGCAGGTGATCGCGAAGAACCAGACGATCATGCGCTGGCTCAAGCATCGCGGCGGCGCGCAGCATCATGCGCGCTGGATGAAGGAAAAGCAGGCGCCCCTGCCCGCAGCCGCCATCATCGGTGCCGACCCCGGAACGATTCTCGCGGCGGTGACGCCGGTTCCCGACACGCTGTCGGAGTATCAGTTCGCGGGGTTATTGCGCGGGCAGCGCGTGGAACTCACCGATTGCGTGAGCCAGCCGCTCAAGGTGCCCGCGGAAGCGGAGATCGTGCTCGAAGGCGAAGTGTCGCTCACCGATTATCGCGACGAAGGACCTTATGGCGATCACACGGGTTACTACAATTCCGTCGAGCAATTTCCAGTCTTCACCGTTACGGCGATCACCATGCGCCGCGATCCGATTTATCTGTCGACGTTTACGGGGCGTCCGCCCGACGAACCGTCCGTGCTCGGCGAAGCGCTCAACGAAGTGTTCATTCCGCTGCTGACGCAGCAGTTCCCGGAGATCGTGGATTTCTGGCTGCCGCCGGAGGGCTGCTCCTACCGCATCGCCGTCGTCAGCATGAAGAAGGCCTATCCCGGTCACGCCAAGCGCGTGATGATGGCGGTTTGGTCGTATTTGCGTCAGTTCATGTACACGAAATGGGTGATCGCGGTGGATGACGACATCGACGCGCGCAACTGGAAGGATGTGATGTGGGCGGTTGCCACGCGCATGGATCCGGCGCGCGACATCACGCTCATCGAAAGCACTCCCATCGACTATCTCGATTTTGCGTCGCCCGAATCCGGCCTCGGCTCGAAGATCGGCCTCGACGCCACCAATAAGCTTCCGCCCGAAACGAAGCGCGAATGGGGCCGTGAGATCCGCATGAGCGAAGACATCATACGCACCGTCACGGAGAAATGGCCGCGATTGGGATTGCCGGGGTCTGGCAAGCCGATCTGGAAATAAACCGTGCTTGCAGATTCCCGCCCTCTGTGCCCTCTTTTGCCGGGGATGGGAGGCTTTCGCTTATGATTGTCCGCGCTACAGGTGTTTTCCGTGCCGTTATTTGCGCATGCCTTGCTTCGGGTATCGCGACAGCGCGCGCCGACGACTGCAAGCTCGGTCGTATCGCGGAGATGGACCTGACCGAGAGCCAGGATTCCATGTCCGTTCCGGTTTCGATCGAGGGAACGCAGAGCAGCATGCTGGTCGACACCGGCGCGAGCATCACCGCCCTCGATCCCCAGGCGACCGCGGCACTCAACATCATCACCCACCGGATTTATCAGGGTCAGTTTTTCACTGCAGGAGGCAAGGGATTCCAGGAGATGGCGGTCATACATTCGCTGGGCCTTGGCCAATCGACCGCCAGCAACGTCAAAACTCTCGTATGGCCCGAGCCCATGTTCGCGCCGCATGGGCCTGCAGGAACGCTCGGAGTGGATTTCCTGCGCAATTACGATGTCGATATCGACTTTGCCAACCACAGGCTGGGCCTGTTTTCGCAAGACCATTGTCCGGGAAAAGTTGTCTATTGGCAGGCAGATGCGGTGGCCGTTATTCCGGTGCATGTCACGAACAGCGGGCAAATCGTCGTGCCCGTGAAACTCGACGGACATCAGCTGTACGCGCTGCTCGACACGGGATCCTTCAACACGACGCTGACGCTCGAGGCGGCACAGAATTACTTCGGCCTCAAGCCAGGCTCACCCGACATGGTGCCCGCCGGTGAATTTCATGGTGTCAGTAACGTGCCGGCCTACCGGCACACATTCAAAACGCTGGAGCTCGAAGGAATCGCGATGGCCAACCCATCGGTGTACATCTGGGAGGATATCGAAAAATACGGTATGGCGAGTTCGGCCCCGGAGACGGGAAGCAGGCTGAACGACTCGAGCAATGCCGAGTGGGTGACCGACATAACGCTTGGCTACCACCAGCTTCGAAACCTGCACATGTATATCGCGTTCAAGGAGCAGAAGCTCTACGTAACCGCATCGTCTCCAGCGCCTGCTGGCGCTGCCCAGACTGGTCCCGCGGCCGGTACGTCCGCCACGCCTCCCACTCAACCGGCGCCCGGCACCACGCCGCCACACTGATTAATGACGCTTCCCGGCCGTCTTGACCCGCAGGGCGTTCCGCCTTCACATGCGCCCCCGCCGCCGATTTTCCGCTCCTGAAGGGTTAACCTCATGTCTATTTTGCTCGCTTCGTCGATCTATGCCTTTGGCTTCTATGCCGCGCTGAACGCCCTGATCATGCTGGTCTTGAGCGTTTTGGTCGTCCGGGCGCGCGTGACCACGGCGACCCCGATCGGCGATGGCGCCAAGCCAGAAATGGCAGGTCCGTTGCGCGCCCACGCCAACAATTCCGAATATGTTCCCATGGCCATGATCCTGATCTGGGCGCTGGCCTCGCCGCTCGGCGGCTATATATGGATGGTGCATGGCGTCGGACTCCCGCTCACGCTCGGCCGGTTGATTCACGCGGTCGCGATCACCAGATCGACAGGACCGTCGCCCTTGCGTGTGGCCGGCATGGTTCTGACCTGGATCGCCTATATCGTGGGTATCGCCTCCATCCTCTATCTCGTGTTCTTCACGCAGACGGCGGGAGGATCTTAACCGCTTGACGACGACACCCGATCCGCACGCCCTGCTTGACAAGCTGATCCGCGCTGCGCTGGCGGCGGGCGCGGATGCGGCCGACGGATTGTTCGTTCAAAGCCTTTCTTCGAGCGTCTCCTATCGCCTCGGCAGGCTCGAAGACGTCGAGCGCGCCGAATCCTGGGACATGGGCCTGCGCGTTTTCGTGGGCCAGCAGGTCGCGTTCGTGTCGTCGACCGATCTGTCGGCGCGCGCGTTGTCGGAACTTCCGGAGCGCGCGGTTGCGATGGCGAAATTGGCGCCGGAAGACAAGTTCGCCTGCCTCGCACCACGCGAATGGCTGGCGAAGGAGTTTCCCGATCTCGACACCGAGGATCCCGGCGAACCTTCAACGGCGCTGCTGACCGAACGCGCCCGCGCAATCGAAGGCGCGGCGATGGCGGTTCCCGGCATCACGAATTCGGAAGGCGGCGGCGCCAGCTTCAGCCGATCGAGAATCGCGCTTGCAACGAGCGAAGGCTTCTACGGCAGCTATGCCGCGACGAGCCACAGCGTCGGTGTTGCCGTGCTGGCGGGCGAAGGCACCGGCATGGAGCGCGATTACGACGGCTCGAGCGCGCGTCACGCTGCCGACCTGGAATCGCCCGAAGCCGTGGGCAGACGCGCGGGCGAACTCACCGTGGCGCGGCTCAATTCGCGCACGCCAAAATCGCAGGCCGTTCCTGTCGTCTATGATCCACGCGTATCGGCCGGCCTCGTCGGTCATTTTGCAGGCGCCATCTCCGGCGCGTCCATCGCGCGCGGCGTGAGCTTCCTGAAAGACAGGATGGGCGCGGAAGTGTTCGCGCCGTCGATCACAATCGTCGACGATCCGCATCGCAAACGCGGCCTGCGCTCCAAACCGTTCGATGGCGAGGGCGTGAAGAACAAACGCATGGCGCTCATCGAAAACGGTGTGCTCAAGACATGGCTGCTCGATTGTGCGAGCGGCAGGCAGCTGGGACTTCCGTCGACGGGTCATGCGGCGCGCGGCACGGGCGGACCGCCCTCCCCGTCCACCACCAATCTCTACATGGAACCCGGCAAGCATTCGCCAGACGAACTCATCGCCGATATCGCGCAAGGCATCTACGTCACCGAGTTGATCGGCATGGGAGTCAACGGCGTGACCGGCGATTACAGCCGCGGCGCGGCCGGATTCTGGATCGAGAACGGCAAGCGCAGTTATCCCGTGTCGGGCCTCACGATCGCCGGCAATCTGAAAGACATGTATCTGCGCCTCACACCCGCCAACGATCTTGTCTTCCGCTACGGCACCAACGCGCCCACGCTGCGCGTGGAAGGAATGACGGTTGCAGGCGCGTGACGCGGACGATCTCGGCCTCATCGAGTCTGTAGTACGGCAGGCGGGAGAGATCGCGCGGCGCTTCTACGGCGGCGAGTACAAACGCTGGAGCAAGAACAAGGGTGAACCGGTCACTGAGGCCGATCTTGCGGTCGACGCATTCCTACGCGAGCACCTGACCGGCGCGCGGGCGGACTACGGCTGGCTGTCCGAGGAAAGCGGATCTGTCGACGGCGCGGATGCCGCGCGCATCTTCATCGTCGATCCTATCGACGGCACGGCCGCGTTCCTCAAGACCCGGCCCTATTTTTCCATTTCGGTCGCCGTGACGGAAGCCGCACGTCCGGTCGCGGCAGTCGTCTACAATCCGATCACGGAGGAATGCTTCACCGCTGCGCTGGATGGCGGGAGCAGATGCAACGCAACAGCCGTTCACGTCAGCGACTGCGCCGCGATCGAAGGCTGCCGCATCCTCGGACCAAAAGACCTGTTCGCGCATCCCGCGTGGTCGGCGCCGCCCAATACGCCCTGGCCGCCAATGCTGATAGAGAATCGCAACTCCATCGCCTATCGCATGTCGCTCGTGGCGTCGGGCGCATTCGACGCGGCGATGTCGCTGTCCCCCAAAAACGATTGGGATGTGGCCGCGGCCTATCTCATCGTGCGCGAAGCCGGCGGCCAGGTGACGACCCATCAGGGCAACCCATTCGTCTTCGGGCGGACGCCGCCGATACAGCGTTCGCTCGTCTGTGCCGGCCCTGCTCTGCACGCGCAGCTGCTCGAACGCGTGAAGCACATCGACCTCTCGCGTGCCTGATGGCAAAGGCCGAGGCGTGATATAGCACTTACCGCTCCGCAAGGAATCGAATCATGGCCGAACACGCACCAAAGCAACTTCTCCATCTCGTATTCGGCGGCGAGCTCGTCTCGGCCGAGGACGTTGAATTCAAGGATCTGTCGAAGCTCGACATTGTCGGCATGTACCCGAACTATCGCGAAGCCTACGCGGCCTGGCGGGGCGCCGCGCAGGCCAGCGTGGACAATGCGCAGATGCGCTATTTTGTCGTCCATATACACCGCCTGATGGAGCCGGACCCGGGCCAACAGCATTAACGCCCTGCTCTCGCAACGGCCGCCACGGGCGTGCTAGACCCCCGCCTCATGGCCATCTCCACCCACGACTCCGGCGCCCATGGCGCGGCGACACCTCCACAGGCCGCGGCAGGACAGCCGGCCGCGAAGAACCGCGGCGATTTTGCGATCCTGGCCCGGCTGGCGCGCGACTATCTTGGCCACCGTTATCTCACCGTCGGCGCAGCGCTGGCCTGCATGATCACGACGTCGAGCATGACAGGACTGCTCCCGGCGTTGCTGCAGCCGGCCATCAAAGACACTTTCATCAAAAAAGACCCGT
The DNA here is from genome assembly GCA_050010175.1 of Rhizomicrobium sp. GTDB lineage: Bacteria > Pseudomonadota > Alphaproteobacteria > Micropepsales > Micropepsaceae > Rhizomicrobium. The sequence goes on from JBEKLN010000036.1 coordinate 32,295, forward strand.
CGTTGGTGCGTTTCGTAGTCTTGGAAATTGTCGCGGTCGTGTGCCTGCGCGCGATTTCGGGCTTTGGCAATGAATACATTATGAACAGCATCGCGGAACGTGTCGTTTCCGAGGTGCAACGCGATATGTTCCGCAGCCAGATTCGCCTCGACATCGGTGCGCTTAACGAAACTCACTCCGGCGAACTGATCTCCAAGTTCATTTACGACGCGACACTGCTGCGTACGTCCATCGTTCGTGGCGTTTCGGCTCTGGGAATGCAGATTTGGACGCTTCTCGCTCTGTTTGCAGTTATGATCATTCAGGACTGGCAACTGGCACTTATCTCCCTGGGCGTTTTGCCGGCGGTGGGCTGGGTCACGCAGCGGTTGAGCCGCTCGTTGCGCAAGTCCGCGACGCGCGGCATGGAAGAAACCGGGACGCTGTCTCGTTCACTTGCCGAGGCAATGAACGGCCGTCGAATTATCAAGGCATACGGCCTCGAGGAATACGCTACTCAGTCGGCCGAGTGGCGAATCAGCCAGCGATTGCGCTATCTGTTGCGCGCTGCCCGCTCTCGCGCCGCGGCGGTGCCTTCAACGGACATGTTGGGCGGAATTGCCGCGGCGGCAACGTTCGGCTACGCCGGATATCAGGCCATTCATGGACATCTGGGCATCGATCACTTCTTTGCGTTTGTGGCGGCAATGCTGCTCGCCCAGCAGCCGGTGCGCAATTTGAGTCAGCTCTGGACCATCTCCACGGAGGGGCTCACTGCCGCGAACCGAATCTTCGCCGTCATCGACAGCAAGCCATCAATCGCCGACAGATCGGGAGCTATCGCGCTCAGGGTGCATCCAGCACCGGACGGCGGCGCCATACAGTTCGAAAACGTCTCGTTCCGGTACAATTCCGATGCAGAAGCGGCGACGCTCGACCGCATCAGCCTCGACATTCCGCCCGGAAGAAAAATCGCGCTGGTGGGTCCGTCGGGCGCCGGCAAGAGCACGATCTTCAATCTCCTCCTGCGCTTCTACGACATCGACGGCGGGACGGTCGCCATCGACGGGCACGACATCCGCGATCTCACGCTGGAATCGCTTCGCGCCAGCATGGCGCTCGTCACGCAGGAGGCGATCCTGTTCGACGAATCCGTCGCCGACAATATCGCGATGGGACACCGGGGCGCGTCGCGGGACGACATCATCAAGGCCGCAAAGGATGCCGCAGCCGACGGGTTCATCTGCGAATTGCCGGAGGGATACGAGACGCGCATCGGCGAAGGCGGGCTCAAGCTGTCCGGGGGCCAGAGGCAGCGCATTGCCATTGCGCGCGCGATTCTTCGCAATGCGCCCATCCTGCTTCTCGATGAGGCAACCTCGGCACTGGATTCCGAGAGCGAACGTCAGGTCCAGGATGCGCTCGCGCGTCTCATGAAGGGACGTACGACGATCGTCATCGCGCACCGTCTTTCCACCGTGCTCGATGCAGACTGCATTTATGTGTTCGACCGCGGACGAGTTGTCGAATCGGGAACGCATGCCGAACTGAATTCGCGCAACGGGCTCTATGCGCGTCTCTATCAACACAATTTCGAGGATGAGGCCATCGAGGCGGAGACAGTCTGACGCCGATGACATCGACTCCGCTCCTGTTTGCCTATCGTTGCGCCACCACAGCGCTTGCGCCGATCGCACCGGCTGTGCTCGGTCGCCGTGCGCTAAGGGGCAAGGAAGACCGCGCCCGCTTGGGCGAGCGTTTCGGACGCGCCGGCATTTCCCGCCCGCCGGGACAACTGATCTGGATCCATGGCGCGAGCGTTGGGGAAACGCTGGCGTCTTTGCCGCTGATCGACCTTCTTCTAAAGACGGACGACCGCATGGTGCTGGTGACCAGCGGGACCATCGCGTCCGCACGGCTCATGGAAGAGCGGTTGCCGACGCGAGCAATCCACCAATTTGCTCCGATCGATTCTCCCGGCGCAGTCGCGCGTTTCATTGATCACTGGCGTCCCGACGCCGGCTTGTTCGTGGATTCCGAGATCTGGCCCAACCTGCTGGCTGCGGCGCATGCGCGTGGCGTGAAGCTCGCGCTTGTGAACGGGCGCATGTCGCGGCGCTCGTTCGCGGGCTGGCGCCGCGCGAAGAGCACCGCCAAAGCGATCCTCTCGCTCTACGATCTCTGTCTCGCACAGGATGAGGAGACGGCCGAACGTCTGCGCATCCTCGGCGCGACCGACGTGAGAGTCTCCGGAAGCCTCAAGGCCGATGCGCCGCCATTGCCTGCAGATGAGGCCAAGCTGCAGGCACTGACAGGCGCCATCGGTGGCAGGTGCGTGTTTCTTGCCGCGAGCACGCATTCGGGCGAGGAAGAGACACTGCTGCCGGCGCATGATCAGTTACGCAAACAGTTTCCGTCTCTGCTCACGATCATCGTGCCGCGCCATCCCGAGCGTGGACCGGAAATCGCGATGCTGTGCGGCACACGCAAGACCCTGCGTCGAAGCGAAGGCCACGAGCCCCGACCCGACAGCACCATCTATGTTGCCGACACGATGGGCGAACTGGGCCTGTTCTACCGCTGCGCAAGCTTTGCGTTCATGGGAGGCAGCCTCGTCGCGCATGGCGGACAAAATCCGTTGGAGCCGGCGCGCCTGTCGCGTGCGGTGATGGCAGGGTCGCATACCGAGAATTTCGCCAGTGTCTACGACGTGCTGTTCGCCGCGCAGGCGTGCGGCCGCGTGCAGACCAGCAGCGAAATCTCGGCCTTCGCGACCCGTTTGCTGGCCGACCCGACGGTTGCCCGGCGGCTGGGGAATGCGGCGCTCCTTGCTGCACAGAGCCTCGGCGGCGCACTCGAGAAAACCCGCGCTGCCGTCGAAGCGATGCTGGCCGATGCGCGCGCCTGAATTCTGGAGCCGCAATGATCTCTTCGCGCGCGCGCTTTCGGCTGCGTTGACACCCGCCGGACGGATGTATGGAGCGACTGTCGCCTGGAAACGTGACCACGCCACTACCTACCGCGCGCGGGCCAAAGTGATCTGCATTGGAAATCTCACCGCAGGTGGCAGCGGTAAAACGCCCGTCGCCATCGCGGTCGCGCGTTCGTTGCTCGCGCGCAACAAGCGCGCCGCCTTCCTCACCCGCGGCTATGGCGGCAGGATCGCCGGACCTTTGCTTGTCGACCCGATCACACACACCTCCGCCGATGTCGGCGACGAGCCGCTGCTGCTGGCAGAGGTAGCGCCGACCATTGTCGCACGCGACCGGAAGGCGGGCGCGATTCTGGCGGACGCGATGGGTGTTGACGTCATCGTGATGGACGACGGACACCAGAACTTCTCGCTGCGGAAAAATCTATCGATCATTGTCGTGGACGGGGAGACTGGCTTTGGCAACGGCCGCGTGTTGCCGGCAGGACCCTTACGCGAGCCCGCCGCGCAGGGGCTCGCACGCGCGGATGCCGTCGTCGTATTGGGAGGCGGATCGCCGGAACTTACTGGGTTTGTGGGGCCGCTCCTGCGTGGCATGATTTCGCCGGCGCGTGCGCTGACCGGCAGCCGCCGCGTGGTGGCGTTCGCCGGTATCGGCCGACCGGAAAAATTCTTCGCAACCTTGTTCTCGCTTGGCGCGGAAATCATCGCGGCGCATGCCTATGGGGACCACCATGGCTATACTCACGACGAGATCGCACAGCTCAAGCGGGAAGCGGTCGCGCAAAACGCCGTGCTTCTGACAACCGAGAAGGATTTTGTCCGCCTACCCGCCAAAGAACGACCGGGAATCGAGGCGATGCCGGTGCAGGCAATATTCGACGCACCGGACGATCTCGAACGGCTGCTCGACAGGATCATTCCGCTGGCGCAGGTTGAGCCATGAGCCGTGCGCAACCGACCTCGCTAAGCTTATCGGAGCGGCTCCGCTATGGCGCAGAAGCGGCGGGGTTCTTCGTCCTGATCGGATTGTTCCGCATTCTGGGGTTGCGCGTCGCGTCTGCGCTCGGCGGGTTCCTGGGACGCGAGATCTACTACCGCACGCCGTTTACAAAGCGCGCCCGCGCCAATCTGCAGGCCGCTTACCCCGAGAAGAGCGACAGCGAAATCGAGACGATCGTAAAGGAGATGTGCGACAACCTCGGCCGCACGGCTGGGGAATACGCCCACCTCGAAAAGTTTCTTGTTAACGGTCCGAATCCACGGGCGGAGTTCTCGGGTCTGGAGATCGCGCAATCGGCACTCGCCAGCGGCAAGGCTGTGATGTTCGTCGCGGCACATCTTGCAAATTGGGAAGTGATGCCGATCGGCGCCAAACGTTTCGGAATCGATGGCGGTCAGGTCTATCGCCCGATCAACAATCCGTTCATCGATCGCTGGATCGTCCGGCAGCGATTGAAGAATGGCGCATCGGAGCAAATCGCCAAAGGACCACAGGGCACGCGGCGCATCTTTTCGCTGCTTCGTGCCAGGAAGGCGGTGTTCCTTCTCGTCGACCAGAAGACCAACGAAGGAATTGCAGTGCCCTTCTTCGGTCGCGACGCGATGACGACGCCTGCGCCCGCGGCGCTCGCCCTCAGGCTCGATGCCATTCTCGTTCCCATTTCGAACGAGCGCATCGGCGGCGCCCGGTTCGTGGTGACCGCACATGAACCCATCGCGTTCGAGCCGACGGGCGATCATGACCGCGACGTACTCGCGCTGACCACAAAGATGAACGAGGCCATGGAGATGCTCGTGAACCATCGGCCATCGCAATGGCTGTGGGTTCATCGCCGCTGGCCGAAAGACGGGGACAGGCCGCGCACGCGGCGCGGAATCGAAGCCCTTAATCTTGTCGGTGGATCCGGGTCGGCGGCCGAAACACCTCGGTCCAACTGATTTCCGCTGGACGTTTCCACGGCGGAGTACGCATTCGAGCGCCCGCACGCTGCAGTTCCCCATCGGGATCGAACGTAGGAATTTTCCCGACAGTCGATCCGAATCCGCTGCCACGGCATGAACCGAGCGGCGGCTTGACGCAATTGCACTCGGTGGGATAGCCCAAATTCCGCAAACGTGAGCAACCCGATTGCAGTTAAGGAGTTGCAGTCGTGAAATTCTTGTGGACTCTGCGCTACGGGATGGAGGCCGCGGCCATCTTCGTGTTGATCGGGCTGTTTCGGATCATCGGCCTCGACGCGGCCTCCGCGCTCGGCGCGTTTTTCGGCCGTCAGATCCTGTATCGCACGCCGCTCAGCGGGCGCGCCCGCGCAAATCTTCGCACCGTCTATCCTTGGATGTCAGGCGGCGAGATCGAGTTCATCATCCGCGAGATGTGGGACAATCTCGGTCGCACGGTCGCCGAATACGCGCATCTCGACAAACTTTCGATCCTTGGGCCCGACCCGCGGATATCGATCGACGGCCTCGAACACATCGCAGCGGCGCGTGCGCGCGGAAAGGGCATCATCTTCGTTTCCGGTCACTTCGCGAGCTGGGAAGTGATGCCTTTCGCGGCCACCCAGCTCGGGATCGAGGGAGGTGAAGTCTACCGCCCCGTCAACAACCCCTTCGTCAACGCCTGGCTCGTGCGCCAGCGGATGAAAAACGGACCGAAAGAACAGATCGCCAAGGGTCCGCATGGCACGCGGCGCATCTTCACGCTGCTTCGGGCGCGCAAGTCGGTTTTCCTGCTGGTCGACCAGAAGACGAACGAAGGGGTCGCCGTTCCATTCTTCGGGCGCGACGCGATGACGACACCTGCGCCCGCAGCCTTCGCTCTAAAGCTCGGTGCCGTAATATTGCCGGTTTCCAACGAGCGGCACACCGGCTCGCGCTTCCGCATGACCGTACATCCGCCGGTCGAAATTCAACCCTCCGAGACTCATGAGCGCGATGTGTACGCGTTGACGCTGGCGATCAACGAAACCATGGAGAAAATGGTGCGCGCCCGGCCATCGCAATGGCTCTGGATTCACCGCCGCTGGCCCAGACCGGGTGACAGACCACGTTCACGGCGTGGAAAGCGGGTTCAGGATTTTGCAGGCGACGGGGTACGTGTCGACAGGGAAGGATCGAGCGCCACCTGAAACCAGTTGAGGCCCCAGTGCAGATGCGGGCCCGTGGCGCGACCCGTCATGCCCACGAGACCGATTACGTCGCCGCGCGCGACCTTGTCTCCGACTTTCACAAGTTGCTTGCTCTGATGCAGGTAGCAGGTGGAGACGCCCTGACCGTGATCGAGAATGGTGAGACCGCCTTCGAGATAGAAGTCCGGCCCCGCGAGCGAAACCACGCCCGGCGCCGGGGCACGAATCTGCGTTCCCGCGGGCGCCGCAATGTCAATTGCCAGATGCGGTGCACGAGGCTCGCCGTTGAGGATGCGCTGGCCGCCATAAGGATCGCTGACAATGCCGGCGATGGGCCAGTCGAATGGTTCTGCGTACCACGTCGCATCGGTGACGCGTTTGCGCGCCTCAGCGATCTGCGCGATTTCCTTCTTGCGCCGTTCGAGGACGTCTGGCGGCAGCGTTACCATTTTTTCCGGCAGACCCGTGATGCGCTGAATCTCATATTGCCGCGCAGCGGGAACGATGCTGCGCGCTTCGCTCGTACCGTCCGCAAATGTGGCAAGGAGCACCGCGGACTTTGACTGGTCGTAACCGAGACCGAACACGAAATCGCCTGATGAACCGATGTACAACGCATTGCCATCGAGCGTCAGCTTCGCCGTCGGCTCCGTCTTTCCCAGCACCATGCCGCCGTCCTGCATCGTGCCGCTCAACGCCAGGCGCGATGGCGCGGCAAAGGCAGGAAGCGCAAGAAACGCAGCAGATGACGCGATAAACAGCCGCCGCTCGATCATTTGGGCGTGAGGCCCGCTTCCTGAAAGCGCTTGAGTGCGATCGCGGGCGAAGCATAGGCTTCCTGCAAATCGACGCTCCAGTAGCGCAGTGACTCAAGCGGAATAGCCGCGCCCGTCACCGCGCACTGCACGAACGAGCCCGGCCGGACCACCCGGAACTCGCCATCGAGGTATTCGACATCGGCGAGGCCCTCGGGGCGAAAATCGCGTTCGACGTGATTCATTCAATTCACCTTGTTCCGGATCGCCCCCTAAAAAAGCGTTCCTTGTCCTTCGCGTTTGCGGCATTGGGGCTTTGCCCCGACCTCGCCGTCCGGGGACTCGGCCTTGGCGTCGGTCGTCCCGTCGGCAAATGTAAGCGTCAGCCGTTCGCCTGCAACAATCTGCGCCGCGCGCCTTCTGATACTCCCGTCGGCGGCCCGAACCAAGGCAAAGCCCCGCTCGAGAACCGATTTGTGACTGACCGTATCCAGCAGCCGGCCGGCAGAACTGAGTCGGTTGCGCCACTGGGACAGCTGGTTCCCGAACGCCCGATCCAGACGCTGCGCCGCCACCGTCGACCGCTCCCGCCCGCGAACAATGTTTCTTTCTATAGCGTTCGGACGAAGGCGAGCCTCGGCTCGCGTGAACAGCTGCCGGTGCTTCTGGGCGTTGTGCTGCAGAGCACCCGCCAGTTTATCGGATGCGCGGTCCAGCCGCTGGCGCGCATTGGAGAACAGGCCGTCCGCGCGGGGCAACACGCGGGTCAATGAGTCGAGATGTTTGCGGCGGTCGGAAATACCGCGCGCGAAGCCGCGCAAACCACGCCGTTCCAGATCAAGGGCCTGCGCGAGCAGTTCGGTGCGCACCGGCACGGCCATCTCCGCCGCTGCCGTCGGCGTCGGCGCGCGGCGGTCGGCGGCGAAATCGATCAGGGTGGTGTCGGTTTCGTGGCCGACGGCGGAGATCAGCGGAATGGCGCTGTCGGCTGCGGCACGCACCACGATTTCCTCGTTGAAGGCCATCAGGTCTTCGATGGAGCCGCCGCCGCGCGCCACGATGAGAAGATCGGGCCGCGGTAGCTTGCCGCCCGGCGCCAGGGCGTTGAAGCCACGAATGGCGGCCGCGATTTCCCCGGCGGCCTTTTCGCCCTGCACCGCCACGGGCCACAACAGCACGCGGCGGGGAAAGCGCTCGTCGAGCCGGTGCATGATGTCGCGGATCACCGCGCCCGTGGGCGAGGTGATCACGCCGATGACCTCCGGCAGGAAGGGCAATTTCTTTTTACGCTCTTCGGCGAACAGGCCTTCGGCGGCGAGCGCCTTGCGGCGTGCCTCAAGCATCGCCATCAGGGCGCCGATGCCCGCCAGTTCCACCTGCTCGACGATGATCTGGTAGCGCGAGGAGCCGGCATAGGTGGATATGCGCCCCGTACAGACGACTTCGATGCCGGCCTGGGGCCTGATCTTCAGGCCGGAAACCGTGCCCCGCCAGATGACGGCGTTCAGGACCGATTTCTCGTCCTTGAGGTCGAAATAGATGTGGCCTGAGGAATGGTTTTTCAGCCCGCTGATTTCGCCCCGCACGCGAACGAACGGGAATGCGCCCTCCACCGTCCGCTTGAGGGCCGCCGACAACTCGCTGACGCTGAATTCGGGCAGGTTGGCCTGCCGGGCCGCTTCTGACATGACTCGGGGATACTATAGGAATCAGACCGGAAGCGAGACCGTCCCGTGAACGTCCTTCTCATCGGCTCCGGCGGCCGGGAACACGCACTCGCCTGGGCCCTGTCGGCGAGCCCCATCGTTTCCAGGCTCTATTGTGCACCTGGCAATGCGGGCATCGCGGAGGTAGCGGAGTGCGTGCCGATTGCGGCGATGGACATCGAGCGGATCGTCGAGTTTGCGCTCGAGAAGCAGATTGCGTTTGTTGTCGTCGGGCCTGAAGCCCCGCTGGTTGCCGGATTGTGGGATCGTCTCGAAGCGGCCGGGATTAAAACGCTTGGTCCAAGCGCAGCCGGAGCGATGCTCGAAGGCTCCAAGGGCTTCGTGAAGGACCTCTGCGCGAAACATAGCATTCCCACGGCCGCGTATGGCCGATTTACCGACCGTACCCGCGCCAAGGCCTTCGCGGAAACGCTTGGCGCACGTGCTGTAATCAAGGCGGATGGTCTCGCGGCCGGCAAAGGCGTGGTGGTTTCGGAAAGCTGGTCGACGACTGTCAGCTCCATCGATCTGATGTTGAGTACCTCCGGCGATGAAATCGTCGTCGAAGAGTGCCTCGACGGCGAAGAAGCGAGTTTCTTCGTGCTCACCGACGGCGAACATGTTCTGCCGTTGGCCGGGGCGCAGGATCACAAGCGCGCCTTCGATAGCGACACGGGGCCGAACACGGGCGGCATGGGTGCGTACAGCCCTGCACCGGTGCTGACGCCGGACGTGATCGAAAAAACCCTCACCCGCATCATCAAACCGACCATCGCCGGCATGGCCGCGCGCGGCACGCCGTACATGGGCGTCCTCTATGCCGGCCTCATGATCAAGGACGGCGAGCCCAGCCTCATCGAATACAATTGCCGTTTCGGCGATCCGGAATGCCAGGTGCTGATGCTGCGCCTCAAATCCGATCTTGCAACTGCACTCACCGCGGCGCGCGACGGCATGCTCGGCAATGTCGACCTCCGCTGGCGCGACGAAACGGCGCTGACCGTGGTGATGGCATCGGACGGTTACCCCGGAGACTATGCGAAATATACCGAGATCAAGGGCATCGAGGCGGCAGCGGCGGTCGATGGCGTGCAGATATTCCATGCCGCCACGGAGCGGCGCGACGGCAGGCTGCTGGCTACGGGCGGACGGGTTCTCAATGTCTGCGCGCTCGGGAAGGACGTAGCAGAGGCACAGAGGCGCGCCTATGAGGCCGCGGCCCTGATCGACTGGCCGGGAGGCTTCTACCGGCGGGACATCGGCTGGCGCGCCGTCGGCCGCGGGACGCCCTGACCGCTTGTCAGGCGGGCCCGGGCATCCAACAATGCCGCCAGATAAATTCAGGGAGTAACGCGATGGCCGAGCCCGCGGTGGACGACCGCCAGGAAAGATTTTCCGGCACCAAGGAGGTGATGGACGCCCACCGCTTCGATGTCGCCAAGCTCGAGGCCTATCTCGCGGAACGCATCGACGGATTCACAAAGCCGCTGACCGTGCGCCAGTTCAAGGGCGGGCAGTCCAATCCGACCTATCAGCTGATCACGCCCGACCGGAAATATGTTCTGCGCAGGAAGCCGCCTGGCAAGCTCCTGCCGTCGGCCCACGCCGTCGACCGCGAATACCGTGCCATCGCCGCGCTGCACCCCACGGGTTTCCCTGTCGCCAAGCCGTACGTGCTTTGCGAAGACGAAGCCGTCATCGGCACGATGTTCTATGTGATGGATTGCGTGGAAGGGCGAATCTACTGGGGACCGCTTCTGCCCAATTGCAGCCCCACCGAACGCACCGCGATCTACGACGCAATGAACGAGACCATCGCGCGGCTTCACAATCTCGATTACGTCACGCTCGGTCTCGCCGATTTCGGCAAGCCCGGCGCCTACATCGCGCGGCAGATCTCGCGCTGGTCGAAGCAGTATCTCGCGTCGCAGACGGAAACCATCTTGGAGATGGACCGGCTGATGGACTGGCTGCCGAAACATCTGCCGCCGGAGGATCGCTCCTGCCTCGTTCACGGCGATTACCGGCTCGACAACATGATCCTTCATCCGACGGAGCCGAAGGTTGCAGCGGTGCTCGACTGGGAATTGTGCACGATCGGCGATCCGCTCGCCGACTTCACCTATCACCTGATGCAGTGGCAGATGCCCGAAGGCATGTCGACCAGCGGCTCGGCGAGCATGATGGGCCAGGATCTGAAGGCGCTCGGCATTCCGTCGATGGACGAATATGTCGCGATGTATTGCAGGCGTACCGGGCGCGACATTCCCAACCTGGATTACTACGCGGCGTATAATTTCTTCCGTCTCGCGGGAATTCTCCAGGGCATCGTCGGCCGCGTGCGCGACGGTACGGCGGCAAGCGCCCACGCCGCACAGAACGCTGAAGGCGTGCGGCCTCTTGCGGAACGCGCCTGGCATTTCGCACAACGCGCGGGGGCGGTGGCGTAGCGGCTATCACCACCAATTCTCACCATGGCCGGCCTCCGAGCCGGCCACCCAGCCGCGAGCGTCGGCGAGCGATGACTCTCTCGT
>JBEKLN010000037.1:0-42414 GCA_050010175.1 Rhizomicrobium sp.
CGGATCGGTGAGCGCCTCGGATCAGATTCTCGACGCCTTGAAGAAGGCGCGTGCTGCCGGAAAACCGGTGATCATCAGCATGGGAACGCTGGCTGCATCGGGCGGCTACTACATCTCTTGCGACGCCAACAAAATCGTGGCCGAGCCGGGAACCATCACCGGATCAATCGGCGTGCTGACGGGAAAGGTGTCGATCGGCAAGTCGCTCGGACTGCTGGGTATTTCGGACCAGGAGATCGGCGTGGGTAAAAACGCGCTGTTCGATTCGAGCGTGACGCCATACACGCCCGAACAGTGGGCCAATCTGAATGCGCAGGCCGACGTCATTTATGGTGACTTCCTCCAGAAGGTTGCCTCGGGTCGCAAATTGCCGCTGACGTCCGTTCAGGCCGTTGCAAAGGGGCGCGTTTGGACGGGGGCTGACGCACAGACAAAGGGGCTGGTTGACAAGCTCGGTGGATTCTGGACGGCCGTAGCCGAAGCAAAGTCTGCAGCAGGAATAGCTCCCGACGAGCGCGTTGCGTTCAAGCGCTACCCGCAATCGGAAGGGTTTCTCGATGCGTTGCGCGACGCTGCCAGCGGCACGGAAGCGGGCATGCGCGTCATGGAGGGGTTGAGTGTCCTCGCCCAGACACCCGCCGCACGTGCTGTCCTGGGAACACTGTCCGAGACACCCAGGAGCGGCATCGAATTGCGTGCGACAAATCTTCCGAGTGAATAAGTAGGATGGTATCCTACATCCGAATTGATCGGATGGAAGACAATGCCCGTGAGATAGTGCTTCAATTCCCTTGGGGGATCGGAGCAGAAAGTGTCGAACACGCCGAGCGCGCGCATTGCCGAGCTTGCCATGACCGCGCAGCAGCGCATGCGCATGGGGCAGATGGAGCAGGCTTGCCAGACCTGGCGGGAAGTTTTGGCGCTGGCGCCAGATCATCCCCAGGCGCTCTTTCACTTGGGCCAGCGTGCGCTTCACGCGAAAGATCTGAAGTCGGCGCAAGATTATTTCGAGCGGGCAGTCGTGGCTGAGCCCAAGGAGCCAGCGATTGCGCTCAACCTGTCGTTTGTTTTCCGGGCAATGGGTGATGTCGGCGGCGAGACGGCGGCGCTGACCCGCGCTCTGACCATCGATCCATATTTTTATCCGGCGCTGTTGGCCCGAGGGATGTTGCTTGAGCGTACCGGCGACAGAAGGCAGGCGGCGCGCGTCTACAAGGACGTGCTGAAGATAGCGCCGCCTGACGACCAGCTTCCTGCCGACCTCAGGGCACCAATCCGGAACGCGCGTCTCCTCGTCGAGGAAAATGCGGAAGCGTTAAGCGCATATCTGCAGGAACGTCTTTCTCCGATTACCGCCAGGCACCAGACTGATAGATTGAACAGATTCGAGGAATGTCGAGATATCGCCCTCGGCCGGAAGAAGGTCTACACCCAGCAACCCAGCATACTGCTCGTTCCTGGTCTGCCAGCGACGCAGTTCTACGACGACGATCTTTTCCCCTGGCTGCGTACCCTGGAAGAGTCGACGGATGTGATCCGCGACGAGCTGCTCGTGGTGCTGCGCGAGGATCGCGACGAACTGCGGCCGTATGTTTCTCATCCCGACGGTTCACCCATCGATCAGTGGGCGGAGCTTAATCATTCCCCCAATTGGAGCGTGTTTTTCCTCTGGGAAAACGCACAGCGCAACGAGCGCAATTGCGCGCGCTGCCCACGGACCGCGGCGCTCACGGAACAGATCCCGATGATGGATCTTGCGGGCTTCGCGCCGACGGTCATGTTCTCCATTCTAGCGCCTCACACGCACATTCCCCCGCATTCCAGCGTGACCAATGCGAGGCTCGTCGTTCACTTGCCGTTGATAGCGCCCGACAATTGCCGTTTTCGTGTCGGCAACGAGACGCGGGATTGGAAGTATGGGAAGGCGTGGGTGTTCGACGACACGATCGAGCATGAGGCATGGAACGACAGCGACGAGGTGCGCGTCATTCTCATGATCGACCTCTGGAATCCCCATCTGACACCGGCCGAGCGGGACCTCGTGACGGGCTTGCTCAACGGCATCCGGGACTACTATCAGATGCCCATTCCGCGTCCGTGACTGGTTGATGACGACTGCGCTGATCACCCATTCGGCCTGCCTGGGCCATGTAACGCCTGCCGGCCATCCCGAACGGGTGGCACGTCTCGAGGCCGTCTTGCGGACACTCGACACGCCGGAATTTCAATTGCTTGAACGCATGCTGGCGCCAAGGGCGGAGCGCGAGGATCTCCTGCGCGTGCATACAGCGGCGATCGTCGATGCCATTCTCGGTGCAGAAATTGCCCAGGGGCGCTTCGGCTACATCGACGGCGATACCTCGATGTCGTTCGGTTCTGCGGAAGCGGCGCTGCGTGCCGCGGGCGCGGTTACCCGTGCGGTGGATGAGATTGCCGCAGGCCGGATCGGGAATGCATTTTGCGCGGTGCGCCCGCCCGGCCATCATGCCGAACGCAATCGTGCCATGGGCTTTTGCCTCTTCAACAATGTCGCGATCGGCGCTTTGCACGCGCGCGCCGTGCATGGACTGGTGCGCGGCGCCGTTGTCGACTTCGACGTGCATCACGGCAACGGCACACAGGACATTTTCTTCGGCGATCCCGATCTGCTGTACGCATCCACGCATCAGTCTCCGCTCTATCCCGGAACAGGCTCCGAATCGGAGAAGGGCGTGGCGGGTAATGTCGTTAACGCGCCGCTTGCTCCGGGCAGCGGCTCGTCGCAGTTCCGTGCCGCTTTTGACCACGTCCTGCTGCCGGCGCTCGAGGCATTCCGGCCGGAATTCATTTTCATATCGGCCGGGTTCGACGCGCACCGTGCCGATCCGCTGGCGGAGCTGCAGCTGGACGAGGAGGATTTCGGCTGGGCTACCCGGAAAATCTGTGAGATTGCCGGCCGTGTCTGCCGAGGCCGCGTTGTCTCGGCTCTGGAAGGTGGCTATGACCTCGACGCGCTCGGCCGCTCGGCCGCCGCGCATGTCCGGGCGCTGATGGAGGCGTGAATGTCGGCCAAACCGTCGCAGGAAACAGGGTCCGTCGAACAGTTGAGTTTCGAACTCGCGCTCAAGGAGCTCGAGGAGATCGTCGGCCGCCTTGAACAGGGCCAGGTCGATCTCGAGGAATCCATCGCACTGTATGAGCGCGGACAGGCCCTCAAAGTCCATTGCGAGAAGAAGTTGAAAGCGGCAGAGAGCCGGCTGGAGAAAATCGTCGCAGGCGCCAAGGACGCCGAGCTTAGCGAGCCTGTCAAGCTCGGATGACGTGATGTAATCCGGCAACGCGCCGCCAGCGTATGCCGGCCTTCCCGTCGCCCGTTCCCAATCCCTTTGGTAGAGTTGCAATCATGACTTCGACGGACAAAAACCTGCTGGGCCTGTTCGAGCCCGCGCTGGCGGAAGCGGCGGACTATGTCGAGCGTTCGCTGGACGCGATGCTGCCCGTGGTGGCAGGTCCCGAGGCGCGGCTGCTGGAGGCGATGCGCTACGCCTGTCTGGGCGGCGGCAAGCGGTTGCGGGGGTTTTTCGTGCTGCAGAGCGGCCGGCTGTTCGGTGTCGATCGTGGTGCGCTCGGCCGCGTAGCGGCGGCTGTCGAATGCATCCACGCCTATTCGCTGGTCCACGACGATCTTCCGGCGATGGACGACGACGACCTGCGTCGCGGCAAGCCGACCGTGCACAAGGCCTTCGACGAAGCAACAGCCATCCTGGCCGGCGATGCGCTGCTGACGCTCGCGTTTGGTCTGTTGGCATCGCCCGACACACACGGCGATCCGTTCGTGCGCTGCGAACTTGTCTCTCGCCTGGCGCATGCCTCGGGCCATGCGGGAATGGTGGGCGGACAGATGATGGACATCGCCTTCGAGCATGCATCGCCGGGACTGCCGGAGATCACCCGCCTCCAGCGCCTCAAGACCGCCGCATTGATCACCTTCAGCTGCGAGGCTGGCGCCATTCTGGGTCGTGCGTCCGGAAGCGCCCGTAACGCGTTATCCGCCTACGGCCAGGAGGTTGGTTTGGCATTTCAGATTGCCGACGATCTGCTGGATGCCGAGGGAGAGACTGCGCAATTGGGTAAGGCCGCAGGCAAGGACGCAGCACGCGGCAAGCCCACTGTCGTGTCCGTGATGGGCCTCGAACGGGCCCGCGCCCAGGCCTTGGCCTTGTCCAAACAGGCGGCAGATCACCTTGATTTGTTCGACGAAAGGGCCGACCTTCTTCGCGCTGCAGCAGAGTTCGTCGTGTCCAGGCGGGCCTAGGGTTGGGAGTAAGGGGAATTCATGCGGTCACCCACAACGACACCACTTCTGGACCGGGTTACCGAACCCGCCGATCTGCGCGCACTACCGCGCGAAGACCTGCGCCAGCTTGCCGACGAGCTGCGCCAGGAGACCATCAGCGCGGTGTCCGTCACCGGTGGGCATCTGGGCGCCGGCCTTGGCGTCATCGAGCTGACTGTCGCGCTCCACTACGTCTTCAACACGCCCAAGGACCGCCTGATCTGGGACGTGGGTCATCAGGCCTATCCCCACAAGATACTCACCGGCCGCAGAAGCCGCATCCGCACTCTGCGCCAGGGCGGAGGGCTCTCCGGCTTCACCAAGCGCGCCGAAAGCGAATACGACCCGTTCGGCGCCGCCCATTCCTCCACGTCGATTTCGGCCGGCCTGGGCTTTGCCGTCGCACGCGATCAGAAGGGCGAGACGAACAACGTCGTCGCCGTAATCGGCGACGGCGCGATGAGCGCGGGCATGGCCTATGAAGCGATGAATAATGCCGGCGCAATGAATGCCCGGCTGATCGTTGTTCTCAACGACAACGACATGTCCATCGCGCCGCCGGTCGGTGCGATGAGCGCCTATCTTTCGCGCCTGATCTCGAGCCGGCCGTATCAGAGCTTCCGGCGCGTGGCCAAGCAGCTGTCGCAGCTGTTTCCCAAGCCGGTGGAAGTGGCGGCGAAGCGAGCGGAGGAATATGCGCGCGGCATCGCGATGGGCGGCACGCTGTTCGAAGAACTCGGATTCTTCTATGTCGGCCCGATCGACGGGCACAATCTCGAGCATCTCATTCCCGTGCTTGAGAACGCGCGCGATGCACAGAGCGGCCCGATCCTCGTTCACGTCGTGACGCAAAAGGGCAAAGGTTATGCGCCCGCCGAAGCGTCGGCCGACAAATACCACGGCGTCGTCAAGTTCAACGTGCTCACCGGCGAGCAGAACAAGGCCGTCGCCAAGGCGCCGCAGTACACCAAAGTGTTCGCCGAGGCGTTGATCGCGGAAGCGGAGAAAGACAAGCGCATCGTCGCCGTGACCGCAGCCATGCCGTCGGGCACCGGGCTCGATCTGTTCGCGAAGAAATTTCCCGATCGCTGCTTCGACGTCGGCATTGCCGAGCAGCATGCCGTGACGTTCTGTGCCGGACTGGCGGCCGACGGCCTGAAGCCGTTTGCGACGATCTACTCGACATTCCTGCAGCGCGCCTATGACCAGGTCGTCCACGACGTGGCGGTCCAGTCGCTGCCTGTCCGCTTTGCCATGGACCGCGCAGGCCTGGTGGGCGCAGATGGCCCCACGCATGCCGGCTCGTTCGACATCACCTATCTCGCGACATTGCCCGGCTTCGTAGTCATGGCGGCTGCCGACGAAGTCGAACTGACCCACATGGTAGCGACAGCTGCGCAGATCGATGACGGTCCGTCCGCGTTGCGTTATCCCCGTGGCGAAGGTCTCGGACTCGAGCGACCGAAGGCGGGCACGCCGCTGGAAATCGGCAAGGGTCGGGTGGTGCGCGAAGGCACGTCCATTGCGCTTCTCAGTTTTGGCACCCGGCTGGGGGAATGTCTTGTGGCTGCGGAAAAACTCGCGGGCTATGGGCTTTCGGCAACGGTGGCCGATGCGCGTTTCGCCAAGCCCCTCGATCAGGATCTGATCCGCAGGCTGGCGAGCGAACACGAAGTGCTCATTACGATCGAGGAAGGCGCCATCGGCGGCTTTGCAGCCCATGTCATGCAGTTCCTCGCGTGGGAAGGGTTGCTCGATCAGGGTCTGAAGCTCCGGCCTATGATCCTGCCCGACGTGTTTATCGATCATGACTCGCCCGAGAAAATGTACGAAGCGGCCTGCCTCGACGCGAAGTCGATCGTGACGACGGCGCTCAACGCCCTGGGGCGGAATTCGGTCGTTGCAAACGAGCGCGCGTGAGCAGGACTGACTCTCGGCATCCCCGATCGACGCGTGCCGACATATTCCTCGTCAAAAAGGGGTTTGCCGCCTCGCGCACTGAAGCGAGTGCTGCGATCGCAGCCGGCGGCGTGATCGTTGACGGCAAGACGCTCAGTAAGGCGGCGCAGCTCCTGGCCGACAACGTGAATGTGACTTACATGCGCCCGCACGCCTATGTATCGCGCGGCGGCGTCAAACTCGCTGCAGCATTCGAGCGCTTCTCATTGTCTCCGGCCGGACTGAATGCACTTGATATCGGCGCATCGACGGGCGGCTTCACGCAGGTGCTGCTCGAGCGGGGCGCGAACCATGTTTTTGCCGTCGATGTCGGTCATGGGCAGTTGAGTGCAACGCTCGCCGAGGATTCGCGCGTGACATCGCTCGAAGGCATCAACGCGCGCCGTCTCACCGGCGCAGAGATTCCCGAACGTATCGGTTGTGTCGTCGCCGATGTCAGCTTCATCACTTTGAGGCTCGCGCTGCCGCCGGCGCTGGCTCTGGCGTCTACTGGTGCGTGGCTCGTCGCACTCTTCAAACCGCAATTCGAAGTCGGGCGCGATCATATCGGCAAGGGAGGAATCGTTCGCGACGCGGCCGCACGCGAAGCGTCACTGGCCGATTTCACGCAGTGGCTTTCAGAGGAACAGCGCTGGTCGATCATTGGAACCGCGCCCAGTCCCATCGAAGGCGGCGACGGAAATGTCGAATATCTCGTCGCCGCGCGGAATGAACGTGGCGTCTGATTCCGTCTGCCGGCATTTCGGCACATGCGGCGGATGTACCTATCAGGGCATGCCTGCAGACGCATACCGCGCGCTCAAGCGCCAGATCGTTGTCGATGCGCTGGAACGCGACGGGCTGGCTGGCATGGATGTCGCACCAATGGTTGAAACGCCTCCGGCCAGCCGCAGGCGTGCCACCTTCAAGGCCGAGAAGCGCAATGGTGAAACGCTGATCGGGTTCAACGCAGCCGCCTCCCATGCGATTGTGGACATGCAGGAATGCCGCGTGTTGACGCCGGCCATGTTCCGGCTTGTCGCCGGCTTGCGCGACATGATGGCCGAGTGGCTGCAGGAGGGTGGCAAAGCCGAGCTCTACGTTCTGCAGGCCGACAACGGATTCGATATCGCGATCGCCGGCGTGCGCGCCGGCGAAGCCGCGACGGTCTGGATCGCACGCTGGACTGAAAAGCTGCGGCTTATCCGTGTCACGGCGGGGGACCAGATTCTCGTCGAACTGGCGCCTCCCGCGGTCTCAATCGGCCTCGCGACGGTGAACCTCCCACCTTCGGCTTTTCTGCAGCCGACGCGCGCCGGTGAGGAGAGATTGCAGAAGCTGGTTCTGAAAATTGTCACGCGACGCAAAAACGTGGCCGATCTTTTCGGTGGTGTGGGTACCTTCGCGTTGCGTCTGGCAGAGATCGCACGTGTTCATGCAGTCGATGCAGACGCGGCTGCGCTGAAGGCACTCACGGACGCCGCGCGGACGGCGCAGAAGCTGAAACCTGTCACGACTCTGAAGCGCGACCTGTTCCGGCAGCCGCTGGGTGGGGTCGAACTAAAATCCTTCGACGCCGTCGTCCTCGACCCGCCCAGGGCAGGCGCCGCCCGACAGGTGGACGAGCTTGCGCGATCGAAGGTGCCGCTTGTCTGCTATGTGTCCTGCGACCCGGCGAGTTTCGCGCGCGACGCACGGCGTCTCGTCGCAGGGGGCTATCGGCTCGGACCCATCATCCCCGTGGACCAATTTGTCTGGGCATCGCATATTGAGCTCGTGGCGAGCTTTTCGCGGGACTGACATGGAATCGACCGCCAGCCGTCTGACTTATGCCGCGGCGCAGACCGCGCGGGTCGCCTTTTACGGCGCACACTACCTCGCCGCGCGGGTGATCGCCCGCGATGCTTTCGCAGATGTCGAAAAGCCCGCCCATCCGATCCCCTCGCTCTCGACCATGCTGAAGGCCATGCAGGGGCTGTTTGCCCAGGATTGGCGCAACATCGAGGCCGGGCTTTATCCGATGCCGATCGACCTCGCGCTGGAAATGCGCCGCGCCACGACAAGCCTGCGTTACCTGATGGACATCCCGCGCGTCGCCGCCCGCCAGAAGCGGCGAGGGCACAGCGATCTTACCGTGAAAGGCGAAGGTCTGCCGCGTTACTTCCGGCAGAATTTCCACTTCCAGACCGGCGGTTATCTGAGCGCGGACTCCGCCAAGCTCTATGACTTCCAGGTCGAAGCTCTCTTCGGCGGAACGGCCGACGCGATGCGCCGGCGCGCCTATGTGCCGATCGCCGGATTTCTGTCCGAACGCAAACGGCGCAGGAGCGTGCTGCTCGACATCGGATGCGGTACCGGCCGCTTTCTGAGTTTCGTGAAATCCGCACAGCCCGATCTCAAGACGATCGCGCTCGATCTTTCGGAGCCTTATCTCGACCGGGCGCGAAAGACGCTCAAGCGCGAGCGTGACGTTCGCTTCCTGGCAGCGCCGGCGGAAGACATGCCTCTGGCCGATGCGAGCGTGGACGTGGCGGTCAGCATCTTTCTCTTTCACGAACTTCCGCCGAAAATCCGTGCCGCTGCGGCGAAGGAGATCGGACGCGTGCTGAAACCCGGCGGCATCTTCGTGCTTGCCGATTCCATTCAATACGGCGATGCGCCGGCGTTCGACGGGCTGATCGACATTTTTCCCACGCTCCTGCACGAGCCTTATTATGCGGGATTCGCGAAGAGCGATCTCGACGCCCTGTTCAGGCCTGCAGGTCTTGCGCGCGAGTCGAAGGACATTGCCTATATGACGAAGGTCACAACCTTCCGGAAGCAACCGGCCCGCAGCGGAACGAAGCGAAAAGGCGATTGACCGGTCATGCGAAGCGCGTTCTTTCGCATCATTTTCGTGGCCGCATCGGCGATGCTGGTCTCAACGACTGCACAAAGCGCCGGTCCCTTTTCAGACTGGGCAGCGGTCGTCGTGGCCGGCGACTGGCACGCGCACGACGGCAGGCCGAGCGATATCTTCGACAACTCGCGCAACGACGTGACCCGCGATTTGCTGAACGTGGGATTTTCGAAGGACAACATCGCGCAATTCTCGGTCCGTCCCGAGCGCTACACGGCCGATGCGCCCGGTTCGACGGACGCGACCGGCATCGCCGATACGCTGTGGGACATGTCGAACCGCACGAGCGCAGGTTGTCTCATCTATTTGAGCTCTCACGGTTCGCCGGACGGGGTGATTCTTGGCGACGAAACGCTCGGTCCGGACCGGCTTCGGACAATTGTCAGCAACTCCTGCTCCGATCGCCCGACAGTCGTGATCATATCGGCGTGCTTTTCGGGTGTATTCGTCAAGCCGCTCCAGGCGCCGAACCGCATGATCCTGACGGCCGCGCGGGGAGACCGTACGTCGTTCGGATGCGGCGCCACAAACAAATATCCCTACTTCGATCAATGCATACTGTCCGTGTGGCCGGCGGCCGGCGACTTTCCCGATCTGGGGAGAAAAGCGCAGGCATGCGTTGCTGAGCGCGAGAAGAAGGAACATCTGGTCCCGGCATCGGAACCGCAGCTTTGGGTCGGCGAGACTCTTGCCAGGACATTGCCGTCCTGGGATGTGACGAAATCGACATCGACAGACGTTGTGGTACTTAAACCGCCGCCTGCGCGCGGTACCGCAACGCATGGTCGGCCAGCACACACGCCATCATAGCTTCTCCGACCGGCACGGCGCGGATGCCGACGCAAGGGTCGTGGCGGCCCTTGGTGACGATCTCGGTTTCGTTCCCGTCCACATCGATCGTCTTGCGCGGACCGAGAATGGATGAGGTCGGTTTCACGGCGAAGCGCGCGACGATGGACTGGCCCGTCGAGATGCCGCCCAGAATGCCGCCGGCCTGATTGGAGAGAAATTTCGGTTTGCCGCCCCGGCCCTTGCGCATCTCGTCGGCATTCTCTTCCCCGGACAGCGCGGCCGCTGCGAAGCCTGCGCCGATCTCCACGCCTTTGACCGCGTTGATGCTCATCAGTGCCGAAGCAAGATCGGCATCGAGCTTGGCGTAGATTGGCGCGCCGAGACCCGCAGGTATGCCGTCGGCCACGACCTCGACGATCGCGCCGCAGGACGATCCCTGCTTGCGGACTCCTTCGAGATAATCCGTCCACTGATTGATGCGGCCCGCATCGGGGCAGAAGAAATCGTTGCGCGCCACTTCGTTCCAGTCCCATCGCGCGCGATCGATCGTTTGCGTTCCCATCTGCACGAGCGCACCGCGCACGTGAGCGGTCTTGTGGAGGCGCGCGAGTATCTTCCGGGCAATGGCGCCGGCGGCAACACGCGCCGCCGTCTCGCGGGCCGATTGACGGCCACCGCCGCGGTAATCGCGCACGCCGTATTTGGCCCAATAGGTGTAGTCGGCATGACCGGGACGAAACGTATCGCGGATGTCGGCGTAATCCTTCGAGCGTGCATCGACGTTCTCGATCAGAAGCGCGATGGGCGTGCCCGTGGTGACCTGATGGGGCAGGCGCTCGTCCTGAAAAACACCGGACAGGATTCTGACCGTGTCCGGTTCTTTGCGCTGACTGACGAATTTCGACTGGCCGGGACGCCTGCGATCGAGATCGGCCTGAATGTCGGCGTCCGTGAGCGGAATTCCCGGCGGGCAACCGTCGACCACGCAACCCAGCGCCGGACCATGGCTTTCGCCGAAGGTCGTCACGCGAAACAGGTGCCCGAAGGTGTTGAACGACATGCTATTCGCCGAAATAGGTTTCGCTTCCGCCCGCCAACCGCAGAATGCCGGTGTTGGGTGGGTGGTACTCCATTGTCGCCGTCTTCGAAAGTCCGAGCACGTGCGCGCGGATCATGCGCATCGTTCCCGCATGGGCGACAAGAACCGATTCGCCGCGAAGCGATCGAAGGAAGTCGCCCACGCGGTCGAAGAGCATCGCAAGGCTTTCGCCACCTGGATGGACGTAGCTCCACGGGTCCGTCTTCCAGATCGGATCCTGCGACGCGTCGGCTTCGATGTCCGGCCACGTGCGCCAGGTATTCGAGCCGCAATCGATCTCCATGAGACGCCTGTCCGCAGTGTAACCATGCAACGGTAGACCGGCTGCGATTCGCATGATCTCCATCGTCATCGCGGCGCGGTGCAGCGGACTGGCGTAATAGCCCATCGTGTGTAGCGGGGCGCCCAAGTCCTTCAGCAGGACACCATTGACGCGGGCCTGTTCGTGTCCCCGAACAGTCAATGGGGAATCATTCTGCGCCGCGACGAGATGCTGCACGTTATGCTCGCATTCGCCGTGACGCACCACATACAGCGCCGATGTAAGGAAGTCGCTCATGCGTCCGGAGGATCGAACCTCTCCACCGTGCTGCCGCGCACCCGGAACAGTACGCCCTGCTTTTCGTCGAGGTCGGACATCTGCTTCCAGCCCAATCCGGCGAACAGGCCGCGCAGGATCCGCGTGAAGGCGCCATGCGAGACGGCAAACGTATCGGCCTGCAATTCCGCAACCCAGCTTTCGGCGCGCCTGGCCACATCGGCGTAGTTCTCGCCGCCGCCCGGAACGCGAGCATTCCATTTGTCGTTGGTGCGCGTTTCGTACTCCTGCGGAAATTTCGCGCGCAGTTCCGGTTCGGTCATGCCGTCCCATGCGCCCAGATCGATTTCCAGCAGGCGGTCATCGAGTGCGTAGTCCTTGGGATCGAGATCGAGCGAGAGACGGATGAGTTCCATTGTCGTGCGCGCACGCGGCAGCGGGCTGCTCACATAGCGCAGCCGTTCCGGCCCAGGCTCGCAGCGCTTCAGGTTCGATGCAATTGCCGACGCCTGTTGCCGGCCTTTGTCGGTCAGCGGCGTATCGATCGTGCGGCCCTGAAAGCGGTGCTCGACATTGGCTTCGGTTTCGCCGTGCCGGCAGAAATAGAGTGTCAGCTCCGGTGCAACGCTAAGAGGCATCGGACCTGGGGACGGAAATGTCCGGCGCATCTTCGGCCTTCATGCCGACGATGTGATAACCGCAATCGACATGCAGGCATTCGCCGGTGACGGCCTTGCCGAGATCCGACAGGAGGAACACGGCCGAATTGCCCACTTCCTCGATGGTCACCGTGCGGCGCAACGGTGCATTGAGCTCGTTCCATTTCAGGATGTAGCGAAAATCGCCGATGCCCGATGCGGCAAGAGTCTTGATCGGGCCGGCGGAGATCGCGTTGACGCGGATCGACCGCTTGCCGAGATCCTCGGCCATGTAGCGCACGCTTGCTTCCAGCGCCGCCTTGGCGACGCCCATCACGTTGTAATGCGGCATGACCTTTTCGGCACCGTAGTAGGTGAGCGTCAGCGCGCTGCCGCCGTTGGTCATCATCTTCTCGGCGCGGTTGACGACGGCGGTGAACGAGTAACAGGAGATATTCATCGTCGTGGCGAAGTTCTCGGGCGTCGTGTCGACGTAACGGCCCTTGAGCTGGTCCTTGTCGGAGAACGCGATGGCATGGACCACGAAATCCAGCGACGACCATTTCGCTTTCAGTTCGGCAAAAGCGGCGTCGAGCGAACCCTGCTCGGAAACGTCGCAATCGATCAGCGCCACGGGATTGAGCGGCTGCACCAGCGGGATCACCCGTTTCTTGAAGGTGTCGCCCTGGTAGGTGAATGCGAGTTCGGCGCCCGCGTTGTGCAGCGCTTCCGCGATCCCCCAGGCGATCGACCGGTCATTGGCGACGCCCATGATGAGCCCGCGCTTGCCCTTCATGAGGTTGTTTGAGGTCATGAATCGCTCCTCGCGGGCTTCGACGGCGCCTCCGCTAGGGCGGATTGGCAAAGAAATCAAGAAGATGGACAGGGCCTACCCGAATTTGGCCCGCGGATCAAAGTCGGAGGCCCATTTCTCCGCGAACTGCTTTAACGCCTGGTCCGGCTTTTCGGGCAGGGTCACCACCAACCGGACATACAGGTTGCCCGCAGCCGCGCCACCATGGCCCGGAACGCCTTTGCCCTTCAGCCGCAGCACCGAGCCGGAATTCGAGCCTGCAGGGACCGTCAGCGCGACCGGACCGCCGAGGGTCGGGACCGTCACCTTGCCGCCCAGCACCGCCTCCTTGAGCGCAACTGGCAGGTCCATTTTGAGGTCGTTCCCATCCCGCGTCAGGTAAGGGTGAGGGACGACCGTGACCGTCAGCAGAATGTCGCCTGCCGGTCCGCCGCCGCGGCTGGCGCCGCCCTGGCCCTTCAGCCGTATTTGCTGGCCGTCCTTGAGCCCCGTGGGGATGCGGACATCGAGTTCCCGGCCGTCAGGCAGGGTGATGCGGTGGGTGCCGCCGGCAGCCGCCTCTTCAAACCCCACCGTCAGGGCGTATTCCAGGTCCTGGCCGCGCCGCGGCTGGCTTCGGCGGCGTCCGCCGCCTCCGCCGAAGAGGTCGGAGAAAATGTCTTCCGGACGGAACCCCTGCGCCGTCTCGCCGTCTTCCGACGACCAGGTGAAATGGGCGTCCCGCGGATTTCCGCCGCCGCCGAACGGTCCGCCGTCAAAGCCTTGGCCGCGAGCGTCGAAACCGCGGGGATTGCCGCTGGCATCGATTTCGCCGCGGTCGAATTTGGCGCGTTTATCCTTGTCGCCCACGATCTCGTAGGCGCCGCTGATTTCCTGGAATTTCTTCTGGGCGTTTTTCTCGCCCGCGTGCGTGTCGGGATGATGCTTCTTGGCGAGCGTGCGGAAGGCCTTCTTGATCTCGGCTTCGCTCGCGGTTTTGGAAACACCTAAAACGTCGTATGGATCGCGCATAATCTCTCCGGCCGCCGCTCGTCCCTGAGTCGCAGCCCGGTCACAATATAGGAACGGCAGCCCGCCGCCGTGAAGGGCCTCAAGCCTTTGCGTGCGAAAATGAAGGTGGTATTCGCAACGCCATGAGCGAGATCGGCGGACCCATCGACGATGGCGGCATCGAATCGCGGGCCGACCCCATGGTTCAGTTCAGAACCTGGCTCGACGAGGCCGCGAAATCTGAACCCAATGAAGCCAACGCCATGGCGGTGGCGACCGTCGATTCCGACGGCCGTCCGAATGTGCGCATGGTGCTGCTCAAGAGCTCGGACGACGGCGCATTCGTCTTCTACACGAATCTGGACAGCGCCAAGGGCCATGAGCTGACAGGCCGGCCGCATGCGGCGCTGTGCTTTCACTGGAAAACGGTCCGCAAGCAGGTGCGGGTGCGAGGTACCGTGAGCCGCGTGTCGGACGCCGAGGCAGACGCGTATTTCGCGACGCGCGCAAAAGACAGCCAGATCGGCGCCTGGGCATCGGCGCAGTCGCGGCCGATGGAAGGCCGCTTCGTGTTCGAGAAGGAGATCGCGAAATACGCCGCGAAATATGCGCTGGCGAAGGTTCCGCGCCCGGCGCACTGGTCGGGATTTCGCGTCACGCCGCTTGAAATCGAATTCTGGCGCGACCGGCCGTTTCGCCTGCACGACCGGCTCGTCTATCGCCGCGAAACACCCGGTGCGCCGTGGCGCACGGAGAGGCTGTATCCGTGAGCGCGGCAGAGAACGCCACCTTGATGCGGCGCACCGCCTGGGCGGCGGTGGCGACGGCGGCCCTACTGATCGCACTCAAAGCCATCGCCTATGTGATCACAGACTCCATCGCCGTGATGGCGTCGCTGGCGGATTCGGCGCTCGATCTGTTCGCATCGATCGTCAATCTGCTTGCGATTCACCAGGCGCTGGCGCCGGCAGACCGCGAACACAGATTCGGTCACGGCAAGGCCGAGCCGCTGGCAGGACTGGCGCAAGGAGCCTTCATCGCCGGTTCGGCGACGTTTCTCGTCATCGAATCGGTGGGCCGCTTCATCACGCCGCGTCCAGTAGAACATGTCGGTATCGGACTCGCGGTGATGGCGGTGTCGATCGTTTCCGTGTTCGCGCTGGTGATCTTTCAGCGCTTCACCGTAAGTCGCACGCGCTCCGTCGCGATCGGTGCGGATCTCGTTCATTACCTGGGCGATCTTGCGACGAATTGCGGCGTCATCGTCGGCATTCTGCTGGCGACGGAATTCGGCTGGCTGATTGCCGATCCCATCGTGGGGCTGGTCGTGGCGCTCGGTCTCGCATTCAGCGCCTGGCATGTGTTCCGGCAGAGCTACGATCAATTGATGGACCGCGAACTTCCCGACGAAGAGCGTGATCGCATCAAGTCCATCGTCATGAAACACGAAGGCGTGCGCAGCCTGCACGATCTGCGTACGCGCACCGCGGGAATTTCCACCTTCATCCAGCTGCATATCGAGCTCGATCCGGAAATCTCGCTGGTCAAGGCTCATGATCTCAGCGATGCGGTGGAGGCCGATCTCTTGAGTGCGTTTCCCGACGCCCAGGTGATCATCCACCAGGATCCCTATGGCGTGGAGATGCCCGCCGCGCTCGCGCAGTCGTGACAGGGCGTGCTAGGCTTACGCCATGAACCCGAAATCGCCGCCGAGCAACGAAGAACGCCGCACGCTGATTTTGACGGGCGCTAGCCGCGGCATCGGTCATGCCACGGTGAAGCGTTTCTCGAGCGCAGGCTGGCGCGTCATCACCTGTTCGCGCCATGCGTTTCCGGAGAATTGTCCTTGGGCGGCCGGTCCCGAAGATCACATCCAGGTCGATCTTTCAGACCCCGACGACACGCTGCGGGCGGT
The DNA here is from genome assembly GCA_050010175.1 of Rhizomicrobium sp. Taxonomy (GTDB): domain Bacteria; phylum Pseudomonadota; class Alphaproteobacteria; order Micropepsales; family Micropepsaceae; genus Rhizomicrobium. The sequence goes on from JBEKLN010000037.1 coordinate 15,939, forward strand.
CAAGGAGATGCGCGAGCGGTTGCCGGAAGGAAAACTCGATGCGCTCGTCAACAATGCGGGCGTGTCGCCGAAGGGAAAACAGGGCGAGCGGTTGAGTGTGCTGACGAGCGACATCAACGTCTGGCGCCATGTGTTCGAGGTCAATCTGTTCTCGACCATCTGGCTGGCGCAGGGGTTGCGCGAAGAACTGACGCGCGCGAAAGGCGCCATCGTCAACGTCACATCGATCGCGGGAAGCCGGGTGCATCCGTTTGCTGGAGCAGCTTACGCCACGTCGAAAGCGGCGCTGGCGGCGTTGACCCGCGAACTCGCGTCGGATTTCGGACCGCTCGGCGTGCGCGTCAACGCGATTGCGCCGGGCGAAATCGACACCGCCATCCTGTCGCCGGGCACCGAAAAGATCGTGGAGACGATTCCGCTGCGCCGTCTCGGCCAGCCCGAGGAAGTGGCCAAGGCGATCTATTATCTGTGCACGGAACAATCGAGCTACGTCACCGGCGCCGAGATCCACATCAATGGCGGCCAGCACGTCTGAGAGGCGTCTCCCGATTCAACGAACGTCCCGGCGCTGGGCTCCAGCAGCCAGTAACAGCGGTGATAACAGGGGCAAAATACAGCGGAAAAATCGGGCGCCGGGCTGTATCGCGAATTTCGCTTTGAAATCAGTGCCTTGGAAAAATCATCGTCCGAAATAACAGCGGAGTATCAGCGCCGGATCAGCGGCGCGCGCGCCGCAATGCCCGGAAACTCCGGATTTTCAATGTGTTCCGCAGCGCGATGTTTTCACCGGCGATGTTTCGCGATTCACACTGTCAAAGAGCAGGTGGACATTATACCGTTTCGGTATAATATCAAACCGTTTTGCACAGACAGGAGCCCGCGGACGCCGCTTTCGCGCACCTCTTCGCCTGGCTCGATTTCATGCCAGCGTCGGCGAACCGGACTATCCGTATGGCGTCCTGTCGTTCTGGCGCAGACGTACCGCGTTTCACCTCATGCGACTTCAGCGGGCGCGGGCGTGAGGCGATTGATCTTCCGTGCGAGCACGCCGCCGCCGATATTGAGCACGGTGTGTCCGAGCATCAGCCACCAGAGGCTGTGCGTCAGCGCATAGGCCGCGGCAAACGCGAAGCCGATGGCGCCGGTGCGCAGGATTCCGCGCCAGCCCTGATAGGCATGCGAGGAGCCGAACAGAAGGGAAGACAGCACTGCGCCGCCCCAGAGCCCGGCCAGGGGCAGGAAAAACCACATCAGAAATCCGCGGAACAAAAGCTCTTCGAACGGGCTCGCAACAAGCGCCATCACCGGAAAGAGCGCCATTTCCGCGCGCGTCTGGGGCAGGATGCGAAGACTGTCCTGATGCCGGCGGGCAACGGCGATGCGCTGCGGCGTAAACTTCCGCAGCAGCACGACGTAGGCGTAGAAGCAGACGATCGCCGCATCGATCCCGAAACCCACGCGGCCGCGAAACCCGATCGGGAAATCGAAACCCAGAGCGGCCCATGAACGGCCGGCCCAATGCCAGTCGAGCAGAACGGTCGCCGATATCAGAAGCGCCCGGGCAATCGTGAACCAATACCGCCGCACGAGATTAAGTTCGCTTCGCGGTATGCGGGCGGTCCTGATCCCCGACACCACGCCATAAACAACCATCGAGACGGCGGCTGCGACGACAAGAAAGTCGAGCGGCGTGTAAGCGGACAGCATAGCGAACCTTTCGATGCGTGGGAGGGCGATCCGGTGCGTCAGTGTGTGAATGGAAACTTGCGATATGACGGCGCAAACCGAAACGGCATCGGTCTGATCAGTCGGAATTCTTCCGAGCCGCGTGAGAACGCTGCCGCTGTCACCGTATGAGCCGCGGCCGGTGGCAGGCAGACCGACAAGCAGCTCACCGAATCTTGTCGTCGCTTTTGGGCGACTCGCCACCCTTGCGGCGCATCAATTTATCGAACGCGGTGAAGTCGGCACGATTGCGCCGCTCGGCGAAAAACGCAGCCGTATTCATGACGGCGAGCTTCTCGGCCACAGCCGTCGCCACAAACTGATTGACGCTCACGCCGTCAGCCTTTGCGCGTCGCTCGACCTCTGCTTTGACCGAGCGCGGCAGACGGAGCGGGTAAGTGGTGCTCGCGGATTTCATGACCTGATCCTCCTCAATGGCTCGGCCGGTGGCAATACGGCCATGCCGAATTTTGCCGGCGTGGGGCCAATGAAAAACGGGGGATCGCAGCAACATTCCCCATCCTCGAACGGATGTTCCCGTCAATGTCCATCTTGCAGCGCATGGCTCAATCTCCCCGCCACGGATTGACGATCGGGGCCTTCGTTGCTGCGAAATCGGCCACGTTGCGCGTGACGATGGTCATTCCGTGCACACGCGCTGTGGCCGCAATCAGTGCGTCGCGTTCGGAGCGCGGATCGGGGATGTGCAGGCGCGCGGCGCAGATGGCGACGTCCTGATCGATCGAAAGAATGCGTCCGTCGAATTCCGGCAGAACCTGGTTGTCGAACCATGCCCGCAGAAGAGCAGCCTGTTTCGGATCGCGCCGTTCCAGGAGCAGAATACCGCGTTCGAGTTCGAGGATGGTGATGGCGGAAAGGAAGAGGCTCGCCGAATCCACAGTGTCCGCCCATCGTGCCACGCGCTTGTCGGCACGCCCGGAACGCACCTTGCGCAATTCCGACACGACATTGGTGTCCAGAATGAACATCAGGAGAAGTCGACGCGGCGAGTCCTGATCCTGGCGCGTGGCGGGTCGAAGTCGATATCTTCGCCGCCCGGCAGAGCCAGCGCATCGGCAATCTTTCGCTTCTCGCCTGCGAGGCTTCGGTAATCGTCGATCGTGAGCAGCACATGCGCGGGCTTCCCGCGATCGGTAATGAACACCGGGCCCTTGGCGGCCGCCTTCTTGGCGCGGCCGGTGTCCTGGTTGAACTCGCGGCTTGTGAGGGTGGTGATCATCAACGCGGGCCTCATGTAGGAACGTTTCTACATCTTGCCGCGATCCGAATCAAGCCGGCGCCCGGCGACGGAGTTTCACTCGGACTGCGGGCATTCTTGCCCGCATTCGGTGTTGGCGCATGGCGGTGCGGCCTTGAAGGCTGCGGTCCCAGTGCTGAGCCATCGATGCGCTTTAATCGGCCCCGCGTTTCGCCTTCGCCGCACCCAGCCCCAACTGATCGCGCCACACCTTGGCGGGGATTTCCTCGACATTGCCGGGTTCGAGCTGGCCCAAATGAAACGGCCCGAACTGCACGCGGATGAGCCGCGCGACCTTCAAGCCCAGATGCTCCATCAGCCGTTTCACTTCGCGGTTCTTGCCTTCCTTCAGGCTCACGCTTGCCCAGGAGTTCATACCCTTCGTGCGCTCGAGATCGGCAATCACCGGCTCGTACTTCACCCCGTCGATGCGCACACCTTGCGCGAGCTGATCGAGATCGGCCTGGGTCACCTTGCCGAACAGGCGCGCGCGGTATTTGCGTGTCCAGCCGGCTGAGGGAAGTTCGAGCTTGCGGGCCAGCGCGCCGTCATTGGTGAGCAGCAGCAACCCTTCGGAATTCACGTCGAGCCGGCCCACCGAGAGCACGCGGGGCAGGCTCGACGGCAGTTTTTCGAACACGGTCGGCCGGCCTTCGGGATCGCGATGCGTCGTCACCAGTCCGGTCACCTTGTGATAGCGCCACAGCCGCGTGCGTTCGGGTTCGGCCAGCGGCTTGCCGTCGATGGCCACGATCTGGCCGTGTTCGACGCGCGTGCCAGGCGAGGTGATCTTCGTGCCGTCCAGAGTCACGCGGCCTTCTGCGACCATTTTCTCCGCGTCGCGGCGCGAGCACACGCCGGCGCGCGCGATCACCTTGGCGATGCGGTTGCCGCCTGCCTCGCTTGTGTCTTCGCGCGGCGCCTTTTCGGGCGGGTCGGGAGTGCCGGGTTCCGAGCGCTGGTCGCGCGCCCGCGGATCGTATTTCGCCATGGCCTGACATTTCAGAGCGAAGCCCACGATGCAAGAGGGCTCTTTGAAGGGGTGACCACGGAGACACAGAGTTCACGGAGAAGATTTAACCACAAAGGACACGAAGAGCACGAAGGAAGAGCAGAAAGGAAACTTGTTGCGCGCCAAGGGCGCGCGGAAAACACTTTGTGCACCTTCGTGTCCTTTGTGCGCTTCGTGGTGGCACCTTTTTTCCGTGACCTCCGTGCCTCCGTGGTGCATTTCTTCGCGGTTCAGGCGACACTGCCTTCATGTCAGACGATGCATTCATGGCGATGGCGCTTGAAGAGGCCGAGGCGGCGGCGTCGCGGGGCGAGGTGCCGGTCGGCGCGGTGCTCGCATCGTCGGATGGCGCGGTTCTCGCGCGCAACGGCAACCGCATCGTCGAACTGACGGATCCCACTGCCCATGCCGAGATGCTCGTGCTGCGCGAAGGCGCGCGCGTCCTCGCCAACGAGCGGCTGGTGGGAACGGTGCTCCATGTCACGCTCGAGCCCTGCGCGATGTGTGCGGGTGCTGCGAGCCTCGCACGCGTGGCTCGCATCGTGTTTGCGGCAGACGATCCCAAAGGCGGCGCCGTCTTGCATGGCCCGAGATTCTTCGACCAGCCGACCTGCCATCACCGACCCGACGTGTCGCGCGGGGCACTGGCCGACGAGTCGTCCTGGCTGCTCAAATCCTTCTTTCGGGCGCGACGGGAGTAGCGGCCGGGCACAAAATCCTTCGCGGCTGTTTTTCCGTCGGCTGCGATGTAAGAATTTCTCCGACATTAAAGTATTGAAACTTCCAGATATCCACAGTCTTGTTGCCGAAAGGCAACGGTCCGCTTTCGAATATTGCAGGAGGAAAGGAGTCGCGGGGTTTGCCCTGCACAGGCTGCTACGTTTTGCCTGTCATTCGGGGAGGCAGATCATCCATGTCCGAAGACTGGCCCGACCTCCCGCTCGCGGCCTGGAAGGATACGCGCGACACGCTGCATCTGTGGACCCAGATCGTCGGCAAGACGAGGCTCGCGCTGACCCCATGGCTCAACCACGCCTGGCATGTGACGCTGGACGTATCGGCGCGCGGACTTGCAACGCCATTGTTCCATGCGGGCGGACAGGGGATTGAGATCGAGTTCGATTTCGTCGTCCACCGGCTCAATTTCCGTTCGACCAACGGAGAGACGCGCTGGATGCCGCTCGAGCCGATGACGGTCGCCGATTTCTACGACATGTTCCTGCAGCATATCGATGCGCTGGGTATCGATGCGAAGATCGACGGCGCTCCGAACGAACTCGAAGAGGCGATTGCGTTTGCGGACGACACGAAGCACGCGGCCTACGATGCGGCGTTCGCCCGCCGCTTCTGGCGAATCCTCGTCAGTTCCCATGATGTGTTCACCTATTTCCGTTCGGCATATCTGGGCAAGGTGAGCCCGGTGCATTTCTTCTGGGGCAGCTTCGATCTGGCGGTGACGCGATTCTCCGGCCGGCGCGCGCCGCCGCATCCAGGCGGTATTCCGCATCTGCCGGATGCGGTCGTGCGCGAAGCCTATTCGCACGAAGTCTCGAGCGCGGGATTCTGGCCGGGCGGTGGCGTGATCGATTATCCGGCGTTCTATTCCTATGCCTATCCGGCGCCGGATGGTTTCGCCAAAGGGCGGGTGAGTCCCGCGGATGCGTTCTTCAGCGCAGAGTTGGGCGAATTCATCCTGCCGTACGACGCGGTGCGCACGGCCGGCGATCCGGAGGCATGCCTGCTCGAGTTTCTCGAAAGCACCTATTCGACCGCCGCCGATTGCGGGCAGTGGAACCGCGACGGACTGGAATGCGGTTTCGGCGAACTCGGCAAGCCGAGGATGGTGGGATAGGGGCTAAGCCTCGGTGCTCGGGTGCGGGCCAATGGATTTTTTCACACGGAGACGCGAAGCCGCGGAGGAACCGGAGTGCGGCACGAACCCCGGGGTCGCGCCCCAAAGCTTTGTTCATTCGGCGTGCTTTGCGTGCCAGAATTCTTCTGCACGGATATCACCAGAATGTCACGTATGATGCCGATGACGGTGTCGTATGTCCGCGCCTCTGCGTTCAAAATCGTCTGCTGAGTGCCCGAAGGCTGATCGTTTCTCGGGGCGGAGCCGACACGTCACCGCGGTGGTGGGACGCGTCGGGAAGAAGCCGATCGAGTTGCCGCGATCAGTGACCCGGTACGGCGACGATTGCGCACTGTTTTTTCGCAAGCGTGGCAGGCGGTTTCTTTTCGGATGCGGGAACATTGCGCGCGAACGCGAATTTCGCGAGCAGCGGTGTGGGCGCATCGGAAAAAATGTCGGCCGGCGTCTGATGAAGTTCGACGGTGATGTCGATCTTCGCCGGTGCATCGAGCGTGCCGCCGCCGTGCCAGGGAGCCTCGGCGTGGCCTGCATGCAGCGTGTAGCTCGCCTTGGCGGGCGAATTGGCGTACCCCATACCGTTGACGATCCCCTTGCCTCCGATCGCGTAGAGAAAATCCACGTCAGCGTCAGACTGCAGCCACAGGGTCAACCCGCGCACATCCTCGGGCTCGTTGGACTCCACAAGCCAACCGCAGATTTGGGCCGCGCCGGCCGGCGCTGCTGAGGCCACCGATGCCAGAAACACGGCGAGGAAATATCGGTTCATTGCAAATGTCCCGAATTGAATACTGCGTTGCGCCGAGGCCTGCGGCGCCGCCATCGGCGCCGTAGGCCGGCCGCACCAAAAAAATGAATCGTCAGGGCGCTATCGCTGCCCGCCAGAATTGGCGTTGCCGATGACCTCCTGGAGTTTGGCGGCGGTGGACTTCGATCCGGTGATCCTGTCGCCGGTATAACCGAGTTTGATGGTGCCCGCATTGACGAGAAAAAATGAGCTGCCGGCCAGCGACCACAGCCCCCACGAGCCGCCGTTCTTGAGGGGCAGTTGTACGGAATAGGCCATCTCTGTGTGCTGCGTGGCGTAGAACCACGTCACGTCCTTGCCAAGTTCCTTACTCTTGCCGACCGCGCCGTAGATGGGAATGTTGGCCATGGAGCCGCCGCAGGCCGAATAAAGCTGCTCGCCGACGGCAAATGAACCCTCGACATGCAGGCGTGCTCCATCGCAATACGTGCCGCCCAGTGCCGACAGAAACTGAAAGCTTTGCGTTTTCGATTTCGCCCCGTCGTCTGCCATCGCAGCCGGCGTGCCCGCCACGAGCGCAGCGGCGCTCAACATGAGATATCTGTTCATGTTCCAATCTCCCCGTTCGCAGTAAAATCCCGAACCCGATGGTTACCGGTATACCATCCTGCCGGTGGAACTGCACCCGAGTTTCCGGCGGCCGGACCAGGTCCGATTGCAGCTTTGACCGGGTGTCTGCGTTCTCGTCACCGCAGTGTCGTGGTAAAAGAGCAAGCGGAGACCGGGGGAGCAGCGCATGACCGACGCTTCCGGCAACACAAGCGGTACCTTTCTCGATCGGCTGGCGATCCGGCGGCGATCCTTCGTCCGCATGGTGTCGCTCGACCGTCTGCTGGGTGTCGTGGGGGCCCATTGGCAGGCCGGATCGCTGCGCGTCACAGCGCCCGACGGAAAGGAATTTCACCTGAAGGGAATGGAACCCGGGCCCGACGCCGGTCTCGTGGTGCACGATCTGCGCGCACTGCGCCGGCTTGTGTGGTCCGGCGATATCGGATTTGCAGAAGGTTATTTCGCGGGCGAATGGGATACGCCGGATCTGCCGGCGCTCCTGCATGCGATAGTTCTCAATCTGCGCGGCGCACAGGGACTTCTGCGTGGCACGCGCACGGCTCGGCTCATCAATCTCGTGCAGCACGTGCGCAACCGGAACAGCCGCAGCGGCGCCAGACGCAACATCGAGGCGCATTACGATCTCGGCAACAGCTTCTATGAGCGCTGGCTCGACCGGAGCATGACCTATTCCTCGGGCGTCTTCGGCAGAGATGCTGCGACGCTCGACGACGCGCAGCAACGCAAATACAGAAGACTTGCTGAAACCATCGCCCTTGAGCAGGGTCACTCGGTCCTCGAGATCGGGTGCGGCTGGGGCGGCTTTGCAGAATTCGCGGCCCGCGACGTGGGGGCGCATGTCACCGCGATCACGATTTCGCCGTCGCAGCATGCTTATGCCAGCGCCCGCATGCAGAAGGCGGGGCTCGCAGATCGCGTCGATGTGCGGCTCGTCGATTATCGCGACGTGAAGGGGATGTTCGACCGCATCGTCTCCATCGAAATGCTTGAAGCCGTGGGTGAGAAATTCTGGCCGCAATATTTCGCCACGATCCGCGACGTGCTCGCGCCCGGCGGCATTGTGGGGTTGCAGACCATCACGATCGCGGACAGATTTTTTGCGCAATACAGAAAGCGCGTCGATTTCATCCAGAAATATATGTTTCCCGGCGGCATGCTCCCTGCTGAGTTCCGCCTCAGGCAGGAAGCCGATGCCGCGGGGCTCGCCTGGCGGGGCTCCTGCCGTTTCGGCGAGGATTATGCGCGCACGCTGTCCGAATGGGCGCGCAATTTCGGTTCGGCCTGGGGCGATATCCGCGGCCTCGGATTCGACGAGCGGTTCCGTCGCCTGTGGCTCTTCTATCTCGCCTATTGCGAGGCCGGGTTCCGGTCTCGCCGCATCGATGTGATCCAGCTCGCGCTTCAGAAGGCGTAAGGCTCGATCGTTCGCGTCGCTTGACAAGTCTGTATTTCATGTGTCAGGAAATTGTGACATATGAAAGATTGACGTGAATTGACGCTGAACGGAGACAAATTGCTGGCCATGCTCGCGGCGCTCGCCAATCCGCATCGCCTGAGAATTGTGGGCGCGCTCGCCGCCAACGGCCGCAATTACGTCAGCCAGCTGGCGCGTGAGGTCGGCATCAGCCGGCCCTTGCTGCATCTGCATCTGCAAAAGCTCGAAGCGGCAGGCCTGGTGACGAGCCGGCTCGAACTGTCCGACGACGGCAAGGCGCTCAACTATTTCGAAGTCGCGGATTTCGCCATCGCGCTCGAGCCGCGGCAGATTGCGGCGGCCGTCAAATCGCTTTCAAGACTCGACTGAACGAAGGGAACAGACATGTCGGCTCAAGGTCATCTCCTCTTTATCGTCGCGTGTCTCGCGATCGTCGGCAGCGTGTGCGTCGCGGGCATGAAATTTTTCGCGGATTCGCGGCAGGCGCGGCGCAAAGACGGCAAGGAAGACACCTACCGCGAACTCACCGAGAAGTACGCCGCATCCCAGGCGGCATCCAGCGCGGCGTTGGCGGCGCTTCAGGCCGATTTCGCCGATATGAAGGGCAGGCTCGCAGCCATCGAGAAAGTCTTGCGCGACGTGGGATGAACACGCGGATCGTCTACAGCGGCAGGCCGCCGGTCATCAGTTCCATGCATTGCTTCGTGGCCAGTGTGCTCGGCGGTGTGGTTTCCGCTGCCGGCACGTTGCGCTGAAAGACAAACTTCGCCAACAGCGGCGTGGGACCGTTCGAATTGATGTCCATGGGCGTTTTGTGCAGTTCCACGGTAATGTCGATTTTGCCCGGGGGATAGAAGGTGCTGCTGAACGACCAGACCTTGCGCACGTCGCCAGGAGAAAGCGCATAGGCGGCCGTCAGGGGCGAATTGGCATCCTCCGCTGCGGAGACCAGGCCGCGGCCCTCGACGTCGTACATGAAATTGACGGGGGAATCCGCTTGGAACCACAGCTCCAGGCTGTGCACGTGGCCGGGCTGTACGCCTTCGACGAGCCACGAGCACACTTCGGCAGCGTGTACGCTGGAGGGCCAGGCGAGCACGATCGCCAGCACGGCCAAACCGTTTCGCGGCATGTTGGAATTCCCCTTGGTGGGGCATAAATGCACTATTCCCGGCGCCTGTGATAGGACCAAACATGTTCACAGCCAAGAATCCGGTTGGTGTTGCAAAGGTGGAACTTTACCGCGAGCTGTGCACCCAGCTTGAAGCGCTGCTGGCCGGCGAGCGGGACGGGATCGCCAATGCGGCGAATACGTCCGCGCTGCTTTATCAATGTCTGCCCGACCTCAACTGGGCAGGGTTTTATTTCCTGCGCGAGGGCGGCGAACTTGTACTGGGGCCGTTTCAGGGCAAGCCCGCCTGCGTGCGCATCGCCAAGGGGCGCGGGGTCTGTGGCGCCGCGTTCGAAAGCGGACGTTCCATGCGCGTCGACGACGTGAACGCTTTTCCCGATCACATCGCCTGTGATTCGGCTTCGCGGTCCGAACTTGTGGTGCCGTTGATGCGCGGCAGCGGCGTCACGGGCGTGATCGATCTCGACAGTCCCTTGCCCGGCCGCTTCGATGCCGAGGACCAGACAGGCATCGAGCGCGTGGCCGCGATCTACATGCGTTCGATCGACGGATGAGATTTTCCCGCGCGGGGAAATCGGCGGACGCGCGATACGCCCGCCGTTTCCGCTTGTTCAGGGCAGGACGTAAGTGACCTGCACGCCGAGAGTGTCGCCGCTGCGGTTATGGGTGGAATTGTCGGACGCGGGGTTGGCATAGATGTCCTGATTGTTGCCGTAGAAGACGTGGGCATAGTTCAGCGACAGCACGGTCTGGTTCGGAACGAGATTGTAATTCAGGGCCGCATGAAGGTCGGTGGTGTCTCCGGGCTCGGCCAGATGGGCGATGCCGGTTGTTTCGTTGAAGGCATTCTGGTTCGCGGCAAACGTGTGTTCGATGCCCGCGTTGACGGAGAACAGCGGATTGAGCCGTGTCTGGGAATTCAGCGCCAGCACGTAGTCGGTGTAACCCTGTGTGCGCAGCACGTCGTTCGTCGCGAGCTCGTAAGTGTTGCCGTTGCCATAGATGTTGGCGTCGAAGATGCCGCGCACGGAGAATTGCGGAGTAACGTAGCCGATCGCAGCTCCGGCCGTGCCCCATTGCCCGCCACGCGCGATGGTTCCGTCGTCGATCGCCGATGCAATCCTGGAGTCGAACGCGTTGGGCGTGTAATTGCCGAAGAGATCGAGATCGAACGGATAGGGACCCTCGTTGAGCACGCGCCACTGAACGCCAAGCGTCGGATCGCTGAAGCCCGAGCTGTCGAGCGTCGTTTCGGTGCCATTGGCGAAGTTGATGCGGCGGTCGGAGTCCGGGTCGTAATGCATGGCGCCGTCGATCTGCAGATTGTCGGTGAGCCCGTAGGATAGAAACTGCGTCAATGTGTCGGTGTTCACTTTGAACGATGATGTCTGATCGCCCGCAGCGTTAAGCGAATCCCCGCTTGTCCAGGAATGCGCATAGTCCGAATACCCGTAAATCTGACCCGCAAAGGGCATGTAGTTGGGATCGGACAGGTACCGGGTGGAGTCGGGAACCATCTGGGCTGTGGCAGGCAGGGAAAGGCAGACGCACGCGGCCGTTGCTGCCACAAGCGATACGTTACGCAACATAGAGCTCTCCTTTTGCCATGGAGCGCCGTTTCAGGCGCCCAGCTTCGAAACTCCCCCATTTGCGAAAAACACACCGGTCATCGAACGCATCTCGCGAGACGTGCTCCATGGAGCTCACGCGACTGCCTGCGGTGTTCCTTTCGGGCGCGGACCATGGCGGCGCGAAACTGAACCCGCGATGAACGAAAGACGCCTTACGTTAGTGTCGGAACGCGTCCGGCAAAGCTGTCTCTACGATTGCTTTTTCTTCATTTCCGCATCGAGAACCTGGCTTAGGCTGTCCGAGGCCATCATGTCCTGCTGGTGAAAGACGCCGTCGATGATGAAACTCGGCGTGCTGTCGATGTTGTAGGTCTTGCTCGCGAATTCGCCGACGGCGGCAATCTTTTTGAGCTCCGGTTCATTGGCGGTGCAGCTGTCGACCTGTTCGGGCGTCATGCCTGCAACCTTGCCCATGTCGACAAGCGCTGCCTGCTGATCGGGAATTTGATAGCCGTCCGGATCCCACTTCGGCTGATTGCGATACATCATGTCGATGAACTGGAAATACGCGCTCTTGGGCAGGCAGCGCGCCATCGCTTCCACTGCCACGTCGACCGGCCGCAACGGGTATACACGGAAAACGTAGTAGGCCTTGCCCGTGTCGATGTACTGCTTCTTGAACGCGGGGAAGATCGTCATGTCCCAGCGCGCGCAGATGGGGCAGACGGGTGCCGCGTATTCCACCACCTGCACGGGTGCGGACGTCGAACCGATGATGTGATCGGCGGGGCTGAGCTGGATGGTATATTTGGGCACGTCGACGGCGGTGTCGTTCTGGCCCTGGCCGCCGCGGATCACATAGACTGCTGCCACCACGAGGGCGACCGCCGCCAATCCCACTATTCCGAATATGATCTGCTTGCCGTTCATGGATATCTGCTCCCTCGCGACACCTGTCGTGCCTTATTGGCAGGCAAGACGTTTCAATTCAATCGTGGGGTGCGTCGGGCACTGCGATTCGTAGCCCTGTTATCGGAAGACCTGCCGGCCGCCATGAATCCCGTATTGGCGACATTTGCAATCTGGACCGTGGCTGCACTCGCCGTGGCCGGTGTGGTGGTGCGTCCCTTCAGGCTGCCCGAGGCGGTCTGGGCGGTTGCCGGTGCAGGTTTGCTCGTGGGAAGCGGTTTGCTCCCGGCGGGCCGTTCTTGGGCAGCGGTCGCGCGGGGAGTGGACGTCTATTTGTTTCTCGCAGGCATGATGCTCATGTCGGAAGTCGCACGCCGTGAAGGGGTGTTCGACTGGGTGGCGTCGCTGGCCGTGCGTTCGGCAAAGGGATCGCTTGCGCGCCTCTTCGCGCTCGTCTATGGCGCGGGTGTCATCGTTACCGCAGTACTCTCCAATGATGCGACGGCCGTCGTCCTGACACCGGCGGTCTATGCGGCAGCACGGAAAGCCCGAGTCGATCCGCTGCCGCATCTTTTTACCTGCGCGCTTGTGGCCAATGCGGCAAGCTTCGTGCTGCCCATCTCAAATCCGGCCAACCTCGTCGTCTATGACGGACAACTGCCGTCGCTGCTCGCGTGGTTGGCGCGATTCTCGTTGCCGTCGCTTGTCGCCGTCGTTGCGACTTTTTTTCTGCTGCAGTTCGTGGAGCGCGACCGCTTGAAGGGCGCTGCTACTGCCGATGCAGACCGGCCAGGGCTATCGACCGGCGGACGCATCGCGCTCGCGGCCATCGGTACGACGGCGGTCGTTCTTCTGACGGTCTCCGCGCTCGGTATCCCGTTGGGCGCGCCGACGGCCGTGATGGGTGTGGCCACGCTGCTCGCAGTGTGGATACTGCGGCGCGAGCCGCAGTGGGCCGCACTCACCAAGATCACCTGGTCCGTGGTGCCGCTGGTCGCCGGTCTGTTCGTGCTCGTGGAAGCGTTGAATGAGACCGGCGCGACGGCTGCGCTGGGGACTCTTCTGCATGCAGCGTCGACCTCGGTATGGAAGGCGGCATGGGCGGGAACGGCAATCGCATTTGCATCGAACCTGATGAACAATCTGCCGGCGGGATTGCTTGCCAGCACCGCACTCGCTCGGTCGCATGCACCGGCGCGGATCGTCGATTGCATACTCATCGGGGTCGATCTCGGCCCCAACCTGTCGATCACGGGCTCGCTCGCGACGATCCTGTGGCTGGCCGCCATCCGCCGCGAAGGCGAGGACATCACGTTCTGGCGATTCTTGAAAGTCGGCGCCGTGGTGATGCCGCCAGCATTGATACTTGCACTCATTGCACGAATTCTGATCGCGTAAGTGCGACATAGCCGAAACCTCGCGCCCATGGATGCGTCAGGGCACAACGCCGAGGATTGCGAGGATTACGACCACGCCCACAACAACAGCTCCCCAGAAATACCCGACCGTCCAGACCCAGAATGCAATCGGCTGATCTGCTCGGCGAAACGTACCAAGATGGCTGTATATCGCTCCATCCTTGAAGTCGCGAACCAGGCCGCGCACCAGGAAGAGCAACGCGATCCCCAGAGAAGCTATGATCGCGATCTTCAATGCGAACATCATAGTGTGTATCAATCCTGCAGGCTCTAAGGGCGCCTGGGAATCTCCAGGCCACGCTGCACGGCGGGGCGTGCCAGTCCGCGCTCAAGCCACGCCGGCACATGCGTGAACGAGTCGAACTCGACCAACTCGCGCGCGCCGTAGAAACCGATGAGATTGCGAACCCATCCGAGCAGCGAAATATCGGCGATGGAGTAGTCATCGCCCGTGATCCACTGCCGCCCGGACAACTGCGTCTCCATGACGCCGAGCAGCCTTTTGGACTCGTCGCGATAACGGTTGAGCGGACGCTTGTCGTCGATCTCCTTGCCTGCGAATTTGTGGAAGTAGCCCACCTGTCCGAACATCGGTCCAACCGACGCCATCTGGAAGAACACCCATTCGATGGTTTCGTAGCGCTCGGCCGGGTCTGTCGAGATGAACTGGCCCGTCTTGTCGGCGAGATAGAGCAGGATGGCGCCGGATTCGAACAGGCCGAACGGCTTTCCGCCCGGCCCGTCGGGATCGATAATGGCCGGGATTTTTCCGTTGGGGTTGAGCGAAAGATATTCCGGCGTCTGCGTCTCGCTCTTCATTATGTCGACGAGATGCGGCTCGTAATGCATGCCGATCTCCTCCAGCATGATCGACACTTTGACGCCGTTGGGCGTGGGCAGCGAATAGAGCTGCAGCCAGTCGGGATGCTTCGCAGGCCAGCGACGAGTGATGGGAAACGCGGACAAGTCGGCCATGAGTATCTCCGGCAAACAGCCGACATAATGACGCGCGGTGTCGATGACAAGCCGACTCGTGCGCGTCAATCGACGCCGGATTGCTCGATCGCGTTGCTGTGGCCGGGCAGGCGGATCAGCAAGCCGTCATATCCGAGCACCCAGCCGTTGGGCCGCACGTCGGAAACGCCGGCAAGAAACGCAGGGTCGGCGATCAGCGGAAACAGCAGGGGCGGGTTGATGTGCGTGAACACCAGCAACTTCGCATGCGCCTCGTTGGCGATGCGGGCCGCTTCGGGCGGCGTGGTGTGATAGTCCGGAATGTCGTGCATGATCTTGGCGGGGCGAGACCGTCCAGCACGCTGGAGTGCCTCGCCGAGCATCGCGATCATCGTGTTGGATTGCGCTTCATGCACCAGCACGTCGCTACCGCGCGCGGCGACGGCGAGGGGTTCATAGGGTGCGGTGTCACCGCTGACCGTGACGCTGCGGCCCGCAAAGTCGAAGCGGTAGCCGTATGCCGGCTTGACCGGATCATGATGGACGCGGACGGCGGTCACGGTTAGGCCGCCCGCGCGAAGCGCAGGCGCAATCGCGCCGCTCATCGGAATGGGTACTGCGACAAGGTCCACGTCTTCGCGCGGCAGGAATGCTTCGCCGTGATGGGCGGTGCGGTAATCGGCGTCGTGGGAATAAGCGAGATTGAATCCGGCGACCACGTCCTGGACCCCCGGAGGGCCGTACACTTTCAACGGCTCCCGCCTCCCCGCAACCCAGGTCTGCAATCTCAATTCGCCAAGCTCGGCGATGTGATCGGAATGAAAATGGGTGAGAAAGATGCCTTTCACCCGTTCAAGCGGTATCCGCCACGTGAGCAGGTTCTTGGTCGAACTGAGGCCCGCATCGACGATGTAGAGATCGTTTCCCGCGGCGATGATCGTGCATGCGCCCGCGCGGCGCGGATCGGGCAGTGGCGCGCTGGTGCCGCACAACAGCACGGACAATTCACCCGGTTTGGCAAGCTCCGGTTGCGGCTGCGCGATGACATGCAGCGCGAGCCTGCGGTAAAGCCACAGATCGACGGATGAGAAACGCGTGGCGATGAAGGCCACCAGGCATGCGGTCGCGAGAGCGGCGACAAAAACGAGGAGTGCGCGTTTCATCATTTCTAATTCTTCCGCGGCGCGAGACCGTTCTGCTTGAGGCGCCACAAAAGCGCATCGAGACGATCCTGCCCGAAGAACGGTTCGCCCCTGAACGCCATCGTTGGAACGCCCCAATGGCCGCATTCCGCATGCGCGGCTTGATTGGCCTGGATCATGGACTCATACGCGTCGGGAGCGGCGGCAGTCTTCGCATCCAGGCTGCCAAGGTCGAGACCGGCGCGCGCGGAAGCGTTTGCCAGGTGATCACCTTCGT
This sequence comes from Rhizomicrobium sp., assembly GCA_050010175.1. GTDB lineage: Bacteria > Pseudomonadota > Alphaproteobacteria > Micropepsales > Micropepsaceae > Rhizomicrobium. The sequence continues at coordinate 32,020 of JBEKLN010000037.1, forward strand.
GCCAATTGTCGACTTGGCCCGACCAGATGACGCGCGATACCTCGTTGAGAAAATCGAGCCCGTGCGGCGTCGCCGCCGCCGCGCAGCCGAGCCGCGTGAGGCGATGAATGTAAGGCTGATTCGGCATGGCCGCGCGCGTAGAGGCATCGATGACGACCGGATCTGGCCGCGGCCAACGATAGGGAATGCCGAGCATCTGCGAGATGCGCCAGGTGTCGCGCATCAGATAGGGAATCCACATTGGGTTCACCTGCTGGAAAAACTGTCCCGAACGTACGGCCAGCGGATAGACCGGCCGCACCTTTATCGTCAGATCCCATTCGCGCTGCATGGCGACGAGGCGCGGCGTCGCGAGATAGGAATACGGACTGCGAAACGACCAGAAAAGGTCGATTTCGAGCGTCATGGTTTGCCCTTTCCGCATGTCAGATAGGCCACGCACGCGTCGGCAAGGCCCTCGATGGCGCGCCTGTCGTCGATGCGGGTAGGCGCGTGTTCGTTGAGAATACCAGCGAGGAGAAATCCGTAGACCATCTGTGTCATTACCCGCACGGAGATGTCCGTCGATGCATGCCGGGCACCATGGAGCGCTCGTTCGAGGCTTTCCGCGAGTTCGTCGCGGAAACGGAAAATCGAGCGCATCGCCTGTGGATGCTCGATGCCACGCTCGACGATGGCGCGAAACAGGCCGCGGTGCCTCTGAAAGCTTGCCGCTGACGCAGAGACAAACAGACGGACCAGCTGGTCCTGCCGCGCAGGCGCCTGACCGAGCAGAGCAGCAAAACCCGTCCGCGCATCTTCGATGAAGGATTCGGCGATGGCAGAAAAGAGGGCGCTTTTGTCCTTGAAGCGGAAATAGACCGCTCCGACGGAACAGCCGGCTTCGCGCGCAATATCGGCCAGGCGTGCGCCGTCATAGCCTTTCTTCGCGAAGACGATTTCGGCCGCGTCGAGCAGGCGCTCGCGCGTCGCGCGGCTGCGGTCCTGCTGCGCAGGCAGCGACCAGCGTTCGGCGGGCGTGACGGACTTTTTCGCGCGCGTCATGGTGTTACCGCTCGGTCACGGTGAAGTGGGTTGCGTAGGCCACGGCGCAATGATAAATCTGAATTACGATTCAGATTATGAATGCAACGCTCGCCGCCGTCAATGCAGGAGAAACCCTTCGATGTCCCCCGTCATTCCCACGCCGCGACAAATCCAGCGACTGGTCGAAAATGGTCCCGAAGGCCCGATCGTCATGGTCAACCTGCTCAAATACCGGGCCAGAGCTGCGTATGGCCCGGATCGCCCGGAAGCAAAGGAGAATCTGAGCGGCATCGATGCCTATCGCCGCTACGCCATGGTTGCGTTGCAGCATGTTCAAGCGCTCGGCGGCGGAATCGTGTGGGGCGGTCCGCAGAAGATGGTCGTGGTGGGCGACGACACCGCCAACGACTGGGACGAGATCGTGTGCGTACGCTATCCCTCGCGCGAAGCGTTCCTGAAGATGATGCAGAATCCGGAGTATCTTGCCGCGCATTACCATCGCGACGCGGGACTCGAGAGAACGTCGCTTCTGTGCTGTGGCGCGGGGCTGGCGGCATGAGTGTCTGCACCATCTATGGCGGCCTTGGTTCGCCCTATTCCATGAAGATGCGCGCGGTCTTGCGCTATCGCCGCCTGCCCTACATCTGGCGGCAGATGGAGATGGGCGACGATCGCATCTTCAAGAATGTGAAAGCACCTGTCATTCCCGTCATTCGGTTTCCGGACGGCACCTGGCACAATGATTCCACGCCGATGATCTTCGAGCTGGAAAAGCTCCATCGCGAACGGTCTATAGTGCCGGACGATGCGGGCCAGACCTTTCTCGCATATCTGCTTGAGGATTTCGCGGACGAGTGGGGCACCAAACTGATGTTCCACTACCGCTGGTTCCGCGAGCGCGACCAGAAGATCATGAGCGAGTGGCTTGCCTTCGACCGGCTGAAGGGCAAGGGACGCGAAGCGATCCTGAACGCGGCTGCGATGTTCCGTGCGCGTCAGGTGGGGCGGATGGCGCTGGTGGGCTGCACGCCGGAGAACGCGTCCATTATCGAAGCGAGCGGGCGGCGGATTTTGTCGCTGTTCGAATCCCATGTTACCGAGGAGACCTATCTGTTCGGCACGCGCCCGTCGCTGGCCGATTTCGGCTGGTACGGACAATTCTCGCAACTCGCGGTCGATCCCACGCCGCAGGACATGCTGCGGGCCGAGTTTCCGTTCACCTTCCGCTGGATCGTCAATCTCGACGATGCGTCCGGCGTCGAAGGCGAGTGGCGCGCATTGGACATGCCTGCGCCAGCTGCAATCACCGGTCTGCTGAAACTCGCCGGCGAAATTTACTTTCCATTTCTGGAAGCCAACGCGAAGGCGATCGACAGCGGCGCGGAGACATTCTCGCTGCCGCTCCCCGGCGGCACCTATTCGCAAGGCGCGTTCAAGTATCAGGTGCGGTGTCTGGCCGGCCTGCGAGCGGCCTATGCGCGACTCGATGCGGCCGCAAAAGCTATCCTTGATCCGCTTCTCGCAGACTCGGGTTGTCTCAATCCGTTGAAAGGGTGATCCAAGTGGGACGCAAGATTCTCTTCATCACGTCGGACCAGCAGCGTTGGGATTCGCTCGGCTGCAACGGCAATCGCTTCTGCAAAACGCCCGTGATCGACGGCTTGGCGCGTGCAGGCATCAACTATGCGCGCGCCTACAACCAGAACACGGTATGCATGCCGGCGCGCTCCACGATGCTCACCGGGCAGTATGTCCGAACGCATGGCGTTTTTGCCAATGGCGTGCCGCTGCCGGACGATGCGCCCAGCATCGCCCAATATCTGAAAGACAAGGCGGGCTACAAAACCGCGCTGATCGGCAAGGCGCATTTCGAACCCGGTTTCGATCCGCAGGCGAAATACCGCGAGAACCGCAGACAGGCGGAAGACGATTACGGTCCGTGGCGCGGATTCGATTATGCCATCCATGCCATGCACATCACGAGTTTCAATGGCCGTCCGGTGGGTCACTACGGCCGCTGGATGCAGAAGAATCATCCGGAATACTTCAACCGATCGGCGCCGCTCCTGAACGCATCACCTGGCGGCGACACGGGTGCGCCGGAAACCGCGAACAACCAAATTCCGCGCGGGCTCTATCACACCGACTGGCTCGCCGATCTCGCCGTGGAGTGGCTGAACAAGCTCGATCCGGATGATGACTGGTTCCTGTGGCTGAGTTTTCCCGATCCGCATCATCCCTGGGATCCGCCGGCGTCCGAATTGTCGCGCTGCGACTGGCGCGACCTGCCGTTGCCGGAAGGCTATCCCGGCTCGCCGGAAAAAATCCGCGACGTGCTGGCGCGCAAGCCGGCGCACTGGCTCGCCTTTTATGACGGCACCTTCGCGAACATCGAAGGCGGCCCGATGAACTTCCAACCCCAGCTGCTGTCGCGCGACAACATCCGCGAGATCAATGCGAAAGTGCATGTGATGAACGAGCTGATCGACGAAGCCATCGGCCGCGTACTCGCCAAGGTGCGGGCGAAGGGCTGGGACGACGACACCGATGTGATCTTCACGACGGACCACGGCGAGCTGCAGGGCGATTTCGGCTTCGTCTACAAGGGGCCGTTCCATGTCGACGCGCTGATGCGCCTGCCGTTCATCTGGCGGCCGGCTCCCGAGGCGGCTGTGACGCCTGCGCTGGTGCACCAGCCGGTGGAACAGGTCGACCTCGCGTCGACGTTTGCGCAGATCGCGGGCGTCGAGGCCGCGCCGTGGATGCAGGGACGCGTGTTGCCGATATCCGACGATGGTTCGCGTCAGCGTGCACTGTGCGAATGGGACAGCCAGTTCCCGGGCTATGGCATGCATCTGCGGTCCATCTATCGCGACGGGTTTGTGTGTACGCGGTATGAGCCATCCACCTCGGCGCCGAATGGCATGGAGGATTACTGGCCGCAGTTTGCCGCGACGACCACCCGCATCCGCTATGACGGCAGCGAAGGCGAGCTTTACGACCTGAAGAGCGATCCGCTGCAGTGGAACAATCTGTGGGACGATCCGAAGCACAAATCGCTGAGGAGCGATCTCATTGCGGATCTCTACGACCACCTTCCGCCGGAGCGCGATCCCAAGCTCAAGGTCGAAGCGCCGGCGTAACCGGGAGCGCGCCTCCGGCCGTGCTTTCTTCGAAGCATCTTTGGCGCGTTGCGGGTCTGGAGACCCGCGCTCCCAGGAAGAAAGCTTGCCCGGCCGCCCGAAACTCTGACAAGCTGCCGACAACCGATAAAAAACGCCGGAGGAAACTCATGGGATTGATCGTTTATGGTGCGCCGCTGTCGCCCTTCGTGCGCAAGGTGCGCGTGGTGCTTGCGGAAAAGGGACTGAAGTACGAACACGATCCCGTGAGTCCGTTCCAACCGCCGGCAAGTTTTCTGGAAATCAGCCCGCTGAAACGCATCCCGGTGTTACGCGATACGGATATTCCCGAACCGAACACGCTGCCGGATTCCTCCATTATCAGCGATTACATCGAGCATAAATTTCCGACCCCGCCGCTTTATCCCGCCGATCCCTATCTGCGCGCCCGCGCATTGTGGTTCGAGGAATATGCGGATTCCGTTCTCGCGCAGGCTTGCGGATCGGGATTGTTCTTCGAGCGCATCGTCAAACGTTTCCTGCGCCAGCAGCCGGACGAAGCGGTGGTGGCCGCGACGCTGGCCAACAAACTTCCGCCGCTGTTCGATTACCTCAACAAGGAAATCGGCAAGAGGAATTTCCTCGTTGGCGACTCGTTCTCGATTGCCGACATTGCGATCTGCACGATGCTGGTCAATTTCGAGCATGCCGGCGAAAAGATCGACGCGGGCCGCTGGCCGGACCTCGCGCGTTACGTCGACGCGATCCATGCGCGGCCTTCGTTCAAAACCTGCATCGACGAAGAATCGCCGATGATCAAGTCCGTGCGCGCGGCCTAGGCCGTGCGTCCTTCCGCAGCTGCAGAAGCGGACGCGAGCGGACGTATCAGCGTCTTCCGTCTCGTATCGTATATCTTCCCTGCAGTGCCGCTGGCGGCACTTGGCATGCCCATCGTCGTGCACCTGCCGCAGTTCTACGCGTCGAAGGAGATCGGCCTCGGCCTCGTCGTCACCGGTATCGTGTTCAGCTTCATGCGGATATTCGATGTCTTCGTCGATCCGGTGATGGGTTACTGGAGCGACCGCTGGCGCACGCCGTTCGGAAGACGCAAGCCACTCATACTCGTCGGCGCGCCGATCCTCGCGATCGGCATCTGGATGACCTTCGTTCCCGGAGGGCCGGTCAGCGTCTGGTATCTCTGCTTCTGGCTGTCGGTGATGTATGTCGGCTGGTCGATGACGGTGATCCCGCACCTGTCATGGGGCGCGGAATTGTCGCCCGACTATCACGAGCGCAGCCGCGTTTACGGCTGGTCTCAGGCCGCCACGCTGGTGGGATTTATCGGCGTGCTGGTCGTGCCGGCGGTGCTGGAGCACGGCAAGGCCGGGCAGTCGGTCCAGGTGATGGCGATGGCGATCTTTGCCATTGTGCTGCTGCTGCCTTCGGTTGTGCTGTGCCTGAGTGTCGTGCCCGAACCCGAAATCAAACTCCGAACGCATGCACCGCTGGTTCCCACACTCATTTTCCTGCTGAAGGACAGCGCCATCCGCCGCGTCATGGCAGTCGATCTCATCGAGTCCCTCAATCAGGGTGCGCGCGGGGCAATGTTCTTCTTCTTCGCGCGCACCGCGATCAACGAGCCGAAATGGGCGGGCCTTCTGCTGTTGCTCTATTTCGCTTCCGGGATCGTGTTCATTCCGGCCTGGATTGCGTTGTCGAGGCGCATCGGCAAGCACAGCGCGCTGATCTGCTGCTATATCTACGCCATAGGGACGGCGCCGTTGTTGTTTTTCATTCCGGCCGGCGATCTCGGCATGGCCGCACTCATGTTCGCCGTGACGGGTGTCCATTACGGCGCGCCGGCGTTTCTGTTGCGCTCCATGATGGCGGATATCTCCGATGCCGATACGGCGGAGACCGGCGCGGAACGGGCAGGGCTGATGTATTCGTTCCTGTCGTTGACGAGCAAATTCGGGATCGGTGCCGCGGTCGGCATCACCTTTCCGGTCCTGGCGCTGATGGGGTTCAATCCGCAGCACGCCAATGCACCCGACGCGATCGAACATATGCGGCAGTTCTATATCCTCCTGCCGATCCTGTTTGCCGTCATCTGTTTGTCGATCATGATGGGATATCCGCTCGACCAATCCCGCCAGCAGCGGCTGCGCGCCGAGATCGACAAAAAACGCGCGACGCACCACTCTGCCGACGATATTCTGCCGCCCGGCCTGTTACCCGGCGGCGCGGCGTTGGGCTCGGATTCCGAAGCCGTCTCCCACGTCACCGATCACTGAACCGAAGGATACTTATGATGATCGATCTTTATACATCCTCGACGCCGAACGGCTGGAAAGCCTCGGTCACGCTGGAGGAAATGGCGATCCCGTACGAGGTGCACGCCATCGAACTCTCCAAAGGCACGCAGAAGGAGCCATGGTTCCTCAAGATTTGCCCCAACGGACGCATCCCGGCCATCGTGGATCGCGACGAGGACAATTTCGCGGTTTTCGAATCCGGCGCGCTGATGATTTATCTCGCGGAGAAGTCGGGAAAGTTCCTGCCGACGGACGTGAAGGGCCGCTCGCGCGTCATCCAGTGGCTGATGTTCCAGATGGGCGGCATCGGCCCGATGATGGGACAGGCCAATGTGTTCGGGCGCTACTGGCACGAGGTCTATCAGCCGGCCATCGACCGCTATCGCAATGAATCCCGGCGCCTGTTCGAAGTGCTGAACGGCCAGCTGGCCGATCATGAATATCTCGCGGGCGATTATTCCATCGCCGACATCGCCAACTGGTGCTGGGTGCGCACCTATCCGTGGTCGGGCGTGTCGGTGGACGGACTCGACCATCTGCAGCGCTGGATCAATACCATCCAGGAGCGCCCTGCCGTGCAGGCCGGCGTGAAGGTTCCCGTCGATCTCGTCGCGCTGCGCAAGGGCGACGGCGAAGGCGCGAAAAATCTGGTCGAAAACGCGCGTACGATCGTGCAGCGGTAATTCGGTTCCCCCGCTTGGAGGTGGGGATGCACTCGCGTACACTTGTCCGAGGTGAGGTCTGCGTAACATGCAGTACGTATGCGATGCACCCGGCGGATTGACCTGGTTCCGGATGGAAACCGAGGCCGAGGCAAACGCCGAATCCGAAATCATGCAGCATGCGGTGGAGAAATATTTTCGCCGCGACCGCGAGAAGGCAGCAGCGAGCTTCACACCTGGTCCGCCCAACTCCATCGAGCGCTACATCGGCACGGAGGCGCATATCCAGCGCGCAATGCCGCTGTTCCTCACGTTGCGCGATCGTGAAGGTAACGCGCGCGCGACCGCGATGCTGCCGCCCGGCGGCAGGGACGGGACGGATTTCCGCATCATCATCGTGGGACCAAAGAACGCCGATCCCTATCCCGACAATGCCGACGCCATCGCCACACTCGGCAGTCATTTCGGCCTGACGTTGGACCGAGACCGGTGTTTTCCCTATGCCCGGTATGGCACGTGACGAGAGAAGGGCGATCCGGGACCGCGGGCGTCCCGGCCGCATTGGACGTTGCAGCGCCGTGATGCGCGTATCCTTTTTGATGCAAATTCAAGCGGGGGACGCGCGGTCCCCGAGAGCGTCGTCTCTTCCGGTCCGCCATAATTCGTACACGGAATATTTCATTTGAAGCGTCCGGCACAGTGTGCTGGACTGCCGTCTGCGCTTTGCGCGCAGCGTTCTTTGACAGTGTGAATCGAGACAATCGCCGGCGACAACCCGCCGGCCTGTCGAGTCGCGAAGAATCCAGGATTTTCGGGCGTCTTTTGCGCCGCGCCGCTGTTCGTCCGCTGATACATCGCTGTTCTTTCCGGCGGCGATTTTCCAAGCGATTGATTACATTGCCGAAATTGAGATACAGCGGTGCGCCCGATTTTTCCGCTGTATTTTGCCCCTGTTATTACCGCTGTTATCCGCAGATCTCATTTTGCCTCCGCTCCGCGAGCTACGGTGGACAGAAGATGCGGGCGGTTTCGGATAGACTCAAAACCACGGCTGCATCAGCGACGGGAAAAAATGCGCCAGCACCTCGCGGGTGCAGATCAGCCCTATCCCCGCGCCGACCAACACGTCGCTCAGATAATGCGAGTTCAACAATGCCCGCGTCATGGCGAGGTAGATCGCGATGGCGAACCACAGCGGTGCCAGCATGGGATAGACCGCCGACATCACCACTGCCACGCAGACGATCGTCAGTGCATGACCCGACGGAAATGAATCGCTCGCAAGATTGAAGGTGAACGGGCGGAAACCGTAAAGATTGAGTTCCAGCTCGTCGCGCGGCCGCCTGCGGCCCAGCAGAATCTTGATCGTGTGCAGGATCACGCTGGCGACAGCGAGGCTGGCGAGGAAGGCCAGGCTCACGCGTGCCAGCATGTCGAGCGCCGGTGTCCTGCGCCAAAAGTGTTCCAGAAGCACGGCCGCGAGGAATGCCACGGACGCAATCACCAGCCAGTGCGCGCCCTTGGCCCAGTCGGTGGTGCGGTGCAGAAGCCGCTCGAAGGGTTTGCTGACCGCGGCGTGAAAATAATGCGCCGCCCGCCGGTCAATGGCGAAAGCGGCAAGCCCCGCCAGCAATAGAATGATTCCAGCCCACAGCAGCATGCGCGCCTGCTTGCCGGGCCGATGGGGCGCTGTCAAACGCAGCCGGGCTGGGCTGGCGGGCTAGTGGCGGGGTGTCCCGCGCGCTACAGTCGCGCCATTGCTATCGACAAGACCCAGGAGGAACACATGGATTTCGACTATTCGCCCAAACAGAAGGAGTGGATCAAGCGCGTCGGGCATTTCATGGACGAGCATATCTATCCGGCTGAGGAAACCTACAACAAGCAGATGACGGAAGCGCGGGAGAAGGGGAACCCCTGGATCGTCGTGCCCGTCGTCGAGGAACTCAAGGCCAAAGCGAAGAAGCAGGGCCTGTGGAACATGTTCCTGCCGCACAGCGAACACGGTGCGGGGCTCACCAATGCCGAATATGCGCCGCTCGCGGAAATGATGGGCCGTGTGGGCTTCGCGTCCGAGTCGTTCAACTGCTCCGCGCCGGACACCGGCAACATGGAAGTGCTCGACCGCTACGGCAGCCCCTATCAGCAGGACAAGTGGCTGACGCCGCTGCTCGCGGGCGAAATCCGCTCCGCCTACATCATGACGGAGCCCGCGGTGGCATCGTCGGACGCCACGAACATCGCCACGCGCATCGACAAGAAGGGCGATCACTACGTGATCAATGGCCGCAAATGGTGGTCGTCAGGCGTGGGCGACCCGCGTTGCAAGATCATGATCGTGATGGGCAAGACGGATCCGGAGACGGACAAATACCGCCAGCAATCGCAGATCCTTGTGCCGATGGATGCGCCGGGTGTGAAGATTCTGCGCATGCTGCCTGTATTCGGTTACGACGATGCGCCACACGGACATGGCGAAGTGTTGTTCGAGAACGTCAAGGTGCCGCTCGAGAACATGATCCTCGGCGAAGGCCGCGGCTTCGAGATCGCGCAAGGCCGCCTCGGACCCGGCCGCATCCATCACTGCATGCGCACGATCGGGGTTGCAGAACGCGCGCTGGAACTGATGGTGAAGCGGCTTCTCTCGCGCGAAGCGTTCGGCAAGAAGATCGCCGAACATTCCGTGTGGGAGCAGCGCGTCGCCGATGCCCGCACCAATATCGAGATGTGCAGACTCTTGTGCCTCAAGGCAGCCGACATGATGGACAAGGTCGGCAACAAGGTCGCGCGCACGGAGATCGCCATGATCAAGGTGGCCGCGCCGCGCATGGCGCTGCAGATCATCGACGATGCGATCCAGGCCTGGGGTGGGGCGGGCGTGACGACTGACTCCGGTCTCGCGCGCATGTATGCCAGCCAGCGCACGCTGCGCCTCGCCGATGGCCCGGACGAGGTCCACAACCGCACCATCGCGCGCCTCGAATACGGCAAGTACATGAACCTGCCGAAGCGCGCGGCGGCGTAAGAAGCGCCGAAATTCGTCCTTCTATGAGGGCCCGCGGTTCTCCGCGGGCCTTCGTTTTCGGGAGGGTCACTCGGAGCACGCGTTTCCGGACACGCAGGGTGGCGAAGCCGACGAAGAGGGGTAAAGCTGTCTCCCCACTCTTCACCATGGCCGGCCTCCGAGCCGGCCACCCAGTAGCCGCGCGTCTGCGCGGCAAATGATTCCTTTCAATTCAACTCAACACGAGAGAGTCATCGCTCGCCGAC
>JBEKLN010000038.1:0-41079 GCA_050010175.1 Rhizomicrobium sp.
CGGCCTATGCATTTCTCGTTTTCCGTCAGCTGGACAATGCGCTTGTGGGCGGCTGCACGCTTTCCAATGTCCGTCGCGGTGTAACCCAGTGCTGTGCGCTCGGCTATTGGATCGGTGAAAGCTTTTCGCGGCAGGGCCATATGTTCGACGCGGTTCGTGCCCTGGTACCGTTTATTTTCCGAACACTCGGGTTGCACAGAATTGAAGCGGCGTGTCTCCCCGCGAACGAGGCATCGAAAAGCCTGCTGGTGAAGGCGGGTTTCAGGGAGGAAGGTCTTGCGCGGCGCTATCTGCAGATCAATGGAGAATGGCAGGATCACGTTCTTTTTGCGCTGCTCGCGGATGAGGTCTCGTCCTCGTGATCGGCCGGACGAGCGGACAGACTCGCACAGACCGCCGGTTTCACCCGGACCCACTCAGCCGGCGGAGGGCGATTGAAGCATCCATCTCAGGCTCTTTCCGGGTAAGGCATGCGCGATTTCTCGTGGCGCTGTTTTTCGCATGTATCGCGCAGATGTCGGCGCCGGCAACAAGTTTCGCCAAACCTATCGACTCGAACGGAGTTGAGTTCTCCGATCCCGCACCGCGGATCGAATTAAGATCGGCACTTCTCCCCTATCACTCTGCATCCAACTTCGAAGCGGACGGCTCGCATTGGCACATCATGACGGTGGCAAACCAGTTGCCCCGGCCCGTTACCCGCATTCTCCTGGCTGAAGAGGTTCCGGATGCGGCATTGCGCCTGTTTCCAAGTCGCGCCCGACCTGCAATTCGCCAGGTCGTCAGCTCGAATCCGGATGTGATCACCGAGCCGGCTCAGGCTTATGGACGGCACGCCTTTCGGGTAATCGTTCCCGCTTCCCTGACTGTGACGCTGGCTCTGCGCCTGTCCGACGCGGATGCTCATCCGCTTGTCGCCGCCTGGAGCGAAGGCGCGCTGTCGGCACATAACCGGCAGCTCGCCGTATTCTTTGCCGCCGTCGCGGGTTTGATTGCGGCGTCGCTCGCCATTACGGCCGGTCTCGCGGCAATGACGGGACATCCGGCGCCACGGTGGGGTGCGATCACGCTCTTTGTGCTGTTTCTCTCCCGTCTCGCAGCATCGGGCGTCTTCGATTCCATCGGCGCCCCGAACAGGGGGGGGCCATATGGTTTGTCGGCAATGCTTGCGGGACTGTCCTTGGCGGCCGGTTTATGCCTCGTCGATACGATCGCGCCGTTCGAGAATGCCTGGGCGGCAGGTCCGCTCTGGGTCGGACGCATTCTGATCGGTCTCGTTGTTCTCTCTCTGCTGTCATTTTTTGGCGTGCCCGGAATGATGCTCGCAACCGAGATCGCGGCTGTCATCGGCATGGCGGCGATCGTGATCTATCTCGTGTACCGCGGCCGTGCGGGCGAGCAGGCTGCTCGGGTCGCGGCACCCAGTGCCGTCGTGTTCGCGCTGGTTGCAGCGGCCGGAGCAGCCATCGCACTGGGCAGGTTAAGCGATACGCCGGTCGCTCCCGGCGTGATTGGCGGGTTTGCGGCGGCGGGTGCGGTGCTCCTCGCGCTCGCCATTTCGGCAGGGGAGGGAATCGCGATTCTGCCGGCCCGGCGTTACGCTGCGGGATCGCATCCTGTCGAATTGGCCGCGTCTCGTTCAAACCCGGCCGAGCAGGCCGGCACTTTTTCCGACGCGATCCGGGCCTCGCAACAGGGAGTATTTGATTACGACATCGACAATGGCCGAATCGGTCTTGCGACCGACCTGGTGGCCATGATCGGCATGCGGCCGGCGAAAACAAATCTGGCGGTCGAAGAGTGGCTGGCGCGAATCCATCCCGATGACTGCGCTGTATTCTCGAGCGCCATCGAGGATTTCCGGGCCCACCCCGGATTGGCTTTTCGTGTCGAATTTCGCCTTGCCAGCGCGAGCGAACGCGCGCCCTGGTTCGAACTGCGCGCCACGATGATCGGCGAGGGCGTGCGCGCACGGCGATGTCTCGGGCTCATCGCAGATATTACGTCGCGCAAAGAGGGGGAGCTGAAAGCCTCATCGGGCGGCGCGCTGGCGTCATTGCCCGACAAAAGCGCGTGGATGGACGAACTCGAGCGCTTGAGGCCGCGACTCGGCGCATCGGCAGTTGCGCTGGTCGACATCGATCGCTTCAAGTCCATTCACGCAAGCGTGGGCGACGACGGCGGCGATGCCGTGCTCTTCGAATTCGCGGGGCGTATCTCGAGCGCATTCAATATACCTCAGATTTATCGGGTTGGCGGGGACTGCTTTGCGTTCCATTTTCCTGCAGCTGAAGATGCGTTGGATGCATTTTCTTCGAAGCTGTCAGAAGCATTAAGTGCGCCATTCTCGCTCGGCGGACGCGATATCTACGTGTCCGCCAGCGCCGGCGTCGCGCCCGGCCGGAGTTCCTCCGATCCTGCAGAGCTCATGAAGTCGGCCGAACGTGCACTCGCGGACGCAAAGCGCCGCGGCGGCGGGTGTGCCTGCCTCATCGCACGCGACGACTTAAGGTCCGACGACGAAGATTCGGTCGTGCTGGAAACGGAACTGCGCCAAGCTCTCAGGAACGGCGAGCTCGAAGTCTTCTATCAGCCCATCATGCGCTTCAACGGCGAAACCGTCGCCGGGTTCGAAGCGCTGCTGCGCTGGAAACACCCGGTCAGGGGCCTCGTCGAACCTTCAGGCTTTATCGACCATTCCGAGCGAACGGGATCGATCCTCGAACTGGGTCGCTTCGCTCTCGAGCAGGCGGCAAAAGAGCTTGCGCTGTGGCAACGCCATTTTCCGCTCACGCCGCCTCTTTTCGTCAACGTGAATCTCTCGCGGCGACAGCTTCAGGACGATGGGTTCGAGCCGATGCTCGTCGGACTTCTGTCGCAAGGAAATGTCGCCGCGGGATCACTGAAGCTGGAGCTGACGGAATCTGCAGTGGCAGGGTCCGGCGATACCGCCGTCCGTCTGCAGAGGTTGAAGTCGGCCGGCGTCGGTCTCGCCATCGACGATTTCGGTACGGGCGTTTCGTCTCTCAGCCAGCTGCGCGGGCTACCCTTCGATACACTCAAGATAGACAAGAGCTTCATTGCAAACCGGCATGAAGGAAACGGTGCGAACGGGGGATCCATCCTGCGTTCGATTGTGCGCCTGGCGCACGAACTGGAACTTTCCGTCGTCACAGAGGGCGTCGAGAGCGCGCAGGACGCACAATGGCTGAAAGACATCGGCTGCGAGTTCGGGCAGGGTTATCATTTCAGTCCGCCATTGTCGCGCGGTGAGGTTCTGGCGTTCATCGCCAAACATCATGCAGGCACGGACGGAAACGGCGCTGAGCCCTCAGGCGTGCCCGGCATGGACGGAAAGGCCGGAGACATCGATCCCCAGCTTGCCTAAAGCCGTGGCCCATTTCGCCTCCATATTGGAGCCGAACAGCAAATCGGAATCGCAGTCGCAATGAATCCATCCATTGGACCTGATTTCGCTCTCGATCTGTCCCGGGCTCCATCCGGCATAACCCAGCGCAAATATTGCATTCTCCGGTCCTTCGCCTTTGCCCATGTCCCGCAGAATGTCGAGCGTGGCGGTCAGCGACACGTCTTCCGAAACCGGAAGTGTTGCGTCCGAGCCATCGTATTCGCCGGAGTGCAGGACGAAGCCGCGGCCCGTTTCCATGGGGCCGCCGTACAAAACGGGAAAATTCCGGGCGTCCGGCGTGACCCGCAGTTCAAGCTTGTTCATGAGTTCGTGAAATGAGAGGCCCGGCACCGGCTTGTTGACAATGATGCCCATCGCGCCTTCCGCCGAATGCGCGCACATGAAGATGACGCTCTTCTCGAATCGTGGATCGGGCATGCCGGGCATGGCGATCAGGATCTTGCCTTCGAGGAAGTTGTCTCCTTCGATGGAGCGCGGGTCTTTCTTCATCGTCATGAGCCCAGTTTATCAACCTCGTGCGCGGCCCGCCACAACCCGAAGCGCGCCGGCGGGCCTGTGTGACAACCCGATCTGCGCTCTTTCCGTTCCGGTTTGCTTGGGCTAAAAGCGCCGTCTGGCGGCATCGAGGAGAGAGACATGTCCATCAAGATCGGCGATAAAGTTCCATCGGCAACACTTATGCAGATGAAGGGCGGCGCGCCGCAGCCACTGAAAACCGACGATTTTTTTGCCGGAAAGAAAGTTGTCGTTTTCGCTCTGCCCGGCGCGTTCACACCCACATGCTCAGCAAAGCACCTGCCGGGCTTCGTGCAGAAAGCCGACGACATCAGGCACAAGGGGGTCGATGCGATCGCCTGTGTGTCCGTCAATGACGCCTTCGTGATGGGCGCCTGGGGCGATCAGCAGAACGCCGGCGAGAAGGTGATGATGCTGGCGGACGGCAATGGCGACTTTACCCGCGCGCTTGGGCTGGAGATGGATGCGTCGAAATTCGGCATGGGCAAACGCTCGCAGCGTTTTTCCATGCTGATCGACGATGGCGTCGTGAAGCAGCTGAATGTCGAAGAACCAGGTGCTTTTTCGGTGTCCAGCGCCGAGCACATTCTCCAGCAGCTTTAATCAAATCGGTCACTCGGGTGAACGGCGCAGCGCCGCGATCGCGGCGCGCGCCAGTTCGTCTGCCCGTTCGTTCTCCACGTGACCTGAGTGGCCGGCGACCCAGACCCACTCGACGTCGTGACCGGCCGCGGCCGCGTCGAGCGCACGCCACAGATCCTCGTTCTTGACGGGCTTCTTGTCGGCAGTGCGCCAGCCGCTCGCCTTCCACCGCGTCAGCCACTTCTGAAAGCCGTCCATCACGTAGCGTGAATCCGTATGCACAGTGACGCTGGACCGTTTTTTGACGGACTCCAGCGCACGGATGACAGCAGTCAGTTCCATGCGGTTGTTCGTCGTCGCCGCTTCCGCGCCGGAGATTTCCTTCTCATGCCGGCCAGAGCGGAGAATGGCGGCCCAGCCGCCCGGTCCGGGATTTCCGGAGCAGGCGCCGTCCGTGAAGATGTCGATGCGCGGGGAGGTCACAGACCGTAGTCTCCGGTGTTCGCCATCGCGCGATGGAACCGCAACCGGCGCGAAAACTCGCGCGGGTCCTTCGGGCGCACAAGCGCCGTCGGGTCGGGATTGAGCCAGTCGTTCAACCGCGTGAGCAGAAAGCGAAGCGCGGCGCCGGCACACAGCGTCGGCAGCGCAGATAATTCGTCCGCGCTCAACGGGCGCCCCGCACGATATGCACCCACAAGATTGCGGCCTTTTTCAACGTGGTACTTGCCGTCGTCATCGAAGCACCAAGCGTTCAGCATGACCGCAAGGTCGTAGGCGTAGTAATCGTTGCAGGCGAAGTAAAAATCGATCAGGCCGGAAACCCGATCGTCGATGAACAGGACATTGTCGGGAAAAAGGTCTGCATGGACGACGCCGTTCGGCAGAGCCGCCGGCCACGCGGTCTTCAATTCCTGCAGACTTCGGTCGATCAGAGTGGCCAGTCCGTGCTCAACCGAGTCTGCGTCGCACGACGTTGCGCGAGCGAGCGCCTCCCACCCGGGTAGCGACAGGCTGTTGGGCCGGCTCACGGGAAAATCCTTGCCGGCCTCGTGAAGCCGGGCAAGCGCCTCTCCCGCCGCCGCGCAATGCGCTGCGTCGGGCATACGCAGCGAGAGACCGTCGAGCCACGTCAGAATCGCAGCCGGTCTGCCGTTGACGATCGTCCATTGCTGGCCTCGCCGGTTCGTCACCGGCACGGGACAGGGCACGTCGTGTGCGGCGAGATGTTCGAGCAGGCCGAGAAAAAATGGCAAATCGCCTGCGCTGACCCGCTTTTCGTAAAGCGTCAGAATGAACGAGCCGCGATCCGTCCGAAGGACGAAGTTCGAATTCTCGACGCCTTCCGCGATCCCTTTGAAACTGCGCGGAACGCCGATGTCATAGTCGCCGAGAAGACCTTCGAGATCGTCGAATGCGACGTCCGTGTAAACTGCCATGCTGCCTCAGGACGCAAGCGCGCGGGGGAGATTGAAGGTGATGTCTTCGCGCCTCAGGGCGATTTCCTCGAGATGCACATCGTAGCGCTCGCGAAATGCGGCGATCACTTCTTCCACCAGGCACTCCGGCGCCGACGCTCCAGCCGAAAGACCGATGGTTTGCGCCATGGCGACAACCGACCAGTCGATATCGGTGGCGCGCTGTATCAGGCTCGCCACGCGCGCGCCGGCGCGCAGGGCCGTCTCGACCAGGCGGCGCGAATTCGACGAGTTCGGCGCGCCGATCACGAAGACGGCATCGGCGCGTGGCGCGATCGCCTTGATGGCGTCCTGGCGGTTTGTCGTGGCGTAGCAAATGTCGTCCTTGTGCGGTCCCACGATCTGGGGGAAGCGCCGCCTCAACGCAGCGATGATAGTTTGGGTATCGTCGACCGAAAGCGTCGTTTGGGTGATGTAAGCGAGCTTGCCGGGATTGGCCGGGCTCAGCGTTTCCACGTCCGCAACCGTTTGAACGAGAGAGATGGCTCCCTGCGGCAGCTGACCCAGCGTGCCTTCGACCTCGGGGTGACCGGCATGTCCGATGAGGACGATCTCCCGCCCGCTGCGAAAATGCTTCTCCGCCTCCAGGTGAACCTTGGAGACGAGCGGGCAGGTCGCGTCCAGATAGTCCAGCCGCCGCCGTTCGGCTTGCCTGGGGACCGATTTCGGCACGCCATGGGCAGAAAAAATCACGTGTGCGCCTTGCGGCACTTCCTCGATCTGGTCGATGAAAATGGCGCCGAGCTTCTCCAGCCGATCGACCACAAACCGATTGTGGACAATCTCATGGCGCACATAAACCGGCGCCCCGAAGCGCGCCAACGCCAGCTCGACGATCCGGATTGCCCGCTCGACGCCGGCGCAGAATCCGCGAGGTGCGGCCAGCAAAAGGTCCAGCTTCGGCCGCTGCTCGGGCACCCTTTCCTCCGCCTGGCTTCCCATGCAAGGTCCGCTTGGCTACAGTCCGGCGCCGCTTCGCCATCCGACTTGAGAAGTCGATCCGGTCACCTGAAAAGTCAAGCTGAGAAGGGCAAATGGTCACGCCGTCCATAGCACAGAAGGCCCCGTTCGGCGTGGAAGTCGAAGCAGGAAAGTCCTATTGGTGGTGTGCGTGCGGCGAGTCGAAGCGTCAGCCGTTTTGCGACGGAAGCCACAAGGGTGGCCCGTTCGAGCCGGTCCAGTATGACTGCGCGCAAAGCGGGACGGTCTGGTTCTGCGGCTGCAAACACACGCAAAATCAGCCCGTCTGCGACGGTTCCCACAACTCACTCTGATCGATCGGACATGCAACACCAGACACTTCGCGCGCTTGCGCTCACGAGCTTTGCCGCCGTCGCACTCGCCGGCTGCGAATCCGACAAGACCGGCTCCTGCCCGACCATGACGGCTCTCGTCGCGGCATCGGAGCAATCGGTCTTCGTTCCCAAGGCGACGCCGGATCCATCCAACCTGCTCTACAAGGTCGAAATCATCAGCGTCAAAGGCGACTGCGACGTGGACAAGAAAGCCTTGAACGCCGACGTCAAGCTCGAGGTGCATTTCCGCGCCACGCGCGCACCGTCCGGCACGTCGGCGGAATACCGCGCTCCCTATTTCGTGGCCGTGACCGAGGGGACCGACCGGGTGCTGGCCAAAAAGAATTTCACGGTCCCGTTTGCCTTCGCGCCGGGACAATCGACGGCCGATTTCAGCGACTCGATCGCGTCGACCGAAGTTCAGTCGAAGGGCGAGAAACGCACCTACGATTACCAGGTGCTGGTGGGTCTGCAACTCACCAAAGAACAGCTCGACTACAACCGCAGCCAGGGGCACTGACATCGATGCTTCCGCTGTCAGCGGAACTGTCGCGCATCGCAGGCGATGCATTCGAAAACGCCGGGTATCCGGCCTCATTGGGCGCGGTGCAGGTTTCCGACAGACCCGATCTTGCGCAGTTTCAGTGCAATGGTGCGCTCGCGGCTGCCCGGCAGGCAAAAACAAATCCGCGCGCGGTTGCCGAAAAGATCGCGGCGGCGCTCAACGCCAATCCGCTGTTCTCGAAAGTCGAGATCGCGGGACCGGGCTTCATCAACATCGATGTGGCCGATGAAGCGCTTGTGACTCGCGCAGCAACCCTTGCGAACGATGCGCGGCTCGGCGCGCCGCTATCGGGCCAGGGCAAAGCCGTGGTCATCGACTTCGGCGGACCGAATGTCGCCAAGCCCATGCATGTCGGTCACTTGAGATCGAGCATCATCGGCGACAGTCTGCAGCGCCTGTTTCGCGCCAATGGCTGGCAGGTCACCAGCGACGTCCATCTGGGCGACTGGGGCCTGCCGATGGGCCAGCTGATCGCCGAAATCGGCCACCGCGGCATCGCGCCGATCTATTTCGACGCGGCTTATAAAGGTCCGTATCCGGAGGAATCGCCGGTCAGCATGGACGAGCTCGAGGAGCTTTATCCGGCTGCGTCCGCCGCATGCAGGGCCGATCCCGCCCGCCTCGACGAAGCGCGCGCCGCGACGGCGGAGCTGCAGGCCGGACGGCCCGGTTATCGCGCGCTGTGGCGGCATTTCTTCGTCGTCTCGGAACACGGCCTGGAGCGCGAATTCGCCAGTCTCGGCGTGAAGTTCGATGTGTGGAAAGGCGAAGCCGATGTCGATCCGCTGATCGCGCCCATGATCGAAGATCTGAAAGCGCGCGGCCTTGCCGTGATGAGCGACGGCGCGCTGGTCGTGCCGGTGGCCGAGCCGACCGACAAAAAGGAAATGCCGCCGCTCATTCTGCTGAAGTCCGACGGTGCGGTGCTCTACGGCACGACCGACATGGCGACCATCGTCGACCGGGTGAACGAGCAGAATCCCGATCTCATTCTCTACGTGGTCGATCAGCGCCAGCACGGACATTTCGAGCAGGTGTTCCGCGCCGCGCGCAGGGCGGGAATCAACGGCAAGGCCGAACTGGAGCATGCGGGTTTCGGCACGGTGAACGGCCCCGACGGCAAACCGTTCAAGACGCGGGCCGGCGGGGTGATGAAACTCTACGACCTCATCGCCATGGCGACGGAAGAGGCCAACACGCGTCTGGTGGAGCAGGGGATCGGCGCAGATTATCCGGAAGAGGAGCGCAGGGAGATCGCGCGCGCTGTGGGGCTCGCCGCCGTCAAATTCGCCGACCTCACGAATTTCCGCACGTCGGATTACATTTTCGATCTGGCGCGCTTCACGCGGTTCGAAGGCAAGACGGGCCCGTATCTGCAATACGCCGCCGTGCGCATCCAGTCGATCCTGCGGAAAGCGGAGACCGACGGCTACGCGCTGGGTGCGCCCGTCATCCGCTCGCCGGAAGAACGCAGGCTCGTTCTTCTGCTTCTGGGCGTGACCGACGCCATGGAGAACGCCGAATCCAAACGCGCACCCAACACCATCTGCGAATATGCCTTCAATCTGGCGCAGGAATTCAGCCGGTTCTATTCCGAGCACCACATCCTGTCGGAGGCCGACACGGAGTTGCGCGCCGCGCGGCTGGGCCTGTGCGCGCTCACGCTGGGCGTCCTGCGCAACCTGCTCGACATCCTCGGAATCGAAGTCCCGGCACGGATGTAAAGTCCGTCGCGATCATATTGCGCGCGCGCTGCATCTGGTTTTCTTGCTTTTCCCCTTGCGGGGCTGTTGCAAATTGCTCTGGTGAATTTAATGGCCGGCGGCGCTCCATCCCGCAGCCGGTCGATTGCGTTGTCGCGCTTCGGGGATGAGCGTTCGCATCCGCCGGCAGAAATTGCGCAGTGCGACTTCGGAGTTCGCGAGCGGGCCCACCGAAAAACTCTGCGACGCCATCCCCGCCTGCACGTTGCCGATCAGCTTCGTGTCCTCGGCGTTGACCTGGCGGTTGATGCGCCAGTTGAGGTAGCGCGCGGCTTTCATGTCGCGCCGGTCGTCGGGGATGACATAGGCGATTTCGCGGATGAGCGTTTCGGTGGGCGACACCGGCAGCCACTGCATGAAATCGATCTGGTCGGGATAGATGTCGAAGGCGACATTCGGCCAGAGCTTGAAATAGGTCCACAGCCGCTGGCGTTCTTGCGGCAGGTGCCAGACATGCGGGAGAAAGTGCTGGTAGGCGCGCTCCGAGCGGTTGTCGGACGGGCGCGCGACGATCGGCCCCCACATCTTGTCGACATGAGCACTCGCTTCGACGCCGTAACTGTTGTCCATCAGGCGCTTCAGGCCGGGATGCGCGACCGCGATGTGCAACCCGTCGGAATAATTGTCGCCGACATTCTTCCAGTTGACGCGGCGCGGCCTGAAGGTGACGCGGCCTTGCGCGCGCAGATCGGTGAACCTGTAGAGCGCGATCTCGTCCCTGTACGGCGCCATCATCTCCGCGACGGACGGACCGCCGCCGGCAAGCCGGACGAAGATAAAGCCTTCGAAGATTTCGAGGTCGACTTTGGGAAGGCACAACTTGGCAGGTTGGAGCTCGCCATACGCGTCGCGCTGCGGAATGCCGCGCAAGGTGCCGTCGAGATTGTAGGTCCAGGCGTGATAGGGGCAGACAATGCTGCGGACGTTGCCGCTCGGTCCTTCGAGCATGCGCGAACCGCGATGCCGGCAGACATTGAAGAAAGCGGCGAGCCCGCCGGCGGCCCCGCGCATCACCACGACGCTCTCGCCCAGATAATCGAGGATGTAATAATCGCCCGCGGCCGCGACGTCGCTCGTGTGGCAGACGACCTGCCATGCGGGGCGCATCACGCGCTCCATCTCCAGGCCAAAAAACTCCGGATCGCAATACGTCCAGGCCGGCAGGCTGAAACCGTCGTCAGGGTCGTTGGTCATGGATGTCTTCTAGAGCAGAATGGTCCGCCCGTGAACTGGTGGCCAACGTGGGACGGAAACCCAAACACTGTCATCCCCGACAGCGAGCGCATAGAGCGAGCGCGATCGGGGACCCAGCACAGCGCGCGTCTGCGCGCCGAATGACTCTTCGCTTGGCGTGTATCTCCGGTCAGATCGAGTGCGCTCGCGGACGCTCGCGCGCTGGGTCCCGGGTCCGCGCGTCGCCTTTGCGAAGCGCGCTACCGCTTCGCTACTTGAGCGCAAAGTCGACGCTCGCCCGGGATGACAACAATGTTCCATCTCGGCGTGCAATCGTTTCTCCGCCACAATGCGTCAACCATTTGCTCCGTGTACGTCGTAAGTTGCGCTGGAGCGCGTTTCATGCGAGAGTCAGGGCCGCTCATTGACATCGTGAATCCCCCCGGGTGAAGCGCCGCGCGCAACGATCGCCGTGCGCGTTTTCTTCACCGTGAAAAAAAGTGACACGAAACATGGCGAGGGCCGCTGTTATTCCAATTTCCAGCCCCTGTTATGGCCGATAACAGGGGTATTTTTCCGCTGTTATGCGGAAAAAATGAATCCGTCAAACCTTTGATGTTGCAAAATAAAACTCGAATAAGGCACGCCGATAACAGCGAATCCGCTGTTATTGACCCGTTATTCAACCAAACCGCCTCGCGGCTTCGCGCGTCAAACCCAATGCAACGGAGAGCAGATCCGATCCCGTGCGGATGACGGCATCGGGCGCCGCCCGAGCGACTGCATCGCGCACGGCGGGGACGCGGCTGGAGCCGCCCGTGAGGAAGATCGTCTGGATATCGCCCGGAGCGATCCCTGCCGTCGCCGCGCATTCGCGTGCAATTTTTGTCAGGCGTGCCGTCTTATCCCGCACGGCCGCATTGAACCCGCTGCGCGACGCGGCGGCAGCCAGTGCCGGCTCGATGAAATCGAGCGGGATCGGAATCTTCTCAACCTCGCTCAATGCGATCTTGGCGTCTTCCACCGCGAACGCGATGCGGTGTCCCAGATGCCGCCGGATGGTTTTGAGCAGCCGCGCGACCTTGTCCTGCTCGCAGGCCCGCGACAGCAATTCGCGCACCTCGCGCTCGGTTTTATGCGTGTAGGCGAAATTGATCGTTGCCCAGGTCGCCAGTTCGAAGTAGGTCGCCTTCGGCATGGGCAAATCCTTGTCGATGAGCTGGGTTCCGAGACCCAGGTGCGGCATCACGGCGTCGATGTTGAGCAGCGTATCGAAATCCGTGCCGCCGATCCTGATGCCGGCATTGGCGAGGATGTCTGCGCGCCGGTCCGTCAGTCTGGCGCGCTCGGGCCCGATGCGGATCACGGAAAAATCCGACGTGCCGCCGCCGATATCGGCCACCAGCACGATCTCTTCCCGCGTTGCCGTCTCTTCGTAGTGATAGGCCGCCGCGATGGGTTCGTATTCGAACGACACCTCGCGAAACCCGACACGCTTCGCGATCGCTTCGAGAGTCGCTTGCGCCTTGGCGTCGGCCGCGTCGTCTCCGTCGACAAAGCGGACCGGACGACCGTGGACGACGCGGTCGACTTCCGCGTCGATATAGGCCTCCGCCCGGCGCTTCATCTCGCGGACGAACATCTCGATGACTTCCGTCAACGGCATGCGCCGTCGCCCGACCGCGGTCTTCTCATTGATCAGTGGCGAACCCAGAATTGTCTTGAGCGCCCGCATCAGGCGCCCGTCGTGCTGGCCGACATAGGTCGCGATGGCCTCGGCACCATAGAGCACCCGGCCATGGGTCTCGAAGTCGAAGAAGATGGCGCTGGGGATCAGCGTCTCGCCGTTCTCCAGCACGGCCAGCGATGGAACGCCGTTCCGCACCACGCCGAGCGCCGAGTTCGACGTTCCGAAATCCAGTCCGCAGGCAGTCATGGCAGCCCCATGTGTTGATCGAGGGGCTCTCATCTAGTGCAACATTTCGGGTCTTGCCAGACTGGTTGTTGGACCCTAAACTGTAGCAACGCATGAGGGATCGCGGGCGGCTGCGGTCCCTTTTTCATCCGTAGACGGATGAATGGCCGGTCACCGGCGATGCGCCATTGCGGCCGGGGAACTTCCTGCAGGGCTTGCAGTTCATCATGCATCATGTGCTTTGACCGCATTGCCGTGAGCCATTACTGACATGCGCATGGTTCGATCGTCTGTCTTGCGAGCGTATGCGGGCATCGTACTTGGCATATTCGTTCTGCTTTCTGCATCGCCGGTCCGTGCTGCGGATCCGCAAGGCTACGACGTGACAATCGGCAAAACCGGCATCGGCGAACTCGACGATGCGCTGAGCGCGAGTTCGCTGCTGGTCGGATTGCGGACCAAGGCGCCGGCAGGACCGTTCGCGCTTGTGGCCCGCGCAAAGAGCGACATCGGACGGCTTGAGGAAACGCTGCAGAGCTTCGGCTACTACCAGGCCACGCTCGCAATCACGATCGATCATCGCCCGCTGTCGGATCTCGGACTGGCCGACAGGCTGGATGCGATACCGAAGGGAACACCGGTTCCTGTCGACATCCAGGTTGTTATCGGCCCGGTCTTTCACCTGCGCCACGTCTCCATCGACGGCGCCATGCCGCCGTCGGTCTCCCACTCGCTCGATATTGGACCGGGCGATCCCGCAGTTGCCGCAAAAATTCTCGCGGCCGGAACAAGTCTGCTGACCGCCCTGGAGGAGCATGGCTATGCGCTTGCCAAGGTCGAACCGCCGGATGCGATGGAAGACGACGCGGACCACGCCATCGATGTATCGTTCAAGGTGACCGCCGGCCCGCAGGCACGCATCGGCGCGATTGCATTCAAAGGCCTGCACGACGTGCACGAATCCTTCGCGCGCCGGGCACTGACGATCCATTCGGGAGATCTGTATCAACCGGGCAAGATCGAAGCGGCGCGCCGGGCGCTGCTGGCGCTCGGCGTCTTTTCGGGTGTCTCTGCGCATGCTGCAGACCATGTCGACGGCGATGGCAGCATCGCGCTGACATTCGAGGTCCAGGAACGCAAAAAGCATGCGGTTACATTCGGCGGTGCTTATTCCACCGACCTGGGTGTCAGCCTGTCCGCAACCTGGTCGGACCGCAATCTTCTGGGCAACGCCGAACAACTCAACCTCTCTGCCGCCGGAACCGACCTCGGCGGCACGGCAACGACGGGATTGGGCTACAATCTGTCGGCGCAATTCATCGAACCGCAGGCCTTGTCGCGCCGCGACGATCTGGAATTCGATCTGACCGGCATCAAACAGCAGTTCATCGCCTACGATCAGACGGCGGAGACGATCGCGGGGTATGTTCGCCGGAAACTTTCTCCGGAATGGAAACTCAGCGCGGGTCTTTCGCTGACCCAGGAGCAGGTGCTGCAGGAGAACGTGACGTACAATTATCAGCTTGTGGCCGTTCCCGTCAGTGCGACGCTCGACTCCACGGGCCTCACCGATCTTCTGCAGGATCCCACGCATGGTTTCCGCGCCAATCTTGCCGTCACGCCGACGCAGTCGTTCGGTCATTCGGGAAGCAGGTTCGCGACATTGCTGGCCTCCGGTGCCACTTACTTCGATCTCGCAAAAAGCGGATCGTCCGTCATTGCTGTTCGCGGACTTGTGGGAAGCGTGATCGGCGCAGGCCAATTCGATCTTCCTCCGGACGAACGGCTTTATGCGGGCGGCAGCGGAACCATCCGCGGTTACAAGTACCAATCCGTCGGACCGTTGTTTGCCGACGGCAATCCCATCGGCGGTACGGCGCTCGACGCAGGCTCCGTCGAATTTCGCCAGCGCCTGTTCGATGATTGGGGAGCCGCCGCATTTGTCGATGCCGGCCAGGCGAGCGCTGAGACCGAACCCTTCACGGGCACGGTGCGCGTCGGCGCGGGCGCCGGCGTTCGTTATTATACGCCGATCGGGCCGGTGCGGCTGGACATTGCACTTCCTGTGACGCCCGTTCCGCATGGCGACGCGTTCGAACTTTATATCGGTCTGGGGCAGGCGTTCTGATGCGACAGGTTCTGATCAAAGCCGCGTGGGTGGTGGGCGCTTTTCTGGGCGCGTTCATCGTTTTCGTTCTCGGCATTGTGATCTTTGCCAACACCAACCCCGGGCGAGGCGCCGTCGCGTCGTTGCTGAACCCGCTGCTGGGCGGAAATCTGACAATTCATGGATTGTCGGGGCGATTCCCCGATGAGCCGACGGCCGAGCATGTCGAGATCAGCGACGACCACGGTGTGTGGCTGAAGCTCGAGCATGTGTCCGCGCAATGGTCGCCGCTGCAATTGCTGCGAAATCGTATTTCGGCGCACAGCATTTCGGCGGAAAGCGCCACGCTTGTTCGCCTGCCGATACCGAGCGGCCCCTCGGGTGGCAACTCTCCGCCGATGGATTTCAAGCGCGTGTCCATCGGCCGACTGACGATCGGCGAAGCGGTCGCCTCGCATCCGGCCGTTCTGTCGCTGAACGGAACGCTCTACTACACGAGCAAGGCGGAATTCGCCGGCGTTCTGCATGCCAGGCGTCTCGACGCTCCGGGTGCATACGAAGCACGGGGCCAGTTGAACGGCCACGATCTCACCGGAACAGCGAGCGTTCGCGAACCGGGAGGCGGCCTGATCGCGGGCGTGTTGCGGTTGCCGGACATCGGACCGCTTGCCATCGACGCGGCCGCTACGGGCCCGCGCGACAACAATCGCGTCACGGTCTCGCTCGCAGCAGGGCCGTTGCGGGCAACAGCCAAAGGCACGCTCGATCTTCTTCATCACGGCGCAGCATTCGAGTTCGCTGCGAACTCTCCCGCGGACAGATTGAGTTCCGATCTCGCCTGGCAGTCGCTCTCCGTCGCGGGACGGATGACCGGCGCTTTCGAGGCACCTGATGTTTCTGCGCATTTGACGCTGCAGGGCCTGGCGGCCAATGGCGGATCGGTGCAGACGCTCGTCGCAGACGTGCGGGGGCGTCACGGCGATCTGGTGTTGAGCGGCACCGCCGGAAATTTGCGCCTTCCCGGAAACCATCCCGAATTGTTCGCAGCAACGCCGGTTACGTTTGGCGCGCACGCCGTGCTCGGCGCCGGGTCCAGAACCGTCG
The DNA here is from genome assembly GCA_050010175.1 of Rhizomicrobium sp. Taxonomy (GTDB): domain Bacteria; phylum Pseudomonadota; class Alphaproteobacteria; order Micropepsales; family Micropepsaceae; genus Rhizomicrobium. The sequence goes on from JBEKLN010000038.1 coordinate 15,929, forward strand.
ACATGACGTTTGGGCACGCATTGCTCGCGGTGGCGGGCCATCTTGTCGAGAAAGACGGCATGACGCAGGGCGCGTTCGCACTGAAGTTTCCTGCCCTTGCTCCCTTCGCTGCAGCGGAAGGCATCGACGCGCGGGGCAGTGCGCAGATCGACGCCGTCGTTACGGCCGCGTCGCCGCGGTCAACCGTGGCCATCGACGGCGCATTGAAACTTGACGGCGGTGCATCGAGGCTTGCCGGATTGTTGGGCGGCAACACCCGGCTGGTTGGTCTCGCAACCGTCGAGAACGGCACCGTGACCATCGACCAGGCGAGAGTTGACGGCACGGCTGCATCGGTCCGTGTTGCTGGACGCTGGCTCAACGGCGCATGGGACATCGGCTGGAATGGGGCGTTCACGGATCTCTCGCGTGTCGTTCCAACGCTTTCGGGCCACCTTGATGCAAAAGGGACGATAACCGGACGCGCCGACATGCTGTCCGTCGCCGTGGACGGAACCGGGACGATGGCCACCAAAGGATTTGCCAGCGGACCACTGCGCGTTTCAGTTCGGGCAAACGGTCTTCCAAGGCAACCGACGGGTTCTGCGGATATCACCGGCACCCTGGACGGTTCGCCTCTGGTGTTATCGGCAAGTGCATCGAGAACGGTGCAGGGTGGCTGGAAACTTCTTCTCGACAAGGCCAACTGGAGAAGCCTGCGCGCGAGCGGTTCCGTAACCGCTGCGCCGAATCTCTCCGCTGCAAACGGCAGGCTCGATCTGCACGCAGGTCGTCTGGCGGATGTGCAGCCGATCCTGGGTCAAACCATCGGCGGCTCGCTCGATGGCTTTGTCGCGTTTGCGCAGAATCGCGCACATGTAACGATGGCAGGTCGCGCGCTGGAGATTGCCGATGCAAAGATCGGGGCGCTTGCTGTCAATGGCGATGTTGAAACGCCCCTGACTCGCCCGATCGCATCGCTCGCATACTCGGCCACGGATGTTGCACGTGGCGGCATCAGCGGCAGCCTCGGCGGCACAATCGACGGTGCGCCGGAAAAACTCGCGATCGCAATGATGTCAGGTCTGCGTACCGAAAAAGGGCAGGCCGTACAGATCGCATCTGCGGCCCTGGCGGACATTCCAAAGCGCCAGGTGTTGCTGACGAAATTCGACGTGAGTTCGTCCGGCCGCTCCGCACAACTTGCGGCGCCCGCCCGGTTCGACCTGGCGAACGGACTCGCGGTCGATGCGCTGAAGCTTCATTCGCGGTCTTCGGAGATCGATATCGCCGGGCGGATCACGCCGGCGTTGAACGCAACGATCGCTCTGCACAGCGGCGCGGACAGTTTCCTGCATCCCTTCCTGGCCGGCGTGCCGGCGGAAGGCAGTTTGTCGGCGTCGGCCAAACTCTCCGGAACGCTCGCCGCGCCGCAGGGAACGGTGACGGTGACGGGGCGAGGCGTGCGCGTCGCGGTCGCCGAAGCCGGCGCTGCGCCGCCCGCCGACATCACCGCGACCGCTGTTCTGCATGGATCGTTTGCAAGCGTTCGCGCGAGCGCACAGTCCGGACAGCGGGTTCAATTGAACGTGGCCGGCGATATACCCTTCAGACCCACCGGCTCGCTCAATCTTCATGCGGAAGGCAAGCAGGATCTCGCAATATTGGATCCGGTTCTCAATGCCGAGGGCCGCAGCCTGCACGGCTCTTTGACGCTCGACGGCACCGTCACGGGCTCCATCGAAAAACCGAATGTTGCCGGCACCGCGCAGGTCACACATGGCGAGTTCCAGGATTATGTTCGCGGCATCCACATCCAGGCGATCTCGGCTTCGTTCGACGCACACGGCAGTGCCGTCGCGATCGACAATTTCTCCGCCCGCGCCGGCGAAGGCACCATCACGGGAAGCGGCAGCATCGACCTGGCGGCGCCCGGCGAACCGATCAGCCTGTCGGTCGTTGCGAAAAACGCGAAGCCCGTTTCCAACGACATCCTCAACGCGGCGCTCGACGCCAATCTGAAGCTGACCGGGCGCTTGTCGCAGCAATTCACACTGTCCGGCGACGTCAACGTGCGCAAAGCCGAAATCGATATTCCCGACAGCCTGCCGCCCAGCGTGGCGGTTTTGAATTTGCGCGCAAAAGGCATCCCGCCGCCGCCGCTTCCCATCGCCCTGCTTCTCGATCTGACGCTTCGCTCCGACGGACAGCTTTTCGTGCGCGGGCACGGCATCGATGCAGAGATGAGCGGCAAAGTTCACATCGGCGGCACGACCCTTGCGCCCGACGTCTCGGGGGGATTTGAGTTGAGGCGCGGCAATCTCAGTCTCGCGGGACAATCGCTCGACTTTACGAGCGGCGAGGTCACCTTCGATGGCTCGAGCCTGCGCGAACGCATCGACCCGGCACTGGATTTCATAGCCCAGACGACGTCGGGAGGAACCTCGGCGACGCTCGCCGTGACCGGCCACGCATCCGCACCAAAGATTGCGCTGACGAGCTCGCCGCAATTGCCCCAGGACGAGATCCTTGCGCATCTGCTGTTTCAGCAGAACACCACGCAGCTCAGCCCCTGGCAGCTTGCACAACTGGGCCAGGCGCTCGTATCGCTGAGCGGCATGGGCGGTCTCGGCGACCCGCTGGCGCGCGTGCGCAAGAGCCTTGGTCTCGACCGCCTTGCGGTCACCACGGCGGGCGCGACGGGCAGCCAGACCGCAGTCGAAGCGGGGCGCTATGTGGCGCGCCACGTCTATGTCGGCGCCAAGCAGAGCGTGTCGGGCGCGAACGGAACACAGGCCGTTGTTCAGGTCGACCTCACGAAACATCTGAAACTGCAGACGCAGATCAGCAGCAACAATGCGCCGACGCCCGTCTCTCCGGGAACGACGCCGGTCGATACCGGCAGCAATATCGGGCTGAGCTATCAGTTCGAATATTGATGGCCCGATTTTCGCGGAAGCTCTGGCCTGATACGAACGGTCTGAAGGAAGGTTTCACCACGAAGCCACGAAGAACACAAAGACGACAGGCATTAACGTGGGGGCAGCCACGGCCGCGCTGAGGTCGCAGAGATAGTTCGGCGCGCGAATGCGCGCAAAATGGCCCTGCGTCCACCGCGTGTCCTCAGCGTCCGCTGCGCTGGAGTCGACCTTTGTGTTCTTCGTGTCTTTGTGGTGAAGAAACCTTCTCGGCGAATTCGCCCGGCTTTGGTGATGACCGGCGAAACGCGTCTGTTCGCAGCCTTGTCCCGTTCTTGCTTGCGTGCACGGTGAGTTTTCGTATCATGACGTTGCCGTCATCCTTGGAGAATGCCCGTGCTGGAAATTCCGCAGGAAATCGCGTGGACACTCGTCGATCCAAAATCCTATGCGAGCGATAAAATCCACCAGAGTTATACGTGGTTGCGCGCCAACAACCCGCTGGGGCAGGCCAATATCGAGGGTTACGACCCGTTCTGGGTCGTCACCAAGCATGCCGACATTCTCGACGTGAGCCGGCAGAACGCGCTGTTTCATTCCGGCGACCGGCAGACGACGCTGTCGTCGCAGGAAGGCGACCGGCAAGTGCGCAAGATGACGGGCGGCAGCCCGCATCTCGTGCGCAGTCTCGTGCAGATGGACGCGCCCGATCATCCGAAATATCGCGCGCTGACGCAGGCATGGTTCCTGCCGCAGAACATCAAATCGCTTGAAGGGCGAATCCGGGAAATCGCGAGAGAAGCCGTCGCGAAGATGCTTGCGAGCGGCGGGCAGTGCGATTTCGTGGCCGATGTGGCGCTGCATTATCCCCTCCATGTCATCATGGAAATCCTCGGCGTACCCCGAGAGGACGAGCCGCGCATGCTCATGCTGACGCAGGAATTGTTCGGCAGCGCCGATCCGGAGCTTGGCCGCAAATACGACGATCCCTCCAAGGCGATCGAGGCGGTCCAGGGCGTGCTGATGGATTTCTACAATTACTTCGCCAAGATCACGGCGGCACGCCGCGCCGAACCAAAGGACGATCTTGCGACCGTCATCGCCAACAGCAAGATCGACGGCCAACCCATCTCGGAATTCGAGGCGCTCAGTTACTACGTCATCGTCGCCACGGCCGGACACGATACGACATCGTCATCGACCGCCGGAGCGATGTGGGCGCTGGCGGCTAATCCGGCGGAGTTTGCCAAGGTGAAAGCGAACCCTGCGCTCATACCGGGGCTCGTCGAAGAAGCCATACGCTGGACGACACCCGTCAAGCACTTCATGCGCTCTGCAACGTCCGACACCGAATTGCGCGGTCGCAAGATCGCGAAAGGCGACTGGATGATGCTGTGTTATGCGTCCGGCAATCGCGACGAAGACGTGTTCGAGGATCCGTTCGCCTTCCGCGTGGATCGCAACCCCAACAAGCTCGTGTCGTTCGGTTACGGCGCGCATCTGTGCCTCGGCCAACACCTTGCCAAGATGGAGATGCGCATCCTGTTCGAGGAATTGCTGCCGCATCTGAAATCGGTCGAGCTGGCCGGAGAGCCGAAACTGTCCGAAGCCGTCTTCGTCAACGGACCGAAGAAACTGCCGATCCGATTCACGGCGAACTGAAGGTCGAAAGAAAAAGGCGGCGGGAGGATGAGCCTCTCGCCGCCTTGTGATTCTGATTCTGCCGTGACGCCTAATTCTGTCCCGGCGGCGGGCCCTGGTACTGGCCACCCTGCGCAGGAGGCGGGCCATATTGTCCGCCCTGCTGCTGCGCTGCGTATTCGTCCCGCAGCTTCTTGCAACGATGCGGATATTGGGCGCACCACTGGGGGTCGTTCAGTTTCTGAATCTGCTGCGGCGTAAGACCGGACTGCTGCGGTGGAGGGCCGTAGCCGCCGCCTTGAGGCCCGTACCCCGGCGGAGGTTGTTGCCCTGGTGGCGGTCCGTAGTCCCCCGGCGGCGGGCCCTGATCGCCTGGCGGCGGACCGTAACTCCCCGGTGGAGGTGCAGGGCCGTAACCGGGCCCATACGGGCCGTGAGGATAATAAACGCAACCCGCCATCAGCGCGGCAAGTCCGGCAATCGCAAGACCGGTGAACACTCGCTTCATCGGAATACCCATGAAAGTGTACTGCCTCTCCGTGTGCAGCTTACGCCGGGGGCCTCTCATTAGGCAAATGCGCGAAACCCATGCGGGTTGCGCGCGGGAAATCCTCCATCCCATCAGGGAGCCCTGTAGGGCGAAGCCTGCATGGATGAGCATGAGCCACCACAGGCTTGCCGTGACCGCGTAGGCGATGGTGAAGACGAACGCGGAGACGATGCTGCCGATGAGTTGCCGGCGGGAGGTAAATCCATGCCCCAGTCCATACGCCAATCCTGCAATCACGACGGCAACGGCAACCCCGGCGATGGGCGAGAACACCCACAGAAGAAATCCTCGGAAGAAAATTTCCGCGCCGCATCCGACCAGCAGGGCGGTGGGAACGAACGCACCGAACTGAGCGGCATCGCGAACCAGCAGCCCCGCGCTTTGCATCTGCGCGCGCGCGTGTTCGAGCTTGGCGCCTTTCGGCAATGGCCACGGCATCGCACTCGCCAGTGCCACGACAGCGAGCCCGGTCCGATCTCTCCGCGCAGTCGAGCCGGAATGCCGAGCCCGAGCGCTGCGGCGCTGCGCCCGCTGGCGATCCAATCCACCGCCAGCAGCAATAACGGAACGCCCACAAACACCGCCGTGCGGAGAAGTCGCTGCAAGGGTGTCCGTTCGGCGCGGGGGGCACGCAGGCTCGCGCGTATCTGAACCGAGGGGACTGCCACAACGAGAATCGCGACAAGTGCACAGTCGAGGAAGTTCGGAGTCTGGAACATCTGAGTCATTTGCCCTCGCCTTGTTGCCGAACGTCGAGCTTCCTTGCCCGGGCTCTTAACGAGGACCATGGCGCCGCGCGGGCGAAATCCAGCATGGCGGTGAGATCCTTCACAAGATCGGGAAATCTCGATGCGACATCGTGCGCAGCCTGCAAGGCCATGACTCTCACGATCCGGCTATCATCATGACGCAGATAGTGGTCGCACTTGCGCACAAGAACTGCAGCGTCTGTTGCCGTCAGCGCAAGCCGCGCCTCGATGGCAATCGGGTGCCAGCGGACTTCCGCCGTGCCGTCGTCAAGCCGCCCCGACAGCAATTCCTTTTTGCGTTTGCCGAACCGGGCGGCGTCTTCGCGGCTCAGCTTCTCGAGCGCATCGGCGGCACGCATGCGCACGAGCGGATCGGCATCGGCGAGGCACGCCCATAATTCCTCGAATCGCTCCGGCTCGTTCCGAACGGCCGCGACGACGTTGTCCGCCCGGCCGATGGACCGCCGGTCGCCGCCTTTCAATGCCGCCGCGAAGCTCTTCATGCCGGCGATGGTAGCAGACGCGGCCGCCGCGCTTGCAGCGGGTTGCGCGGTGGGCGCATTCTCGGTCCGAAACGCCATTCCATGCCCGGGAGTAAACGATGGAATTCGAGCTGTCCGAAGAAGACCGCATGCTGAAAGACCTCGTCCACAAATTCGTGCGCGACGAGTTGATGCCGCTGGAACGCGACGTTCTGCAGCGCGAGGCCGAAGGCAAGGGGCTCGGCATCGGGGTTGCGGAACACAAGCGCATCGACGAGGTTTCGCGCACGCTCGGGCTGTGGGGCCTCGATGCGCCGAAGGACGTCGGCGGCATGGACCTGCCCAATGTCGCCATGGTCGGTGTCAACGAAGAGATCGCCTATTCCATCACGCCCTATACCTTGCCGCCGGATTCGCCGAACCTGCGCATGCTGATGGCGACGGTGACGCCGCGGCAGCGCGAGATTTATCTCGCACCTTACGTTCGGGGCGAAACGATTTCGGCCATCGGCATTTCCGAGCCGGGCGCAGGCGCCGATCCCGCCGCCATGACGACACGCGCCGAACGCGACGGCGACGACTGGGTGCTGAACGGCCGCAAGATATGGACAAGCCGTGCCGCGGAAGCGGATTTCACCATCGTCATGGCGATCACGGATAAGGACAAGCGCGCGCGCGGCGGCATCTCGGCCTTTCTCGTCGACAAGGGCACGAAGGGCTTCAACGTGCTGCGCCGTATTCCCATGATCGGCGGTGCGGCAACCTATGAAGTGGCGCTGGAGGATTGCCGCGTGGAAGGCTGGAAGCTGCTGGGCACCGAAGGGCAGGGTTTCGCGCCGATGCAATTGAGACTCGGCACGCGCCGCGTGCAGATGGCCGCATGGTCCGTCGGCATGGCGCAGCGTGCGCTCGACATGATGTGCGAGTTCGCGCCGCAGCGCGTCACGTTCGGGCAGCCTCTGTCGGAGCGGCAGGCGATTCAATGGTGGGTGGCCGATGCCGCCACGCGCATCCACGCCGCGCGGCTGATGACCTACGATTGCGCCTGGAAACTCGATCAGGGCCGCGACGTGCGGCTGGAGATTTCCATGATCAAGGCCTATGCCACCGAGATGGCATGGGAGGTCGTCGACCGCGCCATGCAGACCTTCGGCGCCATGGGGATGACGAAGGAGATACCGCTGCAGCTGATGGCGTCCAAGATACGCACCATGCGCATCTATGACGGACCGACGGAAGTGCATAAATGGGTGGTGGCGCGCAATCTTCTGGGGGCGAAGAGGTAGTGGGGCCTCCTCTGCGCAGCGACAGCCGAGCGGGGGAGGAGCCAGTTTGCACAATCATCGAGGAATTAGAGAATGACTGAAGATCACTCCGAAATCTCCGTCACCCATCATGGCCACGTCGCCGTCGTCGAGATCGACCGGCCGCCGAACAATCATGTGACGGTCGAACTGATGCGCGGGCTGGCCGATGCGCTGTTTGCGCTCGACGAGGCGCGCGAGGTGCGCTGCTCCGTGCTGGCGACTGCGGGAAAGGCGTTCTGCGCCGGCGCGGATTTCGCCTCCGACACGCCGCTGGGCGGCGGCGAACAGGACGGAACGGGATTGCTCTATCGCGAAGCGATCAGATTGTTCTCGGTGAAGAAGCCGATCGTCGCCGCCGTGCAGGGGGCTGCGGTGGGAGCGGGCCTCGGTCTTGCGCTGGTGGCGGATTTCCGTGTCGCAGCGCCGGAAGCCCGCTTCGTCGCCAATTTCGTCAAGCTCGGCTTTCATCCCGGCTTCGGCATCACGCATACCTTGCCGCGCGTGGTGGGCGAACAGAAAGCGGCGCTGATGTGTCTTACCGGCCGGCGGATCAAGGCGGAAGACGCGCTGGCATGGGGTCTCGTCGACGAGATCGCGCCGCTTGCAGAGCTGCGCGCCGCGGCGATGAAACTCGCGCATGAGATCGCCGAGAATGCACCATTGGCCTTGATCGCCACCCGCGCCACCCTGCGCGCCGATCTTGCCGCGAAAGTGAAAGCGCAGACCGATCGCGAACATGCCGAACAGGCGGTGTTGCGCAGGACGAACGACTTCCGCGAAGGCGTCCGCGCCGTGGCCGAACGCCGCGCAGGCAATTTCACGGGAACGTAGACATTGCACCACGGAGACACGGAGATCACGGAGAAAAAAACCCTGCGCGCGAATGCGCGCAATGACGGTTGCGGAGATATCAAGGATCCGCTCGATGTTCCGCAATCGAATCCATCTCCGTGATCTCCGCGATCTCCGTGGTGAACCTCAGCAAACTCTCCCATCCCAGGAAATAAACCATGCCCCATCTCAATCGCAACGGTGTCGAACTTTACTACGACGTGCACGGTGAAGGCCCCGCGCTGCTGCTGACGCACGGTTATGGCGCTTCCTCGCATATGTGGGCGGGGCAGGTCGCGCCGTTCGCAAAGCACGTCAGGCTCATCACCTGGGACATGCGCGGCCATGGCCGCAGCGCCTCGCCGGACAACCCCGCGCTGTATTCTGAAGAAGCCACCGTCGCCGACATGGCGGCGCTGCTCGAGGCGGTTGGCGCCGAAAGCGCGATCATCGGCGGGCTGTCGCTCGGCGGCTATATGAGCCTCGCCTTCCATCTGACGCATCCAACCCGTACGCGCGCGCTTCTCATCATCGACACCGGTCCCGGCTTCAAGAACGACGAGGCGCGCGAAGGCTGGAACGAACGTGCGCGGATGACGGGCGAGAAGTGGGAGAGCGACGGCCTGGCGCGTCTCGCCAAAGGCGGCGCGGAGCAGCGAGAGGCACCGCATACCAGCGCGAAGGGACTTGCCAATGCCGCGCGCGGCATGCTCGCCCAGCGCGATGCGCGCGTGATCAATTCGCTGCCGGAGATCGCTGTGCCGTCGCTGGTCGTGGTCGGGGCGAGAGACGAGCCGTTCCTCAAGGCCAGCGATTACATGGCCGCGAAAATTCCGGGCGCGAAGAAGTTGGTCATCCCCGACGCCGGCCATGCCGCCAACATCGACCAGCCGGAACTGTTCAACGACGCGATCCTGTCGTTCCTCGCGGACGCGAAACTGATGTCGTAGGCCCGCGCACCGGAACACGCGGCCCGACCCGCGCAGACCGCCTTCGTTCGCAACCGCGGGTCACGAGACGAAGGCGGTGCAGTGGGCCCGGTTGAACTCCCGCCAAACGATCGCTTATTTCGTCGGAGGCGGTACGGGCGGCTCGATCGGCCGCCGGGGCGGCACGGACGGTGGTGGAGTGGGAGACGGCGCTGTAGCCGACGGCGTCGAGGGTATCGGGGCCGGGGTATGCGTTGCGATGTCCGTCTGACCCGCCGGCGGATCCACGACTGGGATCGGAGCGGACGGCCGGACGTGGGGCGGCGGTGGCGCGCTCCCCATTCCGCCCCCAAATCCGCCCGCGCTTCCGCCATGTGCAGATGCGGCACCGGCGATCAAAACGGCGCCCAGTGCCGAGGCACTCGCCATCAGGCATAGCTTCGTCATCCACGTCGAAGACATGGCTCTTTCCTTTCGTGATGGTTTTCTACTGACCGGCAATGACTGCCTGCGGCGCTCTTGCAGCGGTCAGATGGAAAACGGCTTTACGCAGTCGCTGTTCCTCGGAGATCGTTTGATCCGGGAAAAAATTGCCGAAGCCCGGTCGGGACATTTGCGTTTTGTGAATCGTGGAGAGCGGCCTTCGCAAATATTTCTGTCGAATGATTGCCGCGCAGATGTCGGGATCGCGCGATCGTGCTGCACGTGGCAAATGCTGTCTCTGCGCCGGCTGCAGAATTGCGAAATGATCCGCAGCGGCGCGCCGGATGGCGGCGCCTGAGTTCGCCGAACAGCCGCGAACAGCGGCATGAACAGGGGCAAAATACAGCGGAAAAACCGGACGCGCCGACGTATCCCGGATTTCGTTTTGCAATCAGTCGCTTGGGAAAATCGCTGCCCGCGGGAACAGCGGCGTATCAGCGAAAGAACAGCGATGCGGTTTGTGAAGATACCGGACATGCCGTATTTTCCACGAGACGACAAAGCCGGCGCTGTTTCGCCGGCGATCGTTCGATTCACACTGTCAAAGAGCGTCGTGCGCGAGATGCGCGGACGCGATTGCATCACAGCCTGGCAGACGGTGCAAATGAAACCTTCCGTGTACGAATTATGGCGCCGGAAGCGCGCATGTCCGGTGTGCGGAGACCGCGGCACACCTCGGCGTTCACACGGCTGCAGCGGGGTGAATGCGTCGCGGCACGCGATCTCTGATGGACCGCTGCCGCTGTCGGGATATGCATCGCGTCGCAGCATTTATCGCCGGTCCTGCGGAACCTGAGCAATGCGGCTCCAATCGTGTGCGCCTGCGGGTAGTCGTCCCATCATTTGTGCGATTCAGTCTATTTATGTTATAAGAATACTTCAGAGCATTCTCCGGAATGCCGAATGCGCTCTTTATATTTGATTTTGCACGATTTTTGTTTTGGGGCCTGTGCGTCGGTCGGGCGAACGCGCTGCGCGAACGCAGCAGCGATGCTGAATTGGGGGGCTGCGCCATGCGCAACGTATTTCTCGTCGTATTTGCATTGGCGATGGGGTTGTCGGCCGCGCGTGCCCAACAACCGGCTGGTCCTCCGGTCGTTACGATTGGGCCCATTCCCATTCAGCAGGCCATCGTCGGAACGACAGTCAATTTTCCTGTGACGCTGCTTCTGAACGTGACGGGCGGATACCAAAGGATCATTCTGAACGCCCACGTGTCGACCGATCTCAGCGATCTTCGCGGCAAGATCGCGACAATCCTGGCAAACAGTCGCAAGATGGACGGGTGCGGCAACCTTGCTCTGGGTAACGTACCCGCCGAGTTTTCGAAGGTATCGATAGCCTACGATCAAACCCATGATACGGGCGTGGTTCAGTTGACCGGAACGATCCACGCACCTTGCGCCTTCGGCATTATCACTCTGCCGGGAAAATATGAGTTCTCCGATCTTGAAATTCCCATCGTTCCCCTGTGCGACAACGATACGAAGGCGTGTGGAATCCAGTTGGGGAACATAAGAACGACCGCACCCAATATCTGGGTGGGATTCCTGAACAAGATTGCGGAATGGATATTCGATGGCGTTCTCAAGACCACGATCAACTCGAAGCTGATGTTCGATGCGTATCCGTGGATGAAGGACTACGATCTCAAGCTGTCCGCCTTCAAGTTGTCGGATTCCAATCATCATCTTCTCGCTATGACGGACGCGAACGGGACCGTCACGTCGGGGCAACTCACCCGTTTGATCGGAGATATCGTGACGTCCAGGTCCGCGAACGCGGGCCCGCCGGCAGTCACAACCTGCCGTCCTCGGTGATAAAGAACAGCCGCGAGGGGCATCCCGGCGCCAAAGGATATTCACGGTTACGATCTGCCGGCCGAACTTATCCGGATGCCGAAAGGCGCACCCGGCGCCATTCCGCCGGCACACGGGATGGGGTGAGGGCCACCGGGACCGCGCGCGTCCCGCACAGGGTCAGACGCCTCAAGTCGCGATTCCGGTGCTGGAATTCTCGGTCGGTCGGAAGTATATTTTTGAAATGACCAAGCTCATGGATGAAGCGCTCGAAAGGGTGCGCCGGCTTCCTGCCGGCGATCAGGATGAGATCGCGCGCGCCATGCTGCACCTGGCTGAACAGGACGGCGCTCCGGAAATCGTGGACCCTGCGAATCTTCGAGCCATTCTTGAAGGCCTGGCGCAGGCCCGTCACCATGAATACGCGAACGAAGCCGAAGTTGAAGCGGCATTCCGCAAGTTCGACGCATGAGGCTTCGGTTCACGCCGCAAGCCACACGCGATATTGCCGAAATAGCAGATACCATTCGTGCGGAAAATCCTGTCGCCGCGCAGAGAGTCCGCGGGTCGATTCTCGATTCTCTGAGTATGCTGACGCAATTTCCGTTGATCGGCCGCGCACAGTCGGTTGAAGGCGTGCGCAAGATCATCACCCGCCGCTATCGCTACCTTGTGTACTACACCATCGATGATGCGCGCGACGAAGTGATCGTGCTGACCGTGCAACATCCTTCACGCGATCAGCGCATGGAGAATGAATGAAGGCGGCCAGCGATCGACGGGGAATTGCAGTAGCTGTCACTACAATCTTGCCAAACCACTTCTCCAGCCACGCCACCGTCCGCTCGAGCGCATCGATCTGATCCTCGCGCTTGGTAAAAACTGGGGTCAGAGTAGGAACTCTCGTGGAGTTCAACCCCTGCGTTTTTCCGCCTCGAATGAAATTCGGAGTTTGGTGCCCGTCGCCGACGCAAGACGTTCGAGCGTGCGCGTCGACGGCTTCACCCGACCGCTTTCGAGGCGGGCGATCACCGCCTGGGTCGTGTGCATCTTGCGCGCGAGCTGTTCCTGGGTGAGGCCAGCCCCGGCGCGCGCCTTGATCATGGCCGCGGCCAGCGCGAATTCATCCTCAAGGGCTGCATAGGCTTTGCGGTAGTCCGCATCCTTGCGCCATTCGGCAAAGACCTGTTCTGCGGAAATCATCTTTCTCGTCATTGAACGTCCTTCGCGCGTTTCAGCGCCAATTCAATTTCGCGGCGCGGCGTCTTCTGGGTCTTCTTCGCGAACACGCGAACAATCACAACCCGTTGTCCAATCGCCGTCACATAAATGGCGCGGGCTATGCCATCCTTGCCCCGCAGACGCATCTCCCACAACCGGCCTGCGATGGAACGCCGGCCCCCCTCACTTCAGCCACTTCTCCAGCCACGCCACCGTCCGCTCGAGCGCATCGATCTGATCCTCGCGCTTGGCGAAGCCGTGGCCTTCGCCCGGGTAGAAAAAGAGTCCGGGGTCAGAGTGGAAACTGGCCAGTCGCCGCTTCCGTTACGTGCCGTCGGGAGCCAATACGCAGCGAGTTTCCACTCTGACCCTGAACGTCTCGGCGCCTCGAGAACGAATGAGGACGGCCAGCAATCGAGCGGGGATTGTATTACCCGCCACCGCATTCACCGCCGAGAACGAATGAAGCTGGCCCGTGATCGATGGGGAATTGTAGAAGCTGTCACTACAATCTAATCTGGTCTTATAGGGATTGACGGCGATGGCGAGCAGGATTTGAAGGTAGACGAGGAAACGGTTTCGCGTTATCGCGAGTTGGCAGCGAGAGACCGCGATGCCTTTCTGCCAGATTTGGCGTCGTCGCTATACTACTATGGCAAGGGCCTTTTCGATCTTGGCCGCCATGCGGCGGCGTCGAAGGCAAGCGAGGAAGCGGTAACGCTTTATCGCGAACTGGCAGCGAAGGACCGCGATGGCTCTCTGCTGGGCTTGGCGACGTCGCTGTACTATCTTGGCGGAGAACTTTTTAGTCTTCGCCACTACGAGGAGGCGCTGAAGATAGCCGAGGAAGCGGTAACGCTTTATCACGAGCTAGCCGCCAAGGGCCGGAGCACCTTTCTGCCCGACTTGGCGGGGTCGCTGCACAACCTCGGCAGCGTGCTCTCCCTCCTCGACCGCCACGAAGAAGCATTGAATGCGAGCGAGGAAAGTGTCGCGATCCGGCGCGAGCTTGCAACGAAGGACCGGGACGCATTCCTGCCCAAATTGGCGATGTCGCTCAACAACCTCAGTACCATGCTCTCCAACCTTGGCCGCCGCGAGGAGGCGCTGAAGGCAAGCGAGGAAACTGTCGCGGTCGGGCGCGAACTGGCGACGAAGGACCACGACGCCTTCGTGCCCGATCTGGCGATGTCGCTGAATAACCTTAGCATCAGGCTCGCGAATATGGGACGTCCCGCGGAGGCTTTGAGGGCAGCCGAGGAAACTGTCGCGATCCGGCGCGAGCTGGTAAAGAAGAATCGCGACGCTTTTCTGCCGAACTTGGCGAGGTCACTTAATAGCCTCGCCAATAGGCTGTCTGCCGTGGGCCGCCGCGAGGAGGCGCTAAGGGCGAGCGAGGAAACCGCCACGCACTTTCGTGAGCTGGCAGCGAAGAACCGCGACGCCTTTGTCCCAGAACTGGCGTCGTCGCTGAACACTCTGAGCACAATGCTCTCCAAACTCGGCCGTCGTGAGCAGGCATTGAAGGCGAGCGAAGAAACCGTCGCAATCCGGCGGGAGTTGGTAGCGAAGAATCGGGGCAGATTTATGCCAGATCTTGCGGGGTCGCTGAACAACCTCGGCACAATACTCTTCAACCTTGCCCGCTTCGAGGACGCGCTACGGGTGAACGAGGAAGCTGTCACAATCTTTCGTGAGTTCGCCGCGAAGAACGCCGAAGCTTTCGGTCCTGATTTGGCGAAGTCGCTGAGCAGCCTTGGTGTCGCGCTGGCGAAACACGATCGTCACGACGAGGCGTTGCAGGTGACCGAGGAAGCCGTGGCGATCCAGCGTGAGCTGACAGCGAAGAACCGCGACGCGGTCCTGCCTGATTTGGCATCGTCGTTGAATAGCCTGGGCAATAGGCTCGCCAGCCTCGGTTGCCGCAAAGAGGCGCTCAGGGCTAGCGAGGCGGCGGTCACGCTCTATCGGGAGCTAGTAGCCAAGAACCGCAACGCCTTCCTGCCCGATTTGGCGGCGTCTTTGAATAGTCTTAGCAACAGGTTCGTCAATTTTGACCGCCGCAAGGAGGCACTGAATGCAAGAGACGAGGCCAATGCGATCCAACGCGAGCTGGCGAGACGAATCGAACAGAATGAAGTTGATCGGCCGGACTCAGGGCCGCGATAATGCCGCGACACGAGCAATGTTTCCTTGAGCCACCGTGCATCGTGAGTGATACGGGCCCTGGCAGCACGCTTCGACAGGCTCAGCGTGAGGAGAGTTCGTTACGCCGTTTCCGCCCGCTCCCCCCTCACTTCAACCACTTCTCCAGCCACGCCACCGTCCTCTGCAGCGCGTCGATCTGATCCTCGCGCTTGGCGAAGCCGTGGCCTTCGCCCGGGTAGAAGTGGGCGTCCACCGTGCGGTGGTTCGCCTTCAGAACCGCGATCACTTTCTCGGCCTGGTCTTTCGGCACGCGCGGATCGTTGTCGCCCTGGAGAACGAGGAGTGGCGCCGTCTCGTTCTCCATGTAAGTGAGCGGGCTCGTCTTGGTGTAGATGTCCTTGTCCTTCACCGGATCGCCGATCAGCCCGCGCTCGTATTGCTGCAACGTCGCGTCTTCGCGCAGCATCATCGCCTGCCAGTCGATGATGCCGTATTGCTCCACGCCCGCGGCCCACAGCGTGGGCGTTTTCGCCACCGCCATCAGCGTCATGTAGCCGCCGTAGGAGCCGCCGGTGATGCCGATCTTCTTCGCATTCACGTAACCGGTCGCCGCCATGAACTGTGCGCCGGCAACTTCGTCGTCGAGATCGCCGCCGCCGAGATCCCGGCGGTTGGCGTCTTCGAACGCCTTGCCGTAACCCGTCGAGCCGCGCACGTTGGGCGCAATGCAGGCAAAGCCGCGGCTGGCGAGCGCGATCGCCGTGCGGTTGAACGTGTCGACGGTTTGTCCCGTCGGTCCGCCATGCGGCAGCACCACGCCGGGCGCCTTGCCGTCCCGCGCCAGATTGAACGGCACCCAGAGAAGCGCGCTGATCACCGTGCCGTCTGCGCTTTTGTAGTGCACGATCTGCGCTTTCGGCAGGCGCGAAGGGTCAATGCTCGCCAGGCTCAACCGGGTCAGCGGTGCGGCGCTGCCGGTCTTCACATCGACGGTCCAGTAGTCGAACGGCGTGTTGCTTGCCTGATGCTCGACGAGCAGGCGGCTGCCGTCGGGCGAGAAACTCGACTGATCGCCGCTGGCGAGCCCGTTGACGCCGCCGGGAAGCGGCAGCGGCGCGGTTGTTCCGCTCGCGATGTCATAGGAGAGAAGCGTCGTCTGGCCGTCGGCATTGCTGCTGAAAATGAGCGTGCGTCCGTCGCGCGAGAAATTGCCGCCGCCCTGTTCCCACGCATCGGGCTTCAGGAGGTGCACGGACTTGTCGTGCAGATCGAGAAGTGCGGCCTGCTTGGTGCCGGCGTCCGTCTGCGTGATGAGTTCGATCCTGCGGCCGTCGGCGGAGATGTCGGTCGCCGCATTGTACGTGCCTGCAGCGGTGAGCGCGGTCGCCTTGCCGCTGACAATGTCGATGGTGAACGCCTGGCTTTCGCTGCCGGTGAAGTCGGTGCGATTGACGAGCAGCGTCCTGCCGTCATGGCTGAAGGCGGCAGGAAACCACGCGTGATCTTTCGCGGTTTCATGCGTCAGCTCGCGCACGGTGCGCGTGGCAAAATCCATCACGGCGATGTTGTAGGAGGGTTCTGCTTTCAGCCGTCGCGCGAACGAGATGAGCTTGCCGTCGGGCGAAAAGGCCGGACCCTGTTCGTCGATGTCGTCCGTGTTGGTGAGATCGACCACCGCGCCGCCGGCCGCGGGCACGGCATAGAGATCGTAGACCTCGGCGCCGCCGTGATCGGACTGGAACACGATCCATTTGCCGTCGGGCGACGCGGTGAGGCCGGACTGGCGGTCGTCGGATTGGGTCAGCTGTTGCGGAAAGCCGCCATCGGCCGGCACGAGCCACAGATTGTAGCGGCCGGTGATGTTGGTGGAGACGACGATGGATTTGCCGTCGGGCAGCCACGCCGCATCGAGGCCGCCGCGGGTATAGAACAGGTCGTCGATCGGCGCGGGCGTGGCGCCGGGGAGCGTCTGCGATGCAATCGAGTGCGGATCGGTGATGTCGCGCGGCGGCACACCGTCCGTGACGGGACCTGCGAAGGCATGCGTCGCCGAAGCCAGCACAACGAGGAAGCCGGCCCGCGCAATAGCCGAATGAATCTGCATGTGATCCCCCTTGAATGTATCTGTGACGCCCGAACGCTCTGGCGATGAGACTAGCAGAGGAAAACGTCAAGGAACATGGCTGCGGCACCATCCCAACGCTTTGCACGCGGAGGCGCGGAGAGTCGTGTCAGATGGGACCATCTTCGTGGTCCCGATTCAGCTTGTGATTCATCGGCGCGCAAGGCGCGCCAAAAAGAGCGACCCTCGATCCGGCAGGAAATCAACGGCATGATGCTGCCGAAGCCACGGTCTTTCTCCGCGTCTCCCTCGCTCCGCGTGAGTTATTTTTGTTGTCGCGCCGCGAATGCGGTGATCTTACGCGACCGCTGCGGCGGTCTCAGTGACGATGCGGCTGGAGGGCAGGGTGATGGTGACACGCGTGCCTTTCGCCGGCGCACTGTCGATCGTGAGCGTGCCGCCGTGCAGGGCGATGAGTCCCTTGGTCAGCGGCAATCCAAGGCCGGTGCCTTCGAATTTGCGGTTGAGTCCGTTGTCGACCTGGCCGAACGGTTCCAGCGCATGATCGAGTTCCTCCCGGGTCATTCCGATGCCGGTGTCGCGCACCGCGATGACGATGGTGCCGGCGCATGACGCGCTGATCTCGACCATACCGCCGGGGGAGAACTTCACGGCGTTCGATACGAGATTGATCAGGCTCTGCCGGATGCGCAATTCGTCGGCGAATATCGGCGGAAGATCGGGCGGCAACTCGAGCATGAGCTGCACACTATTCTTGGCCGCCGTGTTCCCGCACAACAGTTCCACCGCGCGGATCGCTTCGGCGAGATCGAAGGCCTGTTCGTGCAGCTGAAGCTTGCCGCTTTCGATGCGGGCGTGATCGAGAAGTCCGTTGATGATGGAGAGCAGATGTTGACCCGCCGTGCCGATGTCGCGTGCGTATTCAAGGTAATGCGGATTGCCTACGTCGCCGAAGTGCTGGCGTTCGATAAGCTCCGAGAACCCGAGGATGGCGTTCAGGGGCGTGCGCAGCTCGTGGCCCATGTTGGCGACGAATGCGGATTTGGCGCGGTTGGCGCGTTCCGCTTCGTCGCGCGCAGCGGCGAGGCGGATCTGCGTGTCGACGAATGCCGTGATATCCGTCGCCGAAATCCTGTAACCCGTGAAACGGCCGCCGATCTCGCGCGGGCGTCCTGCAACCGACCAGTAGCGAACCCTCCCGTCGGACGGAATCCGCTTGACGTGCCGGTCTTGAAACGGAGTGTGCCCGCGGAGCAGTGCGGTCAGTTCGCGCTCCGCGTCGTGGCCGTCCAGCTCGAGTCCGGCCGCTCCGAGCGCGTCGAGCCAATATTGTCCGATCAGTTGCGACTGCTCCGGCAAATCGGGTGCTTCGAAGTTCGCCGACACGAACGACACGCGCATCTGCGCGTCCAGCTCGCAAAACCAGTCGGATGCGAGCGACACGAAATCGGTCAACCGCTGCTGGTGTTCGATCACGCGATTCTCCGCGTGGTCGCCGTCGTTCACCATGCGGTTCATGCGCCAAACGAAGAAAGCGCACGTCAGCGCGGCCATCGCGCAGTAGATGGCGGCGACAATGCCTTTCGCCAGCCGCGATGCATGGCCCATGCTCACCGAATAGGCGGCTGCGAGCGAAGTCAGGCTATGGTCGAGCGACAGCATGCGCGATCGGAGCGCGTCCCACTGGGGCTGTGTGCCGTGGTGAAGGCCGAGCGTGCGGACGTCCTCGCCGGTCTGCCGAAGCGCGGCAACCCTCACGTCCGTATTGCGCCAGATGTCGATCGAGCGCGCGAACGCCGGCACGTTATGAAACCAGACAAAACCCCACGCCATAGCCGAAACGTCGCGCGCGTCGTTCTCGCCCTGCAGAAATCCGCGTTCTGCGGCGGCGATGTCCCGCGGTGTTCGTTCGAGCGCCATGCGCGCCGCACGGTCGCCGGTCATCACGGAAAGGTTGCGTTCGAAATCGGCGAAGCGTTTTGCGTCGCGCGTCTGGAAATACTGGTCGAGATCGATGATCGCTTCCTTGCCCGCGCGCGACCAGCGCGCTTCGCCGGCAGCGTAGGCGCGCAGGATGTCGATGCATTCCAGGCCGGTCATGCCCACGCACAGCATGAGGATCTGCGCGGCCACGAAGAACGCGACAAAGGGCCTGGCGCGCCGGCGGAACCCGATTCTGTTTTGTATGTCCCCTGACACGGTCGACGTCCGCCCCTCCGGTCATCAACTCAATCAACGCGAAGTCTTGATGATGTAATTCTAAGGTGTGTTCTTTCCGAACCCGTTAAAATTTTGTCCGATTTTTGCCCGTCCGGTCCTGGGAGTAGCGGGGACGCGGCGCGCCGATGGAGGGCGAGTGCTTATGTCTTCCGGGCATTCCCGTGAGCCGTTCCGCGCTCGCTTTGCAACCTTTGCGTTCAATGAGCGTGAACCCTCCGGCCGGCGGCGTGACATCGATCACGCGGCTCGTGGTCTCGCCGTTCCGCCTCGCGGTTCCGGCGAATCCGCGCCTGCGCGTCACGCGCCGCGGTAATGCTGTGCGATCGACCACACGCCGATGACGATGAAGCCGATGCCGGCGATCAGTTTCATCGGCACGTGTTCGAGAAAGCGTCCGCCATAGGCGCCGACCGCCACCGACAGCGCTGCGCCGAGCGTGAGCGCCGATGCCGACGCGGCGAACACCATGAGCGGCGATGCCTTGTTCTCGGATGCAAACAGCATGGTGGCGAGCTGCGTCTTGTCGCCGAGTTCGGCGATGAAGATGATCACGAACATCGATACCAGCTGGCCCATCGACCCCACTCCCTGTGATCGGGTGAGCTTGCCGGGAAGCGCGCGCGAAATCACGTGGGCCACGCTGGAGAATGCCGAAGATGCAGGCGGGTGTCTGTGCCGCGTCGCGTGCGTCGGCAATCCCGCACAGACGCGTGTGAAACCATGAGTCATCAATGCGACATGACACGACGCCAGCCGGACCATCATGCGCCACGCGCCGGACATCGCAGGCGACATGAACCGCACCTGAAACGGGTCAAGAACGTGTCACGAAGGCGACATCCGGGCTGTTCCAGCACGCAATTAACAACATCGCCAAGCTCCCCTCCCGAAGCGCGCGTCTCTGTGCCATTGTGAGCGTCAAATTGGGGTAGCGGACGGGTCGGCGATGACATCCGAAATCGCGGTGATGAATCAGCGCGCAGTGGCGCTTGCCGCCGATTCCGCGGTGACTTTGATCGACGGCGGCACCGTCGTGGTGCGCAACGAACAGCGCAAGCTGTTCAACCTCATCGAGGGAAAACCCGTCGGACTGATGTTCTTCGGCCTGGCCGACCTGATGGGGCACCCCTGGGAACATCTGATCGAGCACTATCAGAAAAAGGTGCAATCCCAAGGACTTGCGACCGTCCGCGATTATGCGAACGGGTTTACCGGCATGCTGGACGGGCTCGACGCCTTCTTCCCGAAGGAGCGCTACCGCGACGAATACCGCCGGGTGCTCGCAGCGGTCTTCCGCTATGTCTTTCAGTTGGCGCAGTTTTTCCGCGACAGTTCGGATCCCAATGGGGCAAAGGTCAGCGACGCGCAGCTCCTCGACACTGCCATCGACCGGGTGTGGCGCGATTATCAGTTCCGGGAGAACGGCAGCCCGCGGGCCAATTTGTCATGCTTTCCCAAGGACTTCGGGCAGACCGTCGCCGCCCAGTACGGCGAGGCCGCCGACGAGTTGATCTCCTATGGTTTCGCGCCGTTCGGCCTGTCCAAACAGACCACCCAGAAGCTCAAGGACATCGGGGTCTTCTGCGTCATCAAGGATTTGTTCCTGGAAGATGTTGCCGGCCTGGTGTTCGCCGGATTCGGCTCCGAAGAGCGCTATCCGAACGTCGTCACCTGGCTGGTGTCGGGAATTATCGGTGGCTACGCCAAGCGGATGGAGGCGTCATCCGACGTCATCGACGGCGAGGTGCGGTCGAAAATCCGGGTATTCGCCGACAGCGAAGTCACCAACGCCTTCATTCGCGGCATCGATCTCAACCTCGAGCGCCGCTTTTACGGCGGCTTTCGCATGATGATGCACGGGCTGGTGGAGCAGGTCGTTGGCGCGGTTCCCAACATCGACGCCCCGGCCCGGGACTCGATTCGCGAACGGTTTCAGAGGGATTTCGTGCCGAAATATCTGGAGCAGTTCCACCGTGCGATGGCGGATTATCAGCAGCAGGCCTTCATCAATCCGGTGCTGCGGGTGCTCGAAATCGCCACCCGCACCGAGCTGGCCGAAACCGCGAGCCAACTCGTCGGCCTGAACATTTTCAAGAAGCGGATCATGGCGCATCGCGAAACTGTCGGCGGCGCCGTGGACGTGGCGATCATCAGTCGCGAAAACGGCTTTCAGTGGTGGTCGAAGCAGGGTGGAG
This sequence comes from Rhizomicrobium sp., assembly GCA_050010175.1. GTDB lineage: Bacteria > Pseudomonadota > Alphaproteobacteria > Micropepsales > Micropepsaceae > Rhizomicrobium. The sequence continues at coordinate 37,464 of JBEKLN010000038.1, forward strand.
GCTAAGGCATGTCCGCAGAGAAATCCCCGTTCGAAAAGCCCGCACGCAGTGCACTTGCCGAGGGAGCGGCGCGGTTCGACGGTCTTGCGAGGGAGCTCAAGGCCCGTCAGATCGCCGAGAATCAAGGTGGTACGGTGTCGACCGATTACGTGCACGCCGCGGTCAGTCCCGATGAGGAATGGGCACGCAATTTCATGACTCAGGGCATCGGCCCCCGGCTCGATATTCAGCCCATTTCCGCCGTCATGCCGTCGCCCGCCATGCCTGGCGTGGCGTTCGATTTCTCGCCATCGCCGACGCGCGCGGTGCCGCAGGCAGCACCCGAGACGCGCGGTGCCATCGGTACCTCACTCGGTAAGCCGGCTCCCCGCCGCTCGTGGCTCGGCCGGATGCTCAGGCCAAAATCGCGCGGAGCAGAATGACTTGAGCGCGAATTCGCTCCATTGTGCCGGCGGGGCAGTTGCCTCAGATTCGCCACGGCCGGACCGTATCCGGCACGCCAGATCGCCATCACAAGGGAGACATCACGCCATGTCGCGCCTCGGTGCATTCGTCGTCGCTGGATTCACTCTCTTCGCCGCGTCGGCCCATGCGGCTGACAGTTCCCTCAGTGCCCAGGCCAACGCGGCCTTCCTCGCGGCCAATTCCCAGAAGCCCGGCGTCGTTGTGCGCCCGAGCGGCCTGCAGTACCGAATCCTCACCAGCGGCTACGGCAAGCGGCCAGCCTCGGTCGACTCGGTGACCGTCTATTACACCGGCACGCTCATCAACGGCACCCGGTTCGATGCGACAGAAGCCGGACTGCCGGCGACCTTCGTTGCCAACCAGCTTATTCCGGGCTGGACCGAAGCGCTGGAATTGATGCGCGAAGGTGACCATTGGCAGATCGTCATTCCGCCCAATCTCGGGTACGGCAACAGGGGAGCGGGTGATGGCGCGATCCCACCCAACCAGACGCTGGTGTTCGACCTGGAACTGGTCAAGGTGACGCCGCCCAAGAAGGACGAACAGGATCAGGATCAGAACGGCGGATCGCAATAGGGTTTGGCCTCTCGGGGTGCGGCAGGGAAACCCCGCGCGTCTTCGGTCGAGCCTGATAGGATCATCTGACGACACCCAGAGCCCGGCTGCAGCGTTAGAGTTCCGGCCAGGCAGGAGTCTAGAAGTCCATGTTTTCGGGTCTGCGGCGGACCGGCGGTGGCGCCGTTCGCATCGCAATCGCGCTTTTTCTGGTCGTCGGCGCCAGCGCCCTGTTCTGGGCGAGCCGCGATTACGCCGTCATTGCGCCCGACTGGGACGGCCAGGTGCGCGGCATTTCCTATACACCGAGCCATCTGTTCACCCAGAAGGATCACGAGTTCACGTCGCCCGAGCAGATCGATCGCGACATGGCGCAGATCGCCCAGATCACGGGGCATGTGCGCACCTATTCCGTCGGCAACGGGCTCGACCGGGTTCCGGAAATCGCGCGGCGTTATGGACTGACCGTCACGCTGGGCATCGCCATCGGGCCCGATCTCGACGCCAATGAGCGGGAAGTCGAAAAAGGTATCCAGGTCGCACTGAACAATCGCCGCGTCATCGATCGCGTCATCGTCGGCAACGAAGCGATCCAGTTCGGCTATGTCAGCGTCGACCAGCTCAACGACTACATCAAGCGCGTGCGCGATGCGCTGCCGAACCGGATCAAGGTTTCGACGGCCGAACCGTGGTCGGCATGGCTGCTCAATCCCGACCTCGGACAGAATGTCGATTTCGTCACCGTGCACCTTTTGCCCTATTGGGAAGGCGTGCCGGTGAAATATGCGCTGAAATCGCTGCCCAAATGGTACGACCTCGTTCAGCAGGAATTTCCCGACAAGCTCATCGTCATCGGCGAAACCGGCTGGCCATCGCAGGGACGCACGCACAAGCTGTCGGAAGCGTCGCTTTCCAACGAAGCCTACTACGTGCGCAACTTCGTCAAGCTCGCGCTCGAGAAGGGCTACGACTACTACATCATCGAAGCCTATGATCAGCCGTGGAAGGGCCGCGAGGAAGGCACGGTCGGCGCCTATTGGGGGCTGTTCGACGCGAGCGGCAATCCGAAATTCCCCTTCGCCGGCATGCTCCGATCGTTCCCGGAATGGCGCAACTATGCGCTCGGCGGCGCGCTGATCTCGCTGATTTTGGGTTTGTTGATTCTGGTGCAGATGCCGCGTGTTCGCCAGCCGGGCTATCTGGTGATGGGCGCTCTGGTGGGGATGGTGTCGACCGGGTTGCTGTTCCTGTTCGACGCGGGCGCGCTTCAATACATCGACCCCGGCGACGTCGCGATGACGCTGGCGATGATTCCGCTGGTGTTCTTCGCCGCGGCGATCATCCTTACCGAAGGCGTGGAACTGGCCGCGAGCCTCTGGCGCATCGATCGGCGCAATCTTCTGGCGGCCATTCCCGAAACCCAGCCGCACGTTTCGATCCACGTGCCGTGCTACAACGAGCCGCCGGAAATGGTGATCGAAACGCTGGATGCGCTGGCGCGCCTCGACTACGACGATTTCGAGGTCATTCTGCTCGACAATAACACGCGCGATCCGGCGGTGTGGCGGCCCGTCGAAGGTCATTGCGCAACGCTTGGTCCGCGCTTCCGTTTTTTCCACCTCGACAACGTCGAGGGCTTCAAGGCGGGCGCGTTGAACGAAGCGCTGAGGCTCACAGATCCGAAGGCGCAATACGTCGCTGTGATCGACAGCGACTATCAGGTCGAGCCGTTCTGGTTGCGGCGTGCGCTTCCATATTTCGCCTCTCCGGGCGTGGCGCTGGTGCAGGGCCCGCAGGATTACCGCGACGCGCATGCCAGCATCTTCAAGTCGATGTGCTACGAGGAGTATCGCGGTTTCTTCCATATCGGCATGGTTGAGCGGAACGAGCACGATGCCATCATCCAGCACGGCACGATGATGGTCGTGAAGAAGGACGTACTCGAAAGGGTCGACGCGTGGAGTCCGTGGTGCATCACCGAAGATACGGAGCTCGGCCTCAAGCTGTTCGAGAACGGTTACAGCGCCGCCTACATTCCCGAGAGCATGGGCAAGGGGCTGACGCCCGATACGCTCGCCGCCTTCATGAGCCAGCGCTATCGCTGGGTCTATGGCGCCATGCAGATCACCAAGCGGCACGCCGGCGCGATTTTCTTCGGCCAGACCAGATTGAACTGGGCCCAACGTTACCAGTTCCTGTCGGGATGGCTGCCCTGGTGGTCTGACGGCATGGGTCTCATCGTTACCGGCTTCGCGCTGGTCTGGACATTTCTGATGTCGCTCGCGCCGATGCATTTCGATGTGCCCATGGCGGCGCTGTCGGCCGCCGCGATTGCGCTGTTCATTGCCAAGTCGCTCAAGACGCTGCTCCTGCATCCGCAGAAGGTCGGATCCGGCGTCGTCGGCGCTGTTGCCGCATCGGTTGCGGGACTTGCGCTGACTCACACCGTCGGCAAGGCCGTCATCATGGGCGTCTTCACGTCGAAACAGGCGTTCCTGCGCACGCCCAAATGCGAAAACCCCGCCGATGTCCGCCAGGCCATGCGCATGATCTGGCAGGAGATCACGCTACTTGCGCTGTGCGTGATCGCCATCAT
>JBEKLN010000039.1:0-41040 GCA_050010175.1 Rhizomicrobium sp.
ACCGGCGAAGCGCAGGACAAGGCGAGCGGCGCCATTTACGCGTTCGTGGCTTTCCCGAAATGGAAGTGAACTGAAACTCATCCGCAGACCCGTTCGGGACTTGAGGCAGCGTCCGGATCGGTCCGGGCGCTGCCGTTGCGTTTGGCGCGGCACAATTGGGAGTGCGGCGCGCGCAACGGTGGCCGGAACCACAACCGCCGGTGGCGCCTGGTGTTTCAGAAATTGCCGCCATGCGCCTTGAGTGCCGCCGTCACGGCCGCAACAGTCTCCTCCACACCCTGGGCGAGACTTCCGACACTGACGACGGCCTGAACGGCGGCCGCATATTCTCCCGGCAACGGCGCGCGAACGAGGCTGGCGGCCTTCGCATTCACCCACACCGGAAAGCCGCTGGGGCGCGTGAATTGCGCAAAATTCGCTGCGATGCCCACACGCGCCAAAAATCCCGCAACGGTCTCGCTGATGTGCACCTGAGCTGCGGTGAGTCCATAAATGCATGTCACTGCCGCGCCCGTGCCGGCATCGTGATCGGCTGCGGCAATGACGGCCGACGGGTCGAATGTCATGTGGTAGCCGTCGACGGTCGTCAGGTCTGCCATGCTCTCTCTCCTCAGATCGCACCCCGAATTTACCAATGTCGACCGTCGCCACGGCGATGTCGAGGGCGGTCTGCGCGCCTCGACTGCCGGCCTGCCCCCTCAGAAATCCGGGCGCCTCGCCTTCGAACAGGATTTGTGGCTAGTATTCGAGGCAGGGTGGGGGTGTAACAATAAATGAGTCGGGAGTGTGTTATTGGTGCGGCGTTTGCCGCGCTGTTGTTGATCGCGTGCCTGCCGCAGGGCTTTGCCGCGCCGGCGCAGGCAGCGGACGAAAACACCATCCTGCCAGATCCCAATGTCCATCTGGGCGTTTTGCCGAACGGCATGCGCTACGCGATTATGAAGAACCCCACGCCGGCGGGAGGAGTGTCGCTCCGGCTGGCCGTCGATGTCGGCAGCTTCGAGGAGAATCCGGGCGAGTACGGCGTGGCGCATTTTCTTGAGCACATGGCGTTCAGCGGGGGGCAGAACGCTCGCGTGACCGGCCCGGAAAAAGCCTTTGCCAATGCCGGTGTCTCGTTCGGCCGCGACGTCAATGCGTTCACCACCCTGTTCTACACGCAATATCGCCTGGACCTGCCGTCCAACAACGACGCCTCGCTGACACTCGCCTTCAATTGGCTGAGAACCGTGGCCGACGGCGCGCAGTTTTCGGAAGACGCCGTGAACCGCGAACGCGATGTCATCCTGTCGGAACGGGCCTACCGCATGACGCCGCAATACGCGGCGGAGGAAGCGTCCGACCAGTTCCAGATGCCGGGCTTGCGCTCCTCGCGCAAGGACATGATGGGCAGCGTCGACGACCTGCGCGCCATTCACGGCAAGGACCTTCTGAGCTTCTACAAGCGCTGGTACCGCCCGGAGAATGCCGTCGTCATCGTCGTCGGCGATGTCGATCCTGCGATCCTCGAAAGACGCATCCGAAGCCAGTTCGCGAGCTGGAAAGGCGAAGGTCCCGCGCCCGCGCGGCCGGCTTACGGCACGCTCGACGAGACGCGCGGCGAGGACGCGATGGCCTACAGCGATGCGCGCCTGTCTCCTTCGATCGGTATCTGCCGGGCGCACAGACCCGCGCCGCGCGGGCCCGACGACGTGACTCGGCTGAAACGCGAGGCATTGACGCTGGCATGGACCAGCATTCTCAACAGCCGCCTGTCAGCCCTCACCAAAACCAGCCGGTCGCCGTTTCTCGCCGCGCAGATGATTGAATCCGACGAATATCGCGAAGTCGCGCAGACCTGCGCCATCGCGGCGCTGGTGGATGCAGACTGGCAGAAGGCGCTGCGTGCGCTCGCGCCGCAATTGCGCGAGTTCGGAAGGAGCGGTCCCACCGAAGCCGAACTGGACGGCGCCATCGACGCCATGAGATCGGCCTATCGCGGCATTCTCGATACGGCAGCCACGCGCAAATCGAGCGACCTGGCCGATGCGATCATGAAATCCGAGCTGGCCGGCGATGTCGTCCGCTCGCCGTCGGAAGGGTTTCGTGCCTTCGACGTTGCGGTCGAAAACGTGACGCCGGACGACGTGCGCGGCCAGTTCCTGCGCGACTGGTCGGGCGCGGGGCCGCTCATCGTGCTCATCGTGCCGAACGGTCCATCCGCCGCCACGATCCGCCAGGCATGGGGGGACGATCAGAACGCGCCGATCGAAACACCGTCCGCAAATGACAAGCTCGTCTGGGGTTACGAGGATTTCGGCGCCGCAGGACGTGTTGTCAGCCGCGAGACCATCGCCAATCCGGGGTTGACGCGCATCACGTATTCCAACGGCGTTTCGCTCGACTTCAAGCACACCGATTTCGAACAGGGCATGGTGAAAGTCCGCGTCGTCTTCGGTGCCGGGCGGCGCGAAATACCCAATCAGGATCTGCTGGCGGCCGAACTCGGTGCCGACATCTTCGCACTCGGCGGAACCGGCAAGCATGACGCGGCCGACATCCAGCAGCTCTTCGCGCAGCAATCCTGGGACGCCAAACTGTCGGTGCGCAGCAACGCGTTTATTCTCGACGGCTCCACGACGTCGACGGGCCTCAAGCTGCAGCTGCAGATTCTCGCAGCCTATGTGAGCGACCCGGGCTTTCGCCCGACGCTGGATTCCCGCATCCCGACCGTTATCGATCTCTTCTACCGCGACGCCCGCAGCGACCCGCCCAAGGTTCTCAGTTTTACGCTCGCCGATGCGCTCGACCCGCACGGACCGGGCAGCCTGCCGCCCGAGGCCAAGCTCGCGGGCCTGCGCATGCGCGACTTCGAGCGGCTCCTGAAGCCGGCATTGAGCAAGGCGCCGCTCGAAATCACGGTCGTGGGAGACATCGACGAAGCAACGGCGAGCGAGCTGGTGGGAGAGACGTTCGGGGCGCTGCCGCCGCGCTCAAACACGCCGCGCGAGCGCGCCGAAACGGAATTCCTGCACTTTCCCGATCACGACATTCCGACGATTCGCACGTCGTATGAAGGCGGTGCAGGTGTGGCCGTGGTGGGCGCGATCTGGCCGCTCTATGTCGCTGTGCCGGAGCGGCGGCGGGAGGAAGTGGCACTGACGCTGTTGAGCGACATTTTCACCGACGAACTGCGTGACCGCGTGCGCCAGCAACTTGGCAAATCCTATTCGCCGGAGGTGGGCCTGGAGACGCCCGACAGGAGCGATCAAGGTTTCATGATGGCGGAGGTTGAGACGTCGCCAGTCGACACGGACGCGGTGATTGCGGAAGTGCGCCGGATGGCGCAGGCGTTTGCAAGCGGAAATGTCACGCCGGAAGAACTGGAAGCCGCGCGCAAACCCTATCTCGCATCGCTGGACGCACGCACGAAGTCCAACGATTGGTGGGTCGCCGGAATTTCGGAGGCCGGCCGTACGCACGACGGTCTCGACGAAATGCAGTCGCTGCCGGAACTGGCGCGCACCATCACGCTGGACGAGGTGCGCAAGGCTGCTGCCGACTGGCTGAACCGCGCACCGCTCGTGATCGTGGCGACACCGTCCGGCACTGTATCGCCGCCGCCGGCCACACAACGCTAGGGAGACCGTCATGCCGCGTCACACGATCGAGCCGGCCCTTCGTGCCGCTGCCGCTCTCACGATTGTTCTCCTCTTCGGCGTCCCTGCCTTCGCCGCCTCGCCGAACACGGCTGCGCCGCAGCAATCGCCGGGATGCCCTGCCGAAAGCGAAACACTGACCGACACCGAGAAGGCGATTCTCGAATGCACCCATGTCATCGACAGCAGACCGGGCGATGCGGCCGAACTTTCGCACGCGCTGACGGTGCGCGGGCGTGCGCTCTATGCGTCGGGAAAACCCGATGACGCGCTTAAAGATGCCGACGCCGCCGTCAAGGCCAATCCCAACGATTATTACGCACTCGTGCTGCGCGCCGACATCAACGACGATCAAGGCCGGCACGATGAAGCCATCGCCGATTACAATGCCGCACTGAGATTGAATCCGAACGATGCCGACGCACTCGTGGGACGAGGCGGAACCTGGTATTATTACAAGCACGATATTGCGCGCGCCCGAGCCGATTACGACGCGGCGATCGCAGCCAGTCCGTCACTGTCATGGGCGTATTTTCAACGTGGCCGCCTCGAGGACGACCAGGGTCAATACGACGCGGCGATGAAGGACTTCGACAGCGCTCTCGCGCGCAATCCGCTGGACCGCGAAGCGGTCGAACGCGCCCGTGGCGTCGTCTTCGAAGACATGGGAAAGCCGGATCAGGCACTCGCCGTGTACAACGACATGCTCAAGGCCGATCCGCAGGACCCCACGACGCTCGTGTTCCGCGCCGTCATCCTGAGGAACCGCAAGGCATTCGATACCGCCCTGAAGGATTGCAATGCGGCGATCTCGCTGGCGCCCAGCTATGCGCGCGCCTATGCCGTGCGCGGCGACATCTATGCTGCCCAGGGCGATGCGGCGCAGGCCTTCCGGGACTATGACACGGCGATCCGCATTCTTCCAACTTACATCGACGCGCTGGTCGGGCGCGGCATTCTTCACGACGACCGCAAGGAATATGACCTCGCCATCGCCGACTATACCGCCGCACTCAAGGCGGATCCGACGAATGCGGCGGCCCTGTTCGACCGCGGACTTGCCTATGCCGGCAAGCAGGACGACTCGTCGGCCCTGAAGGACTTCCAACAGGCGGCCGTTGCCGATCCCAACGATTTCGCGCCTCGGATAAAGCTGGCCGAGGAACTGCGCAGACTGGGCCGTCTCGACGATGCGATAGCGAGCCTCAACGCCGCCCTGCAGATCAAGCCGAACAACGTCGATGCGTTGCTCGAGCGCGGCAACATCCGGCTCGACCGGGGTCAGTTCGATCTCGCCATCGCCGATTACGAAACCGCCGCCAAAGTCGAACCCGATGCCTCGGCGGTCTATTTCGATCTCGGCCTCGCCTATCAGAACAAGGGCGACGCCGCCGCCGCCCTGCGGGACTTCCAGAAGGCCAGCTCGCTCGATCCAAAGGATCCGGATTCGCTCGTACGGATCGGCATCATCTACCGGCTGATGGGACGGCCCGACGAAGCGATCAAAAGCTACGACGCGGCGCTTGCGGTCAGCCCGAACGACGAAGACGCGCTTGTCAGCCGCGGCAACATCCATCTCGACCGCGGCGAAGCCGATGCCGCGATCCGGGATTATACCTCCGCCATCGCGGCGAATCCGTCCGGTGCCGTTTCCTACTTCAACCGCGGTCTCGCCTACAGCGAGAAGCGCGAGTTCGCGAACGCGCTGAGGGATTTTCAGCAATCCGCCGCCCTCAATCCCTCGGACGCGGATGCGGTGTATCGGGAAGGCGTGGTATATGCCGCGCTTGGGCGCAGCACCGAAGAACTGCAGTCGTTCGAGGCGGCGTTGCGCATCAAGCCGGATCATTCCGGCGCCCTCAATGCCCGCGGCGAGTATTTCCTGCAGCGCAGCGACTATGCGGCCGCCGCCAAGGCCTATGACGACGCCTTGAAGATTCTTCCCAACGATGCCGACCTGCATGACGGCCGCGGCGAGGCGTGGATCAATCTCGGCAACGCCGCGCAGGCTCTGGGCGAATACAACCGCGCGCTGGAGCTCGATCCGAAAAACATCGACGCGCTGATCGACCGCGGCGTGCTGTATGAGCGTGGGAAACAATTCGCGGCCGCACTCGCGGATTTCGATCGTGCGCTGGCGATCGCGCCCCAGAACGTCGCCATCATGGATGTGAAGGGCGATACGCTCGCGGAGAGCGGGGACACCGACGGTGCGCTCAAGGAGTACGAGACGGCCCTGAAGCTGGCGCCGCAGAATCCGTCGCTGTTCATAGACCGCGGCCTCGTCTATGCCAGAAAAGGCGATTTCGAAAAAGCCGTCGCCGACTACACCCAGGCAATTGCGTTCGCTCCGAATGCCTGGACGGCCCTGTTCAACCGTGCACTGATCTATGAGCGGCAGTCGCAGTTCGACAAGGCGTTGCGCGACCTGAGCGCGGCGCTGGCCGATGCGCCCGGCAATGCGGACGTCCTGGAGGAGCGAGGCGAGATTTATTCCGCGCTCAGCGATTACCTGCGTGCCATCCAGGATTTCGATGCCGCCATTGCCGCCCGACCGCAATTCGCGCTGGCCTATGCGAGGCGGGCGGAAGCGAAAGAACGAAGCGGCGATACCCGCGGCGCGGCAGCGGACCGCGAGCGCGCCAGGCAGATCGATCCGTCCCTGTTCAGGCAAAACTGAACACAAGGGGGTGCATCGACCCGCCGTTGTCGACCAGTTTCGCGGAACTTTCGCCCGGACCAGCCGTTTGCAATGGCGGGTGCAGTCGCCATGCGAATTTCCCGATGATGCAATATCATGTCGCGCACGCGACTTGGCGCCCGAGACTCGCGGAAGGAACCCCATGAAGAAGCTTATTCTTTCGACGATCGCAGCCGCGGTCGTCGGTCTTGCACCGCTGGCGGTATGGGCACAGGAGCATCCAGGCGGCGAACACGCGTCGCCGCGTCCCGGCGGCATGTCGCACCCCATGGGCGGCGGCCATCCGGCCTCGATGGGCCATCCGTCGATGTCCTACCGGGGGCATGTCTCGACGTCTCACCACACCGTCTTCCACCGGCCGGCCGTCCACGCGACGACCAGCCGCAATCCGCATGCTACGACCAACGCGCACATCGACATCAGCCAGTACCACAAGAACATCACGGCTGAGCGGCAATACCATTACGGAAACTATCGGGCCCCCGCAGGCTACGCCTATCGCCGCTGGAGCTATGGGGAGCACCTGCCGGCCATCTACTACGCGCAGGACTACTGGATTCCCAACTACTGGAATTTCGGGCTGGCCTGGGCGCCGGATGGCTGCGAATGGGTACGTTTCGGGCCTGACGCGATCCTTGTCGATATCGACACCGGTGAAGTCATTCAGGTCGTTTATGGGGTCTTCTACTGAACCAAGTGCTTGAACCGGCAACCGTCTTCTGGGCCGTGAGCGGCGTGACGGCGCTCACGGCCCAGCGTGGTTTTCCGCACTTCAGCCGCCCATAAGCAAACGTCAAGAAAGCCCGCTTATTCTCGGCCATCTGCCGGGAAGGGCGGGCATGCTGCGGGAAAAGCTCATATCGACCGCCGTTCTGGCGACCGCGATCGTGGCCGCCACGATGGCTCTCGACTATCTTATTTCGATCCTGATCCTGCACGATCCACAAGGCTATACGCCGTTCGCGACGTTCTGCATCGGTACGATTGTGACATTTCCGGTGACATTCGTTCTGATCAGCGGCCGCATCAATCTCAGGCTCGCGCGCGACGAGCTCGCCATCGCCTGCGACGCAGCGGAAGACGCAAGAGCATCTGCCCAGCATGCATTGGACGCCGTCGAAGACGCATGCGCCAAGGCGGAAAAGGATCGCGCAGCGGCCGTCGAAGCCAGCCGTGCCAAGAGCGAATTTCTGGCCAACATGAGTCACGAACTGCGCACGCCGCTCAATGCGATCCTCGGGTTTTCCGAAGCGCTGACGTCGCAACGCTTTGCGGAAAAGCGCGAGGAGTACGCCGCGCTCATTCATGAGTCGGGCAAGCATCTGCTCGCGCTGGTCAATGACCTGCTCGATCTGTCGCGCATCGAAGCGAACAGGGTGGAATTACGCGACGACAAAGTCAGCATGGAGAACCTGATCGCCGATTGCGTATCCATCGTCGAGCCAGGCATCACACACGCCGATCTGAGACTCTCGACCCGCGTTTCTGCGAGCCTTCCGCTTCTTGTCGGGGACGAGCGCGCGCTGCGCCAGGTTCTGCTCAATCTTCTGTCCAACGCCATCAAGTTCAGCGGTTCGGGATCAGAAGTGGAAGTGTTTGCGCACCTTGAACCCGATGGCGGCCTTTGCTTCGGGGTGCGAGACGAAGGCGCCGGAATTGCCGAATGCGAGCAGGCGCGCATGTTCGAACGCTTCGGCCAGGGTCGCCACGACATCACCCAATTGCAGAAGGGTACGGGTCTGGGCCTGCCCATCGTGAAAGGATTGGCGGAAGCCCATGGCGGCCGCGTCTCCATGGAAAGCCGGCTCGGAGAAGGCACCTCCGTCACCGTCTGGCTGCCCGCCTCGAGAGTCCTTCCCATTGCCCGATCTGTGGCCTGACCGCCCGGCCGAGCCGTCTCGAACTCGATCCCTCAAACGCAGCTTCACCGCGATCGGGTGATCGATCGCGGTGAAGCACAATCAATCTCGTAAGTAGGTGTCGTTCTATTTTCCCATGACGGCAAAGCTGAACGCCGGAACTCCCGAATAGGATGTCCAACCGCTCCCTTCATTATAGGCTTCCGTTACCGGATCGATCTGATCCGTCGAATTGAAATTCCATGCGGCCCAGGTGCTCTGGCTCTTGCTGTCGGTACTGATGACAACCCAGTATTGTGTGCCTGCCGTCACCGCGACCTTTTTCTTCAGTGTCGCCGTCATGCAGCAACTTCCGAACGTGCCCAATCCGCTCACGTCTGCGGACGCCAACGCCGTCCCTGGAACGCCGCTCGCATCACTGTAAAGACCGACGTTCACGCTGTTTGTGCCGGAGACATAACCTACGCCGATGTCGAGTTCCGAGACAGTCGCATTTGCGCTTGGTGTGAATGCGGCTGCCTGCCAGACCTGCTCTCCGACCTGCGAGCCGGGTCCCGAAACGGTCCCGCCATAGCAGCAGAAATAGAGACCGTTCGGATAATCGAAGCCGATATTGGAAAAAATGGGTTGAGCTTTGGGATCACGATGGTTTTGCTGAGCATAGGATTTGACGGCATGAGGAATGATGGTGGTCAGACCGTCCTTGCTTGTGGTGATGCCGTTGGAACCGCTGGCAAACGCAGCCGAACTGACAATCGTCAGGGCAGCCAACGCAAACACTGTTTTGGCAACCATGGAAAAACCCCACTGTGATAACTGGGCACAATGCCTCAGTTAACAAAACCTTAACATTTCCGTGAATTTCCGACAACGCGAACGGCTCTTCCAAAATTCTCGGGCAATGGAGTGGGTGGAGGAACGTCGGGTTCGTCGACCGGCGCGGCTGTTCGACTCGGCGTTCCTGGGGTTCTGTTGCGCACAGTTTCCCAGCTTGCGAAATCTTCCGCGTGCGGGTGAAGTGCACCACACTATATTGGGGTGGGCCGATGAGACTGTTGGGTGTGACTTGGGTGGCGGCGGGTCTGGTGGTCTGGGCGGCCGCGCAGGCGGCGCCTCAGAGGCTCCTGCAGCTGGACGACCTTTATCGCATGCACGATGTCGGCGATCCGCAGATTTCGCCGGCCGGCGACTGGATCGCCTACACGGTGCGCAGCATCGACGCCAAGGCGGACAAGGCCACGACGCACATCTGGATGACGAGCGTCGACGGCTCGAAAACCGTTCAGCTGACCGGCCGGGACAAGGAAAGCGAATCCCATCCGCGCTTCAGTCCCGACGGCCGCTACCTGGCGTTTCTCTCGTCGCGCAGCGACGATCGCCACAACGACCAGCTCTGGCTCATGGACCGGCTGGGCGGCGAAGCGCAGAAAGTCACAGACCTGAAAGCAGGCGTGAACGGTTTCGCCTGGTCGCCCGACGGCAAGCGCATCGCGCTGGTTGCCGAAGACGAAGACAAGGACGAACCGGATCCCGACGACAAGGACAAGACCGCCAAGCCGATCGTGATCGACCGTTTCCGCTTCATGCAGGACGTGGTCGGCTATCTCGGGAAGCGGCGCGACCATCTCTATGTTTTGGACTTGGCCGACCGGCAGCTCAGTGCGCTCACGTCCGGCGAATTCGACGAAGAGCTTCCCTCCTGGTCGCCCGACGGCAAATCCATTGCTTTCGTCAGCAAGCGGCAGAAGGACGTCGACCGCAACAACAACTGGGATATTTTCATCATCGCCGCAGCCAAGGGCGCCCAGGCGCGGCAGCTCACCACGTTTCCGGGCGCCGACAACGCGCCGGACGATTTCGGCGGCGGAAGCCCGCTGGCATTCAGCCCCGACGGAAAATCCATCGCCTACTGGCAGGGCGGTGATCCGAAACTCATCGAATATGCCACAAACAAGCTTGCGGTGATTTCCGTCTCGGGCGGTGCGGCGCGCATTCTTACGCCCACATTGGACCGCAATATCGGATTTCCCGTCTGGTCGGACGATGGCAAGTCCATCGAGTTTCTGGTCGAGGACGATCGCGCGCAGTATCTCGCGCGCGTGTCTGCGTCGGGAGGTGCAGTCGCGCACATTGCAGGTGGACGAGATTTCATCGCCGCCTTCAGCGAAGCCCATGGTCATCATGCGCTCCTGATCGCCAATCCGCTGATGCCCGCAACGGTGTTCGCATGGGACGGAAAATCCGCACCGCGACAGATTACGCATCAGAATGACTGGCTGAAGGATATTAGGCTCGCGGCCGTGGAGGAGACGTCCTTCCACAGCAAAGACGGAACAGAGGTTCACGGCTTCCTGGTGAAACCGCCCAATGCCGGCGGAGGCCGTCTGCCGGCGATTCTGCGCGTGCATGGCGGTCCGCAAGCGCAATTCCCGCTCGCGTTCAGTTTCGAATGGCAGATCATCGCGGCGCATGGTTACGCCGTCGTCGCCGCGAATCCTCGAGGCAGCACGGGACGCGGACAGGCCTATTGCGCGGCCATCTTCGCGGACTGGGGCGACAAGGACGTTCAGGACGAGCTGGCGGCTGTCGATGATGCGGTCAAGAAGGATGTGGCCGATCCGAATCGCCTGGGCGCCGGCGGCTGGTCTTATGGCGGCATGCTGACGAACTACCTCATCGCCAGCGACACGCGCTTCAAGGCGGCGACAAGCGGCGCCAGCATCGCCGACATTCTCGGGGGCTACGGTAACGACCAGTACGCGTATGATTACGAAATGGAGCTCGGGCAACCCTGGAAAAACACAAACGGCTGGATGAAAATCTCCTATCCCTTCCTGCATGCGGACCGGATCAGGACCCCGACCCTGTTCCTGGGCGGCGACAAGGACATGAACGTGCCGCTGCATAATGGCGAGCAAATGTATCAGGCGCTGAAGAGCATGGGCGTCGACACGGAACTGGTGATCTATCCCGGACAGTTCCACGGCATTGCCACGCCGAGCTATGTCAAGGACCGTCTGCGGCGCTATCTCGACTGGTATGATGCGCATGTGAATCGCCATGGATGACAGGACAGCATGAACACGACCGTGCCCGGCAGACCGGGCTTCAGGGCCTATCTGCACCCCCGCGTGCTCGTCATGTTGCTGCTGGGCTTTTCGTCCGGCCTGCCGTTCCTGCTGACGGGAAATACCTTCGGATACTGGTTGCGCGACGAAGGCACGTCGCTCACGGCGATCGGATTCATCTCCTGGGTCGGCCTCGCCTATTCGTTCAAATTCCTCTGGGCGCCGCTGATCGACCGCGTCGGCGCGCCACTGATCTCCCGCCTGGGTCAGAGACGCGGCTGGATGCTGCTGGCGCAGGTCGCAATCACGGGCGGATTGCTCGCGATGTCCATACTGAATACCGCTCACGGTCTCATCGTGTTGGGAGCGTGCGCACTGCTCGTCGCGTTTGCTTCGGCGACCCAGGATATCGTAATCGACGCCTGGCGAATCGAAAGCGCCGAAAGCCAAGAAGAATTGGGCTTACTGTCGTCGGCGCTGCAGCTTGGTTACCGCATCGCGCTGCTGACCACCGACGCCCTCATCCTCATTGCGGCGGAACATATTGGCTGGAGCCTTTCGTATGTCCTGTGCGCCGCGCTCATGCTCGTCGGCATCACCGCAACCATGCTGGCAGCTGAGCCGGTGCGCGCCGACGCGGTTATCGAGAAGAAGTCACACGACCTGCCACTGTCGTCGCCGCGCGGCGCGTTCGATGCCGTCGTGGGTCCGTTTCTTGCTTTCTTCGGCACCTATGGCTGGACCGCGCTGCTCATGCTGGCCGCGATCATTCTTTATCGCCTGCCGGACTTCGTCATGGGCCCGATGGCCAATCCTTTCTATCACGACATCGGGTTGACGAAGGACTATGTGGGCGCGGTGCGCGGCTCTATCGGCCTTGTTGCGGTGCTGCTTGGCATTGCGGCCGGCGGCGCATGCGCGCTCAGGTTCGGCAGCATGCGGGCTCTCATCGCCGGCGGCGTACTGCAGGCATGTGCCATCGCAGCGTTTGCATTGCTTGCCTATGGAAAAGCAAATGTGCCGCTGTTTTCGGCGGTAATGGCCGGTGACAATTTCAGCACGTCCTTCGCCGGCGTGGCGCTGGTGACCTACATGTCGAGCCTGACGAGCCTCGGCTACACGGCCACGCAGTACGCGTTGCTGAGCTCCGCCTATACATGGGCCGGAAAGTTCATGAAGGGATTTTCGGGGTCTATTGTGGAGAGCCTCAGTTCCACACACGGGCTGATGAACGCCTACGCGATATTCTTCGTCGCTGCCGGCGCGGTCGGTATACCGGCCATCATTCTCTTCATCGTTCTCGCCGCCCATCAAAGACGGGCCAATGGTGCCGCGATGATTTCGCAGGCGAACTGAAGGGTACTTCAATGCGCGAATCAGAGCCGTACAAGATTGGATTCCGTCGGCGATCGGAGCCGTCTTCGTGATACCGGACTCGTGCGTCCGTTTGTTTTTCGGGACTGGCCGATGAGTCTCCTGACGCTGTTCGGTCTCTTTGCAGTAACCGCGATGCTGATCTGCTATGCCCTGGAAGAGAGGAGTTCCTGGTATGTTTTGGGCTTCTCCGTGTCGTGCGTTCTTGCAGCGGCATATGGCTTCGCCGCGGGCACATGGCCGTTCGGACTCGTCGAGGGCATCTGGGCTCTTGTCGCCTTCAGGCGCTGGCGGCAACGCTCGGGTTGAACCTATATTGAGGCCAGGACCGGGCATCGGGGGGTAATTGTGAAAATGTCATCAGTCATCGGCTGTACGCTGATTGCACTTGTATCCGTCGGCACAATGGCAATGGCGGCATCCCCCGAAGAGGATTGCGGATCGTTGCCCCAGCAGGCGATGAACGCGTGTTTCGGCCGCGCCGCCGCCCGCGCCGATGCACGATTGAATGTCGTTTATGCGATCGAATTGAAAGGTATGAGCGACGATGCGAAAGGAATCGCGCTGTTGCGGGCCGCGCAACGCGCCTGGGTCGACTTTCGCGACAAGAATTGCGAATGGCAGGCCCATGGTGAAGAGGGCGGCAGCCTTTATCCGACTGAGTTTTCCACCTGCGAAATCAAAATGACAGAAGCTCGAACCAGAGAACTTCAGGGGTCGAATTAACGTTCTGCCTGGTTGGCCCCATCCCCGTCGATTGCAGGTCCGGCCCGTCTCAAGTAAGATGCGGTCCTATTCGGGAAGGGCACGCGACTGGAGCGAACCGCTCGCGCGCAGCCCGTCAAGGGAAGCGCCAATCTTGGTCAACGTGCATGAGCCGGGCCCCATGATGGGCATCATCGAGCAATGGCCCGTCCTGGCGACATCGGGTGCGCTCGAAGTGCGCCTGGCCGAGACCGAAGGTGAAGTCGAGGCGGCGCAGCGGCTGCGCTACCGGGTCTTTTACGAAGAGATGGCGGCGATTTCGAGCCCGGCAATGCGCGAGAGCCGGCGCGACTTCGACAAATACGACGCCTTTTGCGATCACATGCTGGTGGTTGACCGCGAGGCGTTCGATGACGACGGGCAGCCGGCCGTTGTGGGTACCTATCGGCTGATGCGCGACGTCGACGCCGTACGTGCCGGCGGATTCTATACGTCGGGCGAATACAATATTTCCGGAATGCTGGCGCGTGTGGACGAGGGCAGTAAACTTCTCGAACTCGGCCGCTCCTGCGTCCTCAAGCAATATCGTAGCAAGCCATCCACAATGCAGCTGTTGTGGCGCGGCATCGGCGTCTATCTGCGCCGATTCTCCATCGACGTGATGTTCGGCTGCGCCTCGCTTCCGGGCACGGATCCCAAGGCGCTTGCGCTGCCGCTTTCGTATCTGCATCACATGCACGGCATGACGGGCGAAGGACGCGTGCGGGCGCTTCCGGAACTTTATGTCGACATGAATATCATGCCGAAGGATGCGATCGACAAGAAGGAAGCGCTCCGCGCGCTGCCGCCGTTGATCAAGGGTTATGTGCGTGCCGGCGCCACTGTCGGCGACGGTGCCGTAATCGATCTGCAGTTCGGCACGACGGACGTGTTCATCTATTTTCCCGTCTCGAAGATGAGCGATCGCCACAAGAGCCGTTTCGTTTCGAGCGAATAAGGCCGGGACCGCCTACAACTTGCGCCGCCGTTCGATGGCATCCCAGATCAGCTGTGCGATGTCGGCGCCGCCAAAGCGCTTCACTTCCTGGATGCCGGTGGGGGACGTCACGTTGATCTCGGTGAGATAGTCGCCGATCACGTCGATGCCGGTAAAGATGAGCCCGCGGCGTTTCAGCTCCGGCGCAAGCGCGGCACAGATATCTTCCTCGCGCTTCGTCAGCGTCGTCGCCTCCGGCCGGCCGCCGACATGCATGTTGGAGCGGGCTTCGCCGCTCGCCGGCACGCGATTGATGGCGCCCGAAAATATTCCGTCGACCAGAATAATCCGCTTGTCGCCCTGGCGCACCTCCGGAACGTAGCGCTGCACAATTACGGGCTCGCGGTAGAACTGCGTGAACATCTCCAGCAGCGCGCCGAGATTTTCGTCGTCCGGCTTTACGCGGAATACACCTGCGCCGCCATTGCCGTAGAGCGGTTTCAGGATGATGTCCTTATGCTCGGCCCGAAACGCCGCGATTTCCGCCCGATCCGTCGTGATCACGGTCGGCGGCATAAGGGATTTGAACTCGGTCACGAACAGTTTTTCCGGCGCGTTGCGGACATGAAACGGGTCGTTGACGACGAGCGTCCCGGGCTGAAGACGTTCCAGGATGTGGGTCGCCGTAATGTAGGCCATGTCGAAGGGCGGATCCTGCCGCATCAGGACAACGTCCACCGCCGAAAGATCGGTCACGGATTGGGCGCCCAGTGTGAAGTGATCGCCCTTCACGTTGCGCACAGAAAGAGGCCGGGTGCGGGCAGTGACCCTCCCGTCACGAAAGGTCAAATCGCGCGGACCATAGTAGCAAAGCGCATGCCCCCGCGCCTGTGCCTCAAGCGCGAGCGCAAATGTCGAGTCTCCGGATATATCGATCCGCTCGATGGGATCCATTTGTATGGCGACGCTGAGCATGAAATGTCCTTACCGGTAAGTAGTGAGTGGTTAAAGAAAATGCGCCGTGCACTCAATCACGACTGACTATTCACCACTGACCACTCGCCTTCCTAATTCAGTTTTCGCTTCAACGCATGCATCGCCAGGGCGGCTTCGTTGTGCAGGGCCGCACCCCGGGGGGCAAGCGACAGACACGCCTCATAGGCTTTATGCGCGGCGCCCAGCGCACCTACCTGTTCGTTCAGCCGGGCAAGTTCGAGCCACAGATCCGGCCTGAGCGGTGCGATCAGCACCATGCGTTTGGCGAGTTCCAGTGTTCGCGTCCGTTCACCGGCATGCTGTACACGCATCTTGAGATTGTTCGCGAGCCGCAGGAGAACATCGATATCGCCGGCGGGCTCCGCGAGTCGCGGGTCGTCCGGCTGCGGCGCTCCCATGCGCGGAGGTCCGCCCAATGTCTCCCGGTCCAGTGCCGAGCCGCCATTGAAGGGATCGATCAGCGCTTCGGTTCCTTTCAGTGAAATACGCAGCAGAAAGTGGCCAGGCGAATTGAGCCCTCCGGCCTCCATTCCGGCTGCGCGTGCGGCGTGGATGTAGAGAATACCCAGTGCAACAGGAAGCCCCCGGCGACGGTCGATGACAGACATGAAATCGCCATTTTGCGGATCGTCATAGGAAAGCCTGTCGCCGTCATACCCGTAGTGTCCGACAAGCAGCGCCGAGAGTGCGCGGGCGCCGTCCTGCGCGGACAGGGACACGTTTGCTTCAGCGCGCGCACGCGCTGCAACGTCATTCAGATGTTCGAAATATGGCTCGAGCTGCCGTCCTGCATGATCGAGCGCAGACAGCATGAGCGCGGCTCGAGCGATATCGTGCGGGCCTTCGCCCGCTTGTCCCAGCTCGCGCAAATATTCGGCGGGATCGACGGTTGTGATCGTCATCCCGTCAAGTTTACTTCGATTGAAGCGGAACCGGTAGCCAGCGACCGATCAATCCTGGGGACGCCACGCGTCCGGAAAATGCCTCGGGAAGAGTCCGCGCCTGACCGTGATCGTATCGAAGCGCACGCCTTTGGCTCGAAGTCCCGGCCGCTGCGCCATAAATTGCTCTGCGGCGCGGGCGATGCGCGCCCGTTGTCTCGGCATGACGGCCTCCATGGCCGCGACAACATTGTCGCGCGCCTTGACCTCGATGAAACAGACGATGCCCGCCGGCGACCGGGCCACCAGGTCGATTTCACCCAGATGCGTACGCACACGCCGGCCAAGAATGCGATAGCCTTTGGCGAGCAGGATGAGGGTCGCCAAAAGTTCGCTTCTGCGGCCGCGTCGTTCGGCCGCCTGCCCCGTGGCCTGTCTCGTCCGCCGCACTTTCATGTCATGAGGACCTTGCGCGATAGCGCGCGCTCGTAGGTCTCGCGCCTGGGCATTTTCAATGCCTCGGCGACGAGATCGGCCGCCGCCCGCACGGGCATGAATTCGAGCGCGGTATCGAGCAGCCGGTCGGCCTGGGCGTAATCCGGTGCTTCTTTCAGCGGCGGACCGACGACAATCGTGATTTCGCCTTTCGGCGGCCGGGGAAAAGCGGCGGCCAGCTCGTCGAGGGTTCCGCGCCTGATCTCCTCATGCAACTTCGTCAGCTCGCGCGCCACCACAGCCGGCCGCGCGCCGAACACGCCAGCCATGTCCGCGAGCGTCTCCGCGAGGCGCTGGGCGGACTCATAAAACAAGAGCGTTGCGACGACGCTCTTCAAGCTCGTGAGAAAGGTCCTTCGTTCGCCGGATTTTGCCGGGGGAAAGCCGGCAAAGAGAAAGCGGTCCGTCGGCAGGCCCGCGACGCTCAACGCCGCCAGAGCGGCGCAGGCACCCGGAATGGCGTGAACGGCAACCCCCTCGCCTGTCGCTTCGCGCACGAGCTTGAAGCCGGGATCCGAAATCAGCGGCGTTCCCGCATCGCTGACCAGCGCCACGCGCGCACCCTCACGCAGCCGGGCCAGGAGCTTGGGCCGTTCGCGTTGCGCGTTGTGGTCGTTGTAGGAGTGAAGCGGCTTCGAGATGCCATAAATGGCCAGAAGTTTCGCGGTGACCCGTGTATCCTCTGCCGCAATCACGTCACAGGACTTGAGTATATCAAGAGCCCGAAGCGTGATGTCGCGGGCGTGGCCGATCGGCGTAGCGGTAACGTAAAGTCCCGGCTCGAGGTCGCTTTGCGATTTGCCGCCTGCCGGAATAG
Source organism: Rhizomicrobium sp. (assembly GCA_050010175.1). Lineage (GTDB taxonomy): Bacteria > Pseudomonadota > Alphaproteobacteria > Micropepsales > Micropepsaceae > Rhizomicrobium. Next base: position 17,511 of record JBEKLN010000039.1, read on the forward strand.
GCTCCGCCACCGTCATCGAAGTCTCCGTCTGGCCATGAGAATGAAAGTGTCTGTATCCGACCCGGCGGCCGCAAGGCCGTTCCCGACCCTTGGCGGAGTTTGCGTCATTGTCGCGCTTGTGGCGATGGCGGTATCCTGTGCCAAACCCGCGCCGCCTCCCGTGCCACTGCCGCCCAAGCCGGTGCAACCATCCGCGCCCGCTGCCACTATCCCGACCCATCCACTGACTGGAGAGCAGCCGGGCTTTGTGAAACTGGGCAACATGAGCGAGGGACGTACGCCGATTCGGGTCGGCCTGCTCCTGCCATTCTCGAACGGATCGGCGGCCACCCGGCAACTGGCGGCGAGCATGATGAAGTCGGCGGAACTTGCGCTGTTCGATGCTCGCAACGCCGACATTCTCATCATGTCTGCGGACGAAGGTTCGACCCCGTCGCAAGCCGCAGCCGGCGCACGCACGCTTCTCGCGGAAGGCGCGGAGATCATCATCGGACCGCTGTTCTCGGAGTCCGTGACGGCAGTCGCCCCGATCGCCCGGGATCATGGCGTTCCGGTCGTATCGTTCTCCACCGATCGCGCGGTCGCGGGCGATGGCGTCTATTTGCTGAGCTTCCAGCCCGGCAACGAGGTGCAACGCATCGTTTCCTATGCGGCTTCGCAGGGCCACGTGAACTTCGCAGCGATCGTGCCGGACAATGTGTACGGAACGCGCGTTGCCGAAGCATTTGCCCAGGACGTGAAGGCCGCAAACGGCCAGGTCACGCAGATCGCGAAATTCCATACGGACGGCGCCGGCATTTCCGAGGCCACAAAAGCGGTCGCCGATTCGAAGCCGGATGCGATCTTGATTGCGCAGGGGGGCAATTATCTGCGCGAGATCGGTCCCACGCTCGCGACCGACGGCGCCAGCAATCGGACGGTGCAGTTTCTGGGAACGGGATTGTGGGACGATCCTGCCAACGAAAAGGAACCGATGCTGGCAGGCGGCTGGTTCACGGCGCCGGCGCATGACAGCCACAGGCAGTTCGAGACGCGCTTTCGCGCGCAATTCGGCGCGAGTCCGCCGCAGCTGGCGACGCTCGCCTATGACGGCGTGGCGCTCGTGGCGCGCATCGCCAACGGTGCGCCCTATCACCGCTTCACGGCGGCCGTGCTGACCGATCCCAACGGGTTTGCGGGCGTAGACGGCATTTTCCGATTCAATCCCGACGGAAGCTCGCAACGCGGCCTGTCGATATTGAGCGTCGAGCCGGATGGATTTCACATCGTCAGCCATGCGCCGTCGACGTTCCAGATGACGCCGAGTTAGCCCAGACGGAACGAAACGCTGACGATTGTTTCACGTGAAACATTTGGAGCGAGAGAATCGGCGCGGCTTCAACGGGTTGCAGCGGCGTGTCTCCACCATCCTGATGTCGTGGAAGGTGCGAAAAAGACGCGTCCGTGTCGCACTCGGGATCGTTCTCATGTCCGGTTCATGTCGCATGCGAAGACGCATTCGTGTGCCCTTTATGTCTGGAACATGTGCGCGAATGGCGGAATGGCGGCTGTTCGCCTACTCCGCAATCGCCGCAATCACCGCGTTCAGCACAAGCCGCCCTCGTGGTGTGGCGATGAGACGGTCCTGCGAGCGGCGCAGCAATCCGTCTTCGATCAGCGGCACAATGCGTGAGTCGTCGAGGGTTTTGTTCCAGCGCTTATGATAATCGGGCAGATCGAGGCCCTCGCTGAGGCGCAGGTTCATCAGCAGGTGTTCGCGCGCGGCGTCTTCGGGCGCGATCTCGGATTGTTCGGTGATGCCGTTGCCGGTTTGCGCGACGCGGTCGACCCAGCGTTCGGGGAGTTTCTCGCAGAACGTGGCGACGCGCGTCTCGCCGATGCTGAGACGGCCGTGCGCGCCGGGGCCGACGCCGGCGTAGTCGCCATAGCGCCAATAGAGGAGATTGTGCCGGCACTCGGCGCCGGGCGCGGCGTGGTTTGATATCTCATAGGCCGGACGGCCTGCGGCCGCCGTCAATTCCTGTGTGAGTTCATAGAGCGTCGCGGCGGCATCGTCGTCCGGCGTCTTGAGCGCGCCCGTGCGGGCCAGAGTCGCAAACGGCGTAGCCGGCTCGATCGTCAGTTGATAGAGCGACAAATGTTCCGTGCCGAACGCCAGCGCTTCGCGCAATTCTTCGCTCCACTGCGCAGCGGTCTGATCGGGGCGCGCGTAGATGAGATCGAGCGAGACGCGCTCGAAGGTGCTGCACGCCATCGCCAGTGCGGCTTTTGCTTCGGCGACATTGTGCAGCCGTCCGAGGAATTTCAGATCCGCATCGTTGAGCGCCTGCACGCCCAGCGAGAGACGGTTGACGCCGGCTGAGCGGTAATCCCTGAAGCGGGCCGCATCCGCGCTGGCAGGATTGGATTCGAGCGTGATTTCGACGTCCGGCGCGACCGGCCACAGCCGCGCAATCTCGTCGATGACGGCCGCGACTGCATCGCCGCCGATGAGCGACGGCGTGCCGCCGCCGAAGAACACGCTCTCGACCTGCGGTCGCGGCGCGCCTTGCAGGTTTGCCGTCCATGCGAGCTCGCGAACGATCGCCTTTGTCCAGGACGCTTCATCGATCTGCGCGCGGACATGCGAATTGAAATCGCAATACGGACACTTCGCCGCGCAAAACGGCCAGTGGACATAGATGCCGAACGCATTGGCTCCCGCCTTTGTCGTGATGGCTGTCGTAGCCGTGGGTTGTGGCGAAGCCATTTTTCTCACGCGCCACGGAGCCACAGAGGTGCGCGCACCTGCCCTGAGCGTGTCAGAACAAATCCCACCCTCCCCTTGAGGGAGGGTCGAAATTTGACTTCACGCGTCGGCGTGAAGACGAATTTCGGGGAGGGGCAATGGTGCAATCGCAGTGTGCCTGTCGAGTGCGACCCCTCCCCGAAAAATCCCTCGCTTCGCTCGGAATTTTTCGACCCTCCCTCAAGGGGAGACCAATATAGCTTAAGTTGTTGACTTATCGATATATTTTTTGCTATATTCATCGTCACAGGCTATACCCAGATATGAAGAATCAAGGACTTAGCCGGACGATCTACCCAGTTTCTGCACAGATGGACGTGTGGCATGGCCTTCCTCCTCGATGCCGAAGAACTCAAAAGCGGCTTGATCATCTTCCGCCGCGCGGACGTGAAGCATCGCAACTTCTATTGCCGGATCAAGCTCCCCCATGCCGACCGATACAAGGTGGTTTCGCTCAAGACCCCCGACCGGGAAGCGGCTCGCGACCGGGCCTTCGATTACGATGCCGACATAAGATTCCGCATTAAACATGAGGTGCCGGTCTTCAACCGGCCCTTTAGCCAAATCGCCCTCGACTACGTCGAGACGCAGAAGGAGCGTGCGGAGACCGGTCATATCGGCCCGGATCGCGCGAAAAACGTCGAATCGATAGTACGCGGTAGGCTCATCCCCTTCACCGGCTCAAAGCAAATTCATCTGGTCACCCAGGCCGATTGGGACCGCTATCCTGTCTGGCGAACGAAGACCGGCAAGGGTGTAGTCCGCGAACGGGTGAGCGACTGGACGATCCGCACTGAGATGTCGGTACTGCGCTCGATTATGGTCTACGCGGCCAGCAAGAAGTACATACCGGAGAACCATATCCCGAAGGGCAACCTGCATTCAGCCGACGAGCGCCGGGAGGAGTTCACGCGTGAAGAATATCGCAAGCTCCATACCTTCGCGCGTGGATGGGTGAAGGAGGCAAAGACCGCCGCAAGCCGGTGGTATCGCGAGATGGTCTATAATTTCGTGCTCATCATGTGCAACACGGGCATGCGCCCACCGGAAGCGAAAAACCTGCGCTGGCGCGATGTGTCGATCAGCATGGTTCGGAAGGACACAAGAGGTCGCGAGAGCCTGACGGACCGTGCCTTCACCGCGAGCGGGGAGCGAGATGCCAAGGATGCCCCCGACCAGCGCAAGGTGGTGGTTCTCAGTGTTCGCGGCAAAGACAAATACCGCTCACTCGTTGCCGCGAGCAATGTGGCCGACTACCTTGAACGCATCCGCGCAATCGCCAAAGCCAAAGAACCAGATGATTATGTGTTCACTGCCCGAAAAGGCAAACAGGCCAAAACACTCTACAGCTCACTCGTTCACGATCTTCTGGAAGACTCTGGTCTTCTGATCGGACCGGCGGGCACGGCCCGATCAACGTATTGTTTCCGCCACACCTACGCTACCATGCGCCTGAGTGAGGGCATCGATGTCTATCTTCTTGCCGAGCAGATGGGCACCTCCGTTCAGATGATCGAGGAGCACTATGGCCACATCACCCCCGTCAAGAATGCGGATCGCATTCTCCAAGGAATGTACGTTTGGGAATCGACGGATGCCACGCTGGAGGACGCCACCGATAAAGCCCGCGTGAAAGCGGGCACGGCGGCAGCGAAGGGCACAAAATCGAAACGCAAGGAGCGTCCATCCCGTCGATGAGCCGTTCTGCCGATTAGCCGCGTCGAGCTTCGACGCGCAGGCCGAACGGCTTGTCTGCTTCTCTGCACCGATTCAGATTGATAAAGGTGCAGTTCTCGTCGTTCTCAAAACACCTCGCGACTCGCTGGCAGACCGGATAGACTCCAGAAGTGTTGACTTCCGAGTTTCGGTTCGAGTCCGGCCGCCCGCACCAACCCTGCACGCTTATGAGCAGCTTGAATGGAAAATATCAATGTCGATGTCAGGTTACGACCCATTCGCTTCGGATTCCTTGTGCGACCGGAAGACAAATCACGCGTACTGCAAATCTTTCAAATCAATTCCTGCCTCTGGGGGGGCGAGTACAATCCCCTAATTCCATTTTTTCAACGTGTCCCCGCTTGGTGGGAGCGAAAGGGGATTAGATTTGATAATGCGCGGCAAATTGTAAACGGCTACCTAGATTTTTTCGAACCAGATTTTTTGGTCGAAGCAGAAAAAGGCATTGCCGAAACCTTTGGTGTTGATCCCGAGAGAGTACTTCAACTTCAGGACATACTACCGGGTGAGGGTGAAGAGACTCGCAACCGTGTCGGATTGACAGTGTTTTCTCTGTTTCGGAAAATGTATCGCGAGGAGTTTCAGTTTGTACGCCGTCACGAGCACCGCATTGTTCATGTAACAGCGAGCGTCGCCGATTTCAAACCGTTTGTTGGATGCATCTTCGGCACATTCCCAACACACCGAAAGCACAAATATTTTGCCAAAGGTTTCAAGGACGCCTTTGATCCTAAGGACGTTAGGCTAAACGCGGCGACCCTGGAGAGCCTTTATCGGTCTGGATGTGCAGCGCCACTCGTTGTGGGACGCGCCAAACTGACGGCGGATTATCACGACAGGAACGACCCTCTCCTATTTATCCTCGACGCGCATGAAGCGCGCGACTTAATCGATTTCTGGAATTATCGGGCGGTCCATCGGGATGCTATTGCCATACCCATCCAATGGATCGGACCTCTTTCCGGTTTTTGCAAGGAATTTATTACCAAGAACTATCGTCCGCTCCCAAACAACAATCATGGCGTGATGATTAGAACCACGCTGATGTTCAGTCGATCGATACCCGAGAGGAACATCGAAAATCTTTATCTCACATACCTTAAAGCGGATAATCCTGACGCTGCGCTTCTGCAAACTTGGTATCCGCCAATTTGGAGAACTTCTCCGGAATTTGTTGTCCGAACGAGTCGGCCAACCGTCGAAGCACATAGCGTGAGTAGCTATGCCAGCGTCGATGTGGAACAGCCGACAATTCGGTTTGATTCTTTATCTCCCGAATTCGCCGACAAGTACGGTGGTGGGGAACATCGCTGGGCTAACGTCGTCCGGCTTAAGGATTGGAGCTACAAGGACCGCATTGCCACATCGTTTCCCTGTGACTTCCGGAAGCCCGCAGTACCGCGGTTTCAGACGGGCCTCTCCCACTTGATTTCAACGACAGAAGGGTTGGTCACGTTCCCACGTTTCAAAGACCTTCCAAATTCGTGGAGTTTGATGGATGGGTCCGCTGCAATAGACCTCTGGTTCAAAGAAAATAAAATCGAATCCCAATTATCGGAGTCCGGAAGGGCGACAGAACAAATTGTTCAGACGTTGAGCGGATTTGGCGGTGTAAGAGCTATCGCAAGCAAGGGCATTGTTAACCTCCTCAATGACATGTCGCGGAGCCCCATTACCAGATCAGCCCACCGACACGAGTTCCAAAACAAAATCACCGCCGCTGTCGGCAAAAATATTTGGCTTAATCGCGTCTTCGAGACTCTTGTTGAACGAAATGCGGTTGAGTTGGGGTACGAATTGAAATGCCCAAAATGTGGAAGCTGGAGCTGGTATAGCGTCGCACAATTGGACACTACGATAACTTGCGACCTATGTCTTAGGAAATTTGCCTTCCCAGCCACCGATCCGAGCAATAGCAAGCACGCTCGCTGGGCTTATCGAGTCATAGGACCTTTTGCTTTACCAGACTACGCGAAGGGTGGGTATGCATCCGCTTTAGCAATGCGTTTTTTTTCCGACGTTGTAGGAAGCATGGATCACTCGGGCGTAACTTGGGCGTCCGGCCGCAATCTGACGCTTCCGGGCGGAGTTAAGATCGAAGCTGACTTCACGCTTTGGTACCAACGTAAGCAGATGTTCGGCACGGATTTGCCAACTGAAATTGTTTTTGGAGAAGCTAAGAGCTTTGGAAAGGATGTGATCAAGGACGATGACATAAACCGGCTGAAATCATTGGCAATCGCTTTTCCGGGAGCGATATTGGTATTGGCCACGATGAAGGACGCAACAGAACTAACGCGCGATGAACTGAAAAGGATAAGACGGTTAGCTGAATGGGGCCGTGACTACGACAGAGACCGCCGCCAATCTCGTGCTCCCGTGTTGGTTCTTACAGGAACGGAATTGTTCACGCCGCACTGGCTTCAGCAGCAGTGGAAGGAGAAGGGCGGAAAGCACGCGCAACTGATCGAACCGGCTTATGTCTCCGTTCGACTTGACAATTTGCGCATACTTGCCGACCTGACACAGCAGCTCTATTTAGAAATGCCGTCCTATGGCGCATGGCGGCAAACGCAATGGGCCAAGAAACGCAAGCGCCGCAAAGCCGCTCCACCAGGCGCTCACTAGCGCGTTCCCGACTGCTGATAGTGTGGCCTTAGCCTGATAGGGCACCAGACCACATCCCCGTCCCGATAGCCCATACTGTCGAAATCATAGACTTCTTGATACGGAACTTCGTAGTTGAACGCGTTTGTTCTGTCTGCTTCATGGAGACCTCCTTTTTCTCCTGCCTTTCGGGCAGGTCAGCAAAGTAGCTTAGTGCTGATAAACACAGAAAAGCGAAAGAGCCACCGAGACAGAAAATGTGAATGGGAATCGAACCCAGACCCACCAGACCTATCAGGCTAAAGCCACGAACCGCCTTATAGCCGATCTAGGCGCGGCTTTGAAGTTTCCATATGCGTTGCCAGTGGTCACGGCATCCCCCCGACAAACCCGCTCGTATCCTCGTTCTTGATAAGCGTCAGTCGGACACCGACATGACGGCAACCCATTTTTGGGCAAGCGAGGTTCTTTGCGACTTCATCCAAATGAACGTCGCGATGATCGACCTTAATCAGAAGCTGTACCGGGCTTTGCAGCCAGACGTAGAGGCAGCGGAGGCAGCACGCCTCGATTATCACGCTGTCATCGAGATCGCGAAGAGACGTGTCTTCGAGCCACGTCACCAGAAATCCTCCGCCGATGGAATCCGGTTGAAGGCGATCTTGCCGCCGGCATATCCGCCGGGAGGCTGCGTCCACGCCCCGAGGGTAACGACACGCTTCCCGAATTTCCGATTTAGCCGGTCAATGGTGTTCGTGATCAACTCGCACCGCTGCCGTTCGCCGTCATCGTTGATCAGCAAATCCAGTTGGCGCGCGTTTGCGGGGGACAGATCGAGAAGCGTGACGCCGACGCGGATGATTTCGGCGCGCTTCGGGATTTCGGCACGAGCCTTTTTCCAAAGCGCCTCCAGTGCCCCAAGACAGGCGTGATCGTCCTGGACGCAATGTAGTTCGCGCTGCCCGAACCACGCCGAGCCCCGGATATCGAGCCAGAGCCAGAGCCTTCCGGCATAGTAGCCGTCGCGGCGCATCCGTCGCGCGGCCTTCGTCAGCAGGAGCCGCGAACACGCCAGACTGTGCTCGGGATCGCGCCATTCGGGCGGCAGCACGCGCCCATGTCCGAACATGCCGCGTGAGGTCGGCATCGCCTGAATGTCGTAACCGTGAAGCGCGTACCACATGCGTTCGCCGTTCACGTTGCCCCATAGGGCGCGCAAATGCTTCGGCTGGCTTTGCCAAAGATCGGCGATGCTCAGAATGCGAGCGCGACCAAGGCGCTCCTCCATGCGCTTCCCGACGCCCGGTATGTCTTCGAGCGGCAGAGCGAAGAGTGGCGTCGGCATGTCCGGCGGGTTCCAGATGGTCACGCCATTCGGTTTGTCCACCTTGCATGCAATCTTGGCGAGCAGCCGATTGGCCGCGAAGCCGATTGAACAGGTGATGTACTCGCCGACGTTTCGGCGGATTCGGTTCTTGATCCTTTGTGCCAGCGCCGATGGCGCTGCGATTGTCGCTCTATCGAGCTTGCAAGCGAGTTCATCGATGGATTTCACCGTCTCAATCGGAATCTCACAGGCGATTTCATTGAGAAGCGCGTTGTGCGCGCGGCGGAATAAATCCGGCCGCTGCGTGACGAGAACGAGATCGGGACACGCGGCCCGAGCTTCGGGCACGCGCATCACGTTCTTGCAGCCGGCGGCTTTGGCTTCCTTCGAGCAGGCGATCACGACTGTCGAATTCGCGGCGGAAGTCTCGAACGGAATGACGCCGACCGGCCGCCCCCTAAGATTGGGGAAGGCTTGCTGCATTACGGACGCGAAAAACCCGTCGAAATCGAGGTACAGTTTTTCGATGGTCTCTGGCTTCCGCATGTCGTATGTCCCTCCCGGAAGCGGGATATAGAACGAAACGGGAACATAAGAGTCAAGCGGGTAGAGAGTCGGGGGGGGCCAACTATGTGCAATCGCTACGAAAATCACGGCTCCGTCATCCACATCCGCGCCATCGTGCGCGAGATCAATCGGATTTTGAACACCACATCGGCGACGGACAACCTCGCCCCCCAGGACAATATCTATCCCGATCAAGACGCGCCGATTTTGAAGAATGCGCCGGACGGTTCGCTTGAACTGTCTATGGCGCGGTGGGGCTTTCCGCCGATACCCGGACAAAAGCCTCCAATTACGAACATACGCAATTTGAAAAGCAAATGGTGGTCGCAGGTGAACCGCGAGTGGATCACAGCGCCCGAGTACCGTTGCCTCGTTCCGTTTACCGCATTCGCCGAGCCTGTCGTCAGTTCGAAATGGTTTGTCGTTCCTGGGCACGAGGTTGCCTGCTTCGCAGGCGTATGGCGACCGTGGAAGGGCGAACGCCTCGCCGAACAACCGGGACAAAAGCGCCGTGCGCGCGAAGAGCGCGACTGGTCGCTTTATGCGTTTCTGACGACCGACGCGAACGATGTCGTTCGCCCGGTACACGAAAAAGCAATGCCGGTCATTCTCGTCGATCCCGCCGAGCAGACGGAATGGCTCGAAGGTGGCGAAGCCAGCTTGCGTCTTCAGCGCCCGTTGCCCGATGAGATGTTGCGCGTGCGCGGATAGCGCCGCGCGGCCATCCTCCACCACCCCACGGCTCGCCCAGTGTCATAAAACCGCAATATTGCCCCTCTCTTCCCCCCAACGCTTGACTGGCATTTCGGCGAATTTCCTTCAGAATCACCAGCGCGCTTGAGTCGCTACGGCGACGTTTTGCAAGGGGCTTGGCAATGAAACTTGAAATCAAGCTTTCCACTCCAAAGGGGGTGCCCGAAGGTATCGATCTTGATGCTTTGAAAAAGCAGATCAGAGCCGCATTGGATATCTCGGGTGTAAATGTCGATGAGAAATCTCAACCTGCGGGGCAGGACAAACTCGGATTCGACCTCGCCTGTATGTGGATCGTCCATCATTGGGAGGATATTGCTAATGCAGCAAAAACAGCTTCTTCAGTTCTGGGTTCAGTCAATATCCTAAGTCAGGTATTTTTTCGGAAGAAAGCCGCAGATCAAACGGCCAAAGAGGAGACCAAAAAGAAAGCGCCTGAGGCGGCACCCGCAGACGCGCCCGTCATGACGTTCGCGATTAGAGACGACAAAGGCCACGCCCTGGTCGAGCGGCGGCTTCCGATTGCAGAGGACGAATTGAAAGGACTCGTGGCGGAAATCGAGCAGCAACTTCGGAAGCACATACAGCCAGTCGCAAAGGGCTAAGACTCCATGCGCTACGGCATGATCGTTTGTTCCGCCAACAAACTCGTTGATGGCGGCAAGAACATACGCCCTCTCACTCTTAAGACCCTTTCATCACGTTGGTCCGAGGCTCTTGGGCAGAACAACCTAAAAAATTACGGCTTTGGCTGGAAAGGCCAATCAACGCCCATCATTTTCCGTTCGCCGCTAGCGAACGAAGTTGATGTGAAACTCGCGGACGGGGCTCAGATACCGACGCGGGGTAACATCGTCCACGCTCTTGATCGCCTGACGATCAAGCCAGAAGATGAAATGTTTTTTTACTACTATGGGCACGCTTATCCCTCGGGTGGGCACGACATCACGCTGTGCCTGCATGATGCCAAACTGGGAGATACGCATACATTCAGAGGATTGATTACTGAATTCTACAAGGCTGGATTTCGCCGGATATATTTTGCACTAGATACCTGTCACGCCGGACGGCAGGACGAAATACTGGCCGAGTACAAAAGCCATCTTTACGGTGTATTCGCGTCCGGAAACGGTGACTATGCAATCAGCGAGGGAGACATTGGCGCCCTAACCGACTCGCTGCTCCGAAACCTAGACTTCTCCGGTATCAACGGCGGTGACAACCGATTGGAGCGCGCAAAAGGCGGCGTCACAATTGCTCGTTGGTTCAAGACTGCAATCAAGCAAGTGCGTTCCGATCAAATGAGCACGCCGCCCAAACCCTTCGGTGAATTGGTAGCCGACGCGATCCTGTTCCAGTATCAAGCTACGATACCGCAGCATCTCAATGATCATGCTCCGGCAAAATCAATATACCGAAAGCTTCACGCGATCTTGGTGGAGTGCGGTCGCAACGGCGAGTGGGGCGGATTCGCGGCGCTTTATCGCGGGCTAAAGAGCAACCCGATGTTTACTTTGCGCGAGGGAGGACCCGATGGACGCGCGTTCGTTCAACCTGGTCGCATCCGTGAGATGTTAGAATTTTTGTCAGCACTCAACTTGGTAAAATTGAAGTGGGAACGCGGGAAAGATTTCTATTCTCTGACCTCGGAAGGCAAGGTGGCCGCAGATGTAGAGCGCTACAACAAACAACTTCTGAATGCCATCGAAAATCATATACTCCCCGTTGGTGTCACGCTAGAACGCCTCCATGCTGTTACCGTTGCGCTAATGAATGAAGCTCGCGTGCCAAATACCTATAATGTAATCGAAATATTCAAGACGGACGGCTATAGGGTTGGGTCCGAGAAAGCTCTGAAAAACGCGTTCTTAATATTGCCTTATACGCAAAAGTTTCGTAAAGTAACAACGGATACCATTTTTCCCTACATCGACGGGCATTAGCGATGAAACAATTCAGTATGCGTGATGAGTATCATTTCAACTTGCGTTTTCATTTTAACACAAGCACGTTTTTGATCGGAAAACATGATCTAACGCCAGGCGAAGAAATTACGCTTTGTTCTGCGAAAACCGGAGATGGCGTTCGAGTTAAAGTGATCAAGGCGGATAAGCGGGACTGGCCAATATTTTCTGAGGCCGAAGCCGAAGAGCTGGCGGGCAAGGATCCACTTTATATGACGTGGCTTATCTGCCGATGGCATCCGATTGAAGATCTGGATAAGGGTATCACCTACATTGAGCACACTCGTCCCGAACTTGAGCGGGCATCGCGCCGCTGGCCAAGCCGTGCCATCGAAGAACCACGGTTTGCATAGACAAATTTCGGCGATACCTGGACCTGATCGATGGCCGAGGAACCTCCCCCTTCGGTAAGCTGGCGCGAGAAGAGCGCATTGCGAGCATTCGACGAGCAAGCGGTGCTTCTGTTTCACGATCTACCGCGCGGCGTTGGCTATAAGACGATGCGCTCGCTGCTCGCAAAGGGATTGATCGAGTTGGTGGAGCCGAACATCGGGGCGTTCGCCAAAGATCGCCGTTGGCGGCGGACCAAAAGCGAAAAATGAAAGGGCATCCCGTTTCCGGGATGCCCGGTTTGTCGCGACAATCGCTAAGACAGTGCCCAACGTGGTTGGGCGAGCACGCGGCGAATGTTGCGAAGATTTTCGAGAGCGACTTCGGCGTCGCCCCCCGAAAGCTCGGGCAGCTCAGCGACGATTTTCGCATGGAGCGAAAACAGCTCGGCGCGCGTGAGGTTGAATAATTCGATCAATGAATAGGCTCGCATCTTAATTCTCCTTCGTTTCCGACCGCGTAATTGCGGCCGTCCGGCTGAGACGAAGGCGCCTGAGGAGGCAGGCTGCATCGCTTGCGACCTGAACGAAGAGGAGGAGTGCTTGCACTTGCGGCCATGAGGCCGACGTAAGGCGCGCGATGGCCGGTTTAAGGCTGCATTGCGGTTGAGATTGTCAGAAGGAGTTGCGAGCTTATTTCAGGGACGAATTCACGATGCTCCGAGCACCGTTTGCGGTCAGGCCCCCTTGGCGCGCCATGACTTTGGGGCGCTTCATGAATTTGCGGCCCTATGGCCGAAGCCGCGCTATAATGAGCGCATGAATCGTCTAACTGGTCTTTTGCTCGGTGCCGGTGCTTCTGCGGAAGCGGGAATGCCGCTCGTCTGGGATTTGACTGCCGAGATTAAAGCCTGGCTTACGCCCGAGAAGTTGCGTGAGTTGAACAACGGCTGGCACCAGAGTGGTGGCGGCTATTCGGATGGTGTGATCGAGGACATGGCAGCCGTGCTCGTCAGGCCGGAGCTGCACTACGAGGCCATCCTTGGCCATCTCGAAACACAGTTTCGGCGGCAGAGGACAGCACCACAGGAATATCACGGTCTCTATTCGTGGATGGTTGAGTTGGTCTACATGCTGCTGTTCTACCGGCAGGTGAATAACCGAGCTTTCTTTGAGCACCACCTGCCGCATTATGATGGCCTCGGCGCATTGGCGCAGACAAGCGCTCCGCTTTGGATTTTTTCTCTCAACCATGACCTTATCATCGAGGCGATAAGCGCCAGATTGGGCCTGCCACTCTATTGCGGTTTCGGCCCAGAAACTGTCACGCTTCCGCGCCGTCGCGGTAGAGGTGAGAAGTTCGGAGAAATCAGGGCGGAAGTCATCAGGCAGCGCGATCTTGAAAAGGGCTGCATGAATTTTCCGAACCCTCTGAAGCCGGGCATCTATTTGCTAAAGGTGCATGGCTCGCTCGACAGCTTCACTTTCAACGAAGGGAAGGATGTACTGCGGCTGCTGCCAGAAACGCCCGATGCAGACGGCGTTTTTGAGACCCTTCGCGCTGCGAATAACGATCTTTTCTACTACGCCCCCGGCTGGCCCGACGGAACCGGTCGGGCGAGGGGCATCAACGAGATCATCTACGCAGATGATGCGGGCGAGATGCAGTTCCTTCGCCGCAGCCTGCTGGCCGGTGCGTACAAGTTCGATGCGCGCGCAAATCAGCATCTGCCGAAGAGCGTGATGAAGCATTTCCGACAGAATCTAAACTTCGTCTCCGATCTGGTCGCCATTGGCTACAGTTTTGGAGACGCACATATCAATCAGGCGGTCCGCGAATGGCTCGAATTCTCGGCCGATCGTCGCATCGAAATCGTGGCTCCGGGCATCGGCCATATTCCTCGCGACTTACTTCATGTCGCGCGCCAAATTACGCTGACGAATAGCGGCTGCACCGATTACCTTGATGCGCGGGCAGGCATTGTTCGCAGCAATGTGGAACAGCTCGAAAAGAAAATCGGCGCGTTGACCAGAAAGCTGGGCGTGGCGCGGTCGCGCGAAGCGATGGCGTCATTCCAAAGCGCGGATCGCCAGAGAATGCAACAAGCCTTCACGGCCAGATTGAAAGACCTGCCACTCAAGGACGGGACCCCGGATATTGCCGCGATTGGCGACCCTGTGACACCCGGCAAACAATGGGCAATCGAGATGGGCATCGGCCGCGAGGAAACTTTGGGTCGAATTCTCAACCACCTGGCAAAGGCGCGTGCCTAAATGGCGGAAGCGGCACCTGAAAGGTTTTTCTATCATAGCTTCCCGAGGCGCTCACGCTTCACACCAGCCGAGATTGAAGAAGGCTGTACGATTCTCGGCATCATTCGCGACCACGGTCTCGCACTCGTGCCGCAGGTGATGCAGTGGGAGTATCCGCATGCTGACGGCTCCCCAAACCGCACATCGGAAGTCATGCAGCAACGGGTTTGTTTCACGGAGCTGCCTCCCGCCGAACTCAGCGCCCACGCCACCAAGTTCGGCCGCTTTGCCATCGAATTCCGGGTGCCGGTGCTAAAGGCGCTCGGCGCCATTCCAGTTTTCTACATTCCTCGTGCAGTTGGCGAAGTTCAGGGCGCGGAATGGGCTGCGAATATCATGGTGATGCAACTCCAAGACGCTTATGTCTTGGCCTTGCGTCTGGCGGGACTTTTGGAAGGAGTGAAGAAGGCTTCACCCGATGAGAAGACCATCCGATGCACCTTGGGATTCACGGAATCGGGACTCAAGGACTTCAATTTAGACATCGCCAGCGCGAAGCACGTTTTCGAAATCCTCACCTATGCGCTGACGCCACCGGACATGCTTGCGCCAGCTTTTGAGGCCGCCATGCGATATTTCGTTCCGGCTGACGATCTGCGCCAGCATGAGGAGCTGAGTTACTACCGCGAGCGTGAGTGGCGCATTGCCGCCAATGTCACGATGGGCGGCAAAGCCCTTCTTCAGGAGCCCAGCCAAGACTTGATCGACAGACTGAAAGCACTCGACCCAAAATTCTTCGCCGAAACCTTTCATCCAAGTCAGGGGGATAAGACACGGGCGGATTTGGTTTCAGCGCTGCCGGGTCTCAACGGCCGAAGTATTGTTCAACTCGCCAGACGTATAATTGTGCCGAAAGCTGCACTCAAACAGGCACGTGAAATTTTCAGGGACGTTCCTGATGCGCCGCCAATTGTCACGCTGGAATCTGTGAACCAGCGGTCGCGGCTGGAGAAGGTAATGCGCCTTCTGACAGCGCCGTTTCGCAGGGTAGGAAGAGTGCAGTAGACGGCTCCAGAAATGACCAGCCGTATAATGCGTTGACAGCGAACATCTATAGTTCCACTGAATTTCAGGTGTTAAGCCCGCTGCGCTATAGCTTAGACACGCCGACCTTCACCCCGAGCGTTCGCAATGCAGAACTGAACCACTACCGGCTGGCGCCGGTAGGTTCATCCTCTTTATGATTGGCAATGTAATTGAGGATGGTTTCGTTGGTCACGTTACCGCTGGTCGTGCAGAAATAGCCCCGGGCCCAGAATCTGCGTCCCCAGTAGCGTTTACGTAATTCCGGAAACTCCTGCTGGATCTTGCGCGATGTACAACCCTTGACGCGCCGCATGTAGTCACTAACCGAGACTTTCGGCGGTATTTCCACGAACATGTGGACATGATCGCTTGAGAGGACGCCTTTGATGATCTTGACCTCAAGTTGCGCACAGATTTGACGGGTAATATCGCGGATACGCAGCTGCATAGCTTTCGTCAGAACTTTATACCGATACTTGGTAATCCAGACGACGTGATAACGGTTGTGAAAAGTAGTGTGGGCGCCGGTCGAGTAGGTCATTTTACACTCCAGAAAAAAGGTTACGCCCCTACGGGTCGACCTTTTTTCTGGAGTGTAAAATGGTTACAAAATCCAAGGACTAAAGTCCACTTTACCGGCTCAAAGCCGGTGGTTTATGTCCCAAGGCTTGGAAAATCAAAGCTCGTCAAAAACATCGGTTACCGCATCCGGCTTCGTCCAATCGCCAGCCGCTTGAACGACTTCGGCCTCGAATTACCCGAGATCGACGACGATTGGATCGTCCAATCGGCAGGCGATGACGGAATCGTTATTGCCAATGTCCGCACGCAGCATCAGTTCACGCTCGGCTACGATCATGTTCACCATTTTACGAGCGACACGACACGCCGCCAGGGCGAATTGAAATTCGGGTTCCTCACATTGACCGTCCAAATTTATCTGCAAAGAGCGAACCTCTCGATCCAACCCGCATTCAGACCGGGCGAACGCGTTCCGCCCCCCGCAGTGAAGGTGACAGAAAAGATTGTCGATTTTAGGTATCCCAGCGATAGCGGAATTCAAGCTACGCTTCAGGCTCAGGGATTCAAAGTAAGCTGGGCGCTAGAATCCCGATTATATCGCCTCGTTGAGTTCGAAGGATGGCAGCGTGTCATTATCCGCGACAACGACGGGGCACTTGTACAATTCAAGGTCAAGGATCGGCGGGATGATCAGGTTCTCGTTTTTCGTCCCGCTTAATTGGGGCGTGTCCCTTCGCGTTCGCGAGCCCGAGGAACACACCTCATCATGCCGCCGCTGTCCTAGGAAACGTGTTTACGTGGCAATAAAAGCTCATTTTCAAACCGCTTGGGCCGTCCATAACCGGAATCTCACGGAAGCGAGTCGAGCTTGCATCGGGTGCCACCGACATTACCTGAATCAGCCAATTCCAGTCCTGACCACAGTGCTCCTTCAAGCTCCCGGAGATCCCCTGTGGCTCGACATCGCTCAGAGTCCGGCACCGCATCACCGGATCGCTTGTAGTTGCCCCGAAGACGAACAGCTTTTTCGCGGCCAACAAGTAGAACACCGCGAGATTCAGCCCCAGATAACCCGGTGACGCCTGCGCAATTGAAAACTGGCGATTTTCGCCGGAAGCTCCCAGATCAATCTGATCATTGAGTTGAAGATTGAATTGTTCGGCCGCAGATGCGGGCCAATCGAACAACATATCGCAATATACCGATTGCCTAAAGTGTTCAAGACGATCACTCACCACATAGGCAAATCCCCCCACGTTCGGCATTTCCCTGTCCGAGATGACGCGGCGCATCGTCGAATACAAATCGCTCGCTGGCGACTTATCGATCTCATCCGCAAAAAGTACCCCGTTTATCGCGCGACCTGCCTCGGGAAAAATGCGCGCTTTTGACTCGTATTCTCGAAATCTCTCATAGGCCGACTGGTCGCCGATCCACTGGGTCTTGGCGACACTGTTCACTCTCTTCCCATCCGCGATCTTCACCAGTTTGGTGTACTTAGCGAAAGCGATCAGATAATCGTTCCCCGAATTCTCGCTTGCCCTTTCGAAATAGGCGATAGCCTCTGCATACCCGCAACCTTCGGGGTACAGCCGAGCAAAAGCCATGAAATCCGCCGCAGCAAGTTCAGGAGAATTTGAAAACGACACGCAAATGCCTCCTGGCAGCATCGCAGTCTTCACTACGCCGCTCGTGGTCGGAAGTGCCATATTGTGCTCTGTCAAGCAGGTGTCGGACACGACCGCGACGCGGCGTCCAGCAACTCGTCCGACAACCAACGTCATTCTAATCCTCGCAGCGCGAATATCCCTTGGGGACCGCGCCTATTCTACCCTCGTTCCCGCTAGGAGCGGAATTTTTCTCGCCATGAGGCGTCGCGGCGCGTGCGGGCGTCGGTTTTTGGCGCTGCTGTTGAGCGTTTCTTCAAAGCCACAGAGTTACACGCTGTCCTCCGAAACACATCCCCAATCAGCGCGCTTGAATTGCCCCCCAAATCCCGCGCACATTTGGCTCGGACTTGAGCGATAAGGAGGCTTCCCTTGAGCATCAAGCGTCTCAATGCGCACGAGCGTGTCGTCTACAATCTTGGCAAGGCGATTATCGGGGCGATTCTGGACCCGACGAGCGACTCTGAACGGCGGCAGGTGATCAGCATCGTCTTGCGTTTGATCGATGGCATCCTCAGCCCCGACGAATTAAGCGATTTTATGGCAGAAACGGGCATCGTTTCCGAGGAAGTATACGAGGAATTGATGGGGCGTGCCCACGAAGACCCGAGACTTCCCTCACCGGATGATGGTCCTGACGACGAGATTCCATTTTAGCTCATGTGTAGTCGAGAATTTGTCTAGCGGCAGGGCCATAGTTTTTAACTGACACATGAACCACATGAGTTGGGCGCGTCCCTTCGGGACCGGGCTCTACTCGGTCCGTCATAGCGGACCTCACCGAACCCGCAAGCGGTTTCGGCCCATGCGGGTAACGATCCCATCGCGCGTTGCTCTGCTTCGCATCGCAAATAGCATCGCGCCTAGGCGCGATGAGAGTCTTTCATTGGGCCTCCCCGGTGCGCGGGTGGGCGGCGCTCCCTTTTAGTCCC
The DNA here is from genome assembly GCA_050010175.1 of Rhizomicrobium sp. GTDB lineage: Bacteria > Pseudomonadota > Alphaproteobacteria > Micropepsales > Micropepsaceae > Rhizomicrobium. The sequence continues at coordinate 36,043 of JBEKLN010000039.1, forward strand.
GTCGCGGCGGGCCGCAACTCGCTTCGCGAGTTCTCCACTTCGTTTCGACCCAAGGGGGTGCAGCCCGCCTCATTCGCCGGGCCTCTCCGGTCGCTCTCTCGCCGCCCACCCTGCTTCCGGGGATTGGCGTGTGGGTTTTGGGGCGCGTGGGGCGTCACCGGACTCGGTTCTTTGCAACCAGCCGGAAGCGTGACCGTGAGGAAACGCACATGGAATTGATCCCGAAGGAATTACGCGAACGGATGTTAGCCAACGGTTGGCGCAACATCGAACACACCTTGAAAGACGAGGAACCGGAGGACTTCGCGCCTGTCATCAAGCTCTTTTGTCCGTGGGGCAGCGCAACTTGGCTTCTCACCGAACTTGATCCCGAAGACCCTGACATCGCTTTCGGTCTTTGCGACCTCGGCATGGGCTTTCCCGAGCTTGGCCGCGTGTCGCTCATGGAGATCAAGGCCGTCAAAGGCCCCGGTGGTCTCACCATCGAGCGCGACCTTTATTTCAGAGCAGAAAAATCGCTTCGGGCTTACGCCGACGAAGCGCACTCCGAAGGGAGGATCGAGGCATGACCTCCCCTCGCTTCATCGTTATCGACGGCAAGCGCATTCTTTGGCGTGACGTTCTCAAACAGAGACGCGAGCAAAGGCAGGCGCATGCGAACGCAACGCAGCCGCCGCTTTTCGTGCTTGTTGACGACAGGCGACCCCCCGCCGAACGCACGGCGGCGGGGCGGTATTTGGAGCCGTCCCTTTTCAGCTTTCCCGAACGGGAGGGCTGAACCATGTCGAACGCAGAACCGCGCAGAGACATTTATTCCCGCGTCACCGACAAGATCGTCAACGATCTTGAACGCGGAGTCCGTACCTGGCTGAAACCGTGGAGCGTGGAACATACGGCCGGAAGGATCACCCGGCCCCTACGCGCCACGGGCCAACCTTACAACGGAATCAACGTCCTCATGCTTTGGGGCGATGCCGTCACGAAAGGCTTTGCCTGCCCCATCTGGATGACTTACCGGCAAGCGAGCGAGCTTGGCGGCAATGTGCGCAAGGGCGAGCATGGCTCCCCGGTCGTTTACGCCGACCGGATCACGCGCACCGAGACCAATCCGAACGGCGAGGCAGTCGAGAACGAGATTCCCTTTATGAAGGGCTACACCGTTTTCAATTGCGAGCAGATCGAAGGCTTGCCCGCGCATTTCTACCCAACGCCGCCGCCATCCATGCCGGCAGCAGAGCGTATCGCGTCCGCCGAGACTTTCTCGGCTTCTACTGGCGCGGAATTACGGCACGGCGGGAATCGCGCTTACTACTCTTGCAGCGACGATCATGTGCAGTTGCCACCCTTCGAATGCTTTCGCGATGCAGAAAGCTATTACGCAACCCTGTTGCATGAACTCACGCACTGGACGAAACACGAAAAGCGGCTTAATCGCGAATTCGGACGCAAGCGCTGGGGCGATGCAGGCTATGCCGCCGAGGAGCTTGTTGCGGAGCTTGGTGCGGCGTTTCTTTGCGCCGATCTTGGCATCACGCCGGAACCGCGCGAGGACCATGCCGCCTATCTCGCATCATGGCTGGAAGTGATGAAGACCGACAAGCGTGCGATCTTCACCGCCGCCGCGCATGCACAGCGCGCGGCCGACTTCCTGCACGGCTTGCAGCCGAAGGGCGATTAGCCGAAAAAAATTGCGGGCCGTTCCTTTCGGGGAACGGCCCGGCGCGCTTTCAATTCAATTGGGAGATACGCAGCTAACTTGTTAAGGCAATCTTGTGCTTGTCCAATTGCGCGCGCAGAAGGTCTATCGCTTCACCGATTGAATGGGCGTGGGCCACGTTAGTCTGGAATTCGCGTTTTTCCTTGACGGTTTCGGCGACTGCGATTCCCATTTCTCCGGTATCTTTATGGCATCTTACGAGCGCGGCGATGTCGTCGCCCGCGCAATAGACGCTATCCGAGAACTCATTGAAGCGCTTCTTTATCTGACTGAGGCGGTGCTGTTCGAAGGGGCGCCAGAATGGTGTCTGCTTGATTACGTCATCGATCTGGCTTCCCAAATTAATTTTCCGGTCCTTCAACATCCGCTCGAATTGATTGAGCGCGAGGTCCGCGTCGTTGATCCTTTCGAGCGCGGTAATCCTGACTTGCTCCAACAGCAGCTCTAAATCGTAATCCTTCTTGCTCTTTTTGTATCTCTTGATGGTTTGCACTATCGTATCGGCAAGGCTTATGCCTGCCGCTGCCGCTGCGAGTGCATCGTCGATTCCAAACGCCATAGCTAGTCCTCCCCGCGCCGTAGGTTCCTACAGGCATAACTCCATGGCTTAATCGCGGCAAGGCGGTTCGACGATCCATCGCGCTTACGTCGATTCCCGCGCCGTTCAATTGCCAAACGCGGGATTGGTGCGAGGCGCGCAAGCCGGTGAGATTGAAATTCCCGTCGTGGCATAGGGCGGTTTTCGCGTCGGCCGTTGTGACGAGCTGATAGCCGCTCCTTTTACTTGGCCCAGCGCTATCGGAAACCGCCAGGCCCCTTCGCGGGAGCGATATGAATTGAGATTTTCTTGAGTGCCGCCTTGTGGCCCGCTGCTTGATCGGCCAGCAGTGATTTTCTCATCACGCGCGGGGATGCAATGCATGTCGGCGTGTCGTTCTGTCATCGCTACGTTCTTTTCCCGCGCCATCGACAAATACGGCCTCAAGACGATGCGCAGTTCCGCACGCGCGCGCGTCGCAATCAAAACCGAACGGGAGCCTCCCCCAATAAGAAAGATTGGGGGTATCCATTACGGACCGCCTTCGGCTTTTTGACAGCGCCGCTTCTCCGCTCGTGCAAGGGAACCGCATCGAGGCCGCGATTTCCGTGGCTTCAAAACTAAAAGGAAAAGAACATGAGCAACGACACAACGACCAAGGTACTCCCGACGCATCGCATCTTCAGCGTGATGAAGGGTAACGACGAGGGTAAAGCCGTCTGGACCGAGATCGGCGCAGCCTGGGCCAACAAGGACGGCGAAGGGTTCAATCTCGTATTCAACGCTCTTCCGCTCCAAGGCGCTGGTATCGTCCTTCGCAAGCCGAGGGCCAAGAAGGAAGTCGAAGTCGCGGCATGAGCTGCGATCACCGGCCGGACGGCGAAAGCCGTCCGGCCTTTTTGCTGGTCATTCTGTACGGCCAGCACGGTCCTTTTGTCACTTGCGGCAAGGATTTCCCAACGAGAGGGCGTTAGCTCAAGTCGGTGTTTCTGAATGCCGCAAAACAGCGTAACGCTGCGTTTTCGGTCGGTGTTCCTTGACCGTGATTTGCGCTCTGGTTGTTGTTTCGGCTTTGGCGGATTTCAGACTGCCTCTGTCTAACGCAAGAAAACTTCGATCTTTTGGACGTACAACCGCGCGCTGCAACACGCTTTGCAACGTCGCGGCGAAGCTCGGATCGAGTTGCGCGTGAGCGAGCACCGCAGCGCCGACAATGATTTTTTGGCGCGTCTCCCGCTTTCGTTTGGCTTCTTGCTCGCGCGCATCGAAGGCCGCGAGCTGATTTTCGATTTGGCTTTTCCGTCGAACCAGCGTTTCCCGGCGAGCAGAGGCTTCGGCCGGGCTCGTATCACCACCCGAATCGTTGGTTAAATCCACGTTAACCAATTGGGGCACCACAGTAAATCGAGCTAGTGAAGACAATGGTATCACAAGAATGTTAAATATCGGAGAAGTCAAAAGAAGTCATGGTGGTAGTCGTGGCAATGATAACAGCAGCACGACGGTACAGGGTAAGACTTCGCGAAGTGCGCGGTTATACGTTGCTTCGCAACGTCCGCGACAAAGGCGTTTCGCGCCCCTGTACCCACGACGAGGATCGTTCCTGCCCCTCGACCCTGACCAGCCGTGCGCCGACTGGACACGCGCCAGAGCGTTGCCGTCCTGGACCTGCACTCGGATGCCTTGCGCCCCGAGACCCTCGCGTCAGAGCCTTCGCGCTCCGACACCATCGACCGGTTGAGCCTCTCCCGGACCCCGGCAGGACGAGCGGTCCTGCACCCCTTTTTCGCGGACGGTCCCCGCATGGCGATCTATCGCTTTGAAGCGAAGATCATCAAACGCTCGGCGGGCCGATCCGCAACCGCCGCCGCCGCTTATCGCGCCGCCACGTTCATAGCGGATGAACGTAGCGGGCTGGCGTTCAACTATTCACGCAAGCGCGGCATGCTGCATTGCGAGATCATCGCGCCGGCCGGCGCACCCGGCTGGGTGCGCGACCGGGCTCGCCTGTGGAACGCAGTCGAGCAGAGCGAGCGGCGCAAAGACGCCCAGCTCGCGCGTGATCTCGTTCTCTGCCTTCCCTTCGAGTTGACGCACGAACAGCGCGTCGAACTCGTTCGGGAATTTGTGGGCGAGGTTTTTGTCGCGCGCGGCATGGTTGCCGACATTGCCATTCACGCGCCCGATCATCGGGGCGATGATCGCAACCACCACGCCCACGTGCTCCTCACCATGCGCGGCCTCAGCGCCGTAGGCTTCGGCCCCAAGGTTCGCGCGTGGAACGATGTCGAGGAGCTGGAAGGGTGGCGGGAACAGTGGGCGGTCGCCGTCAACGCCCACCTCGCGCGGGCGGGGCACGAGGCGCGCGTCGATCATCGCAGCCTCGCCGAGCAAGGCATCGAGCGCGAGCCGGAACCGAAACAGGGTGCAGTGGCGACGGCCATGGAGCGCGACGGGAACTGCTCTCATGCCGGGGAGGATCGACGCGCCGCGAAGAAGCGAAACCGTCAACGAGAGGACTTGAGCGCCGAACTTGACGAGGTCGTCACCGAACTCGAAACGGGGGAAGGTTCGGCCGTGAGCAGACCACGGACACAACCGGCGCGGAAGGTCCAAAGGTCTGCCTGGGCACGCTATCTTTTCGATCTTTGGCGTCGGGTCGCGCGCGAGATCACGAAACCTATTGTCAGTCTAGCGCGAGAGGCACGTCGGAGGCTCACAGGACGAAAGCGGGTTCAGAAGA
>JBEKLN010000040.1:0-38419 GCA_050010175.1 Rhizomicrobium sp.
ACTTTCACAAGCGGCCGCTCAATCGGCCGGAGCGACCACGCCGTTGGGAGCGGAAGCGACGCAGCTCTATTCGCTGTTTGCCGCAAAGGGGCATGCAGGCCTCGATTTTTCAGGCATCATTTGCATGCTCAACGGAAAACTCTGAGGCTTTACCTGCTCTTAAGGTCTTCCGGTCTATCGTTGCCTACAAATAACAGGTGGGTACCGGGAAAACCGGGGGAAGACGATGACGGCACTGGCGAAGCCGCAGGAAACTGCGGCGGCCCTCAAAGGCGCTTTGCCTGCGAGGAAACCTTATCTCGATATGTTGGGTCTCATCGAGCGGCTCCATCGGCAGCTGCTTGACGTGATCAAGGACGAGCTTGATCGCCGCGACGAGCGGGAGATCAACAGCGTTCAGGCATTGCTGCTGTTCAATGTGGGCGATCAGGAATTGACGGCGGGGGAATTACGCACCCGGGGTCACTACCTCGGTTCGAACGTTTCGTACAATCTCAAGAAGCTCGTCGAATCCGGCTACATTCACCACGAGCGCTCGGAAATCGACCGTCGCTCGGTGCTTGTCCGCCTGACGCGGAAGGGCGAGGCGGTTCGCGAGATGTTGCACCTGCTTTTCGACCGGCATCTGGGGTCGCTGGAGGCGGTCGGGAACGTGGCGGTGTCAGACCTGGAAGGCCTCAATACGAGCCTGAAGCGGGTCGAGCGGTTCTGGATCGATCAGGTGAGGTTCCAGCTCTGAGCGGAGTCCCCGGCGCATCGGCCAGGGGGCAGGCGCGTTTACCGGTTGTTCAGACGGGCAATGTTGTGGTGTTAGGGTCTGAAGCCGTGACAACCGGCCGTAGGGGCCATGCGAATTGACTTTTCGCATGGTGTAAGCCGACAGGCTATCCTAGGTTCCCGTTGCTCGATCGAAGCTGGCAGGTCCTTGGCATGACCGTTCCTTACACCTCTAGGTTTCGCGAGGCGCTCGCTGGTCTAAAGAGCGAGAGCCGCTATAGGGTATTTGCGGATATCGTCCGGCAACGGGGGGCGTATCCGAACGCCGCTCATTTCGTGCGCTCGGAGAAACATCCGATCACGGTTTGGTGCAGCAACGACTATTTGGGCATGAGCCAACATCCCAAGGTGCTGGCAGCGATGCACGATGCCATCGACCGGACCGGCGCAGGCTCTGGCGGCACGCGCAACATTTCCGGAACCACCCACTATCATGTGGAGCTCGAGACGGAACTGGCGGATCTGCACGGCAAGGAAGCTGCGTTGCTGTTTACATCCGGCTTCGTTTCGAACGATGCCACCCTGTCGACGCTCAGCAAGCTGCTTCCTGGGCTGATCATATACTCGGACGCCCTCAATCATGCCTCAATGATCGAAGGAATCCGGCACGGAACGGCCGAAAAACGTATTTTCCGGCACAATGACCTGGTCGATCTGGAAGCTCAGCTTCGGGGCAGCGATCCGGCCGCGCCAAAACTGATTGCGTTTGAGTCGGTTTACTCGATGGATGGCGATTTCGGCCCGATGGCGCGTATCTGCGATCTGGCCGAACAATACGGTGCGCTGACATATCTCGATGAAGTCCACGGCGTGGGGCTGTATGGCCCTCGCGGCGCTGGAGTGGCGGCGCGGGACGGCGTCATGCATCGCGTCGACATTATCGAAGGTACGCTTGCCAAGGCGTTCGGCGTGATGGGTGGTTACATCGCAGCCAGCGCTGAAATCGTGGATTGCGTGCGCTCCTTCGCGCCTGGATTTATTTTCACAACGTCCCTGGCGCCTGCATTGGCTGCAGGTGTTCTGGCGAGCGTCCGGCACCTGAAGTCGAGCGATGTCGAGCGCAAATGTCTTCAAGAGCGTGCAGCGCGGCTTAAGGCGATGTTCGCGAATGCGAGCCTGCCCGTTATGCCGTCTCCCAGCCATATCGTTCCTTTGTTTGTCGGAGAGGCGAGGTTGTGCAAGGCGGTGTCCGACGAGCTGCTGCGAGATCACGCGATCTATGTTCAGCCGATCAACTATCCGACCGTCCCGCGAGGCAGCGAAAGATTGCGGTTCACGCCATCTCCCGTCCATACGGACGAAATGATGGAAGCCCTTGTTGCGTCAGTGGATGCAGTGTGGACAGCTCACAGCATTCGCCGCGCGGCCTGACCGGCAGCGACATTGGCAACGGGGAGCAAGGGACACCGGGGCGGCGAACTCTATTTCGAGTTCGTGACCTTGGGTTCGAGCGTTAAAGCGACCGTCCTGGATGCAATGACAGGCGTAGAGGCCAGCATCGTTGCACCGGCGTCAACGCCTCGGTCAGCACTCGAGCAGTTCGCCCTTCGGAAGTTGGACTACATCCTCAACAGGAAACGCGACGAGAACTGAGCCTCGCCGCGTTTTCCGTCAGCGAAGCAAATCAACCGCGACGTCGCGACTTGGTCGCCGGAGCCGTACGACCCAGGCCGATTTTCTTTGCAAATTCGGAGCGTTGCGCCGCGTAGTTCGGCGCCACCATGGGATAGTCTGCAGGAAGCCCCCACTTTGCGCGATACTCTTCCGGGGTCAAACTGTAGCGCGACCGCAGGTATCGCTTGAGCATTTTGAGTTTTTTGCCGTCTTCGAGACAGATGATGTATTCCGGCGTGATCGACTTCTTCACCGGGATGGCCGGTTTTTGAGAGTTCGGACCTTCGACGGGCATCCCGCCTGACAGGCCGCCCAGCGTGGCATGAATGCTTCTGATCATTCCCGGGATGTCGCTGACCGGAATCGGATTGTTGGCTACGTAAGCCGCGACGATGTCACTCGCAAATTTGAGCAGCTCGTCCGACTTGGCGAGCTGGCTTTCACTGCTGCTCATTACGGGGTCACTCCAATACCTTGCATACCGATGTCGTTTCGGTAGTTATTGCTATTTTTCAGGCACATGCAAGTGAAAATAGCAATATTGCTGCAATGAAGATAGTTCAAGTAACCTAGTCTAACGAATCAAACTAATCGAACCGGTTGTATGGTGAACGCAGTTTGTTCAAGAGATTCGTGAGGTCTTTACAGGCTTGAAGCCGTGTATAAGCACCGCAGGACTTCTTAGGTATCAATTCTACCTAGCACTCCGTATGGTCGGTCGGGCCGTATTAGCATGCTTCGATTGGCCGCTTTATTTGTATTAGGGTGACGATTGGCCCAGCGGGCATGAGCCGGTGACGGTTAACCAGACGTGGCAGATGCTGGATGGGGGCGGATTTCGAACTTATCCCCTAGATTTGGTGACAGCGACGGCATAAACCACGAAAGGCTTGAGGTGGGCTGGGTGCCCGCCGGGAACGCGCGAGGATGAGGCATCAGATGGCAGCGGTCACCAACGCAGCCGGTGCGAAGCAGGTTCCGTTTTTTTCCAGAGACCTTGCCGGCGCCGACCCGGAGGTCGCAGGCGCCATTGCGGCGGAGTTGCGCCGGCAGCGTGAGAAGATCGAACTCATCGCCTCGGAGAACATTGTTTCGGCCGCCGTTTTGGAGGCCCAAGGTTCGGTCCTGACGAACAAGTACGCCGAAGGCTATCCCGGACGCCGGTATTATGGGGGCTGTGAGTATGTCGACGTGGTCGAGGAACTGGCGATCGAACGCGCGAAACGGCTGTTCCATTGCACGTTTGTCAACGTTCAGCCGCACTCCGGTGCTCAGGCAAATCAGGCTGTGTTTTTCGCTCTCATGGCGCCAGGCGACAGTTTTATGGGCTTAAGCCTGGATGCCGGCGGGCATTTGACCCATGGTTCTCCCGTAAACCAATCCGGCAAGTGGTTTAGGCCAATCCCCTATGGTGTGCGTCGGCAGGATCAGCGGATCGACATGGACGAAGTCGAGGCGCTCGCCAGGTCTCACAGGCCGAAACTCATCATTGCCGGTGGTTCCGCCTATGCGCGGATCTTCGATTTCGCCCGATTCCGCGCCATCGCCGATTCGATCGGCGCCTATTTCATGGTCGACATGGCTCACTTCGCGGGGCTCGTGGCAGGCGGCGTGCACCCCAATCCACTCGAGCACGCTCACGTCGTGACGACGACGACCCACAAGACTCTGCGAGGACCGCGCGGAGGCATGATCCTGTCGCGCGACGACACACTCGGAAAGAAGATCAACTCGGCAGTGTTCCCGGGACTGCAGGGTGGGCCGCTGATGCACGTCATCGCAGCCAAGGCGGTGGCATTCGGTGAAGCGCTCAAGCCGGACTTCAAGCTGTACGCGCGCTCCGTGGTGGACAACGCGAAAGCCCTGGCGGAAACATTGCACGCCAACGGACTCGACATCGTCTCCGGTGGTACCGATACGCACCTGATGCTTGTCGATCTGCGGCCGAAAAGCGCGACCGGCCGTGCGACAGAGAAAGCCCTCGATCGCGCCTTCATCACCTGTAATAAAAATGCGATTCCCTTCGATACGGAGAAACCCGCAATTACTTCGGGGATCAGGCTTGGTTCGCCGGCCGCGACGACGCGTGGGTTTGGCACGGCGGAATTCCGTGCCGTCGGCAAGCTGATTGTTGAAGTTATTGAATCAGTCGCGAAATCCGGCGAGGTTGGTGACGCGGATGTCGAAATGAATGTTCGCGCACAGGTTTTGGAATTGTGCGCGCGGTTTCCCATTTATCAATGAGAGGACGGGGGGCTCATGCGCTGCCCTTTTTGCGGACACGACGATACTCAGGTTAAAGACAGCCGGCCGAGCGAAGACAACTCCGCCATCCGGCGACGGCGGCATTGTCCGGCGTGCGGCGGACGATTCACGACATTCGAGCGCGTTCAGCTGCGCGAACTGATCGTCGTGAAGAAAAACGGCCGCCGCGAACCGTTCGAGCGCGACAAGCTCGAACGCTCGCTCGCGCATGCCCTGAGAAAGCGCCCGGTGGAAGCCGAGCGAATCGACAGGATGGTTACGGGAATCGTTCGGCGCCTGGAGAGCATGGGCGAAAACGAAATTCAGTCGCCTGTCATCGGCGAGCTTGTCATGCAGGCCCTGGCAAGTCTGGATAAGGTTGCTTATGTGCGCTTCGCATCCGTCTACAAGAATTTCCGCGAGACGAAGGATTTCGAGGCGCTGATCGGCGAGATGGAGGGCGGCGAAAAGGATTAGACGCCGCAAGCTGACGTGAATCACACGCGCCATATGCGACATGCGCTCCGCCTTGCAGAGCGCGGATTGGGGCGCGTTTCGCCCAACCCGTCCGTGGGTTGCGTCATCGTCACGGAGGATGAACTCGTCATTGGCCGCGGCCGTACTGCGGACGGCGGCAGGCCGCACGCCGAGACCGTTGCCCTGCAGCAGGCGGGAAACCGTGCGCTCGGCGCGACGGCATATGTGACGCTGGAGCCCTGTGCCCACCACGGTCAGACGCCGCCCTGTGCGGAGGCACTCGTCGAAGCGGGACTACGCCGCGTGGTTGTCGCGATCGAGGATCCGGATCCACGCGTCGGGGGGCGGGGCCTGGCGCGGTTGCGGGATGCGGGTGTCGAGGTCATCTCCGGAGTGCTCATCGAAGATGCCGCGCGACTGAACGCAGGATTTTTTTTGAAAATTCGCGAGAATCGACCGCTTGTTACGCTTAAGATAGCCCAAAGCCTCGACGCCAAAACGGCCACGGCTTCAGGCGACAGCAAATGGATTACGGGAGAAGCTGCACGTGCGTTTGGCCATCTCCTGCGTGCGAGTCACGATGCTATTCTTATCGGGATCGAAACCGCGATAGCGGACGATCCCGAATTGTCGTGCAGAATCGTCGGGCTGGAAGCCCAGTCGCCGCTGCGCGTTGTGCTGGATACCCGCCTCAGACTGGGCGAGTTGTCGGCGCTGGCACGTAGTGCAGAGCGCATCCCGATTCTGATTTACACTGTTGCGCAGCCCAAACCCGCGTTAATTGCCTGCGGCGTCGACATCGTTCAGGTGTCGCGCGACGCACGCGGCAGGCCCGATGTCGGCGCCGTTTTGAACGATTTGGCGGGTCGCGGCATCACCCGGGTGCTGGTCGAAGGCGGCGCATCGGTTCACGCCTCCTTTCTGGACCGGGGATACGCGGACCGGCTCGAAATCTTTCATGCGCCCCTGATTTTGGGGGGTGGAGGTCATTCTTCGATTGAAGCGCTTGCGGCGCTGACGCTCGACGAAGCGCCGAAATTCGATTGTATCGCCCGGCGGGATTTCGGAATCGATCTTCTGGAATCCTTCGAGGCCCGGGCCTAAAAGGGAGAGGCATGTTCACAGGCATTGTCACCGATCTGGGAGAGGTGCGCCACGTCGAAAGACGCGGGGACACGCACATCGTCATCGCAACGGATTACGATGTGGCGCAGATCGAAATCGGCGCGTCGATCGCTTGTTCGGGCGTCTGCCTGACGCTGGTGGACAAGGGCGGATCGAAGGATCGCTGGTTCGCCGTCACAGCGTCCGGAGAAACACTGTCCAAAACGACCATCGGCGATTGGAAACCGGGCGATGGAATCAACCTCGAACGGCCGCTTAAAGTGGGCGACGAACTTGGCGGGCATATCGTCAGCGGCCATGTCGACGGCGTCGCCGAAATCGTTCGTGTGGAGCCGGAAGGCGAATCTGTCCGTATCGACTTCAAGGCTCCCAAGGCGCTTGCGCCATTCGTTGCACGGAAGGGATCCGTCTGTCTTGATGGGGTGTCGCTGACGGTGAATGAGGTCGATGGGCCGGCCTTTGGCGTCAACATCATCCCGCACACGCTCAAAGTCACCACGTTCGGCCGCGTCAAACGCGGCGGCCGGGTCAATCTCGAAATCGATGTTCTAGCACGGTACGTCGGCCGGCTCGTGAAGGGTTAGGGCATGTTTCGCGACTATATTTCGTCGATTGACGAGTTGATCGAGGACGCGCGCAACGGGCGCATGTTCATCCTCGTCGATGCGGAGGATCGCGAGAATGAAGGCGATCTGGTAATTCCCGCGCAGATGTGCACGCCGCAGGCCGTCAACTTCATGGCAAAATACGGCCGCGGTCTGATCTGCCTGGCGTTGACCCAGGAACGCGCCGGCCAGCTGCAGATTCCGATGATGACGCAGTTCAATGCGACGCCGCACCAGACGGCGTTCACGGTGTCCATCGAAGCCAAGGAAGGCATTTCGACCGGTATCTCCGCGCATGACCGCGCCCACACAATTTCTACCGCGATCGATCCCACAAAGGGACCGGGCGATATCGTCATGCCGGGCCATGTGTTCCCGCTCGTCGCACGGCATGGCGGCGCTCTTGTCAGGGCAGGTCATACCGAGTCCGCCGTAGACATCGCGCGCCTCGCGGGGCTTTATCCGGCCGGCGTCATCTGCGAGATCATGAATGACGACGGGACGATGGCACGGTTGCCGGATCTCGTGCAGTTCGCCCAGCTTCACGGACTCAAGATCGGCACGATCGCCGATCTCATCGCCTATCGCCGCCGCTACGATCATTTCATTCAGCGCGCGGTCGAGACGGATTTCCACAGCCATCATGGCGGCCAGTGGCGCATGATGGTTTATGTGAATACGCTCGAATATGTCGAACATATTGCGCTGGTGAAGGGCGATCTGACAGGCCCGGAGCCGGTGCTCGTGCGCATGCACGCGCTCAACATATTCACGGACATGCTGGGATATCGCCCGTACGAACAGGACGTTCTCGTCGAGTCCATGCGCATCGTGGCGGCAGCCGGACGCGGAGTCGTGGTGGTGCTGCGACAGACGCGGCCGACCTTCGTATCCGACGTCGTCATGAGGCGCGTCCCTGAAGACATCGACCGGCGGCGCGTGAAGGAGTACGGAGTAGGGGCGCAGATACTGCTGGATCTGGGATTGAAGGATTTGATCCTGCTGACCGATACGCCGGAGAAGAAGGCCGTCGCGCTTGACGGGTACGGACTGAACATTGTCGGCATCCATCCCATTCGCGGGCGAAAGGAAGCCAAGGCATGACGCCCAATATACTCGTCGTCGAAGCCAGATTTTACGATCATATCTCGGACCCGTTGCTGGATGGCGCAACGGCTGCGATCAAGGCAGCGGGTGCCGATTTTGAAAGGATCGCCGTTCCCGGAGCGCTGGAGATTCCGCCTGCGATTCTGTTCGCGGCGCGGGCTGGCGAGGGCGCCGGCAAGAGCTACGACGGATATGTCGCTCTGGGGTGCGTCATTCGAGGCGACACCTATCATTTCGAAATCGTCGCAAATGAATCGGCGCGGGGTCTTATGGAGCTCGGTTTGCAGCATGGATTGTGTATCGGGAACGGTATTTTGACCTGCGAAACGGAAGAGCAGGCCCTCGCCCGCGCCTCGCGTGATGGACACGACAAGGGCGGCGACGCGGCACGCGCCTGTCTGTCGCTGATCAATGTCCGGACCCGGCTCGGTGCGCACAGGTGACGACAGCCCAGTCAGGCGACAGGGATGGCCCTGCTGCGCGCCGGGGCCGCCATGCGGCACGGCTCGCCGCCGTTCAGGCGCTCTACCAGATGGAATTGACAGGCGACGGTTCCGACAACGTCGCGAGACAGTTTGTCGAACATCGTTTCTCGCACGTGTACGACGACAAAACCGATGAACCTTTCTTCATGGCCATCGTGCGCGGCGTTCCGGAGCACCAGGCGGAGATTGACCGGACGGTCCAGAGCGGCCTGAATGAGGACTGGCAGCTCAGGCGGATCGACGCCACCCTGCGCGCCATTCTCCGTGCTGCGGTGTACGAGCTGGTGGCACAGCGCGACGTGCCCGCCAAAGTCGTGATTGACGAGTATGTCCACATCGCACACGCCTTTTTCGAAGGCAGCGAGCCTGCATTTGTGAATGCATCTCTCGATGGTATCGCGCGGCGAGAGCGCGCCCGCGAATTCGGGGAGATTCCGCCCGATGACGAGCTCGATTTCTGAATCGCGCCTCGGCGAATTCGAACTGATCCGCGAATTGTTCGCGCCGCTCTCGCGTGGATTGCCCGGTGCCCGCAACCTGCAAGACGACGTCGCAACCATCGAATGTCCCGCGGGCCACGAGGTGGTTCTCAAGACGGACGCCCTTGTCGAGGATGTGCACTTCCTGAAGAGCGACCCCGCGCGGAGCGTCGCGAAGAAAGCATTGCGCGTAAACCTCTCCGATTTCGCGGCCAAGGGGGCCGATCCGCGCGCCTATCTGCTTGTTCTGGCTTTACCGGAGTGGGTGTCCGGTGTCTGGCTCAGGGAGTTTGCGGAAGGCCTCGCGGAAGACCAGGCGGAGTTCGGCATCGCTCTCGCGGGCGGCGACACGGTCGGGACACCGGGTGCATTGACCATCGCGGTGACGATGACGGGCTTCGTTTCGACGGGCGAAACCATCCGCCGCGACGGCGCAAAACCGGGCGACATTGTTTTCGTGACTGGGACGATTGGGGACGCCGCCGGGGGGCTCGATCTGCTGCGCAGCGAATTGCTCACGCGGGAAACCTGGCCGGGGGAACTGATTGCGCGCTACCGGATTCCGTCCCCGCGGCTGGCCTTCGGCAGGGCATTGAGAGGAACGGCACACGCAGCGCTCGATGTGTCGGATGGACTTATCGCCGACCTCGGTCACATCGCCGAAGTTTCACGGGTGCGCATCGACGTCGATGCAACGCGTGTTCCGCTGTCGGACGCTTACAGGCAAATGTTCGGCGGCGACACGCCGTCGATCGTTCGTGCGGCAACGGCAGGCGACGACTATGAAATCGCCTTTGCGACCGCTCCGTCGCAACGGGATCGGATCCAGGCCATCTCATTGCGGACTCAAACGCGCGTCACCGAAATTGGCCGTGTCACAGCGGGCAACGGCGTGGTGATGCTGGATGGGGCCGGCGACGAAATTCCCTTTGTCCAGAAGGGCTTTGTGCATTTTTGAGCCGCTAACCGAATTTTCACCATCATTGTTCACGATCGGCGCATGCGGGCGATCCTTTTTCTTGCGGCCTTGGTTCTGTGCATCCTGATCGGCGGTGGCGAGAGTTTCGCGGCTACCGGCCCGAAGGAGCCGCCCCATGCGCCCGGCACCAGCGTCGAGATGCCGTACCTCATCGCGCCGCTGACGATCGACGGAAAGCTCGTGTCCTACGCTTACGTCTCCAGCCGCATCATCGCGAGTACGCCATCGACGGCCATAGATATCCGCAGCCTGACGCCTTTCATCCAGGATGCCTATGTCCGTGACGTCAATGCAGAGTCGATCGGCGACAATTCCGATCCGCCTGTCGTCGATCCCAAGGCGCTCGTGAATCGTCTGTTGAGCGATGCCAGACGCGTGGTCGGGGCAAGCAAGGCCAACTCGGTCGAGATCATCCAGATTCAATTTTCCGCGTTGAGACCGAGCCCCAGACGCTAGGCTTTTTCCGTTCCCGGCACACCTTCAATATTGACGGACCATGGCAGCGCGGAGCGGCACCAGATTTGGCGCTTCGGAGCCAGCTCTGCGCGCTGGCGGATTGTTCCGACTCGCAGAGTGAACGCCGGCGGGTTTTCGATCGCACAGGCATAAAGCGGACTGCCGCACGTACCGCAGAACGCGTGACGCCGCTTCGTTCCGCTTTCGGCGGTGGTTTTGATGTAGGATTGCGGCGCGCCGCGCAGCAATCTGAACGTAGCGCCCGGCGTGGGAACCGACACACGATACGCGGAGCCGGTGAGCATTTGACAATCGGTGCAGTGACAGATGCCAACCTGCTCCGGATCGATTTCGGCCTCGTAAGCGATCGCGCCACAGTGGCATCCGCCGTCGATTTTCATTTCGTTGCCCCTTGCCGGTACGTGAACCGGCGTCCAACATGCCGAAGTACCAGACCATAGTTCCGGTTTCCGTTCACCCCCGCGTGGTTCGCTCAGAGGAACATTTGGCATGCTCGACATCGTCATCGATCAGCGCCGGCGCAGTCTGGGCGGCTTTGACGTCGGGCGCGTGTTGCCGTTCGCGCAGCACAGGATGGTCGGTCCGTTTGTGTTCTTCGACCATATGGGCCCGGTCGATTTCCCGAAGGGAATTTCCCGGGACGTGGACGTCCGGCCGCACCCGCACATCGGCCTGTCCACCGTGACCTACCTGTTCGACGGCGAAATCATGCATCGCGACAGCGTCGGTTCGGAGCAGGCGATCCGGCAGGCCGAAGTCAACTGGATGGTGGCCGGACGCGGCATCACGCACTCGGAGCGCTTCGAGAAAGCGCGTGCCGAAGGCGGCCGGACGCACGGAATCCAGAGCTGGGTCGCTCTGCCGCAGGAAGACGAGGAAACAGCGCCGGGTTTCACACATTACGGGCGCAGCGACCTGCCGCTTGTGGATGAGTCCGGTTGCTCCTTGCGCATTCTTGCGGGCGATGCCTATGGCGTGACATCCGAGGTGACGACGCATTCGCCGATGTTCTACGTCCACGCCAACCTTTCGTCCGGGCGGACTCTTTCTCTCCCGGACAATTACGCCGAGCGCGCCGTGTTCGTTGTCTCCGGCACTGTCGAGTCCGACGGGCAGACATTTCATCCCGGACAGATGGCGGTGTTCGCGCCGAAGATCCCGGTCACACTCGAGGCAATGGAGAACGCAACGCTCATGCTGTTGGGCGGAGAGTCCGTCGGTCCCCGTTTCGTGGAATGGAATTTCGTGTCGTCATCGAAGGACCGCATCGAACAGGCGAAGGCCGACTGGCGGGCAGGGCGCATGAAGCTGCCGGATCTGGATCACGGCGAGTTCATCCCGCTGCCGCCGGACCCTCCGCCGCAGCCACACCCGATGTCGTAGGACGCGACGCTCCCCGCGCTGGGTCCCGGATCACACTCGCGCGGTGCGCTCGCTGTCCGGGATGACAGGGTTGCAGTGACTCGCTCACACCCTCTCGATGATAATCGCCGGGGCCATGCCGCCCGCCGCGCACATGGTCACAAGGCCGCGCTTCAGATCGCGCCGTTCGAGTTCGTCGAGGATCGTGCCGATCAGGATCGCGCCCGTGCAGCCGATGGGATGGCCCAGCGCCATCGCACCGCCGTTGACGTTGACCTTGCCGCGGTCGAGCTTGAGGTCGCGGATGAATTTCTCGGCCACCACCGCGAACGCCTCGTTGATTTCGAACAGATCGATGTCGTCGACGGTGAGTCCGGCCTTATCCAGCACCTTGCGCGCGGCAGGCACCGGCGCATTGAGCATCAGGGTGGGGCAGTCACCCATGTTCGCCATGGCGACGATGCGCGCGCGCGGTTTCAAGCCGTGCCTCTTCGCGTAAGCGGGCGATGCAAGGAGCACCGCCGCCGCACCGTCGACCACGCCCGACGAATTCCCCGCATGATGAATGTGCGTGATCTTGAGATCGGGATATTTCTGCCGGATCAATCCGCCATAAGTCGTGCCCTTGTCGTCGAGCGCGAATTCCGCCAGTGCTTCGAAAGAGGGTTTCAGCGCCGACAACCCTTCCAGCGTCGTCTGCGGGCGCGGGAATTCCTCGTGATCGAGGGCGAGCGCACCGTCCTCCGTATAAACCGGCACGAGGCTCTTCGCGAAATGGCCGCCCTTGATGGCGGCATCGGCCCGCTGCTGGCTGACGAGCGCCAGTTCGTCCGTCGCCTGGCGCGAAATACCTTCCAGCGTCGCCACCGCATCGCCGCACACACCCTGATGCGATTGCGGATGGTGCGCGCGCAGATGCAGGTTGCCCGAATCCATGAACGGCGGCGACTTGGGATCGGCGGTCGACGATGTGTACGACATCATCTCCGTGCCGCCCGCGATGACGAGGTCTTCCATCCCCGACATGATCGACGCCGCGGCCAGGTTGACCGCCGTGATGCCGGAGCCGCAGAAGCGGTCGAGCGTCACGCCGCTGGCCTTGATGTCGTAGCCCGCATCGAGCGCAGCCATGCGGCCGAGATCGGCACCCTGCTTGCCGCGCTGGGACGACGTGCCCCAGATGATATCGTCGACGTCGGCGGTGTCGAGGTCGTTGCGTCTTGCAAGCGCCTTCAGCGGCGTGGCTGCGAGCTGCTGGGGATGAATGCCGGCCAGCGCGCCTTTGCCGACCTTGCCGATCCCGCGCGGCGTGCGGCAGGCGTCGATGATGAGTGCTTCGGTCATGGGGGTTTTCCTCGTTCCTCGATGTCGGTTGCGAGGATTAAAGGGCGCGGGCGAGGGTTTGTCGAGCGAGGTAGATCGAACCGATACATGTCATCCCGGCAGAGGAGCGCCTGCGCGACGAGAGCCGGGACCCAGCCGCCGCATGTCCATGCGGCGCAGGAAGCAGTTTCTTGGACGCAGAAGGAATTTACGGCGCTCGCGGACGCTCGCGCACTGGGTCCCGGGTCTCGCGTTGCTCGCCCGGGATGACAGTTGAGGTGGAATGCTCCAGCCCCTGCTTATTGTCGGACCACGCCATTTGCTGCTCCAATGCGCCAACCATCGCTATCCAATGAATAGGAAACGTCCATGCGTGCGCGTCAGATTCTCGAAGGCCGGTTGCGTCTGCCGGTGATCGGCTCTCCTCTCTTCATCGTATCGGGGCCGGACCTCGTCATCGCGCAGTGCAAGGCCGGGATCGTGGGCGCGTTTCCGGCGCTGAACGCGCGGCCGGCGCCGATGCTCGAAACCTGGATCGTGCGGATCAAGTCCGAGCTTGCCGCCTTCGAGAAGGAAACGGGCAGGAAGGCCGGGCCGTTTGCGGTCAACCAGATCTGTCACGTGTCGAACAACCGGCTGCAGCATGACATCGACATGTGCAAGAAGCACGAAGTGCCGATGGTCATCACCTCGCTGCGCGCGCCGAAGGAAGTGGTCGAGGCGACGCACAGCTATGGTGGCATCGTGTTCCACGACATCATCAACATCCGCCATGCGAAGAAGGCGATCGACGAAGGCGTTGACGGACTCATCCCGGTCTGCGCCGGCGCGGGCGGCCATGCCGGCGTGATGAGCCCCTTCGCGCTGGTGGCGGAGTTGCGCAGCTTCTGGGACGGCCCCATTGCGCTCTCTGGCTCCATCGCCAACGGCCGTTCGATCCTGGCGGCGCAGGCGCTCGGCGCAGATTACGCTTACATGGGCACGCGCTTCATCGCGACGAAGGAAGCCAACGCCGACGAACGCTACAAGCAGGCGCTGACCGAAGCCGCGGGCGGCGGCGACATCGTCTATACGAACCTCTTCACCGGCGTACACGGCAACTATCTGCGCTCATCCATCGAAGCCGCGGGACTCGATCCCGATGATCTGCCGCAATCCGACAAGACGAAAATGAATTTCGGTTCGGGCGGCAACACCGACAAGAAAGCCTGGCGCGACATCTGGGGCGCAGGGCAGGGCGTGGGACAGATCGCCGATGTGCCGACAGTTGGCGAGCTGGTGGATCGCCTCGAGCGGGAATATGTCGAAGCGGGGCGGGAGTTGGGCGCGATGTTTGCAGACGCGCGCGTGGCGTAGGCACCCGTTGACTGTCATCCCGGCCAAGCGGCGCGTGCGCCGCGCCGAGCCGGGAACCAGCGTGCCGCGCGTCTGCCGGATCACCCCCGCCATCACCTGGGGCGACATAGCCGACGAGCGATATCTGCGGCTGCGACGTCGTGATCGCCCGAAAGCCTGCAACGTTCGAAGCCGTCGCGATTTGCGCCTGGGCCGAAGTTGAAAGCGAAATGGCACACATCAGCAAGGCGAAGACGCAGGGCCTGATCATATCCCCTCCGATACAAATCGAATATTTTTTTGGGCGTGACGCCCAGACGGGCGTCGTATCAGCGCGCGCTAGTTCGGAGGATTGCCGATGAGGTAGGGCAACCCGTTGTTGATTTTGGGACTCTCCGCCCAGATCGTCGGATCGAACCCGGACGGCAATCCGGATTTGAGCTGCGCGGTCGTCAGGCCGGTGACGCCGGTTTCGTTACCCTTGCCTTCGCCCTGGCTCATCCCGCTGGTCGTGGTGTCCCAGTAACAATCCTCGTTGTCGGGACTCTCCTCAAAACCCGCAAAGCCTCCTGCCGAACTGCCGGGGCCAGCCGATACAACGCCAGTGGAATAGGACCAGAACGTACCGGAGTCCTGACCAATCATGCCCCCGATCGTGGCGCCTGAGCCGCCGACCACAGCATCGGTCGCATAGCTATCGGTAACGACGCTGGCGTTGAATCCAACAAGTCCGCCCACGACCGCGTCGCGTCCGCCGGAAACCGTGCCGGTCGCATAGCTCTGCGTGATTGCCCCGTCAAAATTCCACCATAGGAGACCACCCCCCGGTCCTGAAACACGTGCGCCGGACGAGGAATTCGCAATCGTGCCTGCGTTTGCACCCACGAGACCGCCGCCGCCCGCTTTGGTGTGCATCGCACCGTCGGTATGATCGTCGAACAGCGAACCGGAATTCAGGCCCACCATGCCGCCCGCGATGTCGGGGCCGACGTCCAAACGGATGTCGAAGCCCGTCATTTTCAGGCTTTCGACCGAGCCGCTGCCGGCGACTTCGGCGAACAGTCCGAAATTCGTCGATTTGTTGTGATGGCCCTTTCCGATCGTCATCGAAAGGCTGGAAATCGTGTTGCCAAGCCCTTGCACGGTTCCGCTGAGCGCGGTGGGGATGGGCGCGGCGCCATAGGTGCCGTCGCCGGCAGCGTCATAATCCGCCGCCAGCGCATAGGCGCCTGAGGGGTTCGCTTCAATCGCGCTGGCGAGCGCCGCAATGCTGCCGACCAGCGTGTAAGGCGTTCCATTGATGGTCAGCGCGTTCGACAAACCGGCGAATGCGACATTGCCCTTCAATCCGAATGAAAGCACGCCGCCCGATCCGCCGTCATTGGTCGCGAGCGAAAGACCGCCAGATCCGGACACCGTGACCGAACCGCTCACCGCAATCGAGTCATAAGCATCGAGCGTCAACGCGTTGGCGGACGACCACGAAAAGGGCGCTTTCACTGCGATGTTATCGGCCTGGACTCCGGAACCCGTGGTCGAGACCGTCACGTTTCCCGATGCAAGCATGGTTTGCAGCTCGCTCGCATTCAGCACGGCGTTGGTGGATGTCGGCGAGCAGATGCCAGCCGTGCAGCTCATGTTCTGCGTCGCTGCCGTGGAAATCGTCACATCGGCGTATGCGGCATCGGCAAAAGCAACTATGACCGGAATTGCACCGCCGATCAGTAAAACATTGCGGCGCCAGGACCTTAATCCGCAAGACATCCGTTTCCCCCACGCCCTGTGCTTGGACAAATATTGGCCGGTGCGACCGCAATACTCGGCTGCATAGCCACAAAGGGTACAACTTTGCGGGGAGGCGCACCATTGATTTTGACACCGACTTGATGACGGATAAGACTTGGGAGTCTGGGGGGGGAAGAGGAAGATGGTGCGGATAAGGGGATGCTTCGTGTTGAGCGTCGGGCTGCTGACCAGCCCCGTGGCAGGAGCGAATGCAGCCGTGACGATTTCGTCTGCCGCGACTGAGAACATGACCTGCACCGCCGGCGTCTGCACGCCGACGGCGGCGAATGCCGTTTTGAACGTCGGCGATCTCACCACCATGCTCGGAAGCGGCAACGTCACCGTGAACACCGGTACGGGATCTCTTGCGTCCGAGGTCGAAGATATCGTCGTCGACGCGAGCTTCAACTGGGCGAGCGCAAGTTCACTGACGCTCGATGCGCATCGTTCGATCACGGTGGATCAGCCGGTGGCCGTCAAGGGCCCGGGCGGCATGCTGCTTGTGACCAACGACGGTGGAACGGGCGGTATCCTCTACTTCGGATCAACCGGGAACATCTCGTTCGCCAAGACCTCGAGCCCCCTGTCCATCAACGGTCTTTCTTACACGTTGGAAAGTTCGTTGCCGGCCCTCGCCTCGGCCATCGCGTCCAACCCCGCTGGCGCTTATGCCCTGAGCAGAAATTATAACGCGGGACACAACGGAACATATGCAAGCTCGCCCATTCCCACCACATTTGCGGGCAGCTTCAGCGGCCTGGGAAACACGATTTCGAATCTGACAATCGACGATCTGACGGAAGGCGATTACACCGCGCTGTTCAGCAGGGTGAGCACGGGAGCTACGGTGGCGTCCGTTCGCCTCACGGGTATGAATCTGCAATGTAACGGCTGTGCTGCCGGTGGCGTGGCTGCCCTCAGCGAGGGAACGATTGCAAACGCTTCTGCCGAAGGTTCCATAGGACCAGACAGCGCTGGCGCGCCCAGCGATTCAGGAGGACTTGTCGGCTACAATCACGGCGGGACGATCCTGCTGTCATATGCAGACGTGAACGTCAGTGTCAGCGACTATGTTTTTGCAGGCGGTTTGGCAGGCGCATCCGATGGCGCCACCGGTGCTATAATTCAATCTTATGCCACCGGAACGACCGTCGCAGGTGTCGAGGGCAGCGCCGGTGGACTGGTCGCTTCCAATGCCGGCGTTGTCTCCGAATGTTATGCTCTGGGCGCGGTGTCCGGTCGGCGCGATTATGTCGGCGGCTTGCTAGGCGCCAACGGTGGCGCCGTCTCGCAGGCATATTCCACTGGGAAGGAGAAGGACGCTCAATACAAACAGCTGAAGGGAGATTTCGCCGACTTCGGCGGTTTTGTGGCTTACGACGCGGGCTCAGATATCACGGCCGGATATTGGGATACGACGACGAGCGGGTTCAATAAACTCGGCCATGGCGCAGGCAATATCAAGAACGACTCGGGCATTACCGGCTTGACGACAACGCAGTTACAGGCCGGATTGCCCGCAGGATTCGATCCCACCATTTGGGCGGAGAATCCCTCGATCAACAACGGTTTGCCCTATCTCATCGCCAACCCGCCGCAATAGTGTTTGCCTTTCATTTGCGCCGGTCTGCGACACACTTGCGGCGGAATTTTCGATGACGATCCGGTTGGGCGCTATGGCGGGCGCAGGCGTGATGCTGCTCGCATCCTGCGTTGTTGCGGATGCCGCCGTGACGATTTCGTCTGCCGCAACTTCGAATATGACCTGCACGTCCGGCGTCTGCACGCCGACGGCGGCGAATGCCGTTCTGAACGTCGGCGATCTCACCACCATGCTCGGAAGCGGCAACGTCACCGTGAACACGGGTACGGGATCTCTTGCGTCCGAGGTCGAAGACATCGTCGTCGATGCGAGTTTCAGCTGGGCGAATGCAAGTTCACTGACGCTCGATGCGCATCGTTCGATCACGGTCGAACAGCCGGTCGCCGTGAATGGCTCCGCGCCCGTCACGCTGACGACGAATGACGGCGGATCGGGCGGACATCTGTCGTTCATTGTGGCGGGCAGTCTTTCGTTTCTGGGCACGGACAACAGCCTGACCGTCAACGGAACGCCCTATGCGCTGGTGAACACGCTGTCCTCGCTTGCTAGCGCGGTGGCGGCCAATCCGTCCGGCGCCTACGCCTTCTCGGCCGCTTACGATGCCAATCACGACGGGACCTATTCGCAGTCGCCCGTGCCGACGACGCTGACGGGACTGTTCGAGGGCCTTGGAAACACGATCTCGAACATCTCGGTAAAGAACAACGTGAAGAGCAACCCGGCCCTTGGAGGCGTGTTCGCGGAAGTCGAGGGGATGGCCGAAAACATCCGTCTTGCCGGAGTGAGTGTGAAGGGGTCACGAATGCCAATGGAAGTCGGTGGCCTGGTCGGTCTTATTTATGGCGGGACAGTTTTCGGCGCCCAGGTCACAGGATCGATTCAGAACGGCAGCGTCGCAGGTGGCGTGGCAGGCCTGAACGAGAACGGTTACCTCTACAATTCCTATGCCATCGTGACTATCGACGACGCAGGCGGTGGTGGCCTGGTCGGACAGAATACGGGAACGATTGATAGCTGCTTTGCGGCGGGCAATGTCACCGTCGCCGGCAACGGTCAACGTGTGGGTGGCTTGGTGGGTTGGAACGATGCCTCGATCAGCAATTCATACGCGAGAGGTAACGCCAAGGCGGGTATCAATTCGGATGTGGGCGGCCTGATTGGGGCCGACGTTAACTTCGTCGAATACTCGTATTCGACGGGCTCAGTAACAGGCGGGGAGAACGGCTCGGTCGGCGGGTTTGCCGGCCTGGATGACATCGCCGCGACTGATGACTATTGGGACACTACGACAAGCGGAACCGACTATGGCGTAGGCGGCGGAAATATCGAGGGTCTGACAGGCTTGACGTCGAAGCAGCTTCAATCCGGACTGCCGACCGGTTTCGATCCCACGATCTGGGCGGAGAGTTCGAAGATCAACGGCGGCTTCCCATATCTCATCGCCAATCCGCCGCCGGCGACGAAGAAGAAGTAACCCCCGCTGCATCTCACGCGGACCGTCCCGGCGAGGCCCGTCTGCCGTCGCATCTCATTGGTCCATGCACGCGCTCACGTTCGCGTTGGGTAGGACAACCATTTATTTTGCCATCGGTTGATGCGACAACCGCCGCCATGTCAGCACGCATCCATCTCGTCTGCGGTTCGACCGGCGCGGGCAAGACCACCTATGCGATCGCGCTCGCAGAGCGGATCGGCGGCGTGCGCTTCTCCATCGACGAATGGATGACGGCGCTGTTCTGGATGGATGCGCCGCAACCGCTCGATCCGTCATGGTCCATGCAGCGTGTCGAGCGCTGCAACGCGCAGATCTGGGCGACGGCGGTGCAGGTTGCGCGGCGCGGCGTGCCCTGCGTGCTCGATCTGGGATTGGGGCAGGCGAACGTCCGTGCGCACCTGGCCGATCTTGCCGAACGTGCGGGTCTCACCGTCCAGCTGCATTTTCTCGACGTGCCGGCAGACGAGCGCCGGCGCCGGGTTCAGGCGCGCAATGTCGAAAAGGGCGAAACGCACCAGCTGACGTTCGCGGTCACCCGCCAGATGTTCGATTTCGTGGAGGCGATGTTCGAACCGCCGACGGACGAAGAGATGGCGCGATTGAACGGCGTCAGGCTCTGACGTGGGTCGATGCGCGCAGCATGCCGTCTCGCGCCGTGAAACGAGCGGGCCGGCGTGACCGCCTGCCGGCTTCGCTGACGCTACGCCGCTACCGCAGCGTTCGGATCCATCAGCGTATAGCCCTGGCCCCACACCGTGCGGATGTAGCTGGCGCCGTTCGCCGCTTTGAGCAGCTTTTTTCGCAGCTTGCAGACGAACACATCGATGATTTTCTGGGTCGGCTCGTCGCGGCCGTCATAGAGGTAATGCAGGAACGCGTCCTTCGAGAGCGTGGCGCCTTTGCGCGTGCCGAGCGCCTCCAGGATCATGTATTCCTTGACGGTCAGATCGACGCGCACGCCGGAAATCTCGGCTGTCTTGTTGTCCAGGTTCAACACCAGTTCGCCGATTGAAATCGTGCTGTCGACATGGGACTGCGAGCGTCTGGAAACGGCGCGGATGCGCGCAGTGAGTTCGTCGCGCGAGAACGGCTTGACGACAAAATCGTCGGCACCGAGCCGCAGGGCCTTCACGCGGGACGACACTGCGGCGTCGCCCGAAAGGACAATGACGGGCGTGGAAATTTTCGACCGGCGCAGAACTGCAAGAACCTCGAAGCCGCTCATGTCGGCGAGGCCGAGATCGAGCATCACCAGATCGTACCGGCCCGTTTTGGCCATTTCGATGCCGTCGGCGCCGAGTGTTGTGGCGTCCGTCGCAATCTGTTCGCAGCGGAGCAGCATCGTGACGCTGTCGGCCACCGCAATATCGTCTTCGATCAAAAGGATGCGCATGAGTGTGTCCCCCGTCAGGATTGACCGATCACCGCGTTAAGCGATGCGTAACGATCGACCATCGCGCGAAAGGGGCGGCGGGCCTATCCGGGTGATTCCCGTACGGAGTCCTACGTAAGCGCGCTCGCGCAAAATCACCGCGACAAGGCGGCCAGACGGGCGTCGGCTTCGCGGACACCGGGATTGCCGGCCTGTCCGGTCAGAGCGAGAAACGTGGCGTCGAGTGCCGCATACCGATCGCGCGCCTCGCTCCAGAGACGCCGCGCGCCGTCCTTGTCGGCGAGATGCTCGCGGTGCAGCGCCATGCTGCGCAGCGTGTTGGCGAATTCGAGCGGCGGGACATCCGGCTCGGAGCGATAAATCTCCAGCACTTGCGCGTAATACGGATCGGCTTCGGGGTGACGGCCGCCGGCCTGCAGGATATCCGCGACGTGGCGCAGGACATGCGCCAGGACCTTGCGATCACCGAGCGTGCGTTGAAGCGCGAGGGCTTCGAGTTGAAATTGCAACGCCTCGTCGAAGCGATGTTCATCGCGCTCGATCTGCGCCTGCCGCGTCAGCGCGTGTGCAAGTTCGGCTGTCGAGCCCATTTCGCGATAGAGACGCGCGGCGTCGGCGAACGCTTGCCGGGCGTCACTCGGCCGCTTCCGGAGGCGGGCCTCGTCGCCGCGTTCAAGTGCGTCGGTTGCGACGGCTTTGCGCTCCATGTCCGGAGATCGTCTGTCAGTGGGTTTCGGCGCGATGGTATCAGATCGGCGGGGGCATGCCCCATGGAGCGTGAACTTGTGATATTTTTACAACATCCCGGGTCATGGGACGGACATCGATGCCGCCCCATCCGGGCACCGAGGCAGCACGGAAACGACATATGACGCGTCCCGGACCAGTCACCGATCGGGAACATGGAGGCTACATCGATGCGCCATCGGTCTTCCGGGAAAACCGGTTGAACGCTCGATTGTCGCACCTCAAACGCGGCGTTGCCTCGCGGGTTTGGTTTTGGCATGGTCCCGCGCCTTTTTTCATTGAATCCGGCCTGCGAATCGGCGAGGGGCAGGCGCTGACCTGTCCGGCGTCGCTGTCTTCACCGATCCCCGCCTCTAAGGAACGAAACCATGACCCTGCAGCTTATCCTGGTGCTCGCCTGCGCGCTTATCGCGCTCGTTTACGGCGGTTTCACCATCATGTCGGTTCTCGGCCTGAGCGCCGGCAACGAACGAATGCAGGAAATCGCTGCAGCGATTCAGGAAGGCGCGGCCGCCTATCTCAACCGTCAGTACACGACGATTGCGATCGCGGGCGTGGTGATTTTTGCGCTCGCGTTCTGGGAATTCGGCTGGCAGGTCGCCGTCGGTTACCTGATTGGCGCGACGTTCTCCGGCGCTGCCGGCTATATCGGCATGAACGTTTCGGTGCGCGCGAATGTTCGCACCGCGGAAGCATCGCGGCACGGGCTGGCGCAGGGCCTCTCGGTTGCGTTCCGCTCGGGCGCGGTGACGGGACTGCTCGTCGTCGGCCTGGGCCTTCTCGGCGTCGCCGGCTATTACAGCTTCCTGCGCTACGGCATCGGTCTCAATATCGCCGACGAAACGGAGGGCCGCATCGTCACCAACGCTCTTGTCGCTCTGGGCTTTGGCGCGTCGCTCATCTCCATCTTCGCCCGTCTCGGCGGCGGCATCTTCACCAAGGGTGCGGATGTCGGCGGCGACATGGTCGGCAAGGTCGAAGCGGGAATTCCCGAAGACGATCCGCGCAACCCGGCCACCATTGCGGATAATGTCGGCGACAATGTCGGCGACTGCGCCGGCATGGCCGCAGACCTGTTCGAGACCTTCGCCGTCACCACGGTCGCCACGATGGTGCTGGCCTCCATCTATTTCACGGGCGACGACAAGTCGGCGCTGATGCTCTATCCGCTGGCGATCTCGGCGATGTGCATCATCGCCTCGATCATCGGGACGTTTTTCGTCCGGCTGGGCAAGAGCGCCAACATCATGGGCGCTCTCTACAAGGGCGTGATTGCAACGGGCGTTCTCTCGCTGGTTGGACTTTACTTCCTCACCGACTGGATCGTGGGCAACAACACGGCACTCAACACCTCGACGGGCGTTGCGTTCACCGGCCTGTCGCTGTTCGAGTGCGGCATCGTCGGTCTCGGCGTCACCGGCGCCATCATATGGATCACGGAATACTACACCGGCACGGGTTTTCGGCCGGTGCGGGTCATCGCCGAGGCCTCGCGTACCGGTCACGGCACCAATGTGATCCAGGGCCTCGCCATCTCGATGGAATCAACCGCCGGTCCGGCACTCGTCATCTGCGTCGGCATCGTGCTCGCCAACTGGCTGGCGGGACTTTTCGGAATCGCCATTGCCGTCTCAACCATGCTGTCGCTTGCCGGCATGATTGTGGCGCTCGATGCGTTCGGCCCGGTGACAGACAACGCAGGCGGTATCGCCGAGATGGCGGGCCTGACCGGCGATGTGCGCAAGACGACCGACGCGCTCGATGCGGTCGGCAACACGACGAAGGCCGTTACCAAGGGTTATGCAATCGGCTCGGCCGGACTTGGCGCGCTGGTTTTGTTCGCGGCGTACACCGAAGACCTGAAGTACTTCACATCTCATTCCGACATCTACCCGTATTTCAGTGGGCTCGACCTCGGAAACCTGACGTTCTCTCTGGCGGATCCCTGGGTGGTCGTCGGTCTCTTCATCGGCGGTCTGCTGCCTTATCTGTTCGGCGGCATTGCGATGACGGCCGTCGGACGTGCGGCGAGTGCGGTCGTCGAAGAAGTCCGCAGGCAGTTCAAGGAAATGCCCGGCATCATGCTGGGCACGCAGAAGCCAAATTATGGCCGCGCCGTCGACATGCTCACCAAGGCGGCCATACGCGAGATGATTGTGCCCTCCCTTCTGCCGGTGCTGTCGCCGATCGTGCTGTTCTTCGTCGTCGATCTCGTGGCCGACAAGACGCAGGCGTTCAACGCATTGGGAGCAATGCTCCTCGGCGTGATCGTCACCGGGTTGTTCGTTGCGATCTCGATGACGTCAGGCGGCGGGGCGTGGGACAACGCGAAGAAGTACATCGAAGACGGTCATTTCGGCGGCAAGGGATCTGAAGCCCACAAGGCGGCCGTAACGGGAGACACCGTCGGTGATCCGTATAAAGATACGGCTGGGCCTGCGGTGAACCCGATGATCAAGATCACCAACATCGTGGCGCTGCTGCTGCTGGCAACGCTGGCTCATGGGATCTGATGGACGAGGCTAGTGCCCGGGGTTCTGTTGCTGCCCCGGGCCGCCTTGACCGATGGGGACGCCCGGTGTGGCGTTGAACAATTGCTGCAGGAACGTCAGTTCGCGGCCTTTCGCCGGCGTCTCGCGGGTTTCGAAGGCCACCACGTTGCCGTCCTTGAGTCCATAATGCTGGACCGTCGTGACCCGCCCATCCTTGTCAAAGTGGACGACAAAAATTGTCCTCTTCGTGGTCTTCGGATCGAAGAAGGCAACCTGACGGTCTGTGCTGGTAACGTAGTACCACGCGTCGCCGCCAAACGTCGCCTGGGTCGACGGATCGCCGAGTTTCTGCTGAATCGAAGTCTTGGTATCGGTGCCGACCTTGACGGCGGCCTCACCGGCGGGATCCGGAAGATATCCGCGCTGATTGATAACTGGCGTGCACCCGAGAAGGAGCAGCGCGGAAAGAACAAGTGCCTGATGGCGCATCGGGTTTCCTTAACGCTGGGTCCGCATTTCCCCCGCGGCCAATGTGCTAACCTCGGCCCGGCGGGCTTGCAAGCCCTTCCCTGTGGGAGGCACCGGGCATGCTGAAGGCGTTAAGAAACCAGGCCGAGCGGCAGGCCATTGTGGATCGGCTTTACGATTCGATATCGGACCGCGCGCGGAACCCGGTTTTCTTCGCGGACCTGGGGGTGGCCGACACGATCGACGGGCGCTTCGACGTGCTCGTTCTCCACGTTTGGCTCGTGATGGACGAACTTCAGACCCGGCGGGATACTGAGATGTCGCAGCGGTTGGTGGATACTCTCTTTGTTCACTTCGACGAAGCGATGCGGGAACTGGGCGCGGGTGACGTGGGAATGAGCCGGCGGATGAAGAAGATGGCGTCTGCTTTTTTTGGCCGGCTTGAGGCCTACCGGTCTGCCCGCGATGGCGAGCCACTGGCTCGAGCGATCGTGCGCAACATTTACCGCGGCGAGGGTGACGGGATTGAAGCAGCCCGGCGCATCGCCACCTATTGCTCGGCAGCTCGCGGCGACCTCGCGCGTTCAGCGCTTGAAACTGGTGTCGTCGATTTTGGTCCGCTGCCCGTGACAATTTGATTGAAGATCGCAATGAATGCCCACTCACCTCTGCAGCGTATATTCGATCTCGGCAGTCTTTCAGACGCCGGGTTCGAGACCACCGTTGTCGCGTCTCCGGCAGAACTGGCGCAACTCGCCGAATGGGAGGCGGTTCAGGTCGTGAATTGTCTCGAGGGGCAGGTGACGTTGACGCGCTTGTCCCAGACACGCTTCCGCTACAATGCCGAACTGACGGCGGAGGTCATCCAGAACTGTGTTGTCACGCTGGATCCACTGACAACGTCGATTTCGAGGAGCTTTTCGCGAACATTGCACTATGTCCCCGCCCGGGCCGGCGAGAGGGTGGCGGAGGTCTCTCTGGCCGCGGCCGACGATGAAGCGCCGGAGGAGATCGAGTCCCTCCGATTCGACCTTGCCGGTCCTCTGCTCGAGGAATTCAGCCTCGCCATCGACCCCTACCCCCGGTCCCCGGGAGCGGAATTCGAGCCGCCCGCTGACAAGACCAATGCGGACGGAGGGCCGTTTGCCGCCTTGCAGCGCTTGAAACGGGGTTGAAACGCCAGGGTATCTGGTATTCACTCCGCGGCTTGTTTTCGTGCAATTTTGCGATTATTCAGGCGCCCCGCGGACGCGCAGGCGTCCCGTCCCAAGGAGTTCCACCGCTATGGCGGTCCCCAAAAGAAAGACTTCGCCGTCGCGGCGGAATATGCGCCGGTCCCATCATCGGTTGGCGCCGACCTCGCACGAAGAATGCCCGAACTGCGGCGAGCAGAAGCGTCCGCACCATGTTTGCGGCAAATGCGGGCAGTATAAGGGTCGTGAGGTTGTGAAAGTCGCGAACTAACACTCGGGGGGAAGCCTTGCAGGCATTTCCTGAAACGAGGCAACGGTGAGCCGCGACTTTACGGTTTCAATCGATGCAATGGGGGGCGACGCTGGCCCGGGTGTGGTCGTGGGCGCGCTGGCGCGCTGTGTGATCCGCCATCCGAACGTACGGTTTCTGCTTCACGGCGATGAAGCAGTTCTGAGGCCGCTCATCGCCAAGCGCAAGAATCTCGCCGGCAAGACTGAAATCCGTCACACCCCTGAACGCGTCCGCATGGATGAGAAGCCAAGCCAGGTGCTTCGACGCGGGCGCAACACCAGTATGTGGCGCGCGGTCGAATCCGTCGCGAACCGCGAGGCGGAGGTTGCGATCTCTGCCGGCAATACAGGGGCGCTCATGGCGACCGCGATGTTTCAGCTGCGCACGCTGGAAGGCGTGGACAGGCCGGCGATAGCTGCGTTGTGGCCCACAAAACGCGGACAGAGCGTCGTGCTCGATGTCGGCGCCAATGTGGAGACGGACGCCGAGCAGCTCGTGCAGTTTGCCGTCATGGGCGAGGCGTTCGCGCGCGCAATCCTCGGGCTGGAGCGTCCGACCGTCGGACTTCTCAATGTCGGGGCCGAAGATCTCAAAGGAAACGATGCGGTGCGCGGCGCGGCGCATATATTGCGCAGCGTCAACCTTCCGATCGAGTTCAGCGGGTTCGTGGAAGGCGACGACATCGCCGAAGGCACGGTCGATGTTATTGTTACCGATGGTTTCACCGGCAACATTGCGCTAAAGACGGCGGAAGGCACCGCGCGGCTCGTTGTGCATTTCCTCAGAACCGCGCTCAAGCGTTCCATCATGGCCAAGATCGGGGCGGCTCTTGCCAGCGGCGCGCTGAACACGCTTCGGCGCAAGCTCGACCCGCGTGCCGCCAACGGCGGCATCTTTCTGGGCCTCAACGGCGTCGTCGTAAAAAGTCACGGCGGCACCGACGCGTTGGGATTTGCCAGCGCACTGGATATGGCGATCGATATGGCCAAGGCCGAAGTCATACCGAAGATCATGGGCGATCTGGGAGCGCTTGCGCCGCCAAGACCGACGGGCACGGCGGGTTCGTGAGCGTCACCAGGTCCCACATTCTCGGCTGTGGCGCGTATCTGCCGGAAAAGATCGTTTCCAATTCCGATCTCGCCAAGATGGTCGACACGAGCGATGCGTGGATCGTCGAGCGAACCGGCATCAGGCGTCGCCGCATTGCAGCCGAAGGCGAGACGACATCACATCTGGCACTGAAGTCCGCGCAGGCTGCTCTCGCTGACGCCAAAATCGGCGTTGAAGCGCTCGATCTGATCATCGTGGCCACGACCACCCCCGATGAGACTTTTCCCGCGGTGGCCACGCGTGTGCAGGCCAACTTGGGGATGACCCGCGGGGCAGCATTCGACCTGCAGGCCGTCTGCTCCGGCTTCGTGTTCGGGCTCTCCGTTGCCGACAATTTCATCAGGGCCGGTCAGGCCAACACCGTTCTGCTGATCGGCGCCGAGACCATGTCGCGGCTGATGGACTGGAGCGACCGCTCAACCTGCGTGCTGTTCGGCGACGGCGCCGGCGCGGTGGTGCTTCAGGCAGGGAAAGGAGAGGGCGCAGCGAGCGATCGCGGCGTGCTTTCGACCGAACTTTACTCGGACGGCCGCCTTCATGACCTACTTTACGTGGACGGGGGCCCATCCAGCACCCAAACCACCGGGCATTTGCGCATGCAGGGGCCGGAAGTTTTCAAGCACGCGGTAGTGAACACGACGGCCGCGATCCTGCAGGCGGCGAAGGACGGCGGCATCGCGGTTTCAGACATCGACTGGATCGTGCCGCACCAGGCGAATCAGAGAATCCTCGACGCCACCGCGCGGCGTCTCGGCATCCCGCCGGCCAGGATCATCTCTACGATCGCCGAGCACGGGAACACTTCCGCGGCCTCGGTACCACTGGCGCTGGCCGAAGGCGTCGCCGACGGCCGAATCAGACGGGGCGATCTTTTGCTCCTGGAAGCCATGGGCGGCGGCTTCACCTGGGGCGCCGCGCTGGTGCGCTGGTAACCTCGGGAATTCAGGAATCCTGCGCCTCTCCACGGGTTGAGGTGATTACGCTATCCTCTTGATGTTGACGGATAAAATTGCTCCGCCTAGGCTCTGGGTCGGCTTGGAGGGAGTCGCTGATGAGTGCAACGCTCACACGCGCGGATTTGAGCGAGGCGGTCTTTCACGCAGTGGGGCTGTCGCGCAATGAATCGGCCCAGATGGTTGAGGATATGATCGAAGAGATCTGCGCGGCGCTTTCGCGCGGCGAGACGGTCAAGCTTTCGTCCTTCGGAACTTTCTCGGTGCGCCAGAAATCGCAACGCATGGGCCGCAACCCGAAGACGGGGCATGAGGTTCCCATCGCGCCGCGGCGGGTTCTGGTGTTCAGGCCGAGCCATGTTCTTAAAGCGAGCATCAACGGCGACGCGTTGCCGGAAGTTGAAGTCGAAATGCTGGCGGCCGGATGACGTCAGCGCTCGCGGTGGCGGTTCGCATGAAATCGCCGGAGGCATTCAGGACGATCAGCGAAGTGTCCACGGAACTCGATGTTCCGCAGCACGTGCTGCGTTTCTGGGAGAGCCGTTTCAATCAGGTGCGTCCGCTCAAACGCGCAGGTGGCCGCAGATTTTACCGTCCTGAGGATGTCGATCTGCTGCGTGGCATCCGCACGCTCCTTTACCACGACGGATACACCATCAAGGGTGTGCAGAAGGTGCTGCGCGAACGTGGCCCGCGCTATGTCGGCGAAATCGGCCGCAACGACGCGGCGACGATCGCAGACCGTGAAATCTATTCGTCCGGGCTCGATCTGCCCGAAGACTCCATGGACGCGCTCGTCACGCTTGCACGTATGCACGCGGAAGCGGCCGAGACCGTAGTTGACGAATTGGCCAGCGACCAACGCGCCGACCTCGAGATTCTGCTTGAGGAGCTGCTGGTTCTAAAATCTCGCCTGCGCGCGGCACGGGACAGCATCTAGCTGATCGCGTTCGGAGGGGCGGCAAACGGTTCTGCCGTGCATTCAGCGGCGTTGCTGCTTGGTTGGCCACCACAATCTCGACCGGTGATCAAATCGGGATCGCCGCGATCCTCGAGGAGTAGTTCACGGCAACAGGCTAAGTAATTGGAAATGGTCGCTCTCGCGTTTCTGCGCTCTTGAATGACAATCACGAATCCGGACGAACCGATGCTGCTTGCAATGAAACATCCTTCAATGTAATTCTTGGAGACGGGGCGCGGGGGCTGTTCTGTGAAAATCTGGATCGGCGCGGTGCTTGCCGCGCTTGCAAGTGCACCGATTTGCTGTGCATCGGCAGACGCGGCAGCGAAGGTGGATTCCGTCACATACCAGATCGACGTCGCTCACGACGGAGCAATTACGTTCAGTGGCGGATTTTCGGCGCCGCTGCGTCAAGCATGGATTCGCAATCTGGGTGGGCCGGTATCCTATCCCGTCACGTATAACGGGATCGTGTTTGTGACTGTGGGGAACACTGCA
Organism: Rhizomicrobium sp.; assembly: GCA_050010175.1. GTDB lineage: Bacteria > Pseudomonadota > Alphaproteobacteria > Micropepsales > Micropepsaceae > Rhizomicrobium. The sequence goes on from JBEKLN010000040.1 coordinate 29,380, forward strand.
GGCCAGGCCGGCACTCAACTTTACGCACTCAATCTTCAGACCGGCGCGACGATTTGGCAGAAATCCGTCAACTCATCGGACGATTTTTCCAATGTGGCGATCGACAAAGGAACGCTGTTTTGGCTCGATTCCGGAGGCCTGCTTCAGGCGATCACGGCTGACGAGCATGGAAAGCAGAAATGGGCCAAACAAATCGGGGATTGGTCCTCGGTCGAAGCTCCACCCGTTGCCAGTGGAGGCTTGATATATAACGCCGGCATCATTTCGTTTCTTCTCGCAGCCGTCAGCGAAAAAAACGGCGCCATTAAGTGGCAACAGGCAGTCGAATGGGGGCAGGACAGCCTGCCCGCGGTGGGCGATAATGGCGTCTATGTGAGCTACCCCGGTCAGTATTACAAATTCAATCTGACCAAAGGTAAGTCCTCCTGGCATTACAATGACGACGGAATCAACGGTGGCGGCGGCGCTACTCCGGTTGTTTTCGGCAATAACGTGTACATTCGCGATTGGGCGACCGGCGACTGGATTTTGGACGCCGCTACCGGAGAGAAAATCGGCTCATTTGATTCAGAGGAAGCTCCGGCTTTCTGGAGTGATTCCCAGGGAAACTCATACCAACTCGCGCTGGCCAACAGAACACTCTCGGAAATCAATCTCTCGACCGGAGCAACCGAGTGGAGTTTTACCGGCGACGGGGGGCTGACTTGCGCTCCGATCGTGATCAACAATGTCGTTGTCGCCGGCTCGTCTCTCGGAAATCTCTATATTCTGGACGCCGCAAGCGGCTCACAGCTTTGGACGACCAACCTCGGTGCAGCAATTGCGCAGGGAGAGCAACCCGGCATTCCGTGGTCGGGGCTCGGCGCCGGGGAGAATACGCTTCTGGTTCCGGCATCGAATTTACTCGCCGCGTACGTACCGCAATGAGCAGCAACGCCCCGCAGGTGCCAACCCAACGTGGAAGTCGATGATGAGAGTTAGAACTCCTGTTTGGTGGTTGGTCTTGGGAATCAGCTGCGGGCCTCTGGCCGCGCCGGGAGAGTCGGCGTCGACGTCCGCAGCGTATCAGATCAATGCCGCGCACGATGGAAACGTCACCATCAAAGGGTTCGCGCCGCCGCTGACATTGGCATGGAGCAGGAATCTCGGCGACTACTATATGTCCTATCCATTGATTACGGATGACATGGTTTTTGTCACAGCCGTAAACAGCGCTGGCGGAGATGATCTGTTCGCGCTCGACTTGAAAACCGGCAATACCGTTTGGCAACAGTACATCCCATTCTCGGGCGAAATTGCCTGGGCAGAGTCCGCAACCGACAAGAACGTGATCTTCGTGCTGTCGTATTATGGCATGTTGCAGGCCTTTTCTGCCGGCAATGGCCAAGTGCTTTGGCAAACGCAACTCCAGGGTCAGAGTTCGTTCACCTCTCCGCCGACGGCGTCGGGCGGCCAGGTGTTCGCCGTGGGTTCCGGGCTCGACGGCACTTTGTATGCGGTGAATGAATCGAAGGGCACCGTTGAATGGACCGCGAACGTACTCAACGGAGACAACAGTTCGCCGGCCGTTGCGGACGGGGGTGTCTACGTCACCTATCCGTGGCAGGCATACAAATTCAAGCCGAGCAATGGAAAGCTGCTCTGGAATTATAACGGCGGTGGAAGCGGTGGTGGCGGACGAACGCCTGCGGTTTTTGACTCGAGGGTCTTCGATCGCGATCCCATCGGCGGCAATCTGGTGATGACGACCTCGAATGGCAAAGTTAAAGGATCCTTCGGCGCTACCCCGATTCCGGCGTTCTGGAAGAAAGCCGGGAGTGACTCAATTCAGATTGCGCTGAATGACGGTCAACTTACCGCAACCGATGTGGAGACCGGAAATATATTGTGGTCTTTTGCCGGCGAGGCACCCTGAGCAGTGCACCGATCGTCGTCAACGATATGGTCATTGAAGGATCGATCCAGAAGAATTTATTCATTGTCGATGTCTCGACCGGCGCGCAGCTCTGGACCACGGATGTAGGGTTTCAAATTCCCGCACCTGATGAAATGGGTCCCAACATGCTGCCCGGTATTTCTGCAGGAGAAAACACACTGGTCGTCGTCGGAGGCGATATGATCGCGGCATACGTCCCGAGCGGCGCCGGCCAAAAGCACTAGCTGCGAATGTGTTCGGCCGGGGTTCCCCCGTTTGTGGATTCATTCGCGGTGACGATTGCAAATGTCACGCATGCGCCGTCAGGCGAGCGCGCAACCGGAATGCGGCGATCAGAATCGACACTCCGAAGATCAGCGCATAAGCGCCGATCCACCAAGTCAATACGAGCGCGCCGACCTTCGGCATGATGACGAGCAACGCGCCGTAGATAATCGACGCGACGCCGCCGATCGCCAACCACCATCGCCCGTGCGCTGCGTCCATGTGAAATGACGCCGCGAGCATGGCGCCGCCGGATAGCAGGGCCCACACGGCGACGAGCATCACGAACACGAGAATCGTGACGGGCGGCCACGCGATCGCAAATACGCCGGCACCGATGCCGATAATTCCCTCCAGCACGAACAGCAGCCATCGCTCGTGCCGGCCAGCCGCGCGGACAGCGGAGACGATGGCGAATATTCCGTCCACCAGCGCGTAGGCTGCGAATACGATGACAAACGAGAGTTGTGCTGCCCACGGCACCAAAAGAGCGATCAGCCCGAAAATGATCGCAAGAACGCCCCTGAGCGCAAAAACCCACCAGTTCCGTGCCAGCACAGCTCCCATCGCTTCCTCCCGGGGTTAGCTTCCGCCTTAACGCATGATATTAACAATATTTCCCTTTGTCCCAGGCGGCGTGCTCTCCGCTGCAGCATATTCCGGCAGGATCGGGTAAATCCCGGGACGAAAGGCTGAATCTGGCGTTGTGGGGTCGAAAGGCCGCGACTATAGTCCGCGGCCCGCGGACGACCCCGTGGGCGTATCGGTACGGAGCGTGGCGCAGCCTGGTTAGCGCACCAGTCTGGGGGACTGGGGGTCGTGGGTTCAAATCCCGCCGCTCCGACCATTCTTGGCGCTGATCGCGCAACACGAGCGACAGCGCGAGGGTCATCCCAGCGCGGGTAGCGCGATTGCCAGTTTCCAGGCTTGGCCGCTTCGGTATGGGAGGAACCAATCCCGTGTGGATCGAGTCGATCAGGGTTGAAGGCGGGATGCTGGACGGGCTCAACGAGCGGTTCAGTCCGGGTCTGAACGTGCTCATCGGCGGGCGCGGCACGGGTAAGAGCTCCATCATCCAGCTTCTGCGGTTCTGTCTCGGCGCAACGTCGCTGACGGAACAGGCGCGCAAGGAGTCCGTGCAGCACGCATTCAGTGTGCTGGGCGACGGACGCGTGACGGCGGTGGTGCGCGATGGGCAAAGCAGTGTCGAGCTGTCCCGCACGGCACAGGATGTAACTTACCAGCCGAAGGTGGATGCCCGCGCCTTCGTCCTTTCTCAGACGGAGATCGAGAACGTGGGCATGCAGGCCCCGTCGCGGCTTCGTCTGATCGATGGGTTCGCGGGCGATGCAGACGGATATTCGACGGCGGAGGACGGCCTCATCGCGCAAATCCGCGCGATGTCTGCGGACATCGCTGCGTTGATCCGCGAAATTGACGAACTCGGCGAGAAAGTCGAGGAACTGCCCCATCTTCGAGAGCAGCTGCGCGAGGTTACCGGTGCGGCGCAGGCACAGAACGTCAGCAGGGAAATCAAGTCGGAGCGCCGCAAACTCGCCGAAATTACCCCGCAGGTCGCCGCTGCCCGCGTACGGTTCGAGACATTATCCCGATCGTACGAAAAACTTGACGGCTGGATGGCGGAGCTGCGCCAGCTCGTCGATCGCCAGCCGCTATTCGAGCGTTGGCCGGAGCAGGCGGCGAGCGAAGACGCGCTGACGGCGTTGCGTGGACGCGAGCAGGATATGGCGCGCGCCCTGCGCGCACGGCTGGAGGAACTGTCGTCTCTTGCGGCCGACCTTGGGCAGCAGATATCCGATGCCGAGTCCCGCAAGACCGGGCTTGAAAATCGTGCCCGCGACATCAGGCAGGCCATCGAGAAGAGGATGAAGGGCGCAAGCGAGATCGACCGGCGCATCGGCGACCTTTCGCAACGGGTCTCCGCGCTCGCCGCCATGAGCGATCTTCTTGAGGACCGTGCGGCTGCACGACAAGCAGCGGAAATTGAGCGACGACAGTTGCTCGATGCGTTGCAGGCGCTGCGGCAAGGCAGATCCGGCAGGCGCGAGCAGACGTGCAGGAGTTTGTCGGAGATGCTCGGTCCCGAGCTGCGTTTGAGCCTTCTGCGCTCGGCCCAGCTGCGTGACTATTTGGCGGTACTTTCAACGTCGTTGAAAGAAGCCGGTCTGAAAGCGAGCGGTTTGCCTGAGAGGATCGCTCGGGCAGTCAGCCCCTGTGATCTTGCGCTCGCTGTGGAACAGATGAACGCGACCGCACTGGAGGCAGCATTGCGCATCGCCGGCGGAAAAGTAGGTCGGATCTGCGAGGCGCTGCGCGGCAGCACGGCGCTCGCGCTGATCACAGCGCATGTGGAAGACGACATCAGGATCGAACTTCGCGTGGGCAATGACTATCGCCCGATCGCATCGCTCTCAATGGGCCAGCGGTGTGCGGCCACGTTGCCGATCATCATGGCCCATTCGAACCAGCTCACGATTTTGGATCAGCCCGAAGACCATCTGGACAACGCATTCATCGTTGGCACCCTCGTCAAGGCGCTCGGCGCGCGGGCATCGGACGCACAAACCATCGTCGCAACCCACAATCCGAATATTCCGGTTCTGGGCGGAGCCGATCGGGTGATTCACATGGATTCAGATGGCACGAGATGTTTCGTGAAAGCCTCGGGCACTCTCGGGGATGCTGCAGTCGTCGAAGCGATTGCGACGATCATGGAAGGAGGCCCGGATGCGTTCCGGAAAAGGGCCGCCTTCTACAATTCAATCCGCTGAAGACCGGCTCCCACCCATCCTTTCGCAATCAGGATTTTGCACATTGTTGTTCAAGCAGTGCGCCCAGGTCGATGCCCTCGATTGCGGCCCCCTTGCGGATCACCGTGTTGATTCCATGCGTGCTGCGAAACTTCGTTCCGCGATAGATGCCTTCAATCGAGAAGGGGCGCTCGGGAAGCCAGCTGCCGTCGGCGCGCCGCTCGAAGTCTGCACACAACAATGGAGCTATGAGCCTGGCGTTGTCATAATCGGACTTGGCGCTCTGCGCCTCAGTTGCCGCCGCATAAGACGGGCTCGCTACCAATAAAACAATTGGCGCCAGCGCGCTCGCAACTCGCGATTTCAAAGACAGCCGGTCCGATGCGATGTAGGCGGAGTTTGGAGTATGCGCGTTAGTTCTCGAAGTGAACATTCATTCGCATTCGCAGGTACATCGAAAATCTATCGTTCGCGTCCGTATTACGGCAGTCGTGAATCGGGCTTATCCACAGCCGATGTAGGCGAATATCCTGCGCCACGATGGCGCGGCTGCTCGCGACGGCCCGTTTTTTCGGCCAATGGAACAGGATGGGCCCGTGACGGACAGAGGTGAGTCTGACGGGAACGACGTCAGCCGTCCTGCTTTTCGACCGACTTCGCCTTGCGCTTCGAAAGCGTGGCCAGAAGCTGCGCGTATTTTTCGTTCGATGGATCGAGTTCAACCGCGCGCTGGATATGTTCGAGCGCCTTTCCCAACCGCTTGTTCTGCCGGAGCGCGCTTGCAAAGGCGAAATGGGCGCGCGCGTTGTCCGGCGCAACATGAGCAAAACGCCGCGCATATTTGAGGGCGTCTTCCGGTCGCTTCAACCTCAGACTGATGTTGGTCAGTTTCTCGAGCACCCTCTCGTTCTTCGGGTCGATCTCGATTGCCTTGGCCAGCAGGTCTGCCGCTTCTTCCCGTTTCTCCTGTCGCGACAGGATGAAGCCGAGTCGGGTCAAGAGCTCAACGTTGTTGGGTTCAGACAGAAGTGCTTCGCGACACATCCGCTCGGCGGCGCCGAGATCGCCTGTGTTGTGGCTGACGCGCGCGGCGGACTTCACCAGTTCGGGATCGGCTGCGAAATGGGTTTCGATATGGCCTGCAATCGCGCGCGCGGTATCCTGCCTGCCGGACGCCACGGCCTGCTGAAGCAGGCTTTTTGCGAGAACCGGGTTCTTTAGCCGCTCAAGTGCCATAGTGCGGGTTTTCTCCGCTTCCGCGGTGTCTCCGGCCGCCTCCAGGAAGCTCGCGCAGCGCAACAACGCATTGCAGGATTGCTCACCGAAATCTTTGGCGCGATCTCTGATTTTGATGGCTGTTTCCACTGCTTTGTCTCGCTCGCCAAAGTGAAGCCGCAATTGCGCAACTGAGATTGCATAACCCCAGTCCTGAGGACCGATCGGAGCAGAGGGTATGTTTGCCAGCAGCGCACGCGCCTCGTCGAATTGTCCGCGGGTGACAAGAATGCTGAACCTCAGTCTGTCGTCGCCAACGGTTGTGTTTTCCATGTTCGCAAGTCCCTGTGCATTGAGAAGATAAAATCGCCGTCCGCCATAGTTTGACTGGTAGATGGGCTCGACAATTGTTACGTCATTGAAGCCAGCGTCATCGAACATCCTGAGTAGCGACGGTTCCGTTGCCCAGAACGATTCCCGATTCCCCACGGACGCCATCGGGTTGTCCTGTTCGGGGAATATGATTCCGTCGTAACGGCCGCGATTGATGATCGTGCGCGCCCATTTGTCCTTGATGGTCACAGGGACCAATTCGTCGGCATGCACCTGAGTTTCGAGGATGACGGGAACTCCGGTTCGTGCACAATCTTCGAGCAGCGCCAACTGATCGTCGAGATCGAAGTGATACAGCAACCCCATGCAGACGATGATGTCGTAACCCGAGAGATCGAACTCGCGGATGTCCGCCTGGATGAACCGGATCGAACCAAGCTCGTCGTCGGACGGTTTGCGCTCAACGCGCGCATCGACCGCAGTGACCTGGTATCCGGCGTCGCGCGCCAGGCGGCCGAAGATGCAGGGCCCCGCGCCCAATTCGACCAGACGGGCCCCCTTTGCCTGCAGGCGGGACACCAACGAGCGAAAAACGGTCGAGCGCAGCGCACCCTGCTGCACGAGATGAATGAGCGGATCGGTATCGGCCGCACGCAAATCCGGGGCGGGAATCTTGGTATCTAACGTGGATATCTGCATGCGCGGAGGCTAGCGCCTTTCAGCGCCACGGGGAAGCAAGTGCGATCGGTCGCGGGCGGAAAGTCTCCCGGACTCTTCTATGATCCCTGCATGCCGATTGCATCCTTCATTAATGCGGCCAGGGCTGTGGACATCGCCGCGACTGCCGGCCCGGCGTCGACACCATGCCGGCGGGCGATCCAGGCCGGGTCGTTATACCCGATCCAGGTTTTTCCGGCTTCGTCCTGCCAGACCAGTGCCTTCAGCGGCAGATCGATCCCGGTGGTCTGTGTCTGTTGCATGAGAGGCGTTCCGGCTTTCGGATTGCCGAAGATCAACACCTCGGTCGGCCGAAGCTCCATACCGGCCTTGGCAGCCGCCGCTGCGTGGTCGATGCGCGCCAGAACTGTCATGCCGCGCGACGCAACGGCCGAGACGAGCCGGTCCATCGTTGTTTTCGGGTCGGCCGCGCTGGCAAGGACGTTCATTCCGTCAACTGTCATAGGCTTACCTTTGTTCGACATTCAAGATTAAGGATCGGCGCTCCGGCCTACCGGTATGGCCGCAGGCGTGGCGTATTGCGTTCTGGCGTGCATGTGGACAAGCCGGTCCACTCCAAACAAACTCTTTGAACGAACAAGGAACTACGAATCTGTCTCGCACTGCGAGTCCGCAGCCGCTGAGTCGCTCGTGTAGTGTCCACCGTTAACGCGTCCAGCTGCGGCGGCAAGCCGTACCTCAATGATGCGCTTCCAGCCGGATTTGAGGATAGTGCTCACCATCATGCCACGCAGGCCCGCAAATCCGCTCTGCTCCATGACCAGTTTCGTGCCCGAGCCAGACGCCGAAAGCTCGAAGCTGACGATGGTCTCAAGCCCGCCGCCCATCCAGCGGTAGGCAAGGCGTGTCGGCGGTTCGAGGACGGTGACTTCACAATTTACTACGCCATCGAAACCGGGCCGCGGCTTTGTCTGAAACTGAAACCTGTGCCCGAGCGCGGGTCTGAAATCGTTTGGCATCAACCATTCGGCGATGGCCTCGGAATCGGTCAGGGCGATCCAAACCTCTTCCGGCGGAAACGGGTAGACTGCCTCAAACCGGATTTTTCTTGGCATGGCGTTTTCTCAAGTGCTTGCCCAGGTTGAGCAGACGAGTTTCCCAGAATTCCGTGTAGTGCGCGAACCAGTCGTAGGCGATGGCGAGCGGTTCGGCATTCAGTGAGTAAATCCGCTCGCGGCCGGATTTGCGCTCATGCACGAGGCCCGCATTCCTCAGCACCTTGAGATGCTGCGACACGGCGGATTGCGTCATATCGAACGACTCAACAAGCGCGCCGACGTTGGCATCGTCATCGCGCAATAGATCCAACAGTGCGCGCCGTGTGGGGTCGGCGAGGGCGCGGAACACTTCGTTTTGCCGCAGCTGCGCTTGTCTCATCCGATAGCGCCGTCAGCGCGCTTGCTGGAGTACAAGTCCGTTACCTTCGCTGTCGCGGAAAGTGGTGAAGCGGCCCCAGGGTTCCTGGCGGATATCATCGACATCGACGCGCGCGGCTTTCAGGCGAGCATGTTCGCCGTCGAGATCGTCCGTCATCAGCACGAGGCCCCTGAGGCTGCCGGCGGGCATGCTGTCGAACCAGTTTACCAAGGTGATGGACGTGCCGGCATTTTCCGGTTTCAGCATGATCCAACTGCTGCCCGGCCCCATGGCATTGGGGACATCCATCTCGGCGGTGAAACCGAGTTTGTCGGTGTAGAACTTCTTGGCGCGTGCCTGATCGGCGACGGGCACGGATACGACGGCAATCTGGGAAATCATGGGCGGGGCCTTTCCATAAGCAAAG
>JBEKLN010000041.1:0-38013 GCA_050010175.1 Rhizomicrobium sp.
TTGGGGTGGGGGGAATACAGCGACAACCCCCACCCGAAATCGCTGCGCGATTTCGGCCTCTCCACAAGGGGGAGGCAAACTAATTCTTAGCGATCTCACAAGCATCTCACTCAAGCCGCATCGCTTCCTTCACCAGTGCATCCTCCGCTTCGTGGAGCAGGTCCTCGTGCGCTTCGCCTGCTACCATTTCCTTGCTGATTTCGAGCAGGGCCGGAACCGCCAGCGGCGATACGCGGTCCAGCTGTCTTGCCACGATTCGTCCCTTCACGCGCTTCAGCATTTCCGCCAGGCGCGCGATGTCGAGCAGGCCCGTGCCGGCGTCCTCGTAGGTCGCGCGCAGCAGGATGTGGTCGGGCTCGTGCTCGCGCAGGACATCGTAGATCAGGTCCGAGGAAAACGTCACCTGCCGGCCGGTTTTTTCCCCGCCGGGGCGCCTGCGTTCGATCAATCCGGCGATGATGGCGCAGTTGCGGAAAGTGCGCTTGTACAGTGCGGATTCCGCCAGCCATGCATCGAGATCGTCGCCCAGCATGTCCTCGTCGAACAGCCTGGCCATGTCGGCGCCGCCCATGTCGCGCAGGCCCCAAACGGCGAGCGCGTATTCGTTGGCGACGAAGCCGAGCGGCCTGAGGCGCAGACGCTCCAGCCGTCGCGTGATCAGCATCCCCAATGTCTGATGTGCGAGGCGGCCTTCGAACGGATAGCAGACGAGAAATTCTCGGCTGCCGCGCGGAAAGGTTTCGACCAGCAACTGTCCAGGTTCCGGCAGCACCGAGCGGTATTCCTGGATGCGCAGCCACTCGCCCACCGGATGCGGCAGGCTTTGCCACGCTTTGCGGTTCACCAGCATCTCGCGCACGCGGCCCGCGAGAAACGTGGAGAGCGGAAACTTGCCGCCCATATAGGACGGCACATGCGCTTCCTTCGCATCGCTTTTGCTGACATAGGCCGCAGTTTCTCGGATGCCCTCGAAGCGCAGCACCTGGCCTGCGAACACGAAGGTGTCTCCCGGTACGAGTTGCTCCAGAAAATACTCCTCGAGGCGTCCCAGTACGCGACCGCCGGCGCCCGCCGGCTTACCCCTCGACTGCATGCGGATGTCCAGCATCGGTTCTTCGATGATGACACCGACATTCATGCGATAATTCTGCGCAAGCCGCGGATGCGACAGCCGCCACAGCCCCTCGGGCGTGCGACGGAGCTTCGCGTAGCGGTCGTAGCGCTTCAGCGCATAACCACCCGTGGCGACGAAATCGACCACGCGGTCGAATTCGTCGCGCCCCAGATGCACGTAGGGCGATGCCGATTTCACTTCCTGGAACAGTGCATCGGCGTTGAACGGTGCGGCGCACGCCACGCCCATCACATGCTGCGCCAGCACGTCGAGGCCGCCGCGCTTCATGCGTTCTCCGTCAAGCTCGCCTGCCAGCACGGCGTCGCGCGCAGCCTCGCATTCGAGCACCTCGAACCGGTTGGCCGGGACGAGCAGCGCGCGCGAGGGTTCGTCGAGCCGGTGATTGGCGCGGCCGATACGTTGCACAAGACGGGCCGCACCCTTGGGCGCACCGACGCAGATCACGCGGTCGACCGCACCCCAGTCGATGCCGAGGTCGAGTGTCGAGGTGCACACCACCGCGCGCAGATTCCCCTTCGCCATCGCCGCTTCCACCTTGCGGCGCTGCTCGGGCGCGAGCGACCCGTGATGCAGCGCGATGGGGAGGTTCTCGTCGTTCAGATACCAGAGCTGCTGGAATGTGCGCTCGGCCTGGCTGCGGGTGTTGACGAACACAAGCGCGGTGGTGGACGCGCGGATCGCGTTCATCACATCGGGCATGGCGTGGATCGCGAGATGGCCGGCCCAGGGCACATAAGCGTCAGATGCGCTGATGGAGATGTGCGGTTTGGCGCCGGCCGCGCCCAGCACCAGCGCGGATTTTGCTTCGCCGTCCAACGGCTGAGGCACGAGATAACGCTGCAAAGGCGCCGGATCGGCCACCGTGGCCGACAGGCCGACGCGGCGATGGTCCGCTGCATAGTTGCCGAGCCGCGCCAGGCCCAGCGCCAGAAGATCGCCGCGCTTGGTGTTGTGCAGCGCGTGCAGTTCGTCGAGCACCACGGCGCGCAGGCTCGAAAAGAATCGCCGCGCATCCCGCGACGCCAGCAGCAGCGCGAACTGCTCGGGCGTCGTCAGAAGAATGTCCGGCGGAACATGGCGCTGGCGCACGCGCCGGGAGGTGGGTGTGTCGCCGGTGCGTATCTCGATTCGGACCGGAAGAGCCATTTCCGCGACGGGAATCTCGAGGTTGCGGGCGACGTCGACGGCCAGCGCCTTCAAAGGCGAGATGTAAAGCGTGTGCAATTGCGCCTTACGACGCGGCGGCGCCTTCGCCAGTTCGACGAGGCTGGGCAGGAATCCCGCCAGCGTCTTGCCGCCGCCGGTGGGAGCCACCAGCAGGACGGATCGGCCTTCGGCCGCGTGGGCAAACAACTCCAGCTGATGGGCACGAGGCTGCCAGCCACGGGAGGCGAACCACTCCCGAAACGGGGGCGGGAGCACCGGCGTGCCAATCTCATTTTGCTCTGTCGGCGCCAACATGGGGAGTTTCATAACACGCAGTGAACTTCACGCCACAAGTGTCATGGACCGCGAATGCAGGCCACCCAGGTGACCGAATGCGGGTCGTCGTCATGCAATGAGATATGTTATGAGTTGCGTCGAAAATGGCGCGAACCAAACTGGGTGGCCCGCCGTCGCGGGCCATGACAAGCTTTGGTCGTCAGGCAAAGCGGCAGTACGGTACCCCCATGTTCCTTCATGTCAAAGACGTTCTCTCCTCGGCCGAGGTAGACCAGATCGCCCAGATTGCGAAGGCGATCCGCTTTGTCGACGGACGCGCGTCCAATCCGCACAACCTCGCCAAGAATAATCTGCAGATGGATGTGTCCCAGCCCGAAGCCCAGCGCGCTTCGCAGATTGCCGGCCAGGCGATCGGGCGCCACGAAGAAATTAAGAATTTCGCCTTCTGGAAACGCATCGCTTCTCCCATGCTGTCGCGCTACGAGGTGGGCATGACCTATGGCGCGCATGCGGATGCGGCTTACCTGCCGCTACCCAACGGGCCCATGCGCTCCGACGTGTCCGGCACGCTCTTCATCGGCGAGCCGTCTTCGTACGAAGGCGGCGAACTTGTCATCCACCTCGGCACGGAGAACATTAAGATCAAGGGCGAGCCGGGGTCGATGATCCTCTATCCGTCCACGACGCTGCACGAGGTGGCTCCGGTGACGAAAGGCCAGCGTGTCTCGATGTTCACCTTCATGGAAAGCTATATTCCCAACCAGATTCACCGCGAACTTCTGTGGTCTGTTAACGAAGTGGCGGCGCTGGAAGGCTTCAACATGAAATGGGAAAACCGCATGCGGCTGCAATTCGTCAGCGCAAGTTTGCAACGGCTCTGGGGCTGCTGAGGAGAAGTGACAATGAACATTTTCAGGGACGGACTGCTGAAGGGAAAGCGAATCCTGGTGACGGGCGGCGGCACGGGGCTGGGCGAAGTGATGGCGGAAGCCTACGCGAAGCTCGGCGCCACCGTTTACATCTGCGGCCGGCGCGCCGCCGTGCTCGATGAGACGGCGAAACGCATTGCCGATACGACGCGGTCCAAAGTGAAGGGGATTGCGTGTGACATCCGCGTGGCTGAGGCGGTCGACGACATGATCGCGCAAGTGTGGGCTGACGGCGGCGCGCTGACGGGACTCGTGAACAACGCGGCCGGCAACTTCATCAGCCGCACGAAGGACCTCAGTCCACGCGGCTTCAATGCCATCGCCGACATCGTCTTCCGCGGTTCTTTCTACGTCACGCTCGCCTGCGGCAAGCGCTGGATCGACGGCGGCAATCACGCCAGCGTCATTTCGATTTTGACGACCTGGATATGGAATGGCGGTCCGTTCACCGTGCCGTCGGCGATGTCGAAAGCCGGTCTCAACATCATGACCAAATCGCTCGCCAGCGAATGGGGACCGCACGGCATTCGGCTCAACGCCATTGCGCCGGGACCATTCCCCACCAAAGGCGCGTGGGAACGGTTGAGCCCGCAAAGCGCCAATCGCGGCGAAAGCGGAAGCGTCAATCCCATGGGACGCGTGGGCGAGATGGACGAACTTGCCAATCTCGCTGTCTTCCTCATGGCCGACGGTTGCGACTATCTGACGGGCCAGACCATCGCCATCGACGGCGGCATGCATCTGGCCTCCGGCGGCAATTTCGCGGCGCTGTCGAAACTCGGCGACGAAGATTGGGAGAAAATCCGCCAGGAAGTCCGCTCGGCCAACGAGAAGGACAAGGCGCAGAGGAGTGTGTGATGATGAAAACCTATCTCGCCGTGAGCGGAACGCTTTTCGCAATTCTGGCGGTGGCAATGACGAAGTCTATGCTTAACGATTGGTCCGATAATTCCAATCCTCTCACGCTCTACTGGCCGGTGATGTGCGCGGTTTTCGTCACAACTGCCCTGTCTGTATGGGCGTGGACCTTATTTGCACGAAGTTGGCGCAAATCGGCGCATATCTAGTGCCCTCGTGCCTTTTGAAATGCAGCTATCGTCGATGTATCCTTCCTTGACGCGAACGCCGTTGCGTACATCCCCGCCGAGGATGACAAATTAAGCGATTCAGCTGAACGCCTGCAGTCCCGTCATCGCGCGGCCCATGATGAGGGCGTGGACGTCGTGCGTGCCTTCGTAGGTGTTGACGGCTTCCAGATTCAGCACATGGCGGATGACATGATATTCGTCGGACACGCCATTGCCGCCATGCATGTCGCGCGCTTGCCTCGCGATCTCCAGTGCCTTGCCGCAATTGTTGCGCTTCATCAGCGAAATCGCCGGCGGCGCGGCCCTGCCCTCATCCATCAGCCGCCCGAGACGCAGCGCGCCCAGCAATCCCAGCGTGATTTCTGTCTGCATGTCGGCGAGCTTTTTCCGGATGAGCTGATTGGCCGCCAGCGGCCGGCCGAACTGCTTCCTGTCCAATGTGTAATTGCGCGCGGCGTGCCAGCAGAACTCCGCCGCGCCCATCGCACCCCAGGAGATGCCGTAGCGCGCGCGGTTGAGGCAGCCGAACGGCCCGCCCAGCCCGCGCGCGCCGGGCAGCATGTTCGCCTCCGGAATCTCGCAATCGTCGAGCACGATCTCGCCAGTGACGGAAGCGCGGAGCGCAAACTTGCCTTCGATCTTCGGTGTCGAAAATCCCTTCGTGCCGCGCTCCACGACGAAGCCGCGAATGACGTCGTCTTCGGTCTTCGCCCACACCACCGCGATATCGGCGATGGGCGAATTCGTGATCCACATTTTGGCGCCGTTGAGCCGAAAGCCGCCCGGCATCTTCGCCGCGCGCGTCTTCATCCCGCCGGGATCGGAGCCGTAGTCGGGCTCGGTGAGGCCGAAGCAGCCGACGAACTCGCCCTTCGCGAGCTTCGGCAGATATTTCCGCCGCTGCTCTTCGCTGCCATAGGCGAAGATCGGATACATCACGAGCGAGTTCTGCACGCTCATCGCCGAGCGATAGCCGGAATCGATGCGCTCCACTTCGCGCGCCACGAGCCCATAGGACACGTAGTTCATGTCCGCCCCGCCATATGCCTCCGGCAGCGTGATGCCGAGAAACCCGACCTCGCCCATCTCCGTCATGATGGCGCGGTCGAAAGTCTCGTGGCGAAAGCCGTCGCGCACGCGCGTCATCAGCCGGTCCCGGCAGAATATCTGTGCGGAATCCCGCACCATGCGTTCCTGCTCGGACAGTTCCGTATCGAGCATAAGAGGGTCGGCCCAGTCGAAGGCCGCGGATTCAATAGTCGTCTTGTGAGCGTGTTCGTTCATGACGGCACTCTACCGGGGAGCCCGAGCGGAGGCTACTGCTCCCCCGCATGACAGCGGATGGTTGCTCAATTCCCGATATGCGCCTTCAGGAACTTCTCGACCTCGGTCAGGTATTGTATCCGCGCCTTTTCCAGATGCAGATTGTGATCATCACCTTCCAGCTTGACAAATTCGACCTGCTTGCCCGCGCCCTTGAGCGCACTTTCTTCATCTTCACTTTGCTCGATCGGCACCGTCACGTCATTCTGGCTATGGATGAGGAGCACGGGCGCCTTCACCTGATCGGCGTGTTCGACCGGAGAGGCGTCGGACTCATGCTTGGAAACATCCGAGCCGCCCATAAACTTGTCCCAGACCGTTACGCTCACAGAATTGTTGCCGTCCTGCTGGACATGGTAATATCTCATCTTCGCAAGGTCCGAGATGCCCGCATAACTCACCGCGCAGGCGAACTGATCCGGGTGAAACGTAACATCGGCGAGTGCCGCATAGCCCCCGAAGCTTTCGCCGACGATGCATACGCGTTTGGGATCGGCGATCCCGTCGGCGATCAGTTTCTTCGCGCCCGCGTTGATGTCGTCCAGAACTTTCCCGCCCCATTCACCGAAGCCGGCGTCATGGAACGCAGTTCCGTATCCAGAGGAACCCCGAAAGTTTGGCTGCAGGACTGCATAGCCCCGTGAAGCCAGGAACTGTGCGACAAAATCGAATGTTATTCTGTCGCGATATTCCGGGCCTCCGTGGGGAAAGATAACTGTCGGTAGATTTCGCGCGGACTTTCCCTGCGGGAGCGTGAGATAGGCGTTGATGTCGAGACCATCGACCGACTTGTAGGGATAAGGCTTCACTTCCGCGATGTCGCCTGCACCGATCTTGGGATACTGACGGCGGAATTCATCGAGATGGGAGGTCTTCGTGTCGAAGATATAGTAAGTACCCGGATCCTTGGGGCCCTCCGCGTAAATCGCGTATTTCGATCCCGCCGCGTCATGCGACACGATCTTCACGGACTCGCCGCCCAGTGCGGCCTCCAGTTTTTCCCTGAGATGCTCCTTCGCCGGATCGAAATACCGGAACCGGGTCCGGTCATCGGCATACGAAACGCCGTCGACGAGCAGGCTCGACGGATCTTTCAGCACCTCCTCGACATCATATTTCGGGTCCGCAAACAGAGGAGTACCCAAGCCGTTCGCGCCGAGCTTATAGGAGAACACATCTGCGGTGCCATTGCTTCCATAAGCGAGCACTGCGATCGACTGCTGATCGAAGGTGATGCCCTTGAGATCCCATTCTCCTCCGCCCCTGACGTTGAAGGAACCGACCTCGCGATTTCCGACCATGATGTGTTGGACATAGTCGTCGACCGAACCCTGGAGTGTCGCGACCACGTGGCCGGAGCCATCGACGAGAACGTCGTTCGTATCCTTGTTTCCGTGCCAAATGGTGCCGGACATCCCGGTGTTCACGTTCACCTGGAAGAGATTGAGATAGTCCTGGTCGAAGACCAGCGGAGCGTCGCCGTTCATTTCAGCGTTGGTTTGAAACGATTCCATGAGCACGTAGTTCGAATCCGACGGATCCCGGGCCAGCACGACCCCGTTGGAGAAATACGACTGAAACGTCGGCCGGTTGTTCATCAGGATAACCGCCGGTGCACCATCCATTGCCACACTGACGACGCGTACGTGTTGGTGAATGCCGGCAATATGCTTGTCTTTGAAATTCGAATAAAACGTGCAGAGGAGGCGATTGTCGTTTGCCCACAAAAAGTCGCCCACTGCGGCGTTGTCGAGCGTGGCGATTTTGGGCTTCATCGCCGGATCGACGAGTGAAAGGACGGCCGCGCCAGGAACGCCGTTAACGTCGCCGATCACCCCTATGAGATTTCCATTCGGTGAAATTTGCGCGTCAATCAGAAGTGGCAGACTTCCATAGACGTCGACCGGCAGCGGATCGGCCAAAGCTACCTGAAATGAAATCAGCACCGAACCGCACGCAAGAACGCCCGCGCACACTGCGCCCCAATACCGAACCATGAGCCCCCCGGCACATCACAAACCAACGCGACACTAGCGGATCGGGTTGACTTCAGTAAGGGGGCGCTTGTGTTTTAATGTCGGCGAAGGCGAGAACTTCCCCGTGCGTTCTCAAGACGCCAGGAAGTCCACCACAACCTGCTTGTAGACCTTGTCGCCGACGGTCGTCATATGATCGCGGCGCGGAACGGTTGCGGCACGCCCGTCGCCAAAAGCTGCTGCAAGCGGTCCTGGCGGTCCTGTCATGGCGTCGTTTTCGCCGCACACCACAAGCACGGGCCGCTCCGAACGCGCCAGTTCCGAGGCCGTGTAGGCCCGCCGCGGCGCGCGCATGCAGGCGGCGAGCGCCAGACGATCCTTGCCCTGCTGATCGGCGAAAATACGAAAGGCCTTGGCGGCGGGATCGGAGATGCTGTTCCTGTCCGGCTCGACCATGGCGTCGGCGATGGCTTCGCGCTGCTCGACCTGTCCCTGAAGGTAGGTTTCGCCGACGCCTGCGATCACCACCTTGCGCAGCATCTCCGGGTTTTCGAGAAGCAGGCGCATGCTGAGATAGCCGCCCATCGAGTATCCCATGAGATGCACGGCGACGACGCCTGCGGCACGGATGACGGCCACCGCATCGGCCTTCATGAGATCGTGATCGTAAGCTTTGGGGTCATGCGGCTTGTCGCTTTCGCCATGGCCGCGGCAATCCATGGCGATAACGCGATAACCGGCGCCACTGAGTGTCTGGTACCAGCCCGTATCGCGCCAGTTCTGGAAGCGGCTCGATGCGAAGCCATGAATGAGAAGAATTGGGATGCCTTCACCGGCGACCTCATAGGCGATCCGCGTGCCGTCTTTCGATTTAACGAATTCCGTCAATGGCCGTTCTCGCGAGAGGTTGCTCCGGCCGCCTATAGCATGGCGGCCGCGCATCAAGGCCATCCGGAAGCACAAAAGCCCGCAACCGAAGTTGCGGGCTTTTGATCGAAAGCGGTCCGACCTGCAGGGAGGGGCTTACAGCAGACCGGCGCCTCAATCTCAGCCCTACAATGAGACCTTCTGTCTGAGCCTGCGCTGAACCCCTCGTTCATCTGCCGTTCATCGGGCGACTTCGCAAAAGGCCGCGCGAACGTCTAGGATGGGTCTCCTGCCCAGCTTTTCATTCCAGAGTCCATTCATGCCATTGGAATCATTGAAGAAAGACGCGACTGACGCGATCGACGCCATGCGAGCCGAGCTGCTGGGTCTGTCCCACGCGATCCATCAGGAACCCGAGCTGGCGCTGGAAGAGTTCAAATCGGCGGAGCGGCTGAGTAAGGCAGTCGAGCGGCACGACATGCCCGTGCAACGCGAAGCATTCGGATTGAAGACCGCTTATGTGTCGGAATTCGGCGATGCGTCGGGACCGACCATCGCAATCCTGTCGGAATACGACGCGCTCCCGGGCGTCGGGCATGCCTGTGGTCACAACATCATTGCAACTGCAGGATATGGCGCAGCCATCGCCCTCTCCATGCTCGCTTCGAGACTCCCGGGACGGGTGCGCTATCTGGGCACGCCCGCGGAGGAGCGCTACGGCGGCAAGGAGATCATGGCGCGCGCGGGCGCGTTCGACGGCGTCGACGCGGCGATGATGATTCATCCCTCCAATCTCGATCTCGCTACGATGCCCTGCATCGCGATCTCCGAAGTCGAGGTCACATTTCACGGCCGAGCGGCGCATGCCGCAGCCATGCCGCACCGCGGAATCAACGCGCTCGATGCCGTCGTCATCGCTTATCAATCGATCGCGCAGCTCCGGCAACACATCCGCCAGAGCGAACGCATTCACGGCATCATCACGGAAGGCGGACTTGCGCCCAACATCGTGCCGGAGCGCGCGGGCTGCCGCTATTATGTTCGTGCCGCGGACGTGCACGAGCTCGCACCGCTGAAGAGACGCGTTCATGCGTGCTTCGAGGCAGCGGCGCACTCCACGGGATGCACGGCGGAGATCCGCTGGGGCGATGCCGACTATCTCGACCTCAAAACCAACTGGCCGATGGCGGAATCCTTCTCGCGCAACGCGCAGACGCTGGGGCGCGAGTTCTCCTCGCCGAAGTCGATACCTGCTGGTTTTGCAGGTTCAACCGACATGGGCAACGTCAGTCACCGCGTTCCCTCGATCCACCCCATGCTGGCGGTCGCACCTGCCGACGTCATCATTCACAATGCGGAATTCGCGCGCTGGGCGGCATCGGATAAGGCCGATGCGGCCGTCATCGACGGCGCCAAGGCGCTGGCAATGACTGCGCTCGACCTGATGAGCGAGAAAGGTTTGCTCGAGACAACCCGGGCCGATTTTGAGGCAACAGCCGACGTCTCGAAGGCTGCGCTGGCGCGGCTCAACGAAAAAGTCGTCGACAGCCATGCAAGACACGATCACGGCGATGCGGGTTGCGGATGCGCATGAATATCTGGCTCGTGATCGCTGCCGTCAACGGCTTTATCGCAGTTGCCGCGGGCGCGTTCGGCGCCCACGGCCTGCAGGGCCGTCTCGATCCGCATGCGATGGAGATCTTCAACAAGGGCGCGCAATATCAAATGGTTCACGCGCTTGCGATGGGACTCGCCGCGCTTGCTGCGCGCCAGTCGCAATCCTCCGCGGCCGGTATGGCGGCGATGCTGTTTTTCATCGGAATCATCCTGTTTTCAGGTTCGCTCTACGCGCTGGCTCTGTCGGGCGTGCGCGCGATCGGTTTCGTTACGCCGTTCGGCGGGTTATCGTTTCTGTTGGGGTGGGCGGCACTCGCGTGGGCGGCCGCGAAGGGGATGTCATGAACACGGATCGCGAGTCGATTCTGGTTGCGGGTGCCGGCATTGCGGGTCTGGGCGCCGCGCTGGCGCTGAGCAACGGCTGCAGAACCGTCACCATTCTCGATCGCGACCCGGCGCCGCCTGACAGCTCGCCGGATAACGCGTTCTATGACTGGGAGCGCCGCGGCGCGACTCAACTGCGCCACAGCCACGCGTTCATCGGCCGGCTGACGACGCTGATCCGCCGGCGTTATCCCGATCTCATGGACGAACTGCTCGAAGCCGGGGCACGGCTGTTCAGCTATGAAGAGGCGCTGCCGCCCGCATTGAAGGCGCGATACGTCCGCCAGGACGCAGACGATGAACTGGCTTTCATCTTCAGCCGCAGAACGACCCTGGAATTGATCCTCCGCCGCTACGCCGCACGTTTGCCGGGCGTGTCGTTCCTGGCCAATGCATCCGTGCGCGGGCTGATTGCCGAGCGGGACGGCAATGCGATTCTGGTCAAAGGTCTGGATGTCGAGTGCGACGGCACCACGGAGACGCTGCACGCCGACGTCGTTGTGGACGCAAGCGGCAGGAACACTGTGTTTCCGGATTGGCTGCGGGCGCAGGGCGCGGTCATCGACGAAGAACAAAGCCCTGCGGGAATCCTTTATTACACGCGGCACTATCGGCTCCGCGACGGGCAGGACGAGCCGCCGCGCGACGGAACTCCGGGCGGCGGCGATCTCGGTTACATCAAGTTTGGGATATTCGTGGCCGACAACCGGCATTTCTCGGTCACGCTGGCGACGCCGGAAATCGAGGCCGAGATGCGCAAGGTCGTCGTGCGCCCGGATGTGTTCGATACGATCTGCCGGCAGATTCCCGCCTGCGCACGCTGGATCGATCCGCTGCGTGCCGAACCCGTCAGTCAGGTATTCTCGATGGGCAACCTGGTGAGCGTGTGGCGCCATTTCGTGAAGGACGGCAAGCCGCAGGTGCTCAATTTCTTTGCGATCGGCGATGCGGCCATGCGGACAAATCCGCTTTACGGCCGCGGCTGTTCGGCCGGTGTCGCGCACGCACACATGCTGCATGATGTTCTCGCATCCGCGTCCGATCCGCGCGAACGGGCTGTCAACTTCGAGCGCGTGACGTTCGACTCGATCCGCCCGTTCTACGACACGATGGTCAAGCAGGATCTGCAGGCGATCCGCCGCGCGGAACATGAACTCGATCCGGCGCACAAGCCGAGCCTGAAGGCGCGCCTGGCGAAGAGCTTCGTGGAGGACGCACTGATCCCTGCAACGCGTGGAGATATTGCGGTGTCGCGCGCCTCTTCACGCGCATTTCACATGATCGGCCACCCGACAAGATGGCTGACCCGGCCCGTGATCGCAGCACGCATCCTTCGCATGTGGATGATGCCGCGCAGCGCGAAGCTCGCCCGCGACTATTATCCGCCGAGCTTCGGGCCTGCGCGCAACGAGATGCTTGCCCGCCTGGGGCTCCCCGCCTGATTTCGCCACGACGGAGACAATGATGGTCGACTTTCCCGCGCCGGTCACGGTGAAGACAAACGGCATCGATATGGCGGTGTACGAGATGGGGCCGAAGGATGGATTTCCCGTCATTTTTTGCCACGGATTTCCCGAGCTCGCCTATTCGTGGAGACACCAGCTTCCCGCGCTTGCTGCGGCTGGTTATCGCGCGATTGCACCCGACCAGCGCGGCTATGGCGGCACGTCGCGACCGGCGAACATCGAAGACTATGACATGGCGCACCTAACGAGCGACATGGCAGGGCTGCTCGATGCGCTCGGACTGAAGAACGCTGTGTTCTGCGGGCACGATTGGGGCGGCATGGTGGTGTGGCAGATGGCGCTTCATCATCCGGAGCGTGTGGCTGGCGTAATCGGAGTCAATACGCCTTTCCTGCCCCGGCCACCTATCGATCCGATCATGGCGATGCGCGCCGTTTATGGCGAGAACATGTACATCGTCTATTTCCAGAGGCCCGGAGCCGCCGACGCGATCCTGGCCAGGGACGTGGGCAAGACTTTCCGCTTTTTCATGCGGAAAAACACGACGACGGCCGAGGAATTCGCAAAACGCCCGCAAAACGAGCGCAATCTCGAGCTCGTCGCTGCGTTGCAGAGCGACGAAACAAACTGGCCCGGCGAATTGCTGCTCACGCCGCACGAGCTGAAGGTCTTTGTGGACACATTCACCAGTACCGGCTTCACCGGTGGCATCAACTGGTACCGCAACTTCACGCGCAACTGGCAGATGTCGGAGAAACTCCCGCAGAAGGTCAACGTGCCGGGGCTCATGATCATGGCCGAAGACGACGTCGTGCTGTCGCCGGCAATGGCTGAGGGCATGGAACGGTTTGTGCCCGATCTTGAGAAGACCCTCATTCGGCGTTGCGGACACTGGACCCAGCAGGAGCATCCGCAGGAAACGAATACGGCGATGGTGGACTGGCTGAAACGCCATTTTATCGCCTGAAAGCGGCTTCAATCTTCAACCGAAGTTTGTCATTCTGGTCGAATCATGACCGAGCAGGACATCGATACCTTTTCCTATGCCACCGCGGACGATCCGCGCCTCAAGCGTTTCATGATCCGTATCATCGAGCGGCTAAGCGGACAGCCTTACCTGAAATGGCTATACGAGGATCACGTCAACAATCCGGTGCCCGGGGAAAGCTTCTGGGACTCGGCTGTACGGCGTCTCGAGCTGAAACTGGTCTACAACGAGAAGACCCTTCAGGCGTGGCCGAAATCAGGCCCGCTCATCGTGGTCTCAAATCATCCCTTCGGCGTGCTTGATGGAGTAGTGATTTCCCATCTCGTCTCGAAGGTGCGCCAGGACTTCCGCGTGCTGACGAACGCAGTTCTCTACCGCGCCGAAGAGATCCGCGAGTTCCTCTTGCCCATCGATTTCACCGAGACCGAAGAAGCGCTGAAGACCAACCTGAAATCGCGCGCTGAGGCCAAGGCGCATCTGCTGAAAGGCGGCTGTCTGGTCATATTTCCGGCAGGCGGCGTCTCGACCACGCCCACCGTCTGGCACAAGCGCGCCATCGACACCGAGTGGAAAACGTTCACCGCGCGCCTCATCACGCAGGCGAGAGCACCGGTTGCGCCGGTGTTCTTCGCTGGACAGAACAGCCGCATGTTCCAGCTTGCAAGCCATGTCAGCATGACGCTGCGATTGTCGCTTCTCTTCAAGGAAGTGCATGACATGATCGGCGGCGAAGTGGTCATGCGCGTTGGCGAGCCGATCCCATTCGACCGGCTTCCCGACATGGGCGACCGCCAGGCTTTTATGAGCCGGTTGCGCGACATGACGTATGAACTGGGTAAAGGCGTTCCCGAACCGGCCAAGTCGAAAGTCAAAAGGCCGCGGCGGCCGCCGAAGGACGTACGCGAGCAGGGCAAGCGAAAGCGCGCATCGTGACTGCCGAACGGCCCTGTGTCGGCCTGTTCGTCACCTGTCTAGTCGATCTCGTGCGGCCGCAGATCGGCTTTGCTGCCGTGAAGCTCCTCGAAGCGGCGGGTTGCGATATCGAGGTGCCTGCGTCGCAAACCTGTTGCGGCCAGCCGGCATGGAACGCGGGCGCAGACAATGACGCGGTCGCGATTGCCAGGCAGGTGATCGACGCGTTCGAAGCGTATGACTATGTCGTCGCGCCGTCGGGTTCCTGTGCCGGCATGATCAAACGGCACTATGTCGAGGCGCTCGCCGGAGACGCAGCCTATCTCGGGAAGGCGCGCGCGCTTGCCGCGAAGACGCACGAGTTGACGTCGTTTCTGGTACGCGTGCGCGGCATGGCGGGTGTTGCGGCCAAGCTCGCAGGCTCCGTCTGCTATCACGATTCCTGTTCATCTCTGCGCGAGATGGGCGTGAAGGACGAGCCCCGGCAGTTGCTCGCCAGCGTCGAAGGCCTGACGATCTGCGAACTGAAGGAACCGCAAGTGTGCTGCGGCTTCGGTGGTTTGTTTTCCGTGAAATACCCGGAGATCTCCGAACGCATGGCGGACGACAAGATCGCCGATGCACGGAACACGGGCGCCGAAACGCTGACCGGCGGCGACCTGGGCTGTCTTCTGCATCTGGCAGGCCGCATGGACCGCGCTGGCAACGGCTTGCACGTACGGCATGTGGCGGAAATCCTGGCCGACATGAATGATGCGCCGGCGCTGGGCGAAACATGAACCTCGATCCGACGCGCTTCGTCGAAGCCTCGCACGACGCATTGAATGACGAAAGCCTGAAGCCGGCGCTCGGGCGACTGAAAACGCACTTCGCTCTGGGCCGCGCCTATGCCGTGTCGCGTTACGGCGATTTCGAAGCGATGCGCGAGCAGGGTCGCGCCATCCGCGATTATGCACTGTCACGCCTCGATACACTGCTGGAAACCTTCGAGGGGCGCGTCACGGCGCGCGGCGGTCATGTGCATTGGGCGCGCAATGCGGAAGAAGCCCGCGCAATCATCCTCGGAATCCTGCGCGACGCAAACGCCAAGTCGGTCATCAAGGGCAAGTCGATGGTGAGCGAAGAGATCGCGCTCAATGCGTCTCTTGAGGACGCGGGAATCGATCCCGTCGAGACCGATCTCGGTGAATATATTATCCAGCTGCGCAACGAGCCGCCGAGCCATATCATCGCGCCGGCATTTCATCTGAGCAAGGAACAGGTCGCGCAGTCCTTCCGCAAAGCGCATACCGATCTGGATCCCGCGCGGTCGCTCGACGAGATATCCGGGCTGGTCGCCGAAGCACGACGGGTGCTGCGCAAGAAGTTCGAGGGCGCCGACGCCGGCATCACCGGCGCCAATTTCCTCGCGGCGGAAGAAGGTGCCGCGGTCATCGTCACCAATGAAGGCAACGGCGACCTGTCGCGGCTGTTGCCCAAAACGCACATCGTGCTGACGGGGATCGAGAAAGTCGTTGCCGATCTCGACGATGTGTCGGTGTTGCTGCGATTGCTGACGCGTTCCGCAACCGGTCAGGATATTTCAAGTTATGTCACGGTGATGAGCGGGCCCCGCAGTGCGGACGAATCCGACGGTCCGGAGAGCTTCCACGTCGTGCTGCTCGACAACGGCCGCTCGCGATTGATCGGCACCGAAGCGGAAGACGTACTGCGCTGCATCCGCTGCAGCGCCTGTCTCAATCACTGCCCCATCTACGGCGCGATCGGCGGCCATGCCTATGGTGCCACCTATCCCGGCCCCATCGGCGCTGCGCTCAATCCGGCGCTTCTCGGCGTTGCGAAGGCGCATCATCACCCGAACGCATCGACATTCTGCGGTCGCTGCGCAGAGGTGTGCCCCGTCAAGATTCCATTGCCGCAGATCATGCGCCACTGGCGCGCGCGCGAATACGCCGAAGGACTTGCGCCGAAGACGATCGTGTTCGGATTGTCGCTATGGGCATACGCGGCGAAACGGCCGCGGCTCTATCGCTTCGGCGCCGCGATATTGACGCGCGCGCTGAGATTCGTCGCAGGCAAGCGAGGGCAAGTGCGCGCGCTGCCGCTGATGCATGGCTGGTTCATGGCGCGCAATTTTCCGGCGCCGCAGGGCAAGACATTTCACGAACAGTGGGAAGCGCGATGAGCGCGCGCGACGAGATCCTCACGAACATCCGTACACGCCGTGTCCGCGCCGCGACGCGGCCTGGACCCTACAAAGTGACCGCGTTGCCGAATGAAACGGTGCGGCAGTTCATCGATCGGGCGCGCGCGTCCGGCGCCGATGTGAAGCAGCTCGCGAGTGCGCGCGACATCCCCACGGCGATTGCCGAAGCGCTACGCGACCGCAACCTTCCCGCCATCGTGCACCTGCCCCCCGAGGCGCAGTGGCAGGCGCTGGCGTGGGATACGGCGCCCGGGCTGACTGTGTCGCGTGAGCGCCCCGGTGGCGACGATGCGGCGTTGAATGAAGCGCCGTTCGCCATTGCGGAGACGGGAACACTGGCCTTCCTGTCGGATCCCGCGCGGCCCGCCTCCTGGCACTTCCGGCCCGGTCTCGAGATCGCGGTCGTCCGCTCAGACGCGGTCCTGCCGCATCTGGAATCCGTGCTGGCAAAAGCGAAGCTCGCTGGTCAACTGCCTCACACCATCAATCTCGTCACGGGGCCGTCGCGTACCGGCGACATCGAGCAGACGCTGGAGATGGGGGCGCATGGACCGAAGGCGCTGGTGATCCTGGTAATCGACGGCGCGTGACCGCAATCATCCGCCTATGGATGATTGTCCCGAATTGCCTGAAGCAGGGAATCTCTGAGGGAGATTTCTATTTTTTCTCCGGCGCCGATCACCCGGGACGCGGGCAGCGCAAGTCAAGTTAGAACCTTGATGGGCTGTTGTAAGCCGTTTTGGTATGTTATCCCGGATGGCGGCGGAACGGGATAAAGTAGCGGTCATGCATTCGCTCAGATATGCGCCGTTCGTTGCAAAATCCTCTTTATCGCGATGCATTCTCGCTGCGGTCCGCTCGCATCGATTCTGCGTTTTGTCGTTACCGGCTTTTCATTTTCGCATCATCCGCATTCCGACTCGCTCATACCTTCGGTCTGCACGTCGATGAGACCGCCGGCGCATTGCAGGGATTGCGGGCTCCCTCCACCCGGAGCACCGCGTCGCTGCAACCTCGCCGGCCGTTCCCTCAGTGCGGATGGCTCGCCTGCCAGATCTGGACCGCGTCGTTGAATGCCTTGCCGACGGCTTCCTTGTCCTTCTGATTGGCATCGATTTCCTGCTGGGCGCTGTCATAGAACCATTTCGGCACGGTCGAGTGCACCGAGAAGGCAAGGTCCTCGCGCTGGCCGATAAAACGCCTGATGCATTGCTGATAATGATCGGACTCCCGGATAAATGCGTTGACGAGTTCGCGCTGTGCATCGACCTGCACGTCGGTCGATGATCTCCCGTCGATGGACGGCGGGACCGTGGGCTTCGGGCATCCGTCGCGAATGTCGTGATCGACCGGCGCGGCGGACTGGGCAGGCGGCGCCACCGTCGCCGACGTCGCAACGCGATAGTCGATCGTCACCGTCCTCCAGGCCGTCACAGTGTCGCCTTCGCTGGTTGCGGGAATGAAATGCCAGTTGAGCACGCCCTGCACCGCCGCCGTATCCAGATCGTCGAAGCCGCTGGATTTTTCCACGCGCACCTTGGCGGGCCTCCCACTCGGCCTGACCTGCACATCGAGCGTGACGCGCCCCTGCTCGCCGTTGATCTGCGCCTGATCGGGATAGGGAGGCTGCGGATTGGGAAAGGCCGGATCGAGGCGGGCGGGGGGATACTGCGAACCGTCATCGGCAAACGTACATGGCACCGATGCAATCAAGATGGCCGCGACAAACACGGCAGTTGTTGGAAATCCCGGCATTGTTCGCCCCCGCGACCGCACCCGGCGTAACACTAGGCTTTTTGCACCGTGCGGCCAATGCGCGTTCTGTGCGTTTACCCCATGAGCGCCACCAGATCGGCCGTCCACAGACCCCCCTCCAAAGCGCGATTCTCACTCAAGCCCGCATGCCGCGCGATGCGAAGATGCGGGCGATCTTGAAGGAAAAGACGATGTACAAATCCGTTAATGGAGCAATCATTGCTGTTGCACTGGCGGGCGCCAGCTTCGCGATCGCAACCCCCGCATCTGCCCAGGGTGTCGGAGTCGGCGTGCATGTGGGCGGCGTCGGTGTCGATGTCGGCCTCGGCAACATTGCCTTCGGCTATCAAGACGGCTACTGGGACAACGGCCATCAGTGGCACAATTGGAGCAACGACGAGGAAATGCGCAACTACAGAAACGCGCATGGCAGCCAGTTCAACGATTACAGGCACGATCGCGATCCGGACAAGGGCTGGCATCGCAAGTCCTGAATGATATAAACTGACCGAACCCGGCGCTTCGCAGCGCCGGGTTCGTGCGTTTTCGCGACTGCCATTCATCGCAGCGGCTTTCGCCTCCGCGTCGCGCGCGCTAACATGCATCCATCGTTGGAGCGCGCAACGAGCGGGTCATGACTGAGAAGCTGATCGGGCTGTTTATCGCGTTTGCGATATTGTCCGTCCTGTTCTGGACGTTGCAGACACTGTGGCCATCGTTGCGCGGCCAGAAGATTTTGCGCGCGGGATTCTTCACCGACTGCGTCTACTGGCTGTGGACGCCCATCGTCACCCGCGCGATCACGCCGCTGGCCATCGCGGTCACGCTGCTGCCCCTGGCGGCCCTTTACGGCACGAATTTGCGCCAACTCGCGCAGGGCCATGGCGAACTCGCGGCGCAACCGTTGTGGGAGCAAGGTCTGGAGATCTTCGTCATCGGCGATTTCCTGGGCTACTGGCAGCACCGCCTGTTTCACGGCAAGAGGCTGTGGCGGTTTCATGCCGTGCATCATTCCTCGACCGAGCTCGACTGGCTGTCGTCGGTCAGGCTGCATCCGGTGAACGACGTGATCGGGCGGCTCATCGTCGCGGTACCGCTCGTCGTGGCCGGTTTCAACACCACCGTCGTTGCACTCTATGCGCCGTTCCTCACGTTTTATGCGATCATGCTGCACGCGAATGTGCCGTGGGATTACGGTCCGCTGAAATTTGTGTTCGCGAGTCCCGCCTTCCACCGCTGGCATCATACGAGCGCGAGCGAAGGCCGCGATACGAATTTTTCGGGCGGCCTGCCCCTGTGGGATCTGATGTTCGGCACGTTCTATTTGCCGAACGGCCGGCAGCCGGAGGTCTTCGGCGTCGACGACCCGATCCCGTCCGGCTTCATCGGGCAGATGGTGGCGCCGTTCAAGGCTCAGTCCGCGTTGCCGCATCCTCCACCGTCCCATTGAGGGTGGGTGCACTCGTAATCCCGTCTGGCTGAACGGTGCCCTACTGACTCCTCATCGGCATCGCCGCACCGTGCCCGCGCATCACGGTACGCACGCTGAGGAAGTTCGCGATCGTTTCGATGTCGCCTTCGAGTGCCCGGGCTTTCGCGTTTCCGGGACAGGAGAGATCGGGCGATCTGTCTCCGTCGATGCTCATGAATGTCCGCGTGCCGAACGACACCGATTTGGCGCACATGCCCGCCGGCAGATTGGCGAGCGATCCGGCGCGCGCGATGTCCTGCATCAGCCGCGCGCTCATTGCGGCCGGAAGCATCGACTGTCCCGTGCCGTCGCCGCTTTGCCATGTCGCCAGGCCGAGGCTGCCGATGGTGATGCGCCAGCCTTCGGAATTGGTGCTGCCGGTATTCTCGACGACAATCGTCTTTACGATCATCATGCCGTCCGACGGCGCCGGCTCACGGACCGCGCATGCCGCGACCATGGGCGTGAGAGGCAGCGCGGACGCCAGGAACAATCTGACAATGTGTTTCGTCATGCGCACGAGCCTAGCACAATTGCCCGGCCTTGGGGTCCCTTGCGCATGGGCGTAGCATGCCGGTGAACGGGCGATAGCGGGGGGAAGATTGCTGATCGTCACGTTGCCGACCTTCGTTCCCGGCGAAATGATGTCGGCCGCACTGCACGTACCGCCGAAGGTGCCGCTGCTTTCGTCCGTGGCAGCGGGCATCGGGGCGTACGTAGTGTTCGATCTGACCGTCGAGCGCGCACGTTTCGGTCACGTCGGTTAGGCCCCAGGCCGCAGCAGTGCCGCCAGCCAATTTGCCCTGTGCCCTCGTTTGCCCCTAGCCTTGCCGTAACCGTCGACTCAAAAAGTGCGGACGCGACGACCATTCACCGAACCGGGAGGGACATCCATGCCGATCGAAATCAAATATCTTCTGTGGGCGGCGGCGCTCACGGCAATCCAGGTCTCGATTGCCGCGCTGGGTACGGTCACTCAGGTGGGACTGCCCGCCGGTGTCGGGAACCGCGACGACTTGCCGGTGTTCACCGGTTGGGTGGGCCGGGCGCATCGCGCCCACAGGAACATGCTCGAGAGCCTGGTGCTGTTCGCCATCGTGGTGCTGGTGGGGGAGGCGCTGAACAAATTCAACGCGACGACGGCGCTGGGCGCGGCGATCTTTTTCTGGAGCCGGCTGGCCTATGCCGTCGTGTACCTGATCGGTGTTCCGTGGCTCAGAACATTGATCTGGACCGCCTCCGTCGTGGGCCTGGTGATGATCTTCCTGCAGCTGGTGTGAGGAGCGATCGGCCTTACTGGGAGCGCCGCCATCCTGGCGGCTTGCCGGCTGGAAGCCAATGCTCCCAGTGGACGAACAGCCATCAACGTTTTTCTTGCCGGGCTACTGGCTGCCCAGCACCTTCGCCTGCAGCGCGAGTTTTGCCAACAGGCGATCGAACGCAGCGCATTCTTCGGGCGAGAGTGCGGCAAGAAATTCCCGTTCGAGTTCACGCGCGAGCGGCACGATTTCGTCATAGATCGCCCTGCCTCTTACGCTGAGCGAAAGCCGCGTTATGCGCGCATCGGATTTGTCCGTTTGTCTTTGCACGCGGCGCGCACGCATCAGGCTTGCCACTGCGCGGCTCACCTGAACCTTGTCCATCTCGGTACGCGCCGCCACGTCGCGCGCAGAGAGGCCGGGTGAGCCTCCCAGCACGGCCATCACCCGCCATTCGGGAATGGAGAGCCCGAAGCGTTGGGAATATTCCCGCGCGATGGCGTTGGATACGCGGTTGGTGAGCACCGACAGGCGATAGGGGACGAACCGTTCGAGATCGAGGGTCTCGTCCCCGAATTTGCGTGCGGCGTTACTCATCGGGCGGGCGCCACAACGCCTTTTCTCCTCCGTTCACCGGGGAGGCGGATTGCGGCGCGCAGCGACGCAAGACGGAGGGGGATGTGCGCGATTGAAACATCCCCTCTCCGCCCGCTTCTCGGGCACCTCCCCCGTGAACGGAGGAGTAAAGCCGGCGTGGACCATCACTCCGCATCGGGCTGGTTCTGCGGCAGGGCGCGCTCGAAGGCGGGAAGTGCGAGCGCCGCCTCTTCGATGCGGTGCAGCGTAGGCCACACCCCGACGTCCATCTTCGCGCGCCGCGCATTGACCATTTGAGGAATGAGACAGACGTCGGCCATCGTCGGCGCATCGCCGTGACAGAAGCGCCCCGTTTCCGGCGACGACGTCAGCAAGGCCTCGATCGCATCGAAACCGAGCGTGATCCAGTGACGCGTCCAGGCGAGAACATCGTCTTCGTTGCGGCCGAGCTCCTTGCGCAGATAGTTCAGCACGCGAAGATTATTCACCGGGTGAATGTCGCACGCGACGGCATAAGACAGCTGCCGCACGCGGGCGCGTTCGAGTGGCGCCTTCGGTAGCAGTGGCGGCATGGGCTGAATCTCGTCGAGGTATTCCATGATGGCAAGCGATTGCCCCAGCACGTGACCGTCATGCACAAGTGTCGGCACGAGCTGTTGCGGATTGAGCCTCGCATAGGAGGAGGCGTGCTGTTGGCCGCCGTCTTTCAGCAGATGGACGGGCACGTATTCCGGCACGATGCCCTTGAGGTTCAGGGCAATGCGCACCCGAAACGGTGCGGAGGAACGGAAGTAGGAATAGAGGGTGAAGGGGTTGGTCATAATTGGCTCCTCCCATGCGAGCGTAGCGAAGCGGGGGAGGTGGATCGCGCGGACGCAAGTCCGCGCGAGACGGAGGGGGCGCTTTCCCAAACATTTCGCGAGCGGCGGCACCCTCCACCGCCTACGGCGGTCCCCCTCCCCCGCTGCACTTCGTTGCGCGGGGGAGGAGCCAACGGCACTGCGCTATCCCTCATATCGTTCCACCGTCTGATCGATCGCGCCGAAGATCGAGCGGCCGTCGGCATCGAACATTTCGATGCGCACGCAGTCGCCGAATTTCAAGAACGGCGTTTTCGGTGCGCCCTGTCCGACCTGTTCCAGCGTGCGTCGCTCCGCGATGCAGCAGGAGCCGCGGGAATGATCCTTGTTGGATACAGTCCCCGAGCCCACGATCGTTCCCGCAGCGAGAATCCTGGTCTTCGCCGCATGCGCGACAAGCTCGGGGAACGAGAACGTCATGTCCTCGCCCGCGTCGGGCGCACCGAATTGATCGCCGTTCAGATGTGCGACCAGCGGCAGATGCACCTTGCCGCCGGCCCACGCGTCGCCGAGTTCGTCTGGCGTTACGGCGACCGGTGAAAATGCACTCGCGGGCTTGGATTGGAAAAACCCGAAGCCCTTGCCGAGTTCGTTCGGAATCAGGTTGCGTAAGGAGACATCGTTCACCAGCATCAGCAGCTTTATGTGATCGACGGCGTTTGCCGCACTCACACCCATTGGAACGTCATCCGTGATGACGGCGACTTCGGCCTCGAAATCTATTCCCCAGGCTTCGTCGGCCGCGAAAATGGGATCGCAGGGCCCGATGAAACTGTCGGAGCCGCCCTGATACATCAGCGGATCCGTCCAGAACGACGCGGGCATCTCCGCACCACGGGCCTTACGCACCAACTCGACGTGGGTGACGTAGGCCGAACCGTCCGCCCATTGATAGGCGCGCGGCAATGGGCTTGCGCATTTCGCCGGATCGAACGGCCGGGCGCCGCTTGCCTTGTTTTCGTTCAGAAGATCGTAGGTGCAGGTGAGCTGCGTGGCGGCATTCGGCCAGTCGTCCATCGCGCGCTGCAGCGTCGGCGCAATCTCCGGCACATCGACGTAGCGCGACAGGTCGCGGCTCACCACGGCGAGTTTGCCGTCGCGTCCGTGTTTCAGCGATGCCAGTTTCATTTCGTTTTCCAGCTGTCGGCGTACCCAAGATCTTCCGTCGCTTCGACAGCGGCGCTCATTTCCAGCGGATCGCGCGTGTCGATCATGACGGCGACTTCGTCGGTCATCAATTTCGCGGCTTTCGCGCCGGCGGCGAACGCCTTGGGATGCGGGCCGTGAGTGAAGCCGTTCGGGTGAAACGTCACCATTCCGGGATGGATGTTGTCCCGGCTGAAAAACTCGCCCCGGTGATAGAAGATTACCTCGTCGAAATCGTCGTTGGAATGGAAGAACGGCACCTTGAGCGCGCCGGGGTCGCTTTCGATGGGACGCGGCACGAAGGTGCAGACCACGAACCGATCCGCCACAAACGTCGAGTGCACGCTTGGCGGCACGTGATAGCGGTGGCTCATGACCGGACGGATGTCGCGCCAATTGAGCCGGACCACGGAGAGGTTGCCCTTCCAGCCAACCGCATCGAGCGGATTGAACGGATAGGTGACAGTGGTGATCGCACCGCGGCGCTTGACGAGAACCTTCCATTCGCCGTCGCGCTGCGCCTTGAATGCGGCGTCGAGTTTCGGCGTATCCAGTGTCGCCGGATCGAAAACGGCATGGGGGCCCAAAATGCCGCGCTCCGGCAACCGGTAAGCGCCGTTCGTCGCTTCGATGAGAAGCGAGACAGTGCGCGATTTCGGCTCGATCCGCCACAACGTGCCGCGCGGCAAGAGCAAATAATCGCCGTCGCGATAGGACAGATGTCCGAAATCGCAGAAGAGATCGCCTTCCCCTTCGTGCACGAACAGCAGAAGATCGCCGTCGGAGTCGCGCACGATCTCCGGCATCGCAGTGTCGCAGCTCCAGATTGCCAAAACGCAATTGGCATTCGACAGGAGCGCGGGTGCGGCGAACGGGTTACCCGTCGACGACGCGCCGCGTGCAGCATCGAAGGCGCGCGGACGCAAAGGGCCCTCGAACGAGGTCCAGCCGGTGGGCGCATGGCGGTGATAGATGTGCGCTGCGGGGCCGAAGAATCCATCGCGGCCGATTTCGCGCTCGAACGTGCCGTCGGGGAGATCGGCATGCGCCTGACGCGACGTTTCGCCTTCGAGGCGGGGAAATTCGATCCAGTTTTTCGCGCTCATGTCATTTTTCCTTTGTTCTTCTGCGGAGAGCGGAGGGTGAAAACTCACAGGGAGACGGTGAGAAGAGCAATTGCTCGCCACTGGCGCGCAGAGAACTTTCACTGTCTCATCGTCTCCCTGTCATCACTCTTCTCCGTACCTTCCGCAGCGAAGTTCCTTCAGATCACCCCACGGCGCATCTGATCGGCTTCGATGGATTCGAAGAGCGCCTGGAAGTTACCTTCACCGAAACCTTCATTGCCCTTCCTCTGGATGATCTCGAAGAAGATCGGTCCGATCGCGTTCTGCGTGAATATCTGCAGCAACAGACCCTGATCTTCCGTCGGCGCGCCGTCCATCAGGATGCGGTCGCGCTTCAGGCGCTCCACGTCCTCGCCGTGGCCCTTCACGCGATTATCGACTCGTTCGTAGTAGGTGTCGGGCGTGTCCTGGAACGCGACGCCCATCGTGCGCAGGGTTTCGACCGAACGGTAGATATCTGCGGTGCCGAGCGCGATGTGCTGGATGCCCTCGCCTTTGTAGGAATGCAGATATTCCTCGATCTGGGATTTATCGTCCGAGGATTCGTTGATGGGGATGCGGATCTTGCCGCAGGGGCTCGTCATGGCCCGCGACTTTAGCCCGGTCACCTTGCCTTCGATGTCGAAGTAGCGGATTTCGCGGAAGTTGAAGAGTTTTTCGTAGAATTCCGACCATTTGCCCAAGTTGCCGCGAAAGACGTTATGCGTGACGTGGTCGGTCTCGGTGAGGCCTGCACCTTCATGCACGAGCCCTTTCGACGGATCCGTCGGAACGAAATCGACGTCGTAGATCGACTGCTCGCCGTAACGGTCGACGAGATAGATGACGCTGCCGCCGATGCCTTCGATGGCAGGAATGTTGAGTTCCATCGGTCCCACCTGGTTGTGAAACGGCTTCGCGCCAAGCTCGAGCGCGCGCGCATAGGCTTTGCCGGCATTCTTCACGCGAAACGCCATGGCGCAGGCGGACGGTCCATGCGCCTTGGCAAAGCGGCTGCCGTGGCTGTCGGGTTCGGCATTGACGATAAAGTTGACCCCGCCCTGGCGGTAGAGCGTCACGGCCTTGGAGCGATGATGCGCCACCGCGCGGAATCCCATCCGCCCGAAGAACGCGTGCAGCTCATTGACGTCGGGTGCGGTGTATTCGACGAACTCGAACCCGTCGGTTTCCATCGGATTGTCCCAGAGCGCAGCCATCGTTCATCTCCATCGGCAAAGCAAATTAGTTTCATTTGAAACTATTTGGAAATCAAGCCGGACAGACCGCCGGCCACAAACAATTCACAGAGCGGAAGTCGGGCCCGGGGCTTGCCGAATCGGCGAAAACAAGCGAGGAATCCCGCTCCGGTTGAGCGTCGGCCGGTGGAACCTTTGGGGGGATTTCATGCGCGCCTGTCTTTTGGCTTTCGCTTGCGTCGTTGCGCTTGCCGGCTGCGGCCGCAACCAGGATCAGCAGCACACCATGACCATCAACGGGAACGGCGGTGGCACCGTGACGATGTCCGGCAACGGCCAGAACATGACCATCAAGAGCTCGGACGGCAATGCGAGCCTTCAGTTCAATGCGAATGGAGGCCAGGCGCCTGCCAATCTTCCCTCCTATGCGTCCGTTTATCCCGGCTCGAAGATCACCACGAGCATGGTGGGGTCCGATGCGCACGGCAACGGCGGAATGATGGTCGAACAGACCAGCGCATCCGTCGCCGACGTAATCGCTTTCTACAAGCAGAAGGCGTCCGCCTCGGGCTTTGCGGAAACCATGAACATGAACGTGGGCACGGAGACCATGTTCTCCGCAACGTCCGGCGACAAGAAACAAACGCTGTCGGTGGTAGCAACCACGCAGAATGGCTCGACGCAGGCGCAGATCACCTGGGGCACCAAGTAGACCGCTCGCCTCAGGAGATGCGCACTGCGCTTTCGAGCACGGATCGGCACAGCGCTTCGGTGCGTGGATCGCCGACAACATCGGGGCCCATCTGGTTGCAGACATACCCGATGGCAACCTGTGCCGCAGGATCCGCGCAGCCAAACGAACCACCCCAGCCGCTGTGTCCGAAGGCGCGCGGGTTCGGTCCGTAGATGCCCGGCGTGTTGATCGCCATTCCCATGCCCCAGCTGTCGACAAAGCCGAGGAACATGTCCTTGCGTCCGTCGCTCGTGACGGGCGTCGTCATGCGCAAAACACCCTGCGGTGAGAGGATAGTCACTCCATCGAGCGTTCCGCCCGCAGCGAGCGCAGCGTAAAGCCGTGCGAGACCCATGGCGCCCGCCTGCCCGTTGGCGGCGGGAATCTCTGCCGCGCGCCAGGCACGCGTGTTTGGGATCAGAGGATCCTGTACGGGATTGGACGCGGCCATGCGCGCGACATCGGGGAGAGGCAGGCTCGCCATATCGACCCCGCGCCTGGGCGGGATCATCTCCGCTGCGCGGGCGTCTTCGGTCTCGGGCAACCCCACGAAGAGATCTGCGGAAAGTGGGCGCGCAATCTCCTCGGCGATCACGCGGCCGATGGTTTTGCCCGCGGCGCGGCGCACGACCTCTCCGATCAGCCAGCCATACGTCATGGCGTGATAGGACGACGCCGTTCCCGGCGCCCATGACGGCTTTTGACGGGCGAGCTTCGCGGTGCACCCGTCCCAGTCACATTGATCGCCAACCGATGTCGGCTCGACGAAGCCCGGCAATCCTGCCTGATGGGAGAGTATGTGTGCGACCGTGATGCCGGCTTTCCCATTCTGCGCGAATTCGGGCCAGTATCTGGCGACGGGATCCTCATAACTCAGGGCGCCGCGATCCACGAGGATGGCCGCTGCAGTTGCGGATATTCCTTTCGTACTCGACCACACATTGGCGAGCGTTGTGCGCGTCCATTCCTTGCTGCGCTTGGAATCGGAATAGCCGCCCCACAAATCGACGACACAACGGCCGCGATGGAACGCGGCGAACGAGGCGCCCACTTCCTGGTAATCGCCCTCGCGCGCGAAGTTTTCCGCAAACGCCGCACGTGCCGCCTCAAATCCCGGCGCGACCGTGCCATCGATCTCGAACATCGCCATGTCCCGTCCGATCAGTGAGTCTGCTGCGGGCCGCGCACGAGTTTTCCCGGAAGCGCACCCGTTGTCTCTCCGTCTCGGCGCACGACCTCGCCAGAGACGATGGTGGCGACATACCCGCTGGCACCCTGCAGCAGCCGCTTTCCGCCCGCCGGCAGATCGAACGCCATCACCGGGCGCTCGATGCGCAGGCGATCGAAATCGATGACATTGATGTCCGCCTTCATGCCGGGCGCAATGATGCCGCGATCATGGAGGCCGACTGCCGCCGCCGTATCCGCCGTCTGCCGCTTCACAAGGAAGCCGATATCGAACTTGCCCCGTACGCGGTCACGGCCCCAATGCGTCAGAAGATAGGTGGGATAGCTCGCGTCGGAAATGATCCCGACATGCGCGCCGCCGTCGCCCAGCCCCATCACGCAATCCGCATGCGCAATCATCTCGCCGCAGGCATCGAGATTGTAGTTCGCGTAGTTCGCAAACGGCATAAAGAGGAAATTGCGGCCGCCGTCTTCGAGCAACATGTCATAGGCGACATCCTGCGCCGGCCGACCCGTGCGTGCGGCGATCGCAGTGATGGCGGTTTCCTTTGGCGGTTCGTAATCCGGCGGATCGCCGAGCGGGAATATCTGCTCAAACGCCATGACACGTCGCGCCAGCGGATGCGACTGACGGGCCTCCGTTTCGGCGAGAAGCTTAGCGCGGAAATCCGGATCGTGCATCGCCGCGACTTTCTCTTCGAGCGGCTTGTCCTTGATGACGGCAAACGTCTCGTGCGCCACGAAGGGATTGAGCGTTCCCTGCAGACCCAGCAGCAATCCGATCGGTCGCGGCGCGACCTGCGCGCGGATCGGCAGACCGTCATTCGATGCACGTTCGATGCGCCGCAAGATTTCGCGCCAGCCGTCCGACGAGCGATGGCCCTGCGCCAGCGACAACGACAATGGCCGGCCGGACTGTTCGACCAGGCTGCGGATCATGGCGAATTCGGTATCGAGATCGGGCGAGTCGAAATCCGAGATCAGCTCGATGACGCCGCTGCCGGAGTCTGCAAGACCCATGGCAATTCCGGACAGCTCAGCCGCAGTGGCGCGCAGTGACGGCGTAGGATCTCCCTTCGCCGTGCGGTGATTGAGGGTGCGGGAGGTCGAAAACCCGAGCGCGCCGGCCCGCATTGCATCAGCGGTCAGACGGCGCATCTCGGCGATATCCGCGTCGCTCGCAGCTTCAAGTTTCGCCCCACGCTCTCCCATCACGTAGACGCGCAGGGCGCCATGCGGCAGCTGAGCAGCGACATCGACGTCGTGCGGCCTTCGCTCGACGGCATCGAGGTACTGGCCGAAGGATTCCCAGTTCCACGGCAGGCCCTCGTGAAGCGCCGCGCCGGGAATGTCCTCCACGCCTTCCATCAGTTCGATGAGGCGAATGTGATCCTGCGTGCGCACGGGCGCAAAGCCGACGCCGCAGTTGCCCATGACAACCGTGGTGACGCCGTGCCAGCTCGATGGCGCCAGATGAGAGTCCCATGTGGCCTGGCCATCATAATGCGTGTGTATGTCGACAAATCCCGGCGTGACGAGACGCCCGCGCGCATCGATCTCCTCCAACCCCTGTCCCCAAACGGGACCGACGACGGCGATCTTGCCGTCCTGCACCGCAATATCCGCTTCAAACGGCTTGCCGCCCCGGCCGTCTGCGATGTTGCCGCCGCGAATGACCAAATCGAACATCGAAAGCCTCGCAATCCCTGGTAGCGTAAGGTGTGGTCAGGGTCCGGCCGGGGAACGGGCCTGTCAAGCTGCATTTGGCGGCGGGGGTGGGGGGGGCGGCGTCACAACCCATGTTATTGTCTGCGCCTATCAAGTGTGAACCAATCGCATTGCAACCGGGGGCTCAAACTCTGGATTTCAAAGCTGGATTACGCGAAGCACGGGAGGAGCTCGGGCGGTTCCTCCTCGGAACGCACGCAGCACCGACGCCGAAGCACCGGTTTGCGCCGACTGTGGGCGCCAAGGTGGCATTTACGGTTCTCGCCATAGTCACGGCGACGGCGATCAGCATGCTTCTCAGCAGCTACCTCTCCGGTCTGTTCGGCGCCATCTTTTTTCCCATCATCATCCTCTGCACGTTGTTCGGTGGCTGGCAATCCGGCGTCGCAACGTGGCTTGCCAGCATTATCGTCGTCTATCTCAACGCGCGCAGCCATTTCGCAGGACAGGCTTCGGCGTCCGCCATCATCGTGTTTGCGATCTCGGGGGCCGCACAGACGGCGATCGCCTCGTTCGCACATGCCATGATGTTCGATCGTGAACTCTTGCGGCTGCGGCTATTCAAGCTCGTCGATGCGTCGCAGGGATTTCCCTTCGTCACCGACGCGATGGGGCGGCCTCTCGAACCGCATCCGCGCTGGACGGCGCTCACCGGCATGGAATGGCAGGAGTATCGCGACCAGGGCTGGCTCGATGCTGTTCATCCGGAAGATCGCGCTCTGTTTCCACTACGAGGGCTGCCGGAGGACGGACAATCGTTCCAACTGGAAGTGCGCTTGCGGCACAGCGCAAGCGGCGATTGGCGCTGGCACCGTATGACTACTCTGCCCGTATTCGGTCACGACGGGGCTGTCCGGGAATGGGTTGGTACGCTGCTCGATATTCACGATGGCAAGCTGCGCTCGCAGCAGCGCGAGATCGTCATCAGCGAGCTGCGCCACAGGCTCAAGAACCTCATGGCGATCATCGAAGCGCTGGCAAAATACTCCGCCCCCCGCCCCGGAACCGACGCAGGCGTTGACGAATTCCTGAAGCGGTTTACCGGCCGCCTCCATGCGCTGTCTTCTGCCAGCGATCTGCTGCTCGCAGGACAAGCCGGCGCCATCGAGGCCAATGCGGTGATTCGCGCAACGCTGGCGCCCTTCATGAGCGAGCCGGCACAGCGTTTTGTTATTCAAGGTCCGGAGCTGCAGCTTCCCGAAGAACTCGGCGGCAGTCTCGCGCTTGCGGTTCATGAGCTGGCGACGAACGCCATCAAATACGGCGCGCTGTCCGTGCCGGGCGGACACGTCAGTTTGCATTGGTCCTCCGAAACGGTTGCCGAAGGCCAACGCGTCGAATTCGGCTGGAAGGAACATGGCGGCCCGACGCCTGTGGCGCCCAATCGCGAAGGGTTTGGCATGCGCATGATCAAGGCGGTCACGGCGCGCGAAAACACCGGTACCGTAACCGTGGACTTCGAACCGGACGGGCTTCACTGCCGGATGAGCTTCACGCGGCCGACGCCAAAGCAATCCGAAGCGTAGTCAGACCGCGAGTCGCGACAAAGCGCTCAAGACCTGATCGGGTTTCTCGATGGTCACCAGATGCCCGGCT
This sequence comes from Rhizomicrobium sp., assembly GCA_050010175.1. Taxonomy (GTDB): domain Bacteria; phylum Pseudomonadota; class Alphaproteobacteria; order Micropepsales; family Micropepsaceae; genus Rhizomicrobium. The sequence goes on from JBEKLN010000041.1 coordinate 30,970, forward strand.
TCCGGAATGGCGACCAGCTCGGCGCCGTGAATGCTTTTCTTGAAGGCATGCGCATAGGCGGGGACGATCAACCTGTCGCTGTCTCCCCAAATGAGAAGCGTCTTCGCCCTGATGCGATAAAGCCTGCCCGCAAGACCGCGCTCCGGTATCGGAAACAGGATTCGCCCCGCCATTCCGAGCTGTCGCGCATTGGTCACGAGAAATCCCTTCAACCATTCGGGATTATCAAGCGCCATGCCGGCCGTGAACAATGCGGTCCCCTGTTCCACATTGTGAAACAGGAGCTTCGGATACTCGAAGGGCATCGTGGAGAACACGTCCGGGACGGGATGGTCATCGAGCCATAATCCCGCGGGCGCAATGAGACCGAGGCGCGAAACGTCGTGAGGCGCAATGGCCGCCATTTCTGCCGCGATCATGCCGCCCATCGAATGGCCGACCAGAACCGGGTCCTTCAGCCCCAGCGCGTCGACGACGTCCCAGGTATGCAGCGTGAAATCGAGCATGTCACGGATGTCGGGACATTCCTGCGAGTCGCCATAGCCGGGCAGCAATGGCGCGTAGACATGATACCGGGTTGCTAGCCTGGCGAGGAAAGCATCCTCGAGCGTCGCGCCGCCGGCGCCGTGCAGAAATACGAGCGGCGTTCCGCTGCCACCCTCGATATAGCGGACGGGAACGTGCGGGGTTTGAACGGTTTTGAGTTCCATGTTGCGCGCCTCCTAGTGCACGCCTGCGAGGCCAGCGACTTCGCGTTCGGGAGGAAGGCTGCCGGGCCTGGCGCGCTTCGCCAGCGGTTTGCACCAAAACCGTCCATCGTTCTCGAATTCGGGAAACATGTTGCGCAGCTTCGGCATCACTTTTTCGGCAAACAGCTGCGAGGAGTACATGCACTTTTCCTTCGGCATGTTCCCGACATGGAACAGGCAGAAGATGTTGCCGACGTATAACCCCTTGATCAGTTCCTCCATCCGCTGGCGCACGGTTTCCGGGCTGCCGGCAATGATATGCCCGCCTTCCGTCAAATCCTTCCAGGTGAGATTCGAGAATCCCTGCATCGGCGCATATTGCGACAGCGCACCTGTCTGAATGGTCTTGATCGTGCGGTAACCCGGCGCATCGGCGAAGCCCGGATACACATGCAGGCAGCGATTGTAGAAATAGAGCACGTGCTCCTCATAGAGCCGCTGTGCTTCCGCATCCGTGTCCGCCACGCAGATGGTCTGCGCAAATCCTGCGCGATGGGGCGAGCGGTCGGACGCATTGCGCTCGGCGACGCGGTCCCAGTAACCCTGCATCAGGGCCTTGGCCCGGATGTAACCGGTGAACGACAGGTAGGAATAGGAGTACGTGTTGTCGATGCAGAAATCATAGGTCTCCACCGACCCGCCTCCCGGAATGTGAATGGGAGGATTGGGTTCCTGAATCGGCCGCGGCCAGATATTCACGTGGCGCAGCTTGTTGTAGCGGCCGTTGAATGCGAACGGATCGCGTTCGTGCCACGCACGCATAATGAGATCGTGCGCTTCCTGATATTTTTCGCGCGTGAGACTTGGGATCTGGCCGTAGCAGAAATTGGTATCCATCGACGTGCCGACGGGAAAACCGGCAACCAGACGTCCGCCCGAGATGCAGTCCAGCATGGCGAATTCTTCGGCCACGCGCACCGGCGGGTTGTAAAGCGCGATCGAATTGCCGAGCACGACGATGGCGGCGTTCTTCGTGCGACGCGCCAGCGCTGCTGCGATCAGGTTGGGCGATGGCATGAGACCATAGCCGTTCTGGTGATGCTCATTGCAGCCCACGCCGTCGAAGCCCAGCGTATCGGCATATTCGAGCAGGTCGAGATAGGTGTTGTAGACCTCGTGACTCTTGACCGGATCGAACAGACGCTGGTCGATATCGACCCAGACCGAATGATGCTTTTCCCGGAAATCGTCCGGCAGATAGGGCCACGGCATGAGATTGAACCAGGTGAATTTCATGGGCATGTCCTCCGGTGTTGAATGTGCTATGCGCCGATCCCCAGGGACTGGCGGGCGAATTCCGATACGGCCTTGTAGTCGGCCTTGCCGTTGGGTGCGCGCAGATTGACCGATGTCGCCGCGATGATTCGCTTGGGCGTCTTGTAGCCGGCCAGATGCGCGCGGACGTGTTCGCGTAAGGACGTTTCGTCGAACTCCGCACCCGCCGCGAGCTTCACCACACCGGTGACGGCCTGACCCCATTTTTCATCGGGGACACCGAGCACGAGCGCGTCTTCGACGGTAGGGTGTATCTTCAGGATTTCCTCGACTTCTTCGGGGAAGACTTTTTCACCCGCCGTGTTGATGCAATTATTGCCCCTTCCCAGAAGCGTGATTGTGCCGTCCGCCTCCACGCGGGCCCAGTCTCCCGGGATGGATCGCCGCACGTTGCCGATCATGCGGATCGTCCGTGCGGTCTTCTCGGGATCCTTGTAGTAACCCATGCACATGGGACCGCCGAGCGCGACGAGACCGGCCTTCCCGGAGCCCGGCGGGATCGGCTTGTCGTTCTCGTCGATAACAATCGCGTCCTCCAGAAGCGTGAATGCAGCGGTTTGCGTCTCGCCATCCTTCGTCACGATCGAATTGCCCATCCCCATCGCTTCGGTTGACGAGAAATGATCCGTGATCACAAGCTGCGGGATGTGGCGGATGAGCCCCCGCTTGTTCTCGATGCTCCACATGGCGCCTGACGAACTCATGGCGAGCATGCTCGACAGATCGTATCGGCCTGGCGCTTCATCGAGCGCGGCCAGGAGCGGCCGTGCAAACGGATCGCCCACGATAGCGATGCTCTGCACGCGGTTCTTTTCGACGGCGGACCAGACGTGGTGCGGATCGAAATGATGGTTGTCGACGGTCACTATGCATCCGCCGCTCAGCATCGCGACGTAGGCGGACACGAACCCCGTGCCGTGCATCAGAGGACAGGCAGGCAATATTGCGGGGCCTTGCCCCACGGCATGCAAAGCCGCGGCGTAAGCATCGATGGAGTCATGCGGCAGCGCGCCTGGAGTGCGATCGAGCCGGTTGTGCCAGATCGACGCCAGATCGCCGTGCCGCCACATCACACCTTTGGGCATCCCCGTCGTGCCGCCGGTGTAAATGAACAGCATGTCGTCGGGTGAGCGGCGAATGTCGAGTCGCGCGCCGTCTCCAACTTCTGCCAAGCTCTCGTAATCTTCCGCGTACGGCGCCGGTTCGCCGTCTTCCGTCACTTCAATGTACGTTTTGATTTTCGGAATCCGATCGCGGATCTGATCTACGCAGCCGCGAAATTCGCTCGCGAAGATCAGCGTCTGTGCATCCGAATTGTCGAGGATGTAGAGGACCTCGTCGGGCTTGTAGCGGTAGTTGATGTTCACATGCACGAGGCGCGCACGAAAACTCGCCCCCGTTCCTTCGATATAAGCGATGCAGTTGCGCAGATAGAACGCAAGCTTGTCGCCGGGCCTTGCGCCGCGCCCGATTAGCGCCTGCGCCAGGTTATTCATTCGCCGCGATGCAGCATTCCACTCAATGCGCCGGTCGTCGTGGATGAAGGCCGGTGCGTCCGGACGCACCGCCTCCGCCACGGCGTCCAGCAGGTCGCCGTAATTCCAAGGCATCTCGTTCCACCCAGTTCTTCTTATGTCTCATCCGTTGCGGCGCGCGTCGTCGCGGCCGGCCCAGGCATATTATCCCGCGAAGCGAGCGCTTTGGCGAGGGGGATGCGGGCTTGACGCAGGTTACTGTCAATTCGAAAAGGGTCGGGACCGATATCGCACCCGAGGACACATGCTCAAAAAGCTCTTGATTGCCAACCGGGGCGAGATCGCCATCCGGATCGCGCGCAGCGCGGCCGAGACTGGCCTGACGACTGTGTCCATCTTTTCAGAAGACGATGCGCTGTCCCTCCACACCCGGAAGACGGACGAAGCCTGCGGCCTCAGAGGCGCGGGAGTGTCCGCCTATCTCGATGCGGCCCAGATCATTTCCGTGGCGCAGGAAGCAGGTTGCGACGCGGTTCACCCGGGTTATGGCTTCCTCAGCGAAAACGCGGGCTTTGCGGACGCCTGCGGCCGCGCCGGTCTCATCTTCGTCGGCCCGGCTCCTGAGACCCTGGCGTTGTTTGGCGACAAGGCCCGGGCGCGTGAACTCGCGCGGTGCACGAACGTGCCGGTGCTGCGCGGCACGCCTGCAGGCATCGATATCGATGCGGCCATGGGCTTCATGGCAAGCTTGGGGGCCGACGCGGCCATCATGCTCAAGGCCGTTGCCGGCGGCGGCGGTCGCGGAATGCGCGTCGTCCATAAGACGGACGAGCTTGAGGCCGCCTTCGAGCGCTGCAGATCCGAGGCGCAGGCTGCTTTCGGCAATGGCGCTCTGTACGCCGAGGAATTCTTTCCCCACGCCCGGCATGTCGAGGTGCAGATCGCCGGCGACGGCACCGGAGCGGTCTCTCACTTGTGGGACCGCGAATGCTCCGTGCAGCGGCAGCGCCAGAAGATTGTGGAGATCGCTCCGGCACGAGATGTCCCCGAAAGAATCCGTCATCGCATGCTGGAGGCGGCGGTCGCACTTGGACGGACCGCGAAATACAAGAACCTTGGCACGATCGAATTCCTCGTTGATACGCACGGCGATGACCGATACGCATTCATCGAGGCCAATCCGCGGTTGCAGGTCGAGCACACGGTCACGGAGGAGGTCACCGGACTCGATCTTGTGCGCGTCCAGCTCGAGATCGCCAGCGGATGCACGCTTCAGGAACTTCAGTTGACCCAGAAGGATATTCCCGCGCCGCGTGGCACGGCGCTGCAGGCCCGCGTCAATCTGGAAACCATGACCTCGGACGGTACCGCCCGGCCGGCGGGCGGAATATTGTCCGTGTACGAACCACCATCCGGCCGCGGTATCCGCGTCGACGGATTCGGCTATCAGGGCTACCGGACCAGTGTTCGCTACGATTCGTTGCTTGCAAAGCTGATCGTGCACACCCCGACCGATATCCTGACCGATGCGGCGAAGAAGGCTTATCGCGCGCTGTGCGAATTCAAGATCGCAGGCACGCGCACCAATATTGCGTTTCTTCAGAACTTGTTGCGCCACCCCGCGCTCACGGATGGGCGCATGCACACAAGGTTTATCGACGAACATATCGCGGAACTGTTGCCGGAATCCGATTCGGCCCACCCGAAGCTTTTTCACGATCAACAACGGGTAACCGTGCGCGCGGGCGTGAAAGTCGATAGCGCCGATCCGCTGGCGGTGTTGCATCACGGCAAGAAGGATGCCGCGCCAACGCACGGCATCGCCGATGCGGATGCTCCTGCCGGAACATCGGCGCTGCGGGCGCCACTGCAGGGGACGATCGTCAGCATCTCCGCCAGGACAGGCGATACCGTGCGCGCCGGCGAACCGGTGCTCGTCATGGAAGCTATGAAGATGGAACACGTGATCGAAGCGCATGTGAGCGGAGTGTTGCGGGAGTTCGCCGTCGAACCCGGCGATACCGTCTTTGAAGACGCAACATTGGCATTCATTGCGGAGGCCGATGTCGACGGAGTCTCGAGCGCGGAAGAACAGACCATCGATCTCGACGAAATCCGGCCCGATCTCGCGGAACTCTACAAACGCCGCCACTCGACGGCTGATTCGGCGAGGCCCGAAGCCGTGGAGAAGCGCCGTAAGTCCGGACAGCGCACCGCGCGCGAAAACATCGCCGACCTGTGCGATCCCGATTCCTTTTTTGAATATGCGTCGCTTGTCGTTGCCGGGCGATTGCGGAGGAACACGATGGAGGAATTGATCGCGCGAACGCCAGGCGACGGCCTAGTGATGGGGCTGGGGCGCGTCAACGGCCACATCTTCCCCGACGAGCAGGCCCGCGTGGTCGCCATGTCCTACGATTATACGGTGCTCGCCGGCACGCAGGGCCTGCGCAATCACCAGAAGAAGGACCGTATGCTGCATATCGCGCAGCAGTGGCGCCTGCCCGTCGTGTTCTTCACCGAAGGAGGCGGCGGGCGACCTGGCGATACCGACGCGATGAGTGCGGGCGGCCTCAACACGACCACGTTCTGGATGTACGCCAAGCTTTCGGGCCTCGTGCCTCTTGTTGGCATCAACTCCGGACGATGCTTTGCGGGTAATGCGGCCCTGCTCGGCTGCTGCGACGTGATCATCGCGACCGAGAATTCCTCCATTGGCATGGGTGGCCCCGCCATGATCGAAGGCGGCGGCCTTGGAGTATTCCATCCCGACGAGGTCGGACCCGTGTCGGTGCAGGCGCCCAATGGCGTGATCGATGTCGTCGTGCGCGATGAAGCCGAAGGCGTGCAGGTCGCGAAGAAGTACCTTTCGTATTTTCAGGGCGAGATCCCGAACTGGACCTGCGCAGACCAGCGCCTGCTCCGCCGGGTCATTCCCGAAAACCGGCTGCGCGTATATGACATCCGTAAAGTGATCGACATGCTCGCCGATACGGACTCCGTTCTCGAACTGCGCGCGCAATTCGGACCAGGGATGATCACGGCGTTTGTCCGGGTCGAAGGACGGCCCCTTGGCATCATTGCGAACAATCCGAAGCATCTGGGGGGGGCGATCGACCGGGACGGCTCCGACAAGGCCGCCCGTTTCATGCAATTGTGCGATGCATTCGACATTCCCATTCTGATGCTGTGCGACACGCCGGGCAACATGGTGGGGCCGGAAGCGGAGAAGACCGCGCTCGTGCGCCACAACAGCCGGCTGTTTCTCATCGGCTCCAACGTCACCGTGCCCGTATTCACCGTGATCCTGCGCAAGGGATACGGTCTCGGCGCGCAGGGCATGGCAGGTGCGAGTTTCGTGGCGCCGTTTTTCACCATCTCATGGCCCACCGGAGAGTTCGGCGGTATGGGACTCGAGGGTGCGGTGAAACTCGGCTATCGCAACGAACTCGCCGCAATCGAAGATCCGATCGAGCGCAAAGCCAAATTCGACGAAATGGTTGCGCGCTCCTACGAACGCGGAAAGGCGCTGTCCGCGGCGACCT
>JBEKLN010000042.1:0-37327 GCA_050010175.1 Rhizomicrobium sp.
GGTCGAGAACAGTGCTGCCGTCTGCAAACCAATGACGAACGCCCCGCCGATAACAGCTGCTACGATCTGAGCAACCAGCCTCGTACGTTTCGGTCCGAGAGTGCGAAAGAGCAGCACCGTCAACGTTACGGCAACTGACGTGGTCGCCAGAGAGACCCCAACCAGCACGCCATACGCGCTGAGCCAGCGCGCCCCGCCCTTCAACGCAAGAATGTCGATGAAGGGACCCATCAGAAAGGCGGACAAGACAATAGCGGCAAGCGCCACCGCGCCGATACGCACGGCGAAGACCTTGTCGGCCCTCACGGGCGCACTCAGGATAAATTCAAGATCGGATCGCGTGTAGAATGATCGGGTGACGCTCTCCATCGCCTGCGACAGCATTGCGGAGGCGGCAAGGACAATCGATGACGTGACGCCGATCAACGCGGGGAGAGTAATCGTCGCCCCGCTGGACGCGTAGCGCCCCAGAACGACATATGCGACTCCGTGCATAAACAGGGCAAACAAGCCCGCGCCGATGAACGCCCTGCGCTCGCGGTCGCGTCTGCCCGCCGTCATCATCGACAGCATGTCGCGCCGGGAAAGCCTGAGCTCGTGTTCGGCGAACCAGGCGAGCGACTGCGGCTTGGTCACGCTGCCGCCTGTTCGACGATCGCGAGAAACATGTCCTCCAGGCTGGCGGCCGCCTGGCCCATGCGGCCGCGCAATTCGCCCAGCGTGCCCTCCGCGATCAGCCGGCCGTTCGAGATCACGCCGATGCGGTCGGCCATCCGTTCGGCGATTTCGAGGATATGCGTGCTCATGATGACGCTGCCGCCGCCGCGCACCCTTTCTGCAAGGACGTTTTTGACCATGCGCGCGGAGCCCGCGTCGAGGCCGGTGAGCGGCTCATCGAGAATGATCAGCTTCGGCTCATGCACCAGCGCACCCGCGAGCGCCACCTTCTGGCGCATGCCGCGCGAGAATTTCTCGCAGCGTTCGTTCGCATGCGCTTCAAGCCCCAGCCACCCGAGAAGGTCGCGCGCGCGCAGCGCGGCAACACGAGGCTCCACGCCCCAGAGTCCGGAGACGAATTCGAGGTATTCCAGCGGTGTGAGTTTGTCGTAGATCATCGGCTCGTCGGAGAGCCAGGCGGTAATTTGTTTGGCCGCGATGGGCTCGACGACGGAATCGGTGCCGAAGATCAAGATGGACCCTTCGTCGGGTCTTAACAGTCCGCTTACCATCTTCAGCGTGGTTGTTTTACCCGCACCGTTGGGTCCAAGCAGCATGTAAAATTCGCCTGCGCGAACCCGCAGATCGAGGCCGTCGACGGCCGGACGGACGAAGGATTTGCGCAAACCCTGAATTTCAAGAGCCAACGGCCCGTGGTCGTTCTGCATTTGGGTCCTGGAAGTCGCCGCACGCAACGCTAGAAACGATAGGTTTCAAAGACCTGAAGAAGGCCCTCAGACAGACAGCGCCGCCAGCCGCCGGCGATTTCCAGACCAGTAGAGCAGCACGCCGATTGCGACCATGAACCCGGCAGAGCCGGAGATTTTCAGGAACGTCACGAGCGGATGAGGGTCGGAACCGCTCGGCACCAGCGTACAGACAATGGCAGTCCAGGTGGCGACCTGCCCGACAATCGCAAGCGTGAGGTTGACGCCTTTCCCGCCCGGCGCACGCCATTCGCCCGCCGAATTGGCCGAGCGCGCGAGCTTGTAATACGCCGCGAACAGGAACGCGTAGCAGATGGTATTGGTGAGGACGCTCATATTGACGAGGAAATCGTAAGCCGTGGCGGCTGAGGCGCCCGCCTGTCCCAAAATGACAAAGACGATCATCAAGGCTCCCTGCAGGTAGATTGCAGCGACGGGGGCGCCGGTTGAGGGATTGCGTCGCGCGAACATTGCCGGAAGAAAATTGTCGATGCCGGCCGCAAGCGGCAGACGCGCTCCGGCCGCGAACCATGCCGTCAACCCGCCGGTTTGTGAGAGCGCAAACAGAATGAGGGCGATCGGCGCCCATGTCCCAAGATGCGCGCGGTCGAACACGGCATGGAGCGTGTCGGCAAAGCCGCCCAGCCGCGTCATGTCGGATGCCGGTAGGATCACGAGCATGGCGGCCGTACCTGCAATGTAGACGACCGCGAGGGCCGGCCCGACAGTGCCGAGGACGCGCAGCGCTGTCTTGAGTCCATCGCTGAATTCATTGCGCATGAAGCCGACGGCCTCGACGCCGCTATACGCAAACACGATCGTTCCCCACAGGATCGCGGTATCGAAATTGATCGGCGGCAGATAGGAAGACTTCGAAAAGTCCGTCGCGCTCGCGCCATGAAAAACAAGCAGCAGTGCAATACCTGCAATCGCCATGAAGATGAGCCAGCTCGCGATCGTTCCCGAATTCGGTAGCCATTTCGCAATACGAAGGCCCGCGAATTGAACTGCCGTCACCAGAACCGACAGGGCGACAGTGAACCCAAGGTAGAGAGTCGTATTCTTTGTATCGAGACCCAACCCCGACATAAGTATCTGCGCCAGAAAATAGACGATACCGGCGAAATACGGCATCAATGCAAACCAATAGAACCAGCCGCAGAGAAATCCTGCCAGCGGACCGAAGCTGTCGCGCGTCCAGAGATAGATCCCGCCCTCGCCCTTGAATCGCGCGGTCAGGGCGCCTGTCGCGGCGGCGAGCGGCACAAAGAAAGTGACCAGCGCCAGAACCCACAGCGGCAGCGCTGCCGGACCCACCGCGGCGGCCACCGGAAGCCACCTCAGGCCGATATTCATCACGATGGTGTAGAGAGCCGCATCGAGGAGCGACAGCTGGGGTCTCAGGCCAGTCCCGGGACCGCTCGTATCGGTAGTTCCATCCATGTGCCGTGCACGCCCGTCTCGAATCGCTGTCACAAGATCACATTTCGCCATGCCCGCCGAGAGGTTCGCGTCCGTCGGTTCTTTTTTTGGCAAGACTCTAGTGGGCAATTCTGGACAGCGTCTCGGTCAATCCATCCAAAATCTGTTGGATCGCGAAGGCAGCCAGCACAAGCCCCATCACCTGGGTCATCACGCTGATCCCGGCGGAGCCGATGTGGCGTTCGATCCTGCCTGCGAGAAGCATCGATGCGAGAACTCCGAGAAGCACGGCGACCAGCAGCGCGGCCGTTACCGCCTGCTCGGCGAGAGTAAAGCGGCTGTTATCGGTGAGCAGCACAACGGCGAGAAGCGCGCCGGGAGAGGCGATGGAGGGCATCGCCACCGGGAATACGGCGATCTCGATCAAACTCTGGGACGGGCCCCGCGTACCGCCCTGGTGTTGACCTCGCAGCACCATCTGCAGGCCGAAGACAAACAGTATGGCGCCGCCCGCGATCTTGAACGCCGAAACGCCGATATGCATCTGGACGAGAACGTACTGTGCAAAAAAAAGAAACAGCATCAGAACGGCCAGCGCGATCGAAACGGCGAACAGCGCAACCTTGGACCGATCGCGTATGGACAGACCTGCCGTCGCCATGAGGAAGACCGGGATCGAGCCGGCAGGGTCGACGACGACGAACAACGTTACGAAATTCTCGATGAGCATTTTCATCATGATCGATCGACGGCTCCCGGTGAATGGACATCCAGTCACCCTTGCACGCGCTGCGCGCCGCATCTTGAACACAGAAGCACGGCGTTGAACGCCGCCGTCAGGACAGAACGTTCGGATCAATCCGGCTTCAGCCGTTCGGCCATGCGAACAAGTTCGGCGACGGATTTTGCGTTCATCTTTCGCATCAGGTTGCCGCGATGGACCTTGACGGTGATTTCGCTGAGACCGATGGAGGCAGCGATCTGCTTGTTCAAGAGGCCAGAGACCACCAGCGCCATGATCTCCTTTTCGCGCTCAGTGAGCGTTTCATATCTGCCGCGAAGAGCACCGATGGCATCCTGTTTTTCGCGATACGCGCGATCCCGGGCAAGGCCTGCCTGAATAGCGTCCAGCAGATCCTGGTCGCGGAACGGCTTGGTCATGAACTCGACCGCGCCGCCCTTCATGGCGCGGACCGACATGGGAATGTCGCCGTGGCCGGTGATGAAAATAATTGGCATGTGAATTCCGGAGCCTGTGAGCGTGCTCTGGAAGTCGAGCCCGCCCTGTCCCGGCAGCCTTACATCCAGCACAAGGCAGGTCGGGCCTTCGGTCGCAGGCGCTTTCAGGAAGTCCGCAACCGTGCCATGAGTTCTGACCTGCAGTCCGACCGAACGCACAAGACTCTCAAGCGCTTCCCGCACGCTCGAATCGTCATCGATCACAACGACTGTGTCCTGTGACTGGGCCACGTGGCCTGCCCGCCTTGGGTCTGATGGTTGCCGACCGGGATTTAACGCGGCGGCGGGCAAATTGCGACCACCAAATGCGACAATTTCATCTCCCCACCCGATTATACAATAATGCCGGTGTCTCCGGAGCGCGGCCTGCGATGCGGTATTTGAGTCTTCTCGGCGGAGGGCGCCATCACCTCCTGTTTCCCGCGGTGACGGCCGTGCTCGCCGCGGGAATCTTCGTGGCAGACGTGTTGACCCCGCCCGATTGCGTCGTGTCCGGCCTGGATGTGATCGTCGTATTGATGTCCGGCCGGTTCCTGCGCGCGCGCGGTCGGGCGTTCGTATTCCTCGGCTGTGCAACACTGACGGTAATCGCACAGATCCTCGCGCACAGGTTGGTGAACGGAAGCGATCAGCTCGCCTATATCGGCACATTCAATGCGCTCGCGAGCATCATCGCGATGGGAGTCTCGGCTTGGCTCGTGGCACGCAATCAGCAGACCGAGTTGGCGATGCAGCGGGCAAGGTCCGATCTGGCCCAGGCGAGCCGGATAACGACCTTGGGCGAACTCACCGCCTCGATTGCGCACGAGGTGAACCAACCCATCGCCGGGGTGGTCACAAACGCCAACGCAAGCTTGCGTTGGCTTGCCGCCGACCCTCCCAACATCCAGGAGGCGCGCGCGGCCACTTCCCGAATCGTACGCGATGGAACGCGGGCCGCCGATATCATCACGCGTATTCGAGGCATTTTTGCAAAGACGGCGCCGAAGCGGGAATCAACCGATACCAATCGTCTGATCCGGGAGACGGTCGATCTGCTGGGCGCCCAGGCAGCCAGGTTTTCGACGTCGATCAGTCTGGATTTGACGCTGGGCGTCCCTTCAGTGATGGCCGACCGAGTCCAGATTCAGCAGGTTCTCGTCAATCTGATCGTCAATGGGCTCGAATCGATGAAGGACAATACGGGCCCACGCGCTCTGACCGTCAGGTCCGGTACGATTGGCGGCGATAAAGTTGAAATATCGATCAGCGATCTTGGAGTAGGTCTGCCGGCGGAAGGCGCAGAGCGCATATTTGATTCCTTTTTTTCCACCAAGGAACTGGGCACGGGCCTGGGTCTTTCGATCAGCCGGACCATTGTCGAGAGCCACGACGGCATACTGAGGGCTACCCGGAATGTTCCGCAGGGAACGACTTTGTCGTTCACATTGCCGGCCGTCGCCCAGCGGGCCTGAGCACGACGGTCGCCGCCCGCGCCGCTCGACCCTATACGCAAGTATAATCGAACGATGCGAAATGATCGCAGATCATCACTTTTCGACAGGAAATGAATCCTTTCGCGCAATGGCGAAGCACGCCGCCCAGCCCTAATTCAAGGCTCTGAATTGGAGCAGGAATTGCCGGACCGAATCACAATTTCAATCATCGACGACGACGAGTCGGTCCGAGAGGGGATGGTGAGCCTGATGAAATCGCATGGATATTTCGCCAGATCGTTCAACTCGGCGGAAGACTTCTTGAACTCGCCGTTTCTGCAAAAGACGGACTGCCTGATTGTCGACATGCATATGCCGGGAATGACGGGGCTGGAATTGCTGAATGCGATGTCGGCCACCGATTCTGCAGTCCCTTCGATACTGATCACGGCGCGGCATGACGAGAGTGTGCGGGCTCGCGCACGCCAGGCCGGTGCACTTTGCTACCTCGCGAAACCGTTCAAGGAAAACGAACTCTTGAAATGTATTCGGTCCGCGCTCGGCGGCCAAGGGAGTACGTCCCATGACTCTTGACTGTGTTCAGGCGCTACCGGCCACACTCTCTCCATCGTCTCGGGAGGTTGGTCTCCCGCAATCAACCGTCACATCGGAATCGGCATTCGGGCTTCCCATTCTGCGCCCCGATGGTGTCGATCTTTTCGGTCGCGAGCCCTATTCCCGTTCTCTCGCCCGGCTCTTCAAGGTCGACCACGCCCAAACGGCGGTTACCACGAGTCTCAAGACGGGACAGATCGCAGTTACAAGGCTTACATCGGACTCTCGCACCTTCAGGCGATCGTCTGCGCTCCCCGCGGAGAAGGCCTATATTGCCGCACTGCAACTGCGGAGTTCGCCGGAAAACATCCTGCACAAATCCGGTCGGCGCGTTCTATCGGAGCCGTTCGTAGCCGGCTCGATCGTCATCGCCCATCTGGAAGACGAACCGGCATTCGACCTTCGCGAACCTTTCGACATGCTGGTGATGCACATTCCGTCGATCCTGTTCGACGAGCTTGCCAGTGAACACGGCGCGCCGAGGATCGGGCAATTCGCCGATCAGACGGCGGTTGTGGATCCGGTGGCGCACGATTTGGGACGGGCGATACTGCCCTTGCTCTCCGCTCCTCGCCAGGATTCGCAGCTGTTGTTCGAACACATCGCATTCGCAATTCACGCGCGGCTCGCCTCGCAGTACGGAATATGGAGTTCGAAGTCACTGGTCGGCGGCGCAAGTCTCAATGCAAGGCAGGAACGAGCGGTTAAGGAAATTTTGACTGCCAACCTGTCACAGCAGCCGCCGATCGCCAAAGTGGCGCAGGCCTGCGGTCTTTCGGTCAGCAAGCTCATCCGCGCCTTCCGGAACACGACCGGCATGCCGCCGCACCGGTGGCTTCGTTCCTATCGCGTCGAACGCGCCAAGGATCTTCTCTTGAATTCCGGCCTTGCGCTCGGGCAGATCGCTTACGATTGCGGTTTCTCCGATCAGAGCCATTTCACACGCGTGTTCTCCACCATCGTCGGCGCAACGCCGGGCGCATGGCGCCGCGCGCGGCGCGGCTAGCGGATCGATACGCCGATCGCAGCACGTCCGGAGATCGATGATCTCCTGTTCAAAGAAATTGCTCGCGGTTCAAGATCAAATTCGGATGCCGCCCCACATTGAATTTGTCCGGCCCCGACGGAGCGGACTCGTTGAAGCTGGTGCGCACTTTCAAAGTCTTCAATCGACGGCACAGATGAAAGTGCGAAAACGAAGGAGAATACGATCATGAGCATCTTCAAGAAAACCCGTCTGATTGCAGCCGCGGCCTCCCTGGGTATTGCAGCACTCGCCTCGGCGGCGCCTGCCAACGCAGCGGACATCAAGGCCGGCGTGCTTAACTGCGACGTGAGCGGCGGTTGGGGATTCGTTCTCGGATCTTCGAAGGACGTGCGGTGCGTCTATACCCCGGTGCGCGGTGCGCCCGAGCGTTACGTCGGCACGATCTCTAAATTCGGCGTCGACATCGGTTACACGCGCGGCGGCGTGATTGTCTGGGAAGTGCTTGCGCCATCGGTAAGTCCGGCGCGTGGCGCCCTGCAGGGCGGTTATGCCGGCGCAACCGCCAGCGCAACCGTCGGATTGGGCGGGGGCGCGCACGTTCTGGTCGGCGGGCTCGAGAAATCGATCTCGTTGCAGCCGGTCAGTTTTGTCGGCGAAAAGGGTCTCAATTTCGCCGCCGGAATCGGGGCCATGAACCTCAAGCATGTCCTCTGACGCCACGATCATCCGTACACAGATGGCCTCGCCGTCCACGGCGGGGCCGTTTGCTTTTGAGAGTGCGCTCGAAAGTCAGCGGCGGCGCTTCGTGAGGCGACTGATTGCTGCGCGCACATAGACAGTCGCATGCAATGACCCTCATCGGCGTTCAATATAAATGCTGCGACTTCAACCATCTATGAATGCGTAACGCGTCGCCCGACGCACAATCGACAAGGACAACCCATGACACGCTTCTCACTTTTACCGGCGTCGGTTGCGCAATCTGCAACCGCCGACACGACAGGCTACTCCGATTCCGAAAACGGAGTCTCGGTCCTGCGCAAACGCCCGGCCTCCATCTTCATCGGCGCCGCCGTCAGCGCCGGTCTCATCATTACGGGCATGCTTGCCAGCGATGGCGCTCAGGCCAGGATGGTCTACGCGCCCAACGGCGTAACGAGAGTCGACAGCCGCCATGCGCTCGTCTATCGCGGCCAGCAATATTGCTGGTATCAGTCCGCCTGGCACGGTTCCGGCTGGTACTGGTGCGGCTACGCCTGGCATCGCGGCTATGGCTGGTCCGGTGCCTACGGATGGAATTACTGGCATGGCGCGCATATCATGCCATACCCCGGCTGGTATCGCGGACGCGATGCGATGTCCGGCAGACCCGCTCCGCTGAAGAAGGCGGACCAGAACGGCCAGGAGCCCGCTGGCTCAAATCCGGCATCCGGTTCCGCTTCATCCGCCACCGGCGGCAATGACCGCTAGAAGGCGCAAGAGATGATACCTGCGCTGCGATGAACGGCAGGGATGGCGGGCAGCATCAAACTGTCCGCCATCCGTCGGTCTCGGCGTCTGGCCAGGCATGAGATCCGGTATTGCGCACAAATTCAAAGACGTGCAACGCCGTCCAATACGCAGCGAACCCGGTGGATGACATTCAATCGGTAGCGGCGCGTCGCAGAAGTGAGCGGCCGCACCGTCAGGGAGACGCGTTATGTTTGAGAACGCCATGATAGAAGTTTCGGAAACGCCGCCGAGCGGAGCGTGGTTGCTCGTCGAGGAAATCAGCCACCGTGTCGCAAATGAATACGCGATGGCCGTGGCCGCGTTGTCGGTAGCCGCCAGGCAAACGTCGAGCCGGGAGGTTAAAGCGACGCTTGCCGGCGCGGCCAGACGGCTGCGCGATTTCGCCAATCTGCACCGCTCGTTGCAACCGCCCGCTTCGCCCGGTCAGATCAATCTGCAGGCGTATGTCGGCGACCTCTGCGATTCGTTTTCCCGGGCCAGATTGAATGACAGGGACGTCGGCCTGACCATTGCCGGGCGCGACGTGTTCGTATCTGCCGAACGCGGCTGGCGCGTCGGGCTCATCGTCATGGAGCTCGTAACAAACGCCGTTCGCCATGCATTCCCCGAGGGCAAAGGCGCCGTTTCGGTTACGCTTGATTCCGTCGGCGGAAATGTTCACTGCATTGTGTCCGACGACGGCACAGCGGCGCCGAACGCCGCACCCGGCCGCGGCACAAGGATCGTGAATGCGCTTGCCGAACAGCTTGACGGACTGGTGTGGCGTGAATTCGGAAACCACGGGACGACAGTCTCCCTGTATTTTCCGGAGTAAATGACGAGAAGCTGCCGAAATTTGCCTTTTCGACCGCGCACGTTCGTGGCGAACGTCGACAGAGCTTGATTGCCCGTTCGCGGCGCGTGAGCTATACGGCCGCGATGAGTAAGCCGCTGCTCATCGGTGACGTCTCCATTCCCGGTCGTGTTCTGATCGCGCCGATGACCGGCGTGTCGGACCTGCCGTTTCGCCGGACGGCGTCGAGGCTGGGCGCCGCCTATGTGGCGACGGAAATGGTCGCCTGCGATGCGTTCGCGCGCGGCCGCCCCGATGTCGTGCGTCGCGCGGCGGTGGGCGAAGGCCTGCCGCTGATGGTCGTGCAGCTGGTGGGGCGGGAAGCGTGCTGGATATCGCAAGCCACGAAGCTCGCGACCGATGCCGGCGCCGATATCGTCGATCTCAATATGGGTTGCCCCATGAAGCAGGTCACCGGAGCGCTCTCGGGATCTGCCCTGATGCGCGATCTCGATGTGGCCGAACGTCTCATCGATGCGGCGGTTTCTGCGACCACGCGTCCCGTGACTCTGAAGATGCGGCTGGGCTGGGACGATTCAAGCCGCAACGCACCCGAACTCGCCATGCGCGCCGAACGCATCGGCGTGAAGGCGATTACGGTGCACGGCCGCACGCGCGCACAATTGTACAATGGAAACGCGGATTGGCGCGCGGTGGCTGACGTGAAGGCGGCCGTCGGCATCCCCGTCGTCGTCAACGGCGATATCGTCGATGCGGCGACTGCATGCGAGGCGCTGGCGCAATCCCGTGCAGACGCGGTGATGATCGGCCGCGGCGCCACTGGCCGGCCGTGGATTGCAGCGGCGATCGATGATGCACTGGCGGCACATCAGCCGCTCGCAGAGCCGGATCTCGCCGAGCGCCTTGCCATCGCACTGGACCATTTTCGCGAGACGCTGCAATTTTACGGCGACGCGAACGGACTGCGGATATTCCGCAAGCATCTCGGCGCCTACATCGACGCCGCGCCGTTGCCGGCCGGCCGCGAACAGAAGCGGGCCATCAGGGGGAGACTGTGCGCGATGTCGTCGCCGCGCGACGTCGAATCCGCATTGACGCAAGCGTGGTCCGGCGACGTGCTGCCCCTCGCCGCCTGAGCTATTGCTGCTCGAGTTCCTCGCGCAGCATCTCCAGCTCGAGCCAGCGTTCTTCCGTTGCAGAAAGCGTGCTCTGCGCCTTGGCCAGTTTTTCGGAATTGGCGGCAAATGCCTTTGGATCGCGCGCGAAAAGCGTACTGTCCGAGAGCATGGAATGCAGCGCTGCGATGCCCTTCTCCAGCGTCGCGATTTGTAACGGCAACGTCTTCAGCTCGTGCAGTTCACTGAAGGACAGTTTGCGGCGCGGCGCGGCGGATTTGGTGCGCGTCTTCGGCGCTGATTTTCGCGCCGTTTTTTGTTGCGGTGCGTCGCGCGCTTCGACGCCCGTTCCACGCTGGGCGACCATGTCGGAATAGCCGCCGGCATATTCGATGAACCGGCCATTGCCTTCCGCAAACAAGACCGACGTCGCAACCCGGTCCAGGAAATCGCGGTCGTGGCTGACGACCAGCACCGTGCCCGCATAATCGGCCAGCATTTCCTCCAGCAGATCGAGCGTTTCCAGATCGAGATCGTTGGTCGGCTCGTCCAGCACGAGAAGATTGGAGGGTGCTGCGAGAACTTTCGCGAGCAACAGCCGCGCCCGCTCGCCGCCCGACAAAACGCGCACCGGCGAGCGCGCCTGCGCCGGCGAGAAAAGAAAATCCTTCAGGTAACTGACGACATGCCGCGGCTCGTCTCCGACATGGACGATGTCACCGCTTCCGCCGGTCAATACGGCGCCCACAAGCGTATCGGGATGCAGCGCCGCGCGGTTCTGGTCCAGCTCCGCCTTCCGCACAGTGACGCCGATCTTCACATTGCCTGCATCCGGCTTCAGCTTGCCGGTGAGAAGATTGATCAGCGTCGTTTTCCCCGCGCCGTTGGCGCCCACCACGCCGATGCGATTTCCCCGCAGGATGCGGACGGAAAAATCATCGACAATAGTTTTCTTGCCGAACGCCTTGGATATCTTCTTGGCTTCGATGACCCGCGTGCCGCCTTCGCCCGATTCCGCGGCTTCCAGCTTCACATTGCCCGTGACGCGCAATTGTTCCCGGCGCCCCTGCCGCAGTTCGCGCAAGTTGGCGAGTCGCTTCACGTTGCGCTTGCGCCGCGCGCTGACGCCATAGCGGACCCAGTCCTCTTCCATGGCGATCTTGCGGTCGAGTTTGTGGCGCTCGAGGTCTTCCTGCGCCAGCGTCTCGTCGCGCCAGCTCTCGAACTCCTTGAAGCCGCGCTCCAGACGGCGCGTCTGGCCGCGATCGAGCCACACCGTCACGCGCGAGAGGTCTTCGAGGAATCGCCGATCGTGGCTGATGAGCACGAGCGCGCTTTTGAGGCCGGACAATTCCTCCTCGAGCCATTCGATCGCCGGCAGATCGAGATGATTGGTCGGCTCGTCCAAAAGCAAAATATCCGGCGCAGGCGCCAGCGCGCGCGCCAGCGCTGTTCGCCGCGCTTCCCCGCCGGAAAACGTCGCGGGGTTCTCGCCGCCCGTCAGGCCGAGCTTGCCCAAAAGATAGAAGGTGCGATTGGGGTCGTAACCATCGCCCAATCCCGCTTCGACATAATCGCGCGTCGACGCGAATCCGGCGAGGCTCGGGTCCTGCGGCAGATAGCGGATCGTGGAGCCCGGCTGCGCAAACCGCGTGCCGGAGTCCGATTCCATCAGCCCGGCCGCGATTTTCAGCAACGTCGATTTGCCCGAGCCGTTGCGCCCGACCAGGCACAACCGCTCGCCCTCGCCGACCGACAATTCCGCGCCGTCCAGCACTTCCGTGTTGCCGAAGCGGATCGCGATATCCTTGAGAAGCAGAAGCGGTGCGGCCATGGCGGGTGCGTAGCAGATTGGACCGCAGGAGAAAGCATTGTTTTTGTGCGCGGCCGCGCCGGCGAAACGCACATCAGCGAAGAACAGGGGCGATAACAGGGGCAAAATACAGCGGAAAAATCCGTTTTCGCCCTGTTGTCCAAAAATACCTTTGAGATCAATAGCATACGGGATTCGCGTTTCGCGATAACAGCGGCGGAACAGCCGCAGAACAGCGAACCGAAATCCGCGAACGCCGGCCTTCGCGAGGGATCATCCCCGCGGATTTTTTTCGTTCACAGTGTCAAAGAGCAGCGCTCGCGCGCCGGCGCATGGCAGCACGGCGCAACGCCCGCGTCAAAGTCTACAATCGCTGTACGAATTGCGGCGGAACGCGCTGCTGTCTCCTTTCTCCCGAACGTGTCGTATTCTGTGTCAGCCCGCACTATCGCGACCAGATGGGCAAGCATCCCGCACGCGCCTGCGCAAGACTTCAAACGCGGAGACGCGGAGGCGCGGAGCCAATGTCGGTTGCGGAAAGAACACTTGATGAGATCACCGGAGAGATCGTAGACGCGGCCTATCAGCTGCATACAGGACTCGGTCCGGGCCTGCCGGAGCAGGTCTACGAGGTGGTGTTGGCGCGGGACATTGAGCGGCGCGGCTTGCGTGCCGCTCGACAGGAACCCATCACGTTCACTGATGACGGGCTTGAGTTCCAGAACTGTCTGCGCATCGATCTGCTCGTGGAATCGCGGGTCGTGATTGAAATCAAATCTGTCGAGCGCGTTCGTCCGATCCACTCGGCCCAGATTCTGACCTATCTGCGGCTCATGCACCTGCAAGTCGGTTTGCTCATCAATTTCGCCGCGTCGACATTGAAGGAGGGCCTCAAGCGTTTCGTCAATCAATTCCCCTGCTCCGCGTCTCCGCGCCTCCGCGTTAACAAGCTTCCTTGACGACCAAGACGTCACGGACGGCGCTTGACAGGACTACGGAAATTCCGTATATGATAAGATGCAGGCAATCGTGGAGACGCCTTCATTTCAGAGATCTGCTGCCCAGGCCGGCATGAGCGAAAGAGAGATCGCTCGACTTGTCGACTATCTCGCGGTCAATCCGGACGCAGGTGACGAAATCAAAGGCACGGGCGGCTGCCGGAAGCTTCGGGTCGCCGGGCGCGGCAAAGGCAAGAGCGGCGGTTACCGGGTGATTACGTTTTTCTCCGGCTCCGCGATACCGGTCTTTCTGCTCTACGCCTATTCCAAGGCCGATCAGGCGGACCTGGACAGCGGGGAACGGGCGAGTTTGAAGACGCTGACGAGGATATTGATTGACGGGTACCGGGGAACCAAGCCCGTGCGGAGCGTGTGATGAAGGCGAAGAAGAAGACAACGACGGCGGCCAGGAACAAGAAGCGGAACCACGTTTACGAAGGCATCAGGGCAGGACTGGAGGACGCCGTCGCCTACGCCAGGGGCACAGCGGACCTTTCACAATACAAGGTCCATATTCCCGAGGACCTCGACGTGAAGGCCATTCGGAAAGGCACCGGACTCACGCAGGAAATCTTCGCGCTGCGCTACGGCTTCAATCTGGCGCGCCTTCGCGATCTGGAGCAAAAGCGCACCCGCCCGGATTCGGTCGTGCGGGCTTACCTGCTGGTGATTCGGAAGAATCCGAAAGCCGTCAAAGACGCGCTGGCTGCGTGATCGGTGGGCTGGACGGAGAGGGGAACGTTGCTCGAGTCACCGTATTTTGCTTGACGCTTTCCCGCTTGCACAACGCCGGGAATGTAGCTACATTTTCGTAGTTACAAAGGTTCCGTTCTTGCGCTGGCTATGGGACCCGAGGAAGGACCGCAGCAACCGGCGCAAGCATGGCCTGAGTTTCGATACCGCAGTGCTTGTGTTCGACGATCCGCTCGCGGCATCACGCCCGGACCCGTCTGCGGACGAGGACCGTTGGCAAACGGTGGGCGTGATTGAGACTGTGATCGTGCTTGTGGTGCACACATGGCCGGAACCGGATGGCAGCGGCGAGGAGACCGGTCGCATCATCAGCGCCCGCAAGGCAACCGCACATGAAAGGAAGGCGTATGAAGAAGGCCGTTTCTAAGCCGCTCACCGCGAAGCAGAAGAAGGAGCTTGCTGCGTTGGCGCGGTTACCGGACAACAAGATCGACACGCGTGGCGTTCCCGAGATCAAGGACTGGTCGGGAGCCAGGCGCGGCGTGTTCTATCGCCCCGTGAAGCAGCAACTCACCTTGCGGCTGGATGCCGATGTGATCGCCTGGTTCAAGGATCAAGCGCCCAAGGGCTACCAGACGGACATCAACCGCGCCCTGCGCCAGCATGTGCAGCGCCGCGCCCGCAAGGCTGGTTAAAAATGCCGGGACGCAATACGTAAATCCGTTTTGCGAGGAGCACGTTCGAACACCGGGACACGTACTGCATTCCCCGTTCCGTCGCGCTCCGAGAGAGGAAATGTAGTAACCGTCCCCATACTTCCGAAGATGACGACCCCATCCACTCCAACAGCGTTGAAGGCATGTTCTCGATCCTGAAACGCGGCATCATTGGGACGTACCATCACGTAAGCCGAAAACACCTTCACCGTTACCTGTCTGAATTCGATTTTCGCTATAACAACCGCGTTGCCAACGGAGTTGACGACGTGAGCCGCACGCAACAGATGCTTAAGGGCGCAACTGGCAAGCGGCTCACGTATCGGGTCACTCGTTCAGCAGCCTGAACCGTACCGCGTTCCCAAACAGCTTGCGTTCGGATTCATGCGAAAGCAAAAAAGTCTGATAAATAAGGCTTGAATCGCTTGACTCGCCATGCGAATCTTTGTCGGGCGGTCGGCTTGGGTTGAGGGTAACCAGTCCCTTGACGTCTTGAAGGATGGTTGGCAATGCGAGCCGACCTAAACAACCTTCGGATCATACAGGCCGGTCGCTCACTTCTCTCTCCATGGCGACAGCGGCAATTCCCAATTTCGCTTTTGTTGCCAAAGTTGAAGCGGATATCCATACCGTCTGAAGATCGCTTGCTGCGCGATACCAAGTTTGGCCTCGCTCCACTTCGGCAACAGCTTTACTCCGTAGCCAGAATATCTCCCGGTGTCATTGTGAGGGAAGCAGGCCATGACGGGCTTCAGGTTCGCCGCGAACTCAGGCTGGCATGGTCCAGATTGTTGATTGTCGCAAGCGCAGAAGAATGCACTCGCCACAACGTCGGCAATTTTCAGGCCATCCAGGTTGCTATTGTAGTCTTTGTCTAGCAGAAGCTCATGGATCGTTTCCCACTCGATATCTCCCCATGGGATGTAGAGATTATCGTTTAGGCTTTGCTGCTTGATCCAGTGATAGTAGGCCCCGATTTGACCGACACGGAGGCCGCCGCGTTCGCCGAAAATCACCTTCATGCGTTTCGGTGCGCCGAACTTCTGTACAGAGCGACGCCAGACAAAATGTGAGGCACGCTCAAGTGCAAGTCGAGTGAGCCAGCAATAATACCAGTCCTTCACTGCCATGCGCTCCGCGCGCACGTTGCGATAGCGGCGCATGTTTTTCTTATTGGAGCAGATGACGAAAGCCTTGATCGGTTTCTCGGCAATGTATTTCGTCGCATAGTCCTTCCAATGATCTGGCAAGCGCCTGAAATGCAGGTGCTTTAGCGCGGCGCTTCCCGTGTCCTGAACCATCTCAGAAATCCAGCTGGTAACAGCTGGCAGGATCGGCTTGGCGATCAGCACCAAAGAGAGGACGAACCATTCGGCGGAGCCGTGCTCGTCGATTGACAGGATTCTTTTCAGGCCCGTTTCCCCGGCCTCGTCGATATATGCTATGTACTCAAAATCTGGGTTGTATGGATCGGCGCTCATGCCCAAAAAAGACTCAATAAAACGCAGGACTCAACGCCCGCAGGCAGATGATTTCAAGTCCGTAGCCCGTCGACTGGGGTGTAATGAGGACAAAGCTACATGGGAGGCAAAGTTGTACCGGATAGCGCAGCGGGACACGGGCAAAGCGAATCGGAAGGGCACGACTGCATTCGTCGAGGATGACCCGCCTGTGCGACCGACGACAAAGACGCCCGCTGAATCCCCGAAGGAAAGACAAGCCAGACTCGACAAGATGCTGGAGAGCCTTGCGCCATCGGCTGGGCCGAAGCGCGCGCGAAAGACTGCTAAGAAGCCCACGAAGAAATGAATTGGCGGCTGGGCCTGTTTCGGCTTTGGGTGCTGTTTTCTGCACTCTGGATCGCTGGTTGCGGCGTGATCGCTGTCACGCAATGGCGCGAAAGCCAGCGAACTGTTACCTACGAGGTTTCTGACCCACAGGGGCAAAAATACCGCGTCAGCGCGCCTATCGGAACGAGTGAGGACGACGCTGTGCGTTTTGTGCTCGCGTCGCCAGAGATCGCCAAATGGCGCACCAACTGTGTGCCACCAAAAATAAACGGTCCATGGTGTGATTTTGAGCCCGATGTTCGGATGCCGGGAATTCTGAATTTATGGCCGCTATTGGCCGTCGCTCTTCTGGTACCCGTCGGCATGTTTGGTATCGCGATTGGATGCTTTTGGGCTGCCGCAGGATTTAGGGCCGGGAGATCATAAGCCCGGCTGTGGTGCTTATATTTTCCCAAGCCCCAACAATGTGGCGAGTGTCCGACGAAGGCCGTAAATAACGACGATCATTCCGCAGAATATTCCGATCGCCCCCACAGTCGTAGACTCGAAGGTGTTACCAAGGATCGTGAATTTAGTTGCGCCAGTCGCGCCCAGCACTACCAACCAAATGCCTGCGCCGATCAAGGCGAGTGCTACGACTCCGGCCACCCAAAGCGATCCCACAAGAACGCTATGCCCGGCTTCGATCTCTTCTCGGCCCTCTTCCAGAAACCGGCCGGTCACCGAGAATCGCTCGGCACCGCGCTTAAGGTTTTGAAGTCTCATTTGGCTGCCCCCGCTGCCATGGCCTAGGCTAGTTCTTGGGGTTGGGTTTGCCAACTATAACATTCCCCCCGCCGGGGAGGTGGGGTTTGTCGCGCACACTGGCGACGACAGACGACGAAACAGATCCGTCTTCGCTTTCGCTTCGCTCAAGCTACGCCGGACACGCTTCGCCCTGCGGGCTTCGGCGCGGCACGCTGCGCCACGCGTAGCCCGCCATGTGTCCATTGAAAATGGTCCGTCTTCGCTTTCGCTTCGCTCAAGCTACGCCGGACACGCTTCGCCCTGCGGGCTTCGGCGCGGCACGCTGCGCCACGCGTAGCCGTCAGAGTCTTTTCTTGGCGAAAGCCCGACCCGACGGCGACTTCAGATACTTCTCGAAAGCATGAGCCTTCGATTCGTCGGAGAATGCGATGTAGGATTTGATGGTCCAAGGCATGTATTTTGAGGTGTGCAATACTTCGCCCGCGTTGTGCCGCTTAAGGCGCGATCGAAGATCACCCGTGATACCGACATAGTGACGGTTCGGATTCTCGATACTTCGGAGAATATAGACGTAAATCATGGCGTTATCCGCGAGGCTGGCTTGCCGAGCCGTAGCTCGCGAAGCGAGAAAAACAAAGACCATGCTGTATCCCAAATCGGCTGCGGAGAACGGCCCGCCTTCGCCCTGCGGGCTTCGGCGCGGCAGCCTTCGCTCGCTTCGCATCGAGGCTGGCTCGCCGAGCCGTAGCTCGCGAAGCGAGCGAAGGCTGGTGGGCCCGGCAGGACTCGAACCTGCGACCAGACCGTTATGAGCGGTCAGCTCTAACCAACTGAGCTACAGGCCCCGGCGGCCTTCCTAACAGGAAGCCATTCGGCTCTGAAAGGGGTTCGTGGGGTGCTTGAATGTCCGCCCCAGTTTTGCCCGACATCTGCGCGAAGGTTCAGCGCCCGAAGGAGACGCCACCATGAAATCCGCTGTCGCATTTCTCGTCGCCGCACTGATCATTGCCGGATTTGCCTCGACTGCGTCCGCAACCGCGGCATCGGCTGCGGCGCCTGCGCAGCCGCGCACGCTCACCGTCACCGGCCAGGGAGAAACGAGCGCCGTTCCGGACGAAGCGCGCCTCTCCACAGGTGTGGTGACGCAAGGGCACACGGCCGCCGACGCGCTGGCTGCGAACAGCCGGGTGATGAACCAGGTGTTTGCGACGCTGAAGCAGGCGGGCATCCCCGAGAAATCGATTCAGACATCGGAGTTCTCCGTCTCGCCGCAATACCTCAATGACGGCAACGGCAACCGCACGGAGCAGATCACCGGCTATCAGGTATCGAACTCCGTGACGGTAATCGTCGACGATCTCTCCAGGCTCGGGCCCACGCTCGACGCGCTCGTCTCCTCGGGTTCCAACTCTCTGGGCGGAGTCGAATTCACCATTCGCGATCCCAGGCCGCTGATGACGGGCGCGCGCGAGGCCGCGATGAAGGATGCGATCGCCAAAGCCGATATCTACGCGCACGCCGGCGGTTTTCAGGTCGGCAAAATCCTGTCGGTAAACGAAGCGGGCAGCGCAATGCCCCGGCCCATGTTTTCGGTGATGTCGAAGGCCGCGTCCGCGCCGCCGCCGATCGCGGCGGGCCAGCAGACACTTTCCGCATCGGTCAGCGTGACGTTTCAAATCCAGTGAATTCGCTTTTCACCCCTTGAAACCCATGGCCACGAGATAGAGTTCGACCGATTCTGCGCGACTTGCCGGCGGTTTCACGTGATGGACGTCGCTGAAGTGCTGCTTGATGCGGACGAGCAATTCGCCCGACGCGCCACCCTGAAACGCCTTGCCCACGAACGCACCGCCCGGCTTCAACACCTCTTCGGCCACATTGAGCGCGGCCTCAAGTAGCGCAAGCGTGCGCAAATGATCGGTCGCGCGATGGCCCGTGGTCGGCGCGGCCATATCCGACAGCACGAGATCAGCCGGACCGCCCAGTGCGTCCTTGAGTTGCGCCGGCGTTTTTGGATCGAGCAGATCGGCCTGAAAGACGTCCGCACCCGGAATGGGCTGCATTTCCAGAATGTCGGCGGCGACAACCCTGCCCTTCGCGCCGGCGCGAGCCACTGCGACCTGTGTCCAGCCGCCCGGAGCCGCGCCCAGATCGAGAATACGAAGCCCCGACTTCAGGAACCGGTATTTCTGGTCAAGCTCGACAAGCTTGAAGGCGGCGCGGCTGCGGTAGCCCTTTGACTTGGCCTCGCGCACATAGGGATCGTTCAACTGGCGCTCCAGCCAGCGTTTGGACGACACGCCTCTGCCCCGCGTGGACTTGACCTTGACGCGCATGCCGCCGCGGCCGGAAGACTTCGTCGAGCGCGACTTCATAGCCAAAGTGTCCTTACGTCCGGGCGAATTCGATCTGCATGACGTCTGTGCGTCCGACGGCGAAGGCCGCCGCGCAGATGCCGAAGTAATAGTCCCAGTTGCGCAGGAACTTCTCGTCGTGACCGAGCGCCCGGATTTCGCCCTGACGTGCGCGCATGCGTACGCCCCACTCCCGCAATGTGCGCGCATAATCCTGACCGAACGAAAACGTGTGCTGCAACGCCAGACCTGCGCGTTCGGCTTCTTCGCGCAGGCGCGCCAGCGATGGCAACATGCCTCCGGGGAACACATAATGGCGAATGAAATCGCTGCGCGTTCGATAGCCGGCGAACAACTCGTCGCGGACGACAATTGCCTGCATGACCGCCTGGCCGCCGCTCTTGAGCCGGTCCGCCAGCGTAGAAAAATATTCCGGCCAGTAACGCTCGCCGACAGCCTCGATCATTTCGATCGATACGATGGAATCGAATGTGCCGCGGCTTCGCCGATAGTCCTCGAGCCGGATTTCCGCCTTGGCGCCGAGCCTTGCGGTGGCAAACTCGAATTGCGACGGGGATATCGTCAGGCCTGTCACCCGATGACCTTTGTCTGCCGCCTGTTCCGCAAAGCCGCCCCAGCCGCATCCCACTTCGAGAATCGACCTTTCGCCTTTGCCCAGCCGCGCGAGAATGCGCCCATATTTGCTGCGTTGTGCATCAGCCAGACTCACTGTTTCTCCGTTGAAGAGCGCGGACGAGTAAGTCATCGTCTCGTCGAGCCATAGGGAATAGAAATCGTTGCCGACGTCGTAATGCGCTTCGATGTTGCGTCGGCTGCCGCTCAGGCTGTTGCGCCGAACGAGCGAATTGTGGAGCGTGAACAGGAGCCGGTTGAGCATGTTTCCGTGCGCGAAACCTTCGAGTTCTTCGAGATTGAGCAGAAAATAGGCGATCAGCGACTCCAGATTGTCGGTTTGCCAGGCGCCGGCAATGTAATCCTCACCGAGCCCGATATCGCCGCGGGCGACGAGGCGCTCGAGAACGCCCCACTCACCGATGCGAAACGTCGCGTCCGGCCCGGGCTCCTGGCCACGATAGGTCCGGATCTCGCCGTCCGGGCCTGAAAACACAATGGAGCCGCGAGCGGTGCGCTGCAATGCAGCAAGCCAGCGGTCACGAATAACCGCACTGGGAATCATGCTCACGCCAAATCAGCGCCCCCTTCGCGTTCCGGCACGGGCCATTATACGCGCGAAGAGGTTTGTCGGATCAAGCCCGACGGCAGAAATGGCATACCGGGGCGGCAGCACGCCCCGGGCGATCACTCCCGCTCCGGCACCGGGACGTTGAAACCGTTGAGGGTCATCGAAACGAGGCAATACAGGCCGACGAGATAAATCAATTCGTTGGTGCCGTGCTGTCCGAACGTCTCAACCGCGAGACGATAAAGCGGCTCGGGTAATATGCCTCCGTTCACCAACGCATAGGTCAGGTCGTACGCAAGCGACTCGTCGGACGAAAAATCGCCGGGCTTCACGCCAGCCACCAGCGTGGCAAGGCGTTGCTCATTCATCCCCTCGCGTTCGGCAACCGCGATATGGGCATAGATTTCGTAAGCTGCTTTGAAATGCGCACCGACGACAAGAATGGAGATCTGGCGAACACTGTCCTTCAGTGTGGCATTCGCCGTCATCGACAGGGTGAAGTCCCAGATCGCCTTGCCGATCGCCGGCTCGTGGAGCCATGGATTCCACGGACCCATCAGCGCGCCGTCTTCGCGCTCCACCTTGAAGGCGTTGAAATTGCTCGCGATGCCTTTGCGCATGGCATCGTAGAGGGGCTTCTGCTCAGCCGTCAGATCGGCAGGCGCGATGAGTGGCAGGCGCATGGGACAGCTCCGTTGGATCGAGGACCGGTCGACACGAGGTTCGCGGACAGCGCGTTGCAAAAGGCTAACGTCAAACTACGCGATGCCGCTCAATCTCTCGATGAAATATTTGCCATCCGGGGGTGAAATATGCCTCGGTGGACCCATCAGGTCCGGCGCGGCGCAGCGAGCGCGAGTGCCGCCGATGAAGCGCCGGAACCGTGTTGCGGAGCGCGGCCAGCCCTGCCGCGCTTCCGCCGTGGTGGTCGCGCCGCAGACTACGGTGTGACGAACACGATCTCCACACTGCCGGCCGTGATCGTTCCCGGATTGACTCCGGACCTGTCTGGAACCGCGAAGATATCCAGCGCGAGGTCCTTCGGCATTTTGGAAATGCTGCCGTAGACGCGGACGATCGCATCCGTCAGGTCGAGCACAAAACTCGGACGCGCTTTGGCCTCTTCCTCCGTGAAGATCGAGAACAACCCCACATAGTGCGGATCGCTCGTCGGCGTTTTGTCCGTAATTCCCTTTGCCTTGATGAACACCAGATATTCGGCATTCTCGGGTTGGGTGGCCACCACGTCGCGAATCAATGCGTAGGCTCTCGTGCCCGACTCATAAGCCGAGCCTGTCGGCCGATGGGCAACGGCCGACAAGGACCGTGTGTCCAGGGGAACGGAAATCTCGAGACGACGAGACGGCTTGGCCTTCAGACGTTTTGTGAAACTCCTTACCCCCGCGGTCCTGCCGATGATCGGACCGGCAAATACCGTCGCGAGTTTCGTACTCAACGACAGGAGCTGCGGTGAGGTCTGAGCGAGCGGCACCGCACCGAGACCGTAGGTGTAGCCGAGCGCCACGGGATCGAACAGATCGGAAACCTTCGGCGACCATCTGGTTTTGTTGGCGTTGTAGAAGTTGTCTTTGAACTCCATGTCTTTCCACATCGCTTCGTCCGAATTGACGCCGCCTCCGGCATTCCACGCCGCCCAGATGCGGTCGATGTTGCCGTGATGCATGAAGAAGATCGGATCGCGCGGCGAATACATTTTCGGCATCGCACCCCCGATCTTGTTGTGGACGGTATTGTGCGGCGTTCTCTCAAGTTCTCCCTGAAGGCCGCCCTTTTTTCGGACCCACTCCTGACCCGTGGAATTCTGACCCGGCGGGCGGGCGGTACCGAAGACCTCGTACGGCCTGGCCTGGAGGATGCCATCGAGGACGCCGGGACCGACGACGTTGTCCGGGAATGGATCCGTGTATTTCCAGGTGCGGGTGCTCAGGTAGAGTGCATTCGGTTGGCTGTCGGGCGTTTCGGGAGTCGCGAATACCCCAGGAAACATCGGATCGGCGGTCCAATCCCAATAAGGCATCGCGAATTCCGGCTTGGACGTCAGCTCCCGAATGATCTTTTCGATACTGACGACGAAGGCCCGATGCCACGGCAGGAAATACCAGTTGCCGTGGGGACAAAAGTCCATATGGGTCTTCTCCACCGTTTCCCAGGCGAAAGGATCCGGAGAACTGAGCGCCTTCATCAGGCGCACGCCTTCGCGATAAGTCGCGACGACAGGGCTGTCCCATGCGAGACCCTGAAGCGACACGCGCTTCGGCGGTCCCTCGGCCCAGGCCAGCGCCCTGAAACCGGGAATGTCGCTGGCCAGCAGTCCGGCTCCGATCACACCACCCTGCACCAACACGCTTCGTCGCGAAATTGCCATGACTGTCTCCCGATTTCGCAAACCGCAAATGCGCGTAGCGCTGACGTCAGTAGTACCCGCGCGAACATAAGACGCGCGCAATCGCGTTCGGTGAACCACAAACGTGAGCCAATTACCGTTCGCGCGGCTGCGCTTCAGACTTGGCGCTGTCCCAGAACCTTTTTCGGCGGAAACTGCCGAAACGTTCCCAGATGACTGCGGATGCCCGACTGGAACGCATCCAGATAGGCAAGCTTGCGCGTCATGTAATTGTGCTGCTCTTTGGGATCGAGATAGAGATTGTAGAGCTTCGCATAGGCGTAGCGCTCGAGCACGCCGGTGAACCCGCCCGGCCCCGCGGAGCCCGTGTCGTCGTCGCGCGTGGCCGTCAGCACCATCTTGTACTCGCCGCAACGCAGAGCAGAGAAGGTTTCGGTCAGCCAGTAATAGTGGAATTTGCGGTTCGACAGACCGTCCGGCGCGAGCAGGAAGGAACTCTGGTCGATGCCGTCGATATAGCGGTCGGACGGCAGCGGATCCTTTTGCCCTGCGAGCGCCAGCAACGTCGGCATAACGTCGTTGAAATCGAACAGCCCGTCACTTTGCCGGCCGGCTTCGATCACTCCGGGCCAACAGAAAAGCCCCGGCACACGCACGCCCCCTTCCCAGGTCGATCCCTTGGCGCAACGAAACGGCGTGAACGCGGAATCCGGCCATGTTTCCATGTGCGGGCCGTTGTCGGAAGAGACGAAGATCAGCGTATCCTCGAGTTGCCCTGTCTCGCGCAGCACGGCGACGAGCCTTGCCATGATGTCATCGAGCTCAAGCATGGTGTCTTTGTAGGGATGCCGTGCCGGCGATTTGCCGAGGTATTTCTCATGCGGGTAATTGTCGAAATGGGCTCCGCGCGTGCAGTGATAGAGCAACCACGGCTCCGCCCTGTTCGCCATGTCGCGGATGAAGCGAGAGGAATAGTCGCACCATTTATCGTCCAGCAGCGAAAGGACGGGGATGGTGACCTCTTCGACATTCTGTGCCTCACAGCCGCGGCTCGCGTGCACGAAGCAGCGGTTGAACGGCATGTTCTTCACCCATTCCGTGCGCGCATCCGAATAGACGATCTCGGGGAAGTAATGTGGATCGCGCCACTCGGTGTACATGTCCGACACGGAGAGAAATCCGTAAAAATCGTCGAAGCCGACGTTCTGCGGCTGCGACGCCGTGTTCTCGCCGACATGCCATTTGCCCACAGCTTGCGTCACATAGCCGGACGCGGAGAGGAGCTCCGCCAGGGTGATTTCGCCCTGCAGTCCGCCGGGTTCGCCGTACATGGGCGGCCGGTGCAGCCCATGCCGGTTGGGGAGCCTGCCCGTCAGCAGCGTGGCGCGCGAGGGCGAGCAACTCGGTTCGGAGTAACACGATGTCAGCCGCAATCCGTCGCGCGCCAGCCTGTCGAATGTGGGCGTGGGGGCGCCGAAGGCAATACCGCCACCGTAACAGCCGAAATCTCCCCAGCCGACATCGTCCATCAGGAAGATGAGGAAGTTCGGGCGCTTTTTCCGCCGCTTTGCGTGCTCGGCCAAACTTTGCGCTGCGACCTTGTCCTGTTCGACGTGAACGAAGGCGGGCTCGAGGTGAGGCGCACGCTCATGGGTGGCCGAAGCGATGGCATCGAAACTCGTCATGGGCATTCCAATCCTTCCCTGTTCGGACGACAGCCTAGCCCGCTCACGTCCGCCTGCGAAATTCGTTAGCGGAATGTCGACAGGCTGCGCGCCAGTCTGGCGAGCCGCCTTCCGGCCCCCGCATGGCCAGCGCCAGCGTTTCCGCTGCATTGCCCCGCCGATGGACAACGCCGTTGTTCGCAGCAACGCTGTTCGCCAGCGCGGCGCCGGTCTTCGTTGTCGAACCGCTGGTTGCCAAAATGACCCTGCCGCAGCTCGGCGGATCGCCGGCAGTCTGGAATACCTGCATGGCATTCTTCCGGCTCGCTCTGCTGGCGAGATATTTGTCCGCGCATCTCCTGTGACGGCTTCGTTTGGTGGCCGCACAGGTTGCCGTCCATCTCGGACTTCTCGCAGCCGCAACGCTCGCGCTGATTTCCTACCCAGCGCTCATTGAACCGTTCCTGAAGGTTTACGCGGAGATCGACGGCCGGGACATCGCCTATGGCGTGCTCGGCCTTTCGATGATCTGCGTCGGCGTCATCGAACTGAGAGTCCACGACGATGCGCAAGACTCGCCGGCGGCGCAATCGCACGACTCAACCTGCCCGACACGGTGTGGCCGGCTCTCCTGCCTCGCGCTTGCGGCAGCTCCGTCGAGCTTGATGCCGGGGGTGACGACCTAGATTTCGAACGACGTCGCCTCTGTCCCCTTGTTCCGGATCATCCCGCTCGCGCTTTATCTGCTGACATTCATCATCAGCTTATACCAACGCGATGGGCGCCATGGTCGACAAGCGATGCCGAGACGACCCGCGCAGATGTCCCGCGTCAGCTCACATCGAGACGGTGTTTCTGCAAAACCTCGCGGACGTCTTCGGGATCGCGACCGGGCACTGGCATGAACACAGACAGCTCGCCTTCGCTGGCGATCTCCCGGGCCAGCTCGCGGACGATGTGATAGCTGGGCCGCGATGCGAAATCGTGAATCGCAATCAGTGCATCGGCGCGGCAATTCAGCAGCGTTTGCGCGAAGCACGCCACCCGGAATCGACCATCGACGAGGTAGAGGTCGGTGTCGCGGCTGAAGGGCCTGTCCCAGACGGATTCGTAATAGGACGGCCACCGGTCGCGCCCGGAGCCGTCGATCGGCGTGCCCCACGCTCCCGTCGGGCCGATGTCGGCGTAAACCAGGACCGGCTTCACCTTGAATTCCTCGCCGGCGCACGCGTCCGCCACCTTCTTGAGCCACTCTTCCGAGGAATCCACACTGAGGATGCCCTTCCCGACCTGTCTTGATGCCGCGCAGGTGCTGCCACCCGTTCCGAATTCGAGATACCTGTCGCTGTTTCTCAGAAAGCATTCGAACAGCTGGTATTCGGGCTCCGACATGAACGCCTGCATATGATCGCTCCGCTCGCGCAGCCGGCACCGCCGGCCGTCGCATGTCCGGACGGTATCGCATGTCTGGTTCGCCGGAGCATCAGGCGAACGTTCCGCGCGTGGGCTCCATCAATGGCAGATGCCGCAAGGCCTGTGGCCGTCGTGTCCGTCAGAACAATGCGGCCGCTTTCTGCACCGCGATGTAGAGACCGATGCCGAACGGCACGCCAACCGCCAGCCACGCCAGCAGGCCACTGAACCCGAAACTGCCGCGAGCCGCGGTGACCGCGTCTTCGGCGACCATGTCTTCGTGCTGCCGTCCCTGTTCGCGCGCGAGTTCTTCGTCGGTCATGTAGTTTTTCGGATTCACCGGACGCACGAAGAAGTTGCACATCAGGCCGATGAACAGCACGAACGCCATGATGTAGAGCGTTCCGTCATACACGTGGTTTTTCGGCACGCCATGCGCCAGCTGGAATTCGCGCAGCTGCGCGATGATCAAAGGTCCTACAACGCCCGCCACCGACCAGGCCGTAATGAGACGGCCGTGAATGGCACCCACCATCTGCGTGCCGAACATATCCGCCAGATAGGCCGGAATGGTGGCGAAGCCGCCGCCGTACATCGTCAGGATGATGCAGATCGACGCCACGAAAACCGTGGCGTTGCCGAGTTGCCCCCAGGTCGGAAGCAGCGCGTAAAGCACGATTCCGAGAACAAAAAACACGAAATAAGTGTTCTTGCGTCCGAGATAATCAGACAGCGATGCCCAGAAGATCCGGCCGAGGCTGTTGAAGAGGCTGATGAGACCGACCAGACCGGCGGCGGCCGCCACGATCGAGGCCTTCTGCGCTGTCGTCAGCGTCGCATGGACATCGAGGCCCAAAAGCCGCCCGCCGAACACCTCCTGCAGCATTGGACTCGCCATCGAGATGACCGCAATGCCCGCGGTGACGTTTGTGCAGAGTACACCCCAAATCAACCAGAACTGCGGCGTCTTCCACGCGCGCCTGAGGTGCACATTTCGCTGCGTGATCATCGCGTTCGAACTTGCCGCAACAGGGGGCGTCCACCCTGCAGGCGTCCA
Organism: Rhizomicrobium sp.; assembly: GCA_050010175.1. Taxonomy (GTDB): domain Bacteria; phylum Pseudomonadota; class Alphaproteobacteria; order Micropepsales; family Micropepsaceae; genus Rhizomicrobium. The sequence continues at coordinate 27,338 of JBEKLN010000042.1, forward strand.
GCCATGCGGCGGAACACGAAAACCAAATGCGCCCAGACTCATCGCAACGAAATAAACCACGCCCAGAATCATCAAGGTCATCGCAACCCCGGGAATGCCGGGCTGCGCGGAATGCGCCATCAGCCAGACGGCCAGCGGCGAGCCGATCATGGCGCCGCCTCCATACCCCATGATGGCGAAGCCCGTCGCCATGCCGCGCCGGTCGGGAAACCATTTTACAAGGGTCGAGACCGGCGTGATGTAGCCCAGTCCCTGGCCGATGCCCCCGATGAATCCGCAGCCGAGGAACACCAGCCAGAGCTTATGGATGATCACGCCATAGCCGCCGAGAAGCAGGCCCCCGCCCCAGCACAGTGCTGCGATGAGGCCGGACCGGCGCGGCCCCACATGTTCGACCCATCCGCCGAAGATCGCGGCCGAGATGCCCAGCATCGCAATGAAGGTCTCGAAGATGTGCGTGACGTCGGCGACCGTCCAGTTGCAATCGGTGGCGCTCAGTTCGGCAATGAATCCGCTCTTGCAAGCGACCGCTCCCGCAACAAGCTTGCTCATCGGCAGCCAGAACACGCTGAAGCCGTAGGCCATGCCGATACAGAGATGGATCGCGAGCGCGGCCGGCGGTACAAGCCACCGGTTGAACTCCGGACCTGCAATGATGCGATTACGACTCGCACTTCCCCCAGTTTTGGCCATCTCGCGTTCCCCCTCAGAAACTATCGTTTATGTCAGATTATGGGTATAATGCCCGGCTGGAAAGCCGCAAAAGGAATGCGGCGGCGCAGAAAGAATGTCATAAAAGCGTCATGAGCAGCTTTTCCCCGGCGATATACAACGTCACGCCATGAATTCGTCCCCGCAGCCGCCAAGACCGTCAGCCTGGGACGAGGATCTTGCCCGGGAGATCATCGCACGGCAGGTGTCCGCGCCGGGCGGGTTGCTGCCGGCGCTCCAGGCGCTGCAGTACACATTCGGATTCATTTCGAAGCCGGCGATCGCGCTTCTCGCCCACGCGTTCAATGTGACGCGCGCGGAAGTGTTCGGCGTGGCGAGTTTCTATCACGACTTCCGGCTTGATCATCCGGCAGGCAGGCATGTGCTTAAACTGTGCCGTGCGGAAGCCTGTCAGGCGGTCGGTGCGGTGAAGCTTGCCGACGCGACGAAGGCGCATTTAAAGGCGTCCTGGCACGAGACGACGGCCGACGGCGCGTGGACGCTGGAACCTGTCTTCTGTCTGGGTCTGTGCGCATCGGGACCTGCGGCGCTCATCGATGGCGAACCGATCGGCGGGCTCGATGAATCCAAACTCTTCGACTTGCTGGACAACCCACCGCCATGAGCGCAGTTCGGGCACGCCTGTCTTGCGACAGTGTTGCGATCGCGTTCGGCGGCAACGCAGTCGCGAAGGCGTTGAAGGACAGCGGCGTCGAACCAAAACATGTCGGCTCGCACGGACTGTTCTGGCTTGAACCGCTCCTCGAAATTGAAACGACGAATGGCTGGCAGGCCTTCGGCCCTGTTTCCGACAAAGACGTTCCCGCTCTCCTCGCTGCAGTCCGAGCCGGCACGCCTCATCCGCTCTCGCTCGGCAGGATTTCCGATCAATCATTCATGAAAAAACAAACGCGGCTGACGTTCGAGCGCTGCGGGACGATCGATCCGGCTTCGCTTGACGACTACGAACACGCCGGCGGCCTCGCCGGACTGAGGCGCGCTATCGATGTCGGCCCGGCGAAGATTGTCGAGGAAATCACCAAGTCGGGCCTGCGGGGACGCGGCGGTGCAGGCTTTCCGGCGGGCGTCAAATGGAGCGGAGCGGCAGCGGCGGCAGGCGATGAGAAGTTCATCGTCTGCAATGCCGACGAAGGGGACTCCGGAACCTATGCCGACCGCATGCTGATGGAAGGCGATCCGTTCCTGCTCATCGAAGGCATGATCATTGCCGCAATCGCCGTCGGCGCCGGCAAAGGATATGTTTATATCCGCTCGGAATATCCGCTGGCCATCGCGGCCATGTGCCGTGCAATCGATGCAGGGCGCGATCATGGATTGCTCGGGACAAATGTACTGGGCAGCAAATATGCCTTCGATCTCGAAGTCCGCGTCGGCGCGGGCTCCTATGTCTGCGGCGAAGAAACCGCATTGCTCGAGAGCCTCGAAGGCCGGCGCGGCCAGGTGCGCGCCAAGCCGCCATTGCCGGTGCATAGCGGCTTGTTCGCCAAACCGACCGTCATCAACAATGTGCTGACGCTGGCGGCCGCGCCCACCATTCTCGCGCAGGGTGCTGCCTTCTATCACGATCTCGGGCGCGGCAGGTCGCGCGGCACCATGCCCGTGCAGCTGGCCGGCGACATCAAATATGGTGGCCTGTTCGAAACAGCTTTCGGACCCACGCTCGAAACGCTCGTGAACGAAATCGGCGGCGGCACCTGGAGCGGCAAGCCGGTTCGCGCGGTGCAGGTAGGCGGCCCGCTGGGCGCTTATTTCCCGCCGTCCATGTTCGATACGCCGTTCGATTACGAGGAATTTACCGTCCGTGGTGGGCTCCTCGGCCATGGCGGGATCGTTGTCTTCAATGATACTGTGGACATGGCACATCAGGCCCGTTTCGCCATGGAGTTCTGCGCCATCGAGTCCTGCGGCAAGTGCACACCCTGCCGAATTGGCTCGGTGCGCGGGATGGAAACCATCGACCGCATCCTAAGCGAGCCCGACAATCAGAGCCGCATCGGGCTTCTGAAAGACCTGTGTGACGTGATGAAGTCCGGCTCCTTGTGCGCCTTGGGCGGCTTCGTTCCCTACCCGGTGCTGAGCGCGCTGGAACATTTCCCGGAGGATTTTGCCCCGCGATGTCCCTGATCGAGGAAATTGACTTCGGCACACCTGCGAAGATGTCCGAGCGCCGCGTAAGACTGACGATCGACGGGAAACTCGTCGATGTCCCTGAAGGCACGTCGATCATGCGCGCTGCGATGCAGAGCGGCGTCCAGGTTCCCAAGCTGTGTGCGACGGACAGCCTGAACGCCTTCGGCTCGTGCCGGTTGTGCCTCGTCGAGATCGAGGGCCGGCCGGGAACGCCGGCGTCGTGCACGACGCCTGTCTCCGAAGGCATGAGTGTCCACACCCAGACGGATCGGCTGAAAAAGATCAGGCGCGGCGTGATGGAGCTCTACATCTCAGACCATCCGCTTGATTGCCTCACCTGTGCGGCCAACGGCGATTGCGAATTGCAGGACATGGCCGGCGCGGTGGGCCTGCGCGACGTACGCTACGGTTACGCGGGGGAGAACCATCTCGCCGACACGAAGGACGAGTCCAATCCCTATTTCACTTACGACCCCGCCAAATGCATCGTCTGCTCGCGCTGCGTGCGTGCGTGCGAAGAGGTACAGGGAACATTCGCGCTGACTATCGGCGGGCGCGGATTCGAGTCGCGGGTCAATGCGAGTGCACACGAACGCTTCCTCGAGTCCGAATGTGTTTCCTGCGGCGCGTGCGTGCAGGCCTGTCCGACCGCGACGTTGATTGAGAAGTCCGTCATCGATATCGGCACGCCCGAGCATTCCGCCGTCACCACCTGCGCCTATTGCGGCGTCGGGTGTTCCTTCAAGGCGGAGATGCGCGGAGAAGAGGTCGTGCGCATGGTGCCGTTCAAGGACGGCAAGGCAAACCATGGGCATTCCTGCATCAAGGGGCGTTTCGCCTGGGGCTATGCGCAGCACAAGGACCGTATCCTGAAGCCTATGATCCGCAAACACACGACGGATCCCTGGCAGGAAGTGAGCTGGGAAGAGGCCTTCGCTTACACCGCAGCCGAATTCAAACGCATCCAGGCGCAATATGGCCGCCAGGCCATCGGCGCCATCACATCGTCGCGCTGCACCAACGAAGAAACCTATCTCGTGCAGAAACTCGTGCGTCACGTCTTCGGCAACAACAATACGGATACCTGCGCACGGGTGTGTCACTCACCTACGGGCTACGGCCTGAAGACAACCTTCGGAACATCCGCCGGCACGCAGGATTTCGATTCCGTAAACGAGGCCGACGTGATCGTCGTCATCGGGGCCAATCCCACAGATGGTCACCCGGTATTCGCATCGCGTATGAAACGCAGGCTCCGCGAAGGCGCCAAACTGATCGTGATCGACCCGCGCCGGATCGATCTGGTGCGCATGCCCCATGTGGAAGCCGCCTATCACCTGCCGCTGTTGCCGGGCACGAATGTGGCCGTGTTGACGGCGATGGCGCATGTGATCGTGACGGAGCATCTGGTCAACGAGCGCTTCGTCGCCGAGCGCTGCGACGGCGACACGTTTCGGGAATGGGCCGCATTTGTGGCCGATACCTCACACAGTCCCGAAGCCACGCAGAAATACACCGGCGTTCCCGCCAATGATGTGCGCGAAGCCGCCCGGCTCTACGCGAAGGGTCCCAACTCTGCGTTCTACTATGGGCTCGGCGTCACGGAGCACAGCCAGGGTTCCACGGCCGTCATGGCCATCGCCAACCTCGCCATGGCGACAGGCAACATCGGGCGCGAAGGCGTGGGCGTAAATCCGCTGCGCGGGCAGAACAATGTGCAGGGAGCCTGCGACATGGGCTCGTTCCCTCACGAGCTGACGGGCTATCGCCACATCTCCGATCCGGCCGTGCGCGCGCTGTTCGACAATGCCTGGGGCGGCACGCTCGATCCCGAGCCCGGGTATCGCATCCCGAACATGCTCGATGCTGCGGTCGACGGCCACTTCAAGGGCATCTACATCGAAGGCGAGGACATTCTGCAGTCCGATCCCAACACGCACCATGTCGCAGCCGGACTTGCCGCAATGGAATGCGTGGTGGTGCACGATCTCTTTCTCAATGAGACGGCGGAATACGCACACGTATTCCTGCCCGGCTCGACGTTCCTCGAGAAAGACGGCACCTTCACCAACGCCGAACGGCGCATCCAGCGCGTGCGCAAGGTGATGACGCCGAAGAACGGCTATGCAGACTGGGAAGTCACCTGCAAGCTCGCCGAAGCGATGGGCACGCCGATGACGTACAGCCACGCTTCGCAAATCATGGATGAAATTGCAGCACTGACACCCACATTCGCCGGCGTCAGCTTCGCCAAACTGGACGAGCTCGGTTCCATCCAGTGGCCGTGCAATGAGACGGCGCCGGAAGGCACGCCCGTCATGCACATAGGCGGCTTCGTGCGCGGCAAGGGCAATTTCGTGCTGACCGAATACATTCCCACAGACGAGAAGATCGGCCCGCGTTTTCCCCTATTGCTTACGACCGGGCGCATCCTCAGCCAGTACAATGTCGGCGCACAGACGCGGCGCACCCAGAACGTCGTGTGGCACCAGGAAGACCGCCTCGAGATCCATTCCCATGATGCTGAAGAACGCGGCATCCGCGACGGCGACTGGGTGAAGATGGCGAGTCGCTCGGGATCGACCTCGCTGCGCGCACTGGTCACCGACCGCGTGGCGCCGGGCGTCGTCTACACGACCTTCCATCACCCCGATACGCAGGCCAATGTCGTCACCACCGACTACTCCGACTGGGCGACGAACTGCCCGGAATACAAGGTGACCGCTGTGCAGGTCTCGCCCTCGAATGGGCCGACGGAATGGCAGACGGCCTACAGGCAGCACGCCGCGGACACGCGCAAGATTGATCATTCCGTGGCCGCGGCGGAATAATGTCGCGCGTCGCCGTCCGTGTCCGCAGGAAGCGCATCGGCAGGCACGGCGAGGCGGCGGGCGAACGCGCCGTACCTGAAGAAAAACCCGTCGCATTCACGTTCGACCGCAAGACCTATGCCGTGATGATGGCGACGCCGGACAATCTGGAGGACTTTGCCTACGGATTTTCCTTCAGCGAACGTATTATCGCCAGCGTCGACGATGTGCGCGAACTCGAATTGGCGGAACTGGAGCACGGCGTGGAACTGCGCATGTCGCTGATCGCGACCCGCGCCGAACATCTCGAAAGCCGTGCGCGGCGCTTTGCAGGACCGGCCGGCTGCGGACTCTGCGGTCTCGAAAGCCTAGAGGAAGCTATTGCACCGCCCCCAAGAATTGCCTCAACGCTCTGTGTCGATTCCGATACGGTGTTCCGCGCCATTCACAAGCTGCGCGAGCATCAGCCGGTGAATGCCGACACTCACGGCGTGCATGCAGCCGGATTCTGGTCGCTGGAGGAGAACGCCTTCGTTGCCGTGCGCGAAGACGTCGGTCGCCACAATGCACTCGACAAGCTGATCGGCGCGCTGTTGCGGGCGGATGTGAGCCCGCGCGACGGGTTTCTCGTGTTGACGAGCCGCGTCTCCATCGAGCTCGTGCAGAAGGCCGCCGTACTGGGTTGTCCGTTGCTGGCGGCCATTTCCGTGCCGACGGCGCTCGCGCTGTCGACGGCCGACGCAGCCAATCTCACGCTCGCTGCAGTGGCACGCGAGGATTCTTTCGAAGTCTTCACTCATCCCGAACGCATCCGGGTGTCCGCCCATGTCGACTGACGACAAGCTGATCTACATGGCCAACCAGATCGCGGGCTTCTTCGCCGCGCAGGGCGAAGCGCGCGCGGTGCCCGCCATTGCCGATCACATCGTCAAGTTCTGGTCGCCGGACATGCGTGCAAGGCTGCTGATGCTGGACAGGCAGGCAGACGCGGGATCGAGCGAGCTGGTGCGCAAGGCGCTGCCGGCGATCGAAGCATCGCTTGCGAAGCAGCCGGTTACGTAATCCATGTGAAGCAAGCGACCCCTCACCTCCCCCTTGTGGGGAGGCAAACATGCGTTCAGCTGTTGCTTGCCAACCGTTCTGCTTCCTGCAGATCGTCCTGCGTATTGATGTTGAAGAAGGCGTGCGGGGGCGCCGCAATGAGGCACGTTTCGCCGCCAAGCTCGCTCAACGCTCCTTGAAGGCTACGCAGTTTTCCCGTCTCGACACCGGTGCGCAATCGATCAAGACACTCAAGCGGCCATATTGCACACACACCATGCAGGCGCTCTCCGTCGCGGGCAAAGACGGGGGCGTCGCGCGTGCGCGCCCACAACTGCGATACAAGATCGTGCGGCAGAAACGGCGTATCGCAGGGAAACGCGGCAAGCCATCGCGCGCCGTCGCGGCGTGCAAGCCACTCGAGACCTGCGACAATTCCAGCCAGCGGGCCCGCATGGTCGATCGATGCGTCGAACACCAGCGGAAAATTCGCATAGCGCGACGCGTAACAACGCCCATCGCCGGTCCGCACACTGAGCGCGAGCGTCGAAACCTGAGAGGCGACGCGCGCGATCACCGCATCGAGCAGCGTGGCGCCATCGAATGGCAGCATCGCCTTTTCGCCGCCGAGCCGGGACGCGGCACCGCCTGCAAGGATCAAACCGGCCGGTTTCTCCGTCAGGTGCATGGCCCGCGCCTGGGAGCTGCGACTTCAGCCGCACCGCCCTCCGGGTTGAAACGTTTACGCATCGGCATACCTTCAGCCTACCGCAATCTTCGAGGGAAAATCGCTCATGGAATATCGCCAACTGGGACGCTCCGGCTTCAACGTGCCCGTACTGACACTGGGGACGGGAACTTTCGGCGGCAAGGCGGGCCTCGCCGCCTGGGGCTCGACGGATGCGCGGGAGGCCTCGCGGCTTGTCGATATCTGCCTGGAACATGGGGTCACGATGTTCGACAGCGCCGACATCTATTCCGCAGGCGCGGCCGAAGAAGTGCTGGGCGCGGCGATCCGCGGCCGGCGCGACAAAGTGCTGATCTCCACCAAGGCGACGTTTCGCGCCGGTAAGGGCATGAACGAACTCGGCTCGTCGCGCTATCATCTGACGCGCGCGGTAGAAGGATCGCTCAGGCGGCTGGGCACCGATCACATCGACCTGTTCCAGCTGCATGGCTATGACGCCAGGACGCCGCCGGAGGAAGTGCTGTCGACGCTCGACACGCTGATCCGCGCCGGCAAGATCGGCTATATCGGCGTCTCCAACTTCTCCGGCTGGCATCTGATGAAGGCGCTGGCGGTGGCCGATCGCTACGGCCTGCCGCGCTATGTCGCGAACCAGACCTACTATTCGCTTGTAGGCCGCGATTACGAATGGGAACTGATGCCGCTCGGCCTCGACCAGGGCGTAGGCGCAGTGGTGTGGTCGCCGCTGGGTTGGGGACGATTGACCGGCAAGATCCGGCGCGGGAGCCCGCTGCCGGAAGTGAGCCGGCGCAACGTGCAGGCGTCCAACGACATGGGCCCGCAGGTCGACGACGCGTATCTCTACAAGGTCGTCGATGCGCTCGAGATCGTGGCGAAGGAAACCGACAAGACCGTACCGCAGGTGGCGCTCAACTGGCTCCTGCACAGGCCGACGGTGTCGACCGTCGTCATCGGCGCGCGCAACGAACAGCAGCTGCTCGACAATATCGGCGCGGCAGGCTGGTGGCTCACGGCCGAGCAGGTGAAGACGCTGGATCAGGCGAGCCACGTCACCATGCCCTATCCCTACTGGCATCAGCGCCAGTTCGTGGAACGCAATCCGTTCCCGACACGGGTGTGAACAGATCGCTGCATCGGTCGCAGATATTCGCTGCATCGTTTCACCGCAAAGTTTTTCAACGCGGTGGACTCGCGGTGGCCGCATGATTTTTTTCGCGCCTGCGGCGCGCGGTTGCTTCACTGCGTCCACCGCGTGACCTCTGCGCCCTCTGCGTCAAAGACCGTCTTCGTGAGCTTCGTGCCCTTTGTGGTGAGATATCACCGGCGCGCAATGCACTCCGGCGCTATCCGGAAAATTCCCTGAAGCAGGGATTTTCTGAGGGACATTTCTTTTTTTTGGCGCGCGTGCGATGAACAATTCATCGCGACACGCCTGCTCGAGTACATCCTCTCACCGAACACGCGCCTAGTCAATCATCCGTATGCAGATCGACGCCGATCGCGCGACGCGCGATGCATGCGCGACACAGTTCCCGCGCGCAAAACTGTTCGCTCAAGCGCACGCAGCGCGTGTCGAAAGCGAATCGCCGATTGCCTGAGCCTGCAGCCAAAAAGACGCGTTCATGATGCGTTTTCGACCGATCGTCCCCACCTCCAATACGACTCCGTCTTGTCGTTTCCATGTTCCTTCGTTGTCGGGAACAGGATGCTCCGATGTCGCGTCAACGTATCATACACGACCGCCCGGCAGCGAACGAACCCGCGCGCTTCTTCGCTGAACCGGCACGCCGAAATCCCTCAGTCACCACACGCGCAACGCCGGACACGCCGGAAAATATTTTCGCATTCGCGCAAGCCTTTGCGATCGGAGGCAGATCGCGCGCATCGTCACCCGGACGTTTCGCGACCGGATGAAATCCGCTGCGGCAATGCCGTTGACGCGTTTGATCAAACGCACTACCAAAATCGTCATGACGGCATCGTGCGCCTGACGCACACCAATCGCCGCTCTCTCATCACCCACGGATAAATCGGCCGCCTCTGCGGCGCACATCGCGCCCGCGGAGCCCCCGCGCATGTTCGCGCGCGATCACCCAACGGACGTACGAATGTCTCAAACACTGATGTTCAAGCTTGCTCAAGCCCCGAGCAGCAACGGTCTGCGCTGTGACGCAGACGGACTGTTTCTGGCGCGCAATTCGCTTCTTCGAAAAGACGATGAAGGACATTTCCAGCCACGGGCCGCGCCCGATCTTCGTCAGATTTTCTCCGGTCTCTATGGCAACGAAGCGGATTGGGAAAGCCGCATCCGCAGCGTGAATCTCGTCGCGAAGGCGCTGAACAAGGGCGACATGGCCCGCGCCGCGATGACCGCGGTTCTCATGCGCTTACCCGATCCCGAAGGACCTGATTGCTTCGCTGATCAGCGCGGTCCACTCGCGAAAGCAGGCTTCAATCCCGACGAACTACGCGACGAGCGCGGGCGGTGGGCGATCGGCGGCAATGACGGAAGCGACTCCAACGTCACGGATCGCACACCTCGCGTTCAGCTCGCAGATAGCGGCTTCA
>JBEKLN010000043.1:0-34968 GCA_050010175.1 Rhizomicrobium sp.
ATGCGCCTTGCCGAGAGCGAAGTGAAGGTGGAAGCGATCTTCAACTGTGATATCCTGTCGCGCGAGTTGACGGCGCATGGAAGACACATCGTCATCGGTGAACCGAAACGTCTTCAGGTTGGCAAGGCTCCACCAGGCTTCACCAAGGCCAGGCATGAGCGAGATACTCTTGCGATAGGCTGCGATCGAATCGTCTTGTCTGCCGACAACCTTGAGCGTGTGCCCGAAACTCATCCAGGCCTTGGGTTGTTGCGGATAATCCTTCAGCACGCTTTCGTAGTACTCTATGGCACGCGCACTTTCGCCCACGCGCGCCAGCGATGCCGCAATCATGTTGCGAAACGCGGGATTGCGCGGGTCGGTTTTCAGGAGTCGTTCAGCCTGTTCCAGCGCCTCTGCTGGTTTGTTGGCGCGATAGAGAACCCCGGCATAGTTCGCGCGCGCTTCGACGAAACCCGGTGCCAGTTCGAGGCAGCGCGCGAGAAGATTTTCTGCGTCTTCGTAGCGGCCAAGGCGCGAGCCGACTTCGGCCAACATGCGAATGGCCGCAACATCGGTGGGGTGGCTCCTCAGATGCTCCCGCAAAATATGTTCGGCGACCGGTAGTTTGTTCTCCAGCAGCGCGCCGGCCGCCGCCAGAAGACGCGGATCCTTCACCGATGCCTGGATGTGACGTGCATAGGCGTCGTCGGCGCCCTTCGTGTCGCCGATTAACGCGAATTCGTCGCCCAATGACCTCCAGACTCCGGGAAGTTTGGGATCGAGTGCCAGCGCCTTGCCCAGGCTGGTGATGGCGGCCCTGCTCTCGCCCAGCCGGGCAAGCGTGAGACCCAGCTCCAAATGCGCGGCCGCCATTGCCGGTCGCGCGCTGACCAATGCCTTCAGCTCGCCGCGCGCGGCTTCGGTTTTACCCTGTTCTCTGAGCGCACGCGCCAAAACTACCCGGGCATCGGGCTGCCCCGGCATGGCTTTGAGGATTTCGCGCGCCTGCAGTTCGGCAAGATCCGGCCGCGCCGGCATCATGCGCGCGGCTTGCGCCAGCGCCGTCGCCAGGGTGCCCAACTCACCGTCGTCCGATTTTTCCGATTGCTCCACGCGCATCCCGACGAAACCGACGGCGAATGAGGCGGCGCGGCCGGGAATCTGTCAATACTCGCAAAATTCCGCCCTGGCGCCGGAATAAAAACGCTCTGCCTGAGGTCTTGGAGACGAGTCCAGCAATGACGGCGACCGGTCGCACCCATGGATGACAGGCGCCGCAGATTCGAGGCGCAGGCAATGCCGCATCTGGATGCGGCCTACAATCTTGCGCGCTGGCTGGCCCGCTCGCGTTCGGAGGCCGACGACATTGTGCAGGATGCGATGCTGCGCGCTTACCGGGCCTTCGACGGGTTTCGCGGCGGCGATGCCAAGCCGTGGCTGCTGGCGATCGTGCGCAACTGTCACCTGACGGCGCTTGGCAAACGGCGCAGGCGTCACCACGAGTCCTTGCCGGAGCCGGAGGCTGCGGACGATCTGGCATTCGCGTCACAGGACCCCGATGCGGAATCGATCGTCATCGCCGCCGATCAATCGCGCAAGCTCGATACGGTGATTGCGCAGCTTCCTCTGGAGTACCGCGAGGTGCTGATCTTAAGAGAAATGGAAGACATGTCGTACCGGGACATTGCGTCGGTCACCGGCGTACCGATTGGAACGGTAATGTCGCGGCTGGCCCGCGCGCGCGCCGCGCTCAGGGAGAGATGGCTGACCGACGTCGAAGGAGGCTGTCATGGCCTGCAATGAAACGCGGCGGGTGCAGGCCTATCTGGACGGCGAAGCGGTCGATGCCGATGCAGTCGAGCCACACATCGAGGGTTGCCCCGAATGTTCGGCGCTGCGCGACCGGCTTGAAATGCTCCGCGCCTCCATGCGCGGAGAGCTGCCCTATCATCGCGCCGACGCACGACTGCGCGGACGCCTGATCGACGCACTGTATCGCGAGGAACTGACGCCATCACGCTCAGGGTTCTTTACGCGCGCGTTCTGGGCCGGCACGGCCAGCGGCGCGTTTGCGACGGCATGTGCGGCGCTGCTGGCATTGTTCCTTGTCATACCGCAGCAGATGAACCCGCTGACAGACGAGATCTTGTCGGATCATCTGCGCTCGCTGATGCCCGGCCACCTCATCGACATCGCGTCGAGCAATCACCACACGGTAAAGCCCTGGTTCGCCGGACGGGCGGATGTCTCGCCTCCCGTCGCGAATTTCGCGCGGGAAGGCTACGAGTTGATTGGAGGCCGCGCCGACATGGTGGACGGGCGCCGGGCCGCTGTCACGATCTACAGGCATGGCGCGCACGTCATCAACGTGTTCGCGTGGCCAGCGGATGAGCGTCCGCTTCCCGGCATGGGCAATCGTAATGGCTATCACTTCGTCTACTGGAAAACCGGCAATGTCGCGTTCTGCGCCGTCTCGGACACTGCGCTCGACGAGCTCCTGGGATTGGTGCGCATGCTAAAAGCGATGAGCACATCCGACGGCCGGGAATAAATCTCCGCCCGACCGAGTCTCGCCTCACAGAAACCACCTGTGGGGCATCTCATGACAGGACTTTCTCGGCGTCAGACTCTGGCATGCATGGCATTCGGCGGCGCAGGCACGCTGTTCGTACTCTCCGGCGGCGTGCTCAAGCCGCTCGATCTGCTGGCGGCCGCAGGTGACGGCAATGCCGTTGCGCGGCTGGGCTCGCCTCTCTTCGTGCAGTTGAGCGATTCCCACATCGGCTTTCACCAGCCGGCCAATCCCGACGTGATCGGCACGTTCGTGAAGGTGATCGATCTCGTCAACGCCATCCCGAACCAGCCGGAGTTCGTCATCCATACCGGCGACATCACGCATCTGTCGAGGGCCGATCAATTCGACACGGCGCAGCAGCTGCTTGGGCGATTGCGGACGCCGGAGCTCCACACCGTACCCGGAGAGCACGACGTGGCGGACGCCAATCAATCGGAGTATTTCGCCCGTTTCGGCAAAACTTCTAACAACAAGGGCTATTACAGTTTCGACCATCAGGGCGTGCATCTGATTGCGCTCAACAATGTGATGAACTTCAAGCCAGGCGGTCTCGGCATTCTGGGTGACGAACAAATGAAATGGCTGGCCGACGATCTTTCGGGGCGATCCTCGAGCACACCAATCGTCGTCTTCGCGCATATGCCGCTGTGGAGCATTTACGAGCCCTGGGGGTGGGGAACCGGCGATGCCGACCAGCTCATCACCATGCTGCGGCGCTTCGGCTCCGTCACCGTGCTCAACGGGCACATCCACCAGATCGTGCAGAAGATCGAAGGTGCCATCGTCTTTCATACGGCGCGCGCGACGGCCTATCCGCAGCCGCAGCCCGGTGTTGGGCCAGGGCCCGGGCCACTGACGGTGCCGCCCGATCAACTCGCACAGATGCTGGGCCTTACTTCGGTGACCGTCACATCGCATCCCGCGGCCGCGTCGCTCGCCGACGCGACGCTCGCCTGATCGAGTGAGGGAGCGAAACCATGCGCATAGTCGCGAGAACAGTGTTCGTTGCGGCCATCATCGCAAAGGTGGTCGTGCTTGCTACGCCCGCGGCGTCCGCCGCGCCGCAACAACCTTCGGTCATCATCAAGAATTTCGACTACGCGCCCATGTCCCTGACTGTGAGGCGGGGCGCCACGGTGACCTGGAAAAATCTCGACGGCGAACCGCACACCGTCACCAGCGTCGACGGACTTTTCCGTTCGGGCGCGCTCGATACCAATGAATCCTATTCCTTCCGCTTCGACAAGTCCGGCACCTACAATTACGTGTGCTCCATTCACCCCCGCATGATGGCCAAGGTCATCGTGAAGTAAGGCCGGCAGATCACCCGCTCTGCCGGCGCCAGGAGCCGGAGTCCGGATACCCCGGATTCCAGCTCTTCTGTCGTTTTCCTGCATCACACAAAGCGGACCGAACCGCTATAAGAGGTCCCGAAACTTGATGGATTCCCCTTCCATGCACGCTTCGATCCTAAGCTGCGCCACGGTTCTGATCGCCATGGCAATCCTTGCCCCCGTTCAAGCCGCCGAACCTAGCATGGACGCAAAATTCAAGGCAATTTACACGCGCGAGTGGAAATGGCGCGAGGAGCAATTCGCCGACGACGAAGACAGCCAGCGCGGGATCATGGACCATCTGCCGAAAGTGGATGCTGCCAGCCAGGAGGCGCGGCTCGTCTACTGGAAGAATGTCATGCGCGAAATCGACGCGATTCCCAGAGCGAAGCTGTCGCCTGATGAACAGGTCAACTACGACGTCTACAAGCCGCAGATCGCCGGCCTGATCGCGAGCCAGGAATTCCGCGACTACGAGATGCCGGTCAATTCCGACACCACGTTCTGGACCGATCTCGGCTATACTGCGCGGCGACCGTTCAAGACACCCGGCGACTACACGAACTACATCGCGCAGATGCGCGATATTCCCCGCTATTTCGACGAGCAGATCGTGGAGATGCGCGCAGGCCTGAAGCGCGGGTTCACGCCCCCGCAGGTGACGTTGCAGGGCCGCGATGCCTCTCTCACGTCGATCACCGGTGCGAAGCCGACCGACACGCCACTCTACACGCCGTTCAAGGACATGCTCGCATCGGTCACGGCTGACGAACAGGCAAAGCTGAAGGCCGAAGCAGAAGCCGTGATCCGCGACGACGTGCAGCCGGCTTACGCCAGGGTCCTCGCGTTCATGCGCAACGAATATGTACCGGGTGCGCGCAAGACGCTGGCCGCCTATGATTTGCCGGATGGCAAGGCGTATTACCGCGCGCAGATTATCGAATACACGACGCTCGACATGGACCCGGCGGCGATTCATCAACTCGGTCTCGACGAAGTTGCCCGTCTGCACAACGAGATGGTCAGGGTCATGCAGGAAACGGGATTCACGGGTGACTTCCCGGCCTTCCTGAAATTCCTCCGTACCGATCCGCAATTCTACGCCAAGACGCCGCAGGAGTTGTTGATGCGCGCGGCATGGATCGCCAAGCAATTCGACGGCAAGGCGTCGCAATATTTCGGGCGGCTGCCGCGCATGCGCTTTGCGATCAAACCGGTGCCCGACGACATGGCGCCGTTTTACACATCGGGACGCGGTGGCCCGGGGGTTTATCTGCTCAACACTTACGACCTCCCGCATCGCCCGCTTTACAATCTGAGGGCGCTGACCCTGCACGAATCCGCGCCCGGCCATGCGTTCCAGATTCCGCTGGCGATGGAGCACAAGGACCAACCGGAATTTCGCCAGCATACCTACATCTCCGCCTTCGGCGAAGGTTGGGCTCTGTATTGCGAGAAACTCGGTCTGGAAATGGGAATGTATGAAACGCCGTATGATCGTTTCGGCATGTACGGCTATCAGATCTGGCGCGCAGCGCGGCTGGTCGTCGACACCGGTATCCACACGCAGGGCTGGACCCGCGAGCAGGCGATCAAATACATGCTCGACAACACGGCGCTTCCCGAACACGAGATCGACACGGAAGTCGACCGCTATATCGCCTGGCCGGGGCAGGCGCTGTCCTATTATCTGGGCGAAATGGCGATCGTGAAGGGACGCGAGACGGCCGAGAAGGCACTCGGCCCGAAGTTCAACATCCGCGCCTTCCACGATGCGGTACTCGAGTTGGGCTCCGTCCCGCTACCCGTGCTCACCGCGCGCATCGACAAGTTCATCGCGGACGGCGGCAAAGGCCCGTATCCCGATGAAGAATGACGCCGGCATGAATATCAAATTATCCGAGAATGTCTTGAGGAGGAAACATCAATGCGCCTGAAATTCGCTGCCGCGCTGCTTTGCGCATCTGCTGCCGTCGCGATGGCGGCCGATGCGCCGCCGGCACCCATGCTGAAGCCATCAATCGTGCGCGGAATGGTCGAAAGCATCGATGCCACCACGCTCACGATCCGCACGGATGCGGGAGCGACAGTCGCCGCGCAGATCACGCCGAAAACGCAATATGGCTTCGTCGAAAAGCGCACCTTCAACCAGATCAAACCGACGGATTTCGTGGGCATCACGGCGGTGCCCGGCGTCAATGGTCGCCTCCGCGCCGAAGAGGTTCACATTCTCCCGCTGGTGGTCGGCGAAGGCCAGTATCAGTGGGATCATCATCCGGTCTCGTCGCGCCTCTCATCGACAGGCATGGGCAGCATGACGAACGGCTCGGTCACGACATCGCAGGCAGCGCCCATGTTGGCCGGCAGCATGACGAACGGCACGGTGATGCCAGGCGCCGGCAACTGGCAACTCAGCGTGACGTATCACGGGTCAAAGATGGTTGACGGCAAATGCGAGGGCCGCGCGATGCCGGGACAGCCGGGCTGCACGGGGACCGCGATCGTGGACGTGTCTCCGTCGACACCGATCGTCGCTGTCATTCCTGGAAAAAAGGCTGATGTATCCCCCGGTCTTGCCGTCTTCGCCAGCGTCGCCACCGACGAAGGCGGACATGTGTTTCTCAATTCGGCGACCGTCGAAAAGAACGGCGTGAAGCCGGAGTTCTGAGCGCGCCTCTCGTCTTCAGTAATTCAATCCCACCGATATCAGGTGCTGACTGAACGCGTACCAGACGGTTGCGACGCACGCGGCTGCGACCAGCACATCGGAGACCTTTGTCCACCACGGGCGGTTTCGGTCAGGAAGCGCCACGGCGAGTTCGGCAAGCGGAAAAAACACGCCGATCGTTCCCAGGATGCCCAGGACCTGAAATCCGCGCAGAAGAATGTCCGATCTCGGACCGAAAAACTCCAGATGGTCGGACGCATAGGCGACGAATCCGATCCAGCCTCCCCAGAACGCAAGATCGATCAGGGCCACGATGCGCGTGAACCGGTAGACCGTCGCGCCCCAGCCGGATAATTCAAATTCGCGATCGTACCGCCAGCGCAGGATCGCTTTCACCGGCCAGAAGATGACCGTGAGCCCCAGCATGAGGATGGTTCCCACAATCAACGGCAGGTTCCATAACGGCGAATCGAGCCATGACGCCGGCGTGAAAATCATGATCGGTGGAATGCGATCCGTCGTCAGCTGAACGACATGTCCGTCCTTCACTTGCGCCACGATCACGCGGTCGCCATGCACTTCGCGCCAGCGGTACGGAGCGATCTCGCGCCATTTCTCCGGCGTGCCGCTCAGGTCATGCAGGGCGTCGATCGTGATCGTGTTGTCGTCATTGGCCGCGACCTTGAACCCGCCCAACAGGTCGCCGATTCGCAGAAAATTCGACTCCGAGCGGCGGCTTGCCGTGTATTGGCCCGCAATCAGCGCGTCGTCGGCCGCAGCAGACTTCAGGGTCGCCAACGGCGCACATTTCGCCAGCGGGAAGTAGCGATCCATGAACCCTGTGAACAGGGCGCGGCGGATGTCGCCGCTTTCCTTGCCCGCGCTGTTCTCGGAAATGAACAGCCCGACGTGCTGATCCAGAATCAGGTGCAGGTCGCTGTGAAACCAGACGGTGTCGCCGCCGTGGCCGACGATGACGTGGCCGTTTCGGTCCTCATGATAGAAACCGAGGCCCATGGCCGGCAGCGTCGGTTCGGGCCGGAAGATGTTGCTGTGCATCAGCCGCGCCGTCTCGAGCTTCAGAATACGCGTGCCGCCATACGCGCCGTCGTTCAGATGCGCGATCATAAAGCGCGAGAGATCGTCGCCGGAGATCGAAAGCGCGCCGGCCGGGCTTACATTGATGATCTCAAATTCCTTGGCATTGCCGCTCGCATCCTGGTAGCCGTGCGACATGTCGGCCGCCAGCGCACTGGGCAAAGGTTGCTCGAACGTCGCATGCGTCATGCCGAGCGGCGCGAAGATGTGATGGGCGACGTAATCCTCGAATTTTTCGCCCGATACGCGCTGCACAATGTAGCCGGCCAGCGCTGCGCCGTAATTCGAGTAGGCCGACACTTCGCCCGGCGGATAAATGCGCTCGGGCGTCCACGTCTTGAGCGTGCGGCCGAGCGGCAGTTTCGATTTCGGATCGTAGACGAACAGGCCTTTGATGGTTTCCTCGAAACCCGGCGTGTGCGTCATCAGGTTTCGTAGAGTGATGGGCCTACCGAACGCAGGCGGAATCTCGAAGTCGAGATAGGCGTTCACGTCGCGGTCGAGATCGAGCTTGCCTTGCTCCTGGAGCTGCATCACGGCGGTCCAGGTGAACAGCTTGGAGATCGAGCCGGGCCGGAACAGAGTCCGTTTCGGGTCGACAGGCTTCTCAGTCTTGACGTCGGAATAGCCGTAGCCCTTTTCGACGAGAACCTGCCCGTCCTTGACCACGACGACGACTGCGCCCGCGATCCCGCCGCGCTGAATTCCAAACGGAACCATGCCGTCCAGCCACGCCGACACGTCGTCACGGGTCAGCGGATGAGCTGTTGTTTCGGCAGAAGATAGGGTGGCTTCGGGCACCCGGGACTGATGCGCCGGCCCGTGGCCGTTTTGCGCCACCGCACCCATCGCGATGAATGCACCCATCGAAATTAGTGCTGCAACTGAACTCGCCCGCATGACTTGTCCCCGTCGACCCGTGATGATGGTATCACGCCGCTTGATTGTACGGGACCCGTGGCGATGTCGACATGTGCCGATGTGCGAAAGTTTGCGCTTGCGCTGGAAGGTGTCGAGGAAGTCGATCATTGGGGGGTGCCGGCTTTCCGTACGAAGCGGCGGATTTTCATTACGCTGCGGCCGGCAGAAGAAAAGGCGATGTTCCATATCGGCGACGAACACCAGGAACTGCTGTTCGATGTGCGCCCGGATGCATTCGAACCGTTGCACTGGGGCAAAGCCACGCGGTGTTTCGTCAATCTGAAAAAAGTGCCGGGTCGCGAGCTCGAGTTGCTCGTTCGCGAGGCGCGGGATCTGGCCCTGCCTGCGAAGACCAAAACACGTCGCAAGAAAATCAGTGCGCGGGTTCCGGCAAAACGACCAAGAAAACGCGATTAAGGCATTGGACCGAGAAGACTTCCCTGTTGCGGTTTGGCCGCAGTTTTGGGCATGATAGCCGTCGTCGCGCTGAACTCTTGCCGGTAGTGTCCGGCGCGATCCTATAAGGCGGCCGGCAGGTTTATTTCGGCGATCTCATGGCAAATTTCGAGAATAACGGTTCCCGTCCGCTCGCGATGGCTTCTGCGAAGGGTACGGTCAAATGGTTCAACGCAACGAAGGGCTATGGCTTCATCACGCTGGAAGACGGGTCGGACGCATTCTGTCATGCGTCGGCGCTGGCGGCGCTGGGGCAGCAGAATGTTCCGCAGGGCTCGACAGTCGTGTGTGATCTGCAGGACTCCCCGCGAGGCCTACAAGTTGTTGCAGTGCACAACATAGACACCAGTACTGCCGACCAATCGGCGCCGGCGCGTAAGCCGCGCTCGGGCGGTTTCGGGGGCGGCGACCGTTTCGGCGGCGGTGATCGTTTCGGTGGAGGTGACCGTTTCGGCGGCGGCGATCGTTTCGGCGGTGGAGACCGTTTCGGCGGAGGTGACCGTTTCGGCGGCGGGGATCGTTTCGGCGGTGGAGACCGTTTCGGTGGCGGAGACCGCTTCGGTGGGGGCGGCCGGCATGGGGGTGGTCATCAAGATTCAGGTCCCACCGGCCCGATGGTCGAAGGTCGAGTGAAATTCTTCAACGATCAGAAGGGGTTTGGATTCGTCATGCCGGAAAACGGTGGTGGCGATGTCTATGTCCACGCCAGTGCGCTTCGGCGGTCCGGCGTTGCGGTCCTGGCCCCCGAACAGCGCATCCGCTTTTCGACCCGCCAGGGTATGAAGGGCGTCGAGGTCGACCGGATCGAACTGATCTGATCAGCCGCTATTTTCGACTGTTAGCGGTCGCGCAGATCAGCCCTGCGCGGCTGATTTCTTTTGGGCGCCGGCATTTACTTGAATTTTGCACCTGCGAACATATATAGGCTCGATTTATATCGGTCCGGTATAGGTTGGGGGTACGCGGGATGGATGTCCGAACCATTTGCCTTGGCATTCTCACGCGGGGAGATGCCACCGGCTATGAGATCAGGAAGCTGTTCGAAGAGGGCGGCTACCAGCATTTCGTGGAAGCGAGTTTTGGCTCGATCTACCCGGCCCTCAGCCGGCTGACGGAAGACGGTTTCGTCTCGGTGCGTGAAGAGGCGCAGGAAAAGCGACCCGACCGCAAGGTCTACTCGATCACGCCCCTGGGCCGTACCGCATTCATCGGCGCGCTCATGAAACCCCTGCCGGAAGACAAGCACCGTTCGCCGTTCGCCTTTGCCATGCTGTTCGCGCATCTGCTTCCGGCCGAACGCGTGTGCGCCATGACGGATGAATACATCCGCCAATGCTGCTGCCATCTCGAACACATTGCCGAACATGACACGCCGGATGCCGCCCCCGGCGAGAAATTCGTCATGGGACTGGGGCGGGCGATTTTCACGGCGATGCTGGATTATCTCGGGACGCATCGCAGGGACATGGAGACGCCGCGGGCCGAAGCGGCGGAGTAGTTGGAGCGCGTAAATGTTTGACACTGTCCTGCGCTTCTGGCGCACCACGAGGCCGAGCTACAGGTGGGCGGGGATCATCCTGTTGCTGGTGGTCGTCTGGGTTGCGTCCGGACAGATCGGCGGAAGTTCGCGCTCTTCAAACGAATCCGCTGCTGCCAGGACGTCCGACATCCCGCGCGTACGCGTCCAGGCGCTGACGTCCGCGAACCGCGATGCCGTCATTACCGTGCGCGGCCGCACACAGGCATTGCATTCCGTCGATGTCCGCGCCGAAGTCGATGGTGTAGTCCAGTCGCTGCATTTCGAAAAAGGGGACAGGATCCGAGAAGGCCAAGTTCTCTGCGAGATCAAGACCAACGACCGCGCCGCCAAACTTGCCCAGGCCCGTGCGCTGGTCGCTCAGACGATGGAACAGCACCAAGTCGATCTCGACCTGGAGAAGAACGGCTTTCGCTCCAAGACCCAGGTCGCGCAATCTGCGGCATCGCTCGAGGCCGCAAGAGCCCAGCAGCGCACGATGGAGATCGAATTCGCCAATACGCAGATCCGCGCACCCTTCGCCGGCCTGGTGGACGACCGGTATGTCAATGTCGGCGATTATATGCGCGCAGGCGACAAATGCGCGCTCTTGATCGCACCTGAACCTTTCCTGGCCGTGGGGCAGGTCTCAGAACGCGAAGTCGGCGAGATCGCCGTCGGATCGCCAGCAAGCGCGGCGCTTGTTACCGGCGAAACGGTACAGGGAAAAGTCCGCTTTGTCGCCAACCGCGCAGACGACACGACACGCACGTTTCGCGTCGAAGTGGAGCTGCCCAACCCGGATGCGCGGTTGAAGGACGGCGTAAGCGCCGACATTCGCGTGCCGGTGCGCGAACTCAAGGCCGTCAAAATCTCGCCGGGCATCCTCGTCCTCGCCGACAACGGCGCCGTCGGCGTGCGCACGGTGGAGCGCGGCATCGTGCATTTCCGCCATGTCGACATCGTATCCGACGGCCCCGACGGCATGTGGGTCAGCGGCGTCGGTGGCGGTACGGACGTGATCACGGTGGGACAATCCTTCGTCACTGAGGGCGAGCACGTGGTGGCGGTGCGGGACGGGGGTAAACACGGATGATCCGCATCGTCGATTGGGCCGTCGGTAATGCGCGCGTCGTCCTGGCGCTGATGCTGGTCGTCATCGTTGCCGGCGTCATCGCCTATATCCGCATTCCGAAAGAGGCCAATCCCGATGTTCCGATCCCCGTCATTGCGGTGCAGATCGCCTATCCCGGCATCAGCCCGGAGGACAGCGAGCGCCTTCTCGTCAAACCGATGGAGAATTATCTCCGCTCCATCGAAGGCCTGAAAACATTGACGGCGCGCGCCTATCAGGGCTTCGCCGTCATCATCCTCGAATTCGACGTGAACTTTAACAAGGAGAAGGCGCTCGAAGACGTTCGTGCTCAGGTCGAAACCGCACGCGCCGAGCTGCCGCAGGACGTCAAGCAGCCCATCGTCCAGGAATTCAACAACAGCCTGTTTCCCGTAATCACTGCCGCACTATCGGGCGACGTGCCGGAACGCACGCTGCTGAAACTCGCCCGCGATCTGAAGGACCAGGTCAAGCAGATCCCCAGTGTGCTCGACGTCAATCTCGGCGGCGAGCGTCTGGAGATGCTGGAGATCGTGATCGATCCCTCCAAGCTGGAAAGTTACGGTATCACGCAGGAGGAGATGTTCAACGCCGTCTCCAACAACAACCGGCTGATCGCGGCGGGCAACATCGACACGGGTCACGGCAGCTTCGCGATCAAGGTGCCCGCCGTGATCGACAGTGCGCAGGACGTCTTGTCGTTGCCGATCCGCTCGACCAGGGACGCGACCGTCACGCTCGGCGACGTCGCCGATGTGCACAGCACTTTTTACGACGCCACCAGCTACGCGCGTATGAACGGCCAACCGACGATCGCGCTGGAAGTCACCAAGCGCATCGGCTCGAACGTCATAGAGAACAACGCGAAGGTCCGCGCGCTGATCGACCAGGTTTCGAAGACATGGCCGCCTGGTGTGCATGTCAATTACATGTTCGATCAGTCCACGTTCATCCGCGACGATCTGGGCTCGCTGTCGGACTCGATCGTCCTCGCCATCATTCTGGTGATGATCATCTGCGTCGCGGCGCTCGGCCTGCGGTCGGGGCTTCTGGTCGGCGTCGCCATTCCGACGTCGTTCCTGCTGAGCTTCCTGGTGCTCAACGCGACGGGCATGACTCTCAACTTTATGATCCTGTTCGCGATGCTTCTTGCGGTCGGCATTCTCGTCGACGGCGCCATCATCGTTGTGGAATATGCCGACCGGAAAATGACGGAAGGCCTCAGTCCGCACGACGCCTTCGCCGAGGCCGGGCGTCGCATGTTCTGGCCTGTGGTGAGCGCCACCGCCACCATGATCGGCGCGTTCCTGCCGATGCTGCTGTGGCCCGGCATTCCCGGAAAATTCATGAGCTATTTTCCCATCACGCTCATCATCGTGTTGGGTGCGTCGATGCTCGTCGCGCTGGTTTTCTTTCCCGTGCTGGGCGGCATCTTCGGCAGGCCGCCGCCGCGGGATGATCAGCACGAAAAGGCCGTTGAAGCGTCGGAGACCGGCGACTGGCGCGACATTCCCGGCATCACGGGCTGGTACGCGCATCTGGCAGAAAAATTGACGCTTCACCCGATGATCGTTTTTATCGGCGCACTTCTCGTCGTCATCGTTATCGGTCGGGTATTCTACTTTCACAACTATGGGACGGAATTCTTCGTCCAGACCGATCCGGACGAAGCGAGCATCCTCGTATCCGCACGCGGAAATCTTTCGGCATCGGAGAAGCGAGATATTGTTTCGGGGGTCGAACGAATCGTTGCATCGAGCGACGGCATAAGATCAATCTACGCGACCAGCGGCGAAGAGCAGAACACCCTGAACGACCAGGGCGGTGTTCCCGTCGACAACATCGGCGAGATCACGATCGAGCTGACCGACTACACCACCCGGCGATCCGGGACGGCCATTCTGGAGGATATCCGGAAGAAGACCGCAAACCTCCCCGGCGTGCATGTCGAGGTGCGGGCGAATTCCATGGGTCCGCCCGCCGGCAAGGATGTGATGATCGATGTGGCCTCCGACGATCATCTCGGACTCGCCAATGTCACAGGTGCTATCCGCCGGCTCATGGACGGATTGAAGGAACTGCGCGATCTCGAAGACACGAGACCGCTGCCCGGCATCGAATGGGACGTCAACATCGACCGCGACGTGGCCAACCGCTTCGGCGCCAATGCGCAGTCGATCGGAACAGCCGTGCAGCTGGTGACCGACGGAATTCTCGTCGGCTATTACCGGCCCGAGGACTCAACGCAGCAGGTGGATATCCGCGTGCGTTACCCCGCGCCCGCCCGCGGCATCCATGCTCTCGACGACATCCGTGTTGCCACAACCGGCGGCATGGTCCCAGCCAGCAATTTCGTCAAGCTCGTGCCGGCGCAGCAGGTCAATTCGATCGAACGCATCGACGCCCACCGCGTCTATCACATCCGCGCCAATCTCGACGCGAAGTCCGGAATTCTGGCCAGCGCGGAAGTCACCAAGCTCAAAAGCTGGATCGCTGCGCAAAACTTCCCTTCGACGGTGCGCGTGAGTTTCAAGGGCGCGGACGAAGAATCCAACGAATCCGGATCGTTCCTGATCATGGCGGCGTTTCTTGCGCTGTTTCTGATCGCCATCGTGCTGTTGACGATGTTCAACAGTTTCTATCACACCTTTGTCGTACTGGTCGCCGTCGTGCTCGCCATGGTCGGCGCCCTGCTCGGTATGCTCGTCATGCACCAGTCGTTCTCGTTGATCATGACCGGTACGGGCATGTTGGCGCTGGCGGGCATCGTCGTGAACCACAACATCGTGCTGATCGATACCTATCACCGGTTACTCAAGGCCGGCATGGATCCCGTCGAGGCCGTGATCCGCTGCAGCGCGCAGCGCCTGAGGCCCGTCTTCCTCACGACGATCACGGCCATAGGCGGCCTCTTCCCGATGATGCTCGCCATCGAGATCAACTTCGTCACGCGTCAGGTCACGGTCGGCGGACCGCACGCCTTGATGTGGGTTCAGCTGTCCACGGCGATCGTCTTCGGGCTTGCGTTCTCGAAGATGATAACGCTGGGCCTCGTGCCAGCGATGCTGGCTGCGCCCTATCGCATCCATCCCATCGCGCGCTTCAGGAGCTGGTTCCGGCCGCAGACAGGCGTCGCCAACGATCAGTTCGGACGGGCACGGATTGCATCCGATGGCCCGCGGCGACCCGACAGGGAAGCGGCAGAGTAGTCAGTCCGCAGCGACGGCTTGGACGCTGGCGATCCCCGGCTGCACGTCGGGGTCCGCTTCGACTTCCTTCAGGCGCTCGCGGACAGCAGCGGCCTCCTTCTGCTTGTTCCACATCGACGCGTAATGGCCGCCTTGCGCGACGAGTTCGGAATGGCGTCCGCGTTCGATGATCTGACCGTGATCGAGCACGAGAATTTCGTCGGCATCGACAACCGTGGAGAGCCGGTGCGCGATGACCAAGGTCGTCCGGTTCTTCGACACCGCCGCCAGTGCGCTCTGGATTTCGCGTTCGGTTCCGGTGTCCAGTGCGCTCGTCGCTTCGTCGAGCAGCAGGATCGGCGGGTTCTTCAGGATCGTACGCGCAATGGCGACGCGCTGTTTTTCGCCGCCCGACAGTTTCAGGCCGCGCTCGCCCACCATCGCATCGTAACCCAGCGGCAACTCGCGGATGAAGGGATCGATCTGCGCCATCGAAGCCGCATCCTTGATGTCGGATTCGTTCGCGCCGATGCGGCCATAGGCGATGTTGTAGCGGATCGTGTCGTTGAAAAGCACGGTGTCCTGCGGCACGATTCCGATGGCGGCGCGCAAGGATGCCTGCGTCACGTCGCGAATATCCTGCCCGTCGATCGTCACGCTTCCGCTCTTGATATCGTAGAAGCGGTAGAGAATGCGCGAAATTGTCGACTTGCCGGCACCCGAGGGACCGACCACGGCGACAGTCTTGCCGGCAGGAACGATGAAGCTGATTCCCTTCAGCACGATCCGCGCCGGCTCGTATGCAAACACGGCATTGTCGAAGCGGATTTCCCCGCCATGGACGACAAGGTCTTTCGCGCCCGGCTTGTCCATCACTTCCTGAGGCTGGTACAGCAAGCGGAACATCGCCTCCATGTCCACCAGCGCCTGCGTGATTTCGCGATAGACGGTGCCCAGCAGATTGAGCGGCTGATAGAGTTGCATGAGGATGGCATTGCCCATTGCCAGCGCGCCGACGGTGAACTGACCGCGGGTGATGCCGACGAGCGTCATGGCCATGACGAGCCCCATGCCCACTGCCATGATCGCGGCCTGACCGGAGTTCAGCAGCGAGAGCGAGGTTTGCGCCTGGATCGATGCGTCGGCGTATTTCGCCATCGATTTGTCGAAGCGCCGCGTCTCGTGTTTCTCATTGTTGAAGTATTTCACCGTCTCGTAGTTGATCAGACTGTCCACCGCCTTGGTGTTCGCCTCGGTGTCGCTGTCGTTCATCTGGCGGCGATATTTTACGCGCCAACGCGTGATCGCGAATGTGAACCACACATAGGCGCCGACCATCGCGAGCGTGGTCAGCGCGATCCATAGGTTGAGCGACCAGATCATGATCGCGCTGAAAATCAGCAGCTGGAAAAAGGTCGGAAAAATGCTGAACAGCAGAAAGGACAGAAGCGTATCGATGCCCTTGGTACCGCGCTCGATCACGCGCGACAGGCCGCCCGTCTTCTTTTCGAGGTGGAAGCGCAAGGAGAGAGTATGGACATGGGCAAAGGTCGACACGCCCACTTCGCGCAGTGCGTGGTATTGAACTTCTGCGAAGATGCCGTCGCGCAATTGTGCGAAGGCCTGCATCAAAATGCGCGCGAGGGCATAGCCGCCGATGAGTCCGAACGTCCCCGACAGCAGTGTTGTTGAGACGGACTGATGCGGATTGGAATTGTCGATGATCTTGCCGAAAATCACCGGACCCACGCTCGTCGCAACGATTGCGAGCACCAGGCAGAGGAGCGAGACGACGACCCTGAGCTTGAGGTCCGGACGTCCCTTCGGCCACAGATAGGGCAGGAGCATATAAAGCGGACGCAGCGATGGCGCGCCGTCGCCTGACTCGAGAAGGGGATGTGCCATCGCCGATGATCTCTTGTGTTGCAGCGCCGCGGGCGAATTCCCGTGGCCCTCAAAGCGCAGTGATCGTACCCTGTGAATCGATTCTGTGTAGGTATCCCGATGGCCGACCGCAATACCGCCGGGCATATGGCGTCTGCAACTTCCGGCAACGCCTCCCCAAACGACCGGGCCGAAAGGGCGGGCAAAGGCCGATTGCTGTCGATCTGCGTCTTCTGCGGATCGTCTTACGGCAACGATCCCGCCTATGCCGAAGCGGCCCGCGACCTCGGCAGGCTGATCGGCGAAGGCGGCCACCGCCTGGTGTTTGGGGGTGGAACGATCGGCCTGATGGGCGAAGTGGCGCGTGCCGCACGCGCGGCCGGCGCCGACGTTATCGGCGTCATCCCGGAATTTCTCAAGCGGCCGGAGATCGCGTTCGAAGGCGGAACGGAACTCATCGTCGCGCCGACACTGCAGGACCGCAAGACGGAAATGATGGAGCGTGCCAATGCGTTTGTGCTTCTGCCTGGCGGCCTCGGAACCATGGACGAATACTTCGAAGTGATCACAACCGCGCAGCTGTCGCAGCATCGCAAACCGATCGTGCTCATCGATGTGAACGGTTATTTCGAACCGCTCCGGCTGCTGATCGATCATCTGGTCAGTCGCGGATTCGTGAGGCCGGAAGCCCGGACGATGCACGCATCGGCCGCGACGGCCGCAGATGCGCTACGGATTATCGGCTCTCAGCCGGCTTCATCCTGAGCCGCGACAGCCGCCCCTCCAGCGCAACGATCGCAAGCGCCAGCCAGACGCAGGCGAATGCGATGGCACTGGTGCGCGTGAACGCCTCATGAAAGCCGAACACGGCCAGCAGCAGCGTCACGGTCGGCGAGACATATTGCAGGAACCCGAGCGTCGTCAGCCGGATGCGGCGCGCGCCTGCAGAGAACATGGCGAGAGGGATCGCGGTCAAAGGTCCGCTCAGAACGAGGAGCGTGTCCTTCACGAGATCGCGCGACGGAAAGGCGCCCGTCCCCTTGATCGCCCAGAAACCGACCAGGGCAATGGTGAGCGGAAACAACAGCAGCGTCTCCACCAGCAAGCCATCCAGTGCGGCGACGGGCGCAAGCTTTCGGAAATAGCCGTAGAAGCCGAACGACAATGCCAGCCCTGGACCGATCCAGGGGAAATGGCCGAGCCCGATCATCTGGATGACAACAGCCACCACCGCCAGACCGGCGCCCAGCAGGCGCACGCGCGACATGCGCTCCCCGAAGAAGGCCATGCCGGCCGCAAACGACACAAGCGGCGTCATATAGTAACCGAGGCTTGCCTCCACGAGCTGATTCGTCGCCACGCAATAAATGAAGAGTGTCCAGTTGCAAGTGATGAGCACGCTCGTCAGTGCGAGCGCGCCCACCAGGCGCGGCGTGCGGAAAATCGACACGATCCGCCAAACATGTCCGCGCGCGATCGTCACGGCGGCGATGAACAGTGCACACCACAGAATGCGATGAATGGTGAGCTCGAGCGGCGGCACACTGCCGAGCAGGCGCCAATAGAGCGGCACGATGCCCCAGATCGCATAAGCCAGGCCGGCATAAAGGATGCCGGCCGTCTCGTCGGCACCTTCGGACGGCTGATCGTTCATGACGCCTTCGCGCCGTCCTTCAGGAGCTTGTAGCAGATCGCGTCCGCGAGCGCCTCGAAGGAGGCATCGACGATGTTGGACGATACGCCGACCGTCGACCAGCGCCCGCCGCCTCCCTCCGCCCACTCCACCATCACGCGCGTAACCGCCTCCGTGCCGCTCGTCAGGATACGCACCTTATAGTCGGCGAGCCGAAGGTCCTGCAGAAAAGCGGAATACTTGCCCAGATCTTTTCGCAGGGCGCCGTCGAGCGCATTCACCGGGCCATTGCCAATTGCAACATTGTGAAAGATCTCGTCACCGACTTTCACCTTCACTACCGCTTCGGAAACCGTGGCGAGATCGCCGTCGACGTTGCGCTGCCGCTCCACGATGACGCGAAATCCTTGAACATCGAAGTAGTCGGGCACCTGGCCCAAAGCACGGCGCGCCAGCAATTCGAACGATGCTTCGGCGCCATCGTAAGCATAACCGAGGTATTCGCGCTGCTTGACGTCTTCGAGCAATCGCGCGAGACGCTTGTCCCGTGCGTCGATGTCGATGCCGGCCGCAGCCAGACGCGACAGAAGATTGGACCGCCCCGCCTGATCCGACACGAGAACGCGCCGCACGTTTCCGACTGTTTCCGGCGGCACATGTTCATAGGTTCGCGGGTCCTTTTGCACCGCCGAGGAGTGCAGCCCGCCCTTATGGGCGAAGGCCGACGGGCCGACATAAGCGGCATGACGGTGGGGCGCGCGATTGAGAATTTCGTCCAGCAGGCGCGACGTCGCCGTGA
Organism: Rhizomicrobium sp.; assembly: GCA_050010175.1. GTDB lineage: Bacteria > Pseudomonadota > Alphaproteobacteria > Micropepsales > Micropepsaceae > Rhizomicrobium. The sequence continues at coordinate 19,169 of JBEKLN010000043.1, forward strand.
TGCGCTCGAGTTGCCCGTGCGAAATAGCCATCTCGACGAGCGAGCTGTATGGCTCTTTCAACAGGAGCGTCGGGATCAACGAGCATAAATTGGCGTTGCCGCAACGCTCGCCCAAACCGTTCAATGTTCCCTGGATCTGGCGCGCACCGGCACGCACCGCAGCAAGCGTGATGGCGACCGCCTGTTCCGTATCATTGTGTGCGTGAATGCCGAACGCAGCGTCGGGCAGCAGGGTCCCGGCTTCCTGCACGATTTGATAGACGTCTTCCGGCATCGAACCGCCGTTGGTGTCGCAGAGCACCAACCAGCGCGCGCCGGCCTGATGGGCCGCCCTCAGGCAATCGAGCGCGTAGGCGGGGTTGGCCTTGTAACCGTCGAAGAAATGTTCTGCGTCGAACAGCGCTTCGCGGCCGTTCGCGACGACCGCGGCGACAGAGACCGCAATGCCGTCGATATTATCGCTGCGCGGAATCTCCAGCGCGACATCGACTTGGAAATCCCATGTCTTGCCGACGAGGCAGACGGCAGAGGCCTTCGCATCGAGCACCGAGGCCAATCCCGGGTCATTGGCGGCACTTCGCCCGGCACGCTTTGTCATGCCAAACGCGGTGAGTCTGGCCACTTTGAGCGGAAGGGATTCCGAGAAGAAGGCCGTATCGGTAGGATTGGCGCCGGGCCAACCGCCTTCGATATAGTCGACACTCAATGCATCGATCGCGAGCGCGATCTGCCGCTTGTCCTCGACGGAGAAGTCCACGCCCTGCGTCTGCGCTCCGTCGCGCAATGTCGTGTCGAAAACGTAGAGTCGCTCGCCGGTCATGTGGACGGGCTCCTCCCCCGTGAAGCGACAGCGAAACGGGGGAGGCGGATTGCGGCGCGAAGCGACGCAAGACAAAGGGGGCGCTCGGAAGCGTCGCGCATGTCGCTGCCCCCTCCACCACTTCGTGGTCCCCCTCCCCCGCTTCGCAGGGGAGGAACCAATGCACCGTTCACCGTTTCAACTCCCAGCTCGTGCCGGAAGGATCGTCCTTCAATACGATTCCCTTCGCCGCGAGCTCGTCGCGGATCCGGTCGGCTTCCCTGAAGTCACGCGCTTTGCGCGCCGCGTTGCGGGCCGCGATGGCGTCGGCAATCTCGACCGTGTCGACTGACGGCCTCTGTTCGATGCGCTCGGAGATGGTAGAGAAGCCCAAAAGTGAGAGCCCGCCTGCAAGCTCTTTCGGGCTCGACCGGTGCAACTCCGCGATGGCCTGTGGCGTATTGAGATCGTCGCTCAATGCTGCGAGCAACTCCGCCCCGACATGGCGGTCCGCGACGGGTTCCGCATCGGCATACCAGCGCTCGAGCGTGTTCCAGCTTTCCTTCATGCCCTGCACGGTCCAGTCGATCGGCTGTCGATAATGCGCGCGTAGCATGTTGAGGCGCAGCACTTCGCCCGGCCAATCGGCGAGCAGTTCGCGGATCGTTACGAAATTACCGAGGCTTTTCGACATTTTCTCGCCTTCGACATTGAGAAAGCCGTTGTGCAGCCAATACCGCGCGAGCGGATGCTCGTGATGGGCGCCTTCGCTCTGTGCAATCTCGTTCTCGTGATGGGGAAACATCAGATCGATGCCGCCGCCATGGATATCGAAGGTTTCGCCAAGCAATGCTTCGCTCATCGCCGAGCATTCGATGTGCCACCCGGGACGGCCGCGGCCCCACGGGCTCTCCCATCCCGGCGTGTCGGCGTCGGACGGTTTCCACAACACGAAATCCATCGCGCCGCGCTTGTAAGGGGCCACGTCCACCCGCGCACCTGCCACCATCTCGTCCAGCGAACGTCGCGCCAGTTTGCCGTAGTCAGACTTGGAGGACACATCGAATAGAACATGACCTTCCGCCGCGTAGGCGTGGCCGGCCCCGATCAACGTTTCGATCATCGCGATCATCTGGGGCACGTACGCCGTCGCGCGCGGCGCTTGTGTAGGCGGCAGGCTGCCCAGCGCGGCCACATCGTCTTCATATTGCCTGGCGGTCACCGCCGTGATTTCGGCGCGTGCGGCCTCGATGAGGATATTCTTCGCTGCCGCAAGCTCGGCAGCTCGCGCATTGATCTTGTCGTCGATGTCCGTGATGTTGCGCACATAGGTGACGCGATCCTCGCCAAAGAGATGGCGCAGGAACCGGAAGAGTACATCAAACACGATTACCGGCCGCGCGTTTCCGATATGCGCGTAGTCGTAGACAGTCGGACCGCAGACATACATGCGCACATTCGCCGGATCGAGCGGCGTGAATTCTTCTTTGGTGCGGGAAAGTGTGTTGTAGAGGCGCAGATGTGTGGCCATGGTCCGGTGAGTCCCGTTTCAACGAGAGCGGCAATAAGGTGATTTGGCGGTCGGAGAAAAGGGGAATGTTGCGGCGTCAGCCGCAAATCAAACATCCGATGTGGTGGCGAAAGATCACGCCGCTTCCCCGTTGAGGCGCGCAAGAGCTTTCGCGCGACCGATGACGGGTAGCAGTTTTTTCAGCTCGGGTCCATGCTCGCGGCCGGTCAGCGCAAGCCTCAACGGGTGAAACAGCGCCCGGCCCTTGGCGCCGGTCGCGGCGGATACGGCCGATGTCCAGCTGCTCCAGGTCGCCTCGGTCCAGGGTTCCTCCGGCAGAAGATCGGCGGCCTTCGCCGCCAGGGAGATGTCTTCGATCACCGGCGCAACGGGTCCTGCGATCAACGTCCACAAATCAACCGCATCTGAAAGCCTCGTGATGTTGGGCTTCACTGCGTCCCAGAACGCCGCGTCGCCGCCAACGCCCATGTCCGTCAGCCGGCCCGCCACGACCTCGTACGGAAGCGCATGCAGCAGTTTCGCATTGAGATTGACGAGTTCCACCGGGTCGAAATGCGCCGGCGCGCGCCCGATCTTCTCGAACGAGAATTCGCTGGCCAGCACGTCGAGCGACGGTTTCAGTTCGACGGGATCGGATGTGCCGGTCTTGGCAAGATAGGACGCGAGTGCCAGAGGCTCGATTCCGTCTTCTTCGCGTAGCTGTCTTAGCGACAGCGAGCCGAGACGCTTGGACAACGCTTCGCCGCCAGAGCCGACGAGCAGAGGAAAGTGCGCGAATCGCGGCACGCGTGCGCCGAGCGCTTCGAATATCTCAATCTGGGCTGCTGTGTTGGTGACGTGGTCTTCGCCGCGAATTATATGGCTCACTTCGAAATCGATGTCGTCAGCTACCGACGGCAGCGTGTAAAGAAACCGCCCGTCCTCGCGGACCAGCACGGGATCGGACAAAGTGGCCGTGTCGATCTCGACGTTTCCGCGCAACAGGTCGTGCCACTTCACCCTCGAGCGCGACAGCTTGAAACGCCAATGCGGCCAGTGTCCCTGTGCCTCGAGCTTGGTGCGGTCGTCATCGGTGAGTGCAAGCGCCGCACGGTCGTAAACGGGCGGCTTGTGCATCGCGATCTGCCGGGCCCGCTTGCGATCGAGCTCCATCGCGGATTCGTAGCAGGGATAAAGACGTCCCGCGGCTTTCAACTTTTCCATGGCCGCGCCATAGGCATCCGAGCGCACCGACTGGCGGGCAAACAGATCGTGCGTCATGCCGAGCCAGGCCAGATCCGCGATGATGGCGTGTTCGTATTCCGGCTTCGAGCGTTCGGTGTCGGTATCGTCGATGCGCAGGAAGAAACGCGCGCCTTCCTTCTTTGCGAAGAGATAGTTCAGCATCGCCGTGCGGGCATTGCCGACATGCAATAGTCCGGTCGGCGACGGCGCAAAACGGACGAGCACGCTCATATGTCCCGCGCGTCCCGAAACGCGTTGGTGATCGGATAGCGCCGGTCGCGCCCGAAGGAGCGGTGTGTGACCTTGACCCCTGGCGCCGCCTGGCGCCGTTTGTATTCGGCGACGTAGAGCAGCTGCTCGATGCGTTTCACCGTTGCGGGATGATACCCCTTCGCCACGACCTCTTCAAACGACATCTCCTTCTCCACGAGACACTCGAGAATGCCGTCGAGAATGTCGTAGGGCGGCAACGAATCCTCGTCACGTTGATTGGCGCGCAACTCGGCCGTCGGCGGCCGTACGAGGATGTTCTCCGGAATCACGCGACCGGCCGGTCCTTTGGCGTTGATGGGTAAATTCTGGTTGCGCCAGCGCGCGAGGCGAAAGACCTCCGTCTTGTAGACGTCCTTCAATACGTTATAGCCGCCGCACATGTCGCCATAGAGCGTGGCATATCCGACGCTCATTTCGGACTTGTTGCCGGTCGTCAACACCATCGGCCCGAACTTGTTCGAGATCGCCATCAGGATCAGGCCGCGCACGCGCGACTGGATATTCTCCTCCGTCGTGTCGGGCGTGCGGCCCGCAAACACGGGCGACAGCAATTCGCCGAAGGTGAGCACGGCCGGTTCGATGGGAACGATTTCATAGCTTGTTGCCAAAAGCTTGGCGCACGCGGCGGCATCTTCCAGACTTTCGTCCCCGGTGAAGCGCGACGGCAGCATCACGCAGCGGACGCGATCCTTTCCCAACGCATCCACCGCCACGGCGGCGGAGAGCGCGGAATCGATTCCGCCGGAGAGCCCCAGGACCACCCCGGGAAACCGGTTCTTGTCCACGTAATCGCGCAGGCCCAGCATCATCGCATGATAGATGGACTGCGAGAGTTCTTCGCCTGCCCAGCGCTCGCCCGCGTCGCAGACCCACTGCTCGGATTTGTGCCGCCAGGTCGTCACCGCGACGCGTTCTTCCCACGCCGGCAGCGACATCGCGACCGTACAATCCGCATTGACGACGAAGGACGCACCGTCGAAGACGAGTTCGTCCTGTCCACCGACCTGATTGAGATAGATGAGGGGTCTGCGGGCTTCCGTCACGCGCGCGGCAACGAGATTGAGGCGGACGTCTTCCTTGCCGGCTTCGAACGGCGAGCCGTTCGGAACCAGGAGGATTTCGCCGCCGGTCTCTGCAAGGCATTCCACCACGTCGGCAGTCCAGATGTCTTCGCAGATAGGAACGCCGACGCGTACGCCGCGGATGTTGAAGGGGCCCGGCATGTTGCCCGGCGTGAACACGCGCTTCTCGTCGAACACGCCATAGTTCGGCAGATCGACCTTGAATGTCTTCGCGGTGACTTTTCCCTCATCGAGCAGCAGGCAGGCGTTGTAGAGCTCGCCCTGTTCCACCCATGGCGCGCCGATGAGAACGGCGGGGCCGCCATCGACTGTGTCGCGCGCGAATTTCTCGACGGCCAGTCGCGCGTCGCCCTGAAGCGCCGGTTTCAGGACGAGATCTTCCGGCGGATAGCCGACGATATAGAGCTCGGAAAAGAGGATGACGTCGGCCTTGGCCCGGGCCGCTTCGGCACGGGCAACGCGCGCCCTGGCAAGATTGCCGGCGATGTCGCCCATGACGGGATTGAGCTGCGCGAGCGCGATCCGGAACTCGTCTCTCATTCCGGGTGTTTACACGAGATTGGGGTGTTCGCCCAACAAACCGCTTAGGCGTGCGCTGCATAGCGGACGGCGGATGGCGCGCCCGCGTGGGATTGGGTCTTGCATGCCATGTCGATCATCAGCGCAGTCTCGAGCGCCTTGCGCGCTTCTTCGGGCCGAACAAGGGTGGCCGCACCGAAGCGCACGGCGTTGACGAAGGACTCCACCGACTCGCCCAGAGGATCGTCGAGCTTGAGCGGATTGAGCGCGCGGTTGGTCGTATTGCGAACCGTGCGCGCGATGAAATCGATTTCAATGACTCCGTCGGGATAAATGGCGCGCATGCCGCGGCTTCGCGACGGCGCCATGCGGCTGGCTATCAACCTGGCCTGCGAGCCGTTCTCGAACGTCAACAGCGCGCCGACTTCATCATCATGCCGGCTCGTCTGGCGGGCATAGCCCTTGGCTTCGACATCGATCACGTGACCCGGTATCAGGCGGTGTACCAGATCGAGATCGTGGATCATGAGATCGACGGCCACGCTGACGTCGCCGCCGCGGCCGGACCATGTGCCCATGCGCCAGCATTCCACTTCGAGCGGCGAATCCACATAATCAAGCAGTCCGGTACGCGCGAAGACAAAGCGCTCCTGATGGCCGACGGTGAGCACGCGGCCGGTCGCTTCGGCCAGCGCGATCAACTGATCGGCTTCATCAAGCTTTGTGGCGATGGGTTTTTCCACCAGCACATGAGAGCCGGCATTGAGAAACGCGCGGACGATGGAGGCATGCGTGATGGCGGGCGAGCAGATACTGACGACGTCGACAGCGCCGAGAAGCTCCTTCCAGTCGGCCACCGCGGGAACACCCAGCGTCGCGGATGCGTGCTTGCGCGCGTCAGCGCAAGGGTCCGCGACTCCGGCCATTTCCACTGAAGACAGACGTGCATACTTGGACGCGTGATGACGGCCGAAGGTCCCGATCCCAACCACTCCGGCACGTAGTACACGCGGGCTTTGCTGACACTGAACGCGCAAAGAAGGGATTCTCCCGCAGGTGCAAGAACTTATGAGCCACATGCCCGGCCGGAGTGCGACTCATAAAATGTTTCGGCTTGTTACACCCCCTCCCCGTGCCTAGGCTTGTCAGGCTTAACAACTCCCACAAGACCCGTTCAAGGAGCCGCTCATGACCGACAGGATCAACCGCGAAATCCGCCTGAAACGTCGCCCCGCCGGCATGCCGAGCCCTGCCGATTTCGAGGTGGCGGAGACACCGGTCCCTACACCGGGTAAGGGCCAGGTGCTGGTCCGCAACATCTATATGTCGGTCGATCCCTATATGCGGGGCCGAATGGTGGACCGGGAGAGTTACGTTCCGCCGTTCCAGATCGGCGAGACCTTGAGCGGGGGCGCCGTGGGCCAGGTGGTCGCCTCCAATGAGAACGGCCAGTTCAAGGTGGGCGACTACGTCAACAACTTCTCCGGCTGGCGGGAATGGTTCGTCTCCTCCGGCGGCGACCTCATGAAGATCGACCCAGCCCTCGCCCCCATCCAGGCCTATCTGGGAACCTTCGGCATGCCGGGACTGACCGCCTATGCCGGCCTCCTGAAAGTGGCAGAACTCAAGGAAGGCGAGCGGGTGTTCGTGTCCGCGGCCGCCGGCGCAGTGGGCGCGGTCGTCTGCCAGATCGCGAAGAACAAGGGCTGCACCGTGCTGGGCTCGGCCGGTTCCGCCGAGAAGTGCGACTGGCTCGTCAACGAAGCCCGCGTCGACAAGGCGATCAACTACAAGACCGCAGGCGATTTGACCGCCGCGGTACATGAAGCGCTGCCCAACGGCATCGATGTCTATTTCGACAATGTGGGCGGCGACCATCTGAATGCGGCGCTCGCCAACATGCGCCCGCTCGGACGAATCGCGGTGTGCGGTATGATCGAGCAGTACAACGCCACTTCGCCGCCGCCGGGACCGTCGAACATCATCATGGTCATTCCCATGAGGCTCACAATCAAGGGCTTCATCGTGTCCGACTATATGAACCTGACGCCCGAGTTCCTGCGCGAGATGGGCGGATGGGCGAAGGACGGCAAGTTGAAATGGCAGGAGACAATCCGCGACGGCATCGAGAACGCGCCCGATGCCTTCATCGGTCTCTTCAAGGGCGAGAACATCGGCAAGATGCTGGTGCGGCTGGGGCCGGACAAGGTGGTGTGAACAGGGGCAGTCGGCAATCGGCAGTGAGCCGCGGTTGTCCCTACTGCCTACTCACCCGTCCTGCCCCAGCGCCAGCAGGTTGGTGATCGCTGCCACGATCAGATAGGACAGCATCAAGGGTCCGATGCCGATCAGCACGTCGCCGAGCAATCCCGACAGGACGCCGCACGTCGCCGCGGTATAGGCGCTGCCGATAAAGAGCATTTGGATGCCCACCACCGAGGCGATGCCGAGCGCCAGCGCCAGCGATTGCGGGCCCAAGGCTTCGATCCGCGTCTTGCGTTCGAAGCGCACGATGGCTGCGGCCAGCCGCACGCGCGACACGGCAGAGCCGAAGAAGATAAAGGCGAGCAGCCACGACACCGCCGACGTGAGCGCACGTCCGCCGTCGAGCCCGCAGGCCGAGAGTTTGTCTTCGAGAACGCGCTGGCCGAACACTGCGAAACGCAGCGCACCGCGGATCGCATCGACGACTGGACCCGTAGCGTGCAGCGGTGCGAACACCGTCTGCACATAGAAGGCGAGCAGCGCAAAGACGATGAACACCAGTTCGTTGAAGCCGGGCGAGAGGTGCGTCGGTCTCAGATTGGCAACCGACAAAGAGACCGCAAAGCCGGACGACAATCCGTAACCGGCAATGAAAAGAATGCCCATCGCGCCATAGAGCGCTGTCGACACGCCGATCTGCTGCAGCGCCTCCACCGCGGGAACGTTCGATATCAGCGCCAGCCGCAGCGCATGTCCCGCCGCGAACAGGCAGAACGCAATCCAACCCCTCGCGAGAAGTCTCGCGGCGCCCATGCCATTGCCCCTCTCTGCTCCGCGAGCCCGTCTTAGGCGGACACTGCGAAGCGTGCGTCCTTCATCCGTTCCGACCGCAGGCTTTCCGCCATCAGGAATGCAAGCTCCAGCGCCTGGCTCGCATTGAGCCTGGGATCGCAATGCGTGTGATAGCGGCTGGACAGATCTTCCTCCGAGATGGCCTGCGCGCCGCCCAGACATTCGGTCACGTTCTGTCCCGTCATCTCGAAATGCACGCCGCCGGCATGCGTGCCTTCGCTGCGATGCACGTCGAAGAAGGCCTTGACTTCCTTCAGGATTCGCTCAAACGGCCGCGTCTTGAAACCGGTGTTCGAGGTGATCGTGTTGCCGTGCATGGGATCGCTCGACCACACCACCCTGGCGCCTTCGCGCGTCACGGCGCGGATCAGCCGCGGCAGGCGCTCCGTTACTTTGTCCGCGCCGAAGCGGCAGATCAGCGTCAGCCGCCCCGCTTTGTTGTCGGGATTGAGGATTGAGATCAGTTTCAGGAGCTCGTCTTCGCCGAGTGACGGCCCGCATTTCAGTCCGATGGGATTCTTGATGCCGCGGGCGAACTCGACATGGGCGCCCTCGGCATCGCGCGTGCGATCGCCGATCCAGACCATGTGCGCCGAGGTGTCGTACCATTCGCCGCTGGTCGAATCGATGCGGGTCATCGCCTGTTCGTAGCCCAGCAGCAGCCCTTCGTGGCTGGTATAAAAATCCGTCTGACGCAGTTGCGGCACGGAATCCGGCGTGATGCCGCAGGCCTCCATGAACTCGAGCGTTTCGGTGATGCGTTCGGCCAGCGCGCGATAACGTTCGCTCGACGGCGAGCCGGCAATGAAGCCCAGCGTCCAGCGATGCACATTGTGCAGATCCGCATAACCGCCCGATGCAAAGGCGCGCAGGAGATTGAGCGTAGCCGCGGATTGCGCATAGGCCTGCATCAGGCGCGCCGGATCGGGATTGCGCGCTTCCGCCGTGAACTCCATCGCGTTGATGTTGTCGCCGCGGTAGGATGGCAGCGTGACGCCGTTCTGGGTTTCGGTGTCGGCCGAGCGCGGTTTGGCGAACTGGCCCGCGATGCGGCCCACTTTCACCACCGGAAGCGCGCCCGCATAGGTCAGCACGACCGCCATTTGCAGCAGCACGCGGAACGTGTCGCGGATGTTGTCGGGATGAAACTCGGCGAAGCTCTCCGCGCAATCGCCGCCCTGCAGCAGGAACGCCTTTCCTGCCGAGACCTGCGCCAGCGAGGCCATGAGATTGCGCGCCTCGCCCGCAAACACCAGCGGCGGATGCGTCTTCAGGCGCGTCTCCACGGCCGTCAGCGCGTCGGGATCCGGATACTCCGGCACCTGACGGACGGGCCTGGTACGCCAGCTAGACGGGCTCCAGGGCGGGGCCATGGCAACTCCTTGTTCCGCCTTCGGATATACGGACTGGCGCCGGTCATTGCCAGACATGCGATGTCGCGTGGTGAATTGGGGCTCATCACTTTCCCTCAGGCAGGGAATTCCTGAGGGAATTTTTCAATTTTCTGCCCGCGGATCGGATGAAGATTCCGCGACAGGTTCTCTTGCCCGATGCCGGCGATCATCCTCGCGGGCGGCCTTCTCGCAGAGCTGCTCAAGCTCCATTTTCGCAGCGTCGTCGGCTTCCAGGCCGTCGAGCTTTTCCAGCACGAGCTTGAGGCAGCGCGTGTCGCCGGCACGGGCCTTCCGCACCAGTTCCTGCATCAGGGCCTCCATCTGCGACATGCGGGTTTCGCCGCCATCGTCGAGGACGGTGACCCGCTGGGCGAGGACTTTGGCCAGCGCCGAGGTGCCGCTGGTCGGCAGATTGCGCCGTTTTCCGCCGGGATTTCCGGATTGTCCCTTCTGGAACTGGCTGTGCTTCGGGGGCTTCCGGTAGCCCACCGCGTAGTCGTCAGATTCGCTCATGACTGTCCGTTTCGTATCTGATTTGTCCTCAATAAGTCCATTTCGGATATTTGTCAACTGAATTGGTATATCTGATTTTCCGTAGAAACCTGGTTCCTCCGGCCAGGATGAGCGCCTGGAAAGTCTCACACAGAGACGCAGAACCACAGAGTGGCGGGCGTAGCGCGCAGGAAGCTTTTTCTACAGCGAGACGGTGAGGCAGTGAGAGACCGGGGCGTCTCATCGTCTCGCCGCCTCCCTGTGAGAATTCTGTCTGCGCTGCGCGCAGGCTCGCGATGGCGGTTGAGCGCAGCGAATTGCAGCATCGCTGCAGCGCGGCGACGGGGTCACGCACGTTGCCTGAGCATGTCGGGTTCAGGTCGCGTTCGTGTCACGCCGCGGCGTCCAAAACGACCCACGAATGCGTCACGGACCGCTCCTCCAGGGGAGCAAAAAAAGTCGCAATCGGGATGCGCACAGGTCGCATTCGGGTTCCCTATGTGTCCGGTTCATGGCGCATACCGCGGCGCGAGCAGCGAATTGCGCCATCGCTCACGATCGCATAACGCAGTGCCCATAGTCCCTGCCCCCCGAGATTCTTTCGACCTTTCCGTCTCAACGACTTGTCATCGTCCACTAGCGCGTACGCCCCTTGTTCAACCCGTGCATGTGCAATGATCGATTCTGTGTGACCCCTGACTCATCGTTCACCGCGTTCGCGCGAGCAGCTGCTCACGCTGCGTCGCGCCGCCGCTGCAGGCAAATCCGCGGCGGGCAAAATCGCTGAAGGCGCGACGACCGCGCGGGCGGCAAACAGCCAGTTCCATATTCGCTCATATATTGCAAGATTTGTGACCATGTGACTTTCTCAAATTTAGTAATGCTGATAAAGCAATCAGGTCTTTCCGCGCCGGGGGCCAAAAAATGGCGAATACAGCCGTCACATTTGGAGCGAGTGGATACGTTCCAATAACAAATTTTGACCTTCAGCAACTAGCAGGGCCTCCTCGAGCTTTACTAGGTCCGCGCACTAACGCGGGCATTCCCGGCATCGACCAAGAGCAATTTATGCTCTTTCGCGTCGGTGACGAAAAAGAAGCTCTTATCGACCTTACCAAGGTCGATCCAACAATTGTCGGTTCAGATGAAAAGCCAGATATCGACGCTGCCGTAAATCTATTGGCTTTTCATTTCGACGAAAACGTTACGTCGAATATCAGTGATAAAATGCGCGCAACCCTGCGCTTCGATCTCGGTAAGGATGAAGCGTCAACCTCTCCCTTGGAGCCTCTTTTTTGGTCGATTGCTGCCGGACTCGACCTGTATGAACACGCGACGAAAGGTTCGAACGCGGCCGAGCCAAAGAAAATGAACGACAACTTTGCCAACACGTTTAAGCGCAGGCCGATAGAAATTCCGGGTGGTCTAGGACAACTCCGATTCGAAGTAATTGTGCACGAAGAGCCAAAATGGTGGCAGCAAATTTTGCACTTTGGCCAGAGTGAAACTGCGAAGCGACTTGTGAGCAGTCTCGGATTTCCGGGTATCGCACTTGATGCAATGCGACTCATCGACGAAATGGTAAGTCGATTTACCGATGCCGCTGCAAAGCCACTGATCAAGAGCAGGCCGCTAACGCTTGCTTTCTCTCGTTATGCTCGTGATGAGTATACTGGAGGGGATTCGCGGACCGTGATTGGTTGCGTCGGTAATGGGACCTACGTCCTGACGCGATACACTGACGTTTCGGTATTTCAAAAGAATCCTCCACTGTTTCTCGGCTCCACCGGGATGTTGGTTCCGAAACAGAATTGGGAAGCAGAGGGTCTGAACTTCAATTACTCCGCGAATCCTTACAACAAGACGACGTATGGCGTGGTCCGAATTCGCACATTTGAACGTCGAATTCAGGTTTCGTAAATACCATGCCTTTGCAAAACGCCTTAGATATTACGTTGTTAGGCGCGCGGGGCGGCAAACCCGCTTTTGTCGCGGCGCGCCTCGGTGACGAGGTCGCCTTTTCTGAGCTCCCGACCGATAATACCATCGCGGAACTGCTAAAAACGCGAGATAACATCGAAGAAAGTTTCTATGGTCGCGTCACTGTATCGTCCAAGGAACTAGAGCGCTACGGAGAGAAACTTGGTCAGGTGCTGCTCGGCGGAGATGTCCACGAGCTGTACTCGTCGGCGCGTAGAAAGGGTGTACGCATAAATCTCATCACGAATGATAGCGAGTTACGCCGACTACCTTGGGAATTTTTTCATGGGCACAACGACCTCCCGGGGCCTGAAGTAAACCGAGCCCTGGTTCGAATCATATCGTCTGGCCAAGAGTCGATGGGTGCGCTTCCAGTGCCCCCAGAAAAGCTCAAAGTTCTTCTGTTAGTTTCTCGCGCTCCCGACGACAAGATTGTGCCCTTGGACCGATTTACGAAGGCAATGGAGGATCGGTTTCGACTTCGTTTAAAGGGTAAGGTTGAACTTGAGGTGCGGGCTGTCGGTACGCAGGTCGCGATTAGCAGCGCTCTTCGGGAACGCGACGAGCCTTGGGACGTTGTTCATTTCCTCGGGCATGGTGAGATCAGAGACATCGAAAATGAAGCAGTGGGCGGCATCGTGCTTTCAGGAGCTGGCGAAGATAGATTTCTTCCTGCTTCCAAATTGGGCGCACTGTTTGCCGGAAGATTGCCACGATTGCTCGTGTTGAGCGCGTGTGCAACGGGGCAGACAGATGTCAAGGCGCGCTTCTCGAATACGGCAAGTGTTTTGCTTCAGCGTAACATCCCGGCCGTGGTCGCCAATCAAATGGTCATCACAGCGGACAGCATCGCTGAGTTTTCCACTGAGCTGTATAGCAAGCTGCTCGAGTGCGGCGACATCGACGAAGCTGTCTTGGCTGGCCGCATTCAAAGTTTTGCCACGCTGGTAGCAGATAAGGATGAGACTGCACGCGTGGAATGGGGCATACCCGTGTTGTACCGACATTTTGGTGCGCAGCGATTGTTCGCGGGGAGCGCAAAATGAAGAGGAAGCAAAGTCGCGTCTATCGAGGACCATCTCAGCCGCCTACGCCGTCGCGCACGAATAATGCGGCTCCAAAGAAGAAACGTCTATTGGGCAGCGGATCGCCCAAAGGAGACGTCATTCGAGTTGGAATATGGGATTTAGGCGCGTGGATTGGTTATCTCGACGAAATTCTCCTGAGATGGAACAATTCGCAAAAAATGTTCCGTTTTGAATCCGTTTATCTCTCTGTTCCGGTTCAACTTACTCGAGGCGGCGCACGAACAGAACAAGTCGGAAACGAGTATGACATCGCGCCCAAGTTGAGACATGTTCTCATTGATAATCTCTTGATCGAGAGTGTGGCAGCAATTTCTGAGAAAGTGCGTTCTGGTAGTTCGTATGATCAGCTTGTATCGATTACACCTCTTATGTTGGCATTCATCGAGGGCGGGAAGCTGCATTACAATTATTACTCAACATCCCAGGCCGGAAGTATATTTGTCTCCGCGTACGGAGTTGAAGGCTATGCGAAGCGGGCAAAAAGGCCTTACGAGGCCGCAATCGCAGCACTCATTCTGGGTCAACTGTTGGCCGATAAATCGGACGTGATTGAATTTCATGAAGAAACGCGCGGATGTTTGTTTGATTTCAACGAAGATCGCGACACGCTCGTAAGAATGTTGAGAAAGATGACGATCGAGCCATCGTGCCTCGAGAAGATTCCAGACGGCCTGCGGCGGGCTGGAGAGCAGATGTTAAAGGTCATTGCCGAGTATCGCCGCCCTTCAAAAAAGTGACTAAGACGAGCATGTGGCGACAGTAGGCCACTTTGTGGCTTCCCGCCCCTGCGACGCCAACCAGGTTGTCGCTACACCACTACCTCAGCGGGGTGACGACCTTCGCAGTGGCGCCCAGAGCTTTTCGCTCCACTGTTAAGCGCGGGGGTGATGAGCTGCGGTTTGCGGGATGCCGCTGCGAACCTTAGCCGGCCGCTAACGGAATCTTCACGCAATTCCTGCAGACCCGTGCCGCGAACGCTCCCCCGTAATTGTCGCAAAAACTTGTCGCCGGTCCTCTTGAACGGACATGCGCCGGTTTTACCTGACTGCCGGACGGAGCCGTCGCGATTCGGGCGGGCGCGATCGTCACGCTCGACCGTAACGAAATTCATTGCGGGAAGGAGGTCGTCATGAGTGCAGACAATTCATTCACCGATCTCGACGCAGCCGGCCTTCAGAGACGGGTGGCGCGATCCTTTTCCTGGCCCCACCAGGTTGCGCTCGACCCTGCGCTTGGTCAGTGCGAGAAGCGTGCGATCCTGTCGGCCTGGGCGTCGGACGCCAATGCCGTGGAATCCATGCCCGCGCTGCGCCATATGCCCGGCACGCCGTCGCCCGTGACCTATTCGTCGATCGTGGATGCACGCCTGCTGCTTGAGCGGACGCCAACCGAACGACCCTGCGCCGCGTAACGCGACGTTGTCGTGGATTGAGTCGGCACCAGCCGGAAAAGCAAACTGCCTCGGGCAATGCTGTCGTCTTTGCCCGTTGTGACGGGGTCATGCAGGATCGTCGAGCGGCTCTGGACGCGCGAGCGAAGAGCCCGGGACCGCGCGCATCCTGCACGCTTTTGGTATTGCCGAACCACGACCGGCCGGGATGGCCGCGGCCCGGGACCGCGCGCATTGACAGTCATTGGGGTGTGGTGCGAGCTACCCCGCATGTTCAAACGAATTCTGCTCGCCTATGACGGAACGGTGGAAGGCGCGCGCGCATTGCGCGAAGGGGCGCTGCTCGCCAAAGCCTGTGGCGCAGAGGTATTTCTTCTGTCGGTAGTTCCCGGCACCGCGGGCATGATGATCGCCGAAAGCGTCCAGTGCGGCGCGGCCGCCAAGCAGACCGAGGTCTATCGCGACCTGCTCGAGCGTGCCGTGGCTCAGCTGAAGGCGTTCGGCTTCAAGCCCACCGCATGGCTCGCGGAAGGCGAGCCCACGCCGACCATCGCGACGCTCGCGAAAGACATCTGCGCCGATCTCGTCGTGGTGGGCCATCATAACCGCGGGTTTCTCTCGCGCTGGTGGTCCGGATCGCGTCAGGATTATCTCAGCGACCATCTGACCTGCAGCGTTCTCGTCGCCCGCAACGCCATCAGCGACGAGGAGTTCGAGGCACGCATGCGCGCGGTCTGAACTCGCGTCGCACGATCGGGAGGACAGCTCATGCATTTCACCGCCGTCGTGCCCGTCTTCCGTATGTTCGACATTGCGAAGGCCAGGGAGTTCTACGTCGACTATCTTGGTTTCTCGTGGGACTGGGAGCACCGTTTCGACGCCGACGCGCCGCTTTACGCGCAGGTGAGCCGAGCGGGGCTAAGGCTCCACTTGAGCGAGCATCATGGGGACGGCACACCGGGTTCCGTCAT